>JACKFC010000029.1:0-20000 GCA_020632665.1 Deltaproteobacteria bacterium
GCTTCGGCAAGCGCTGCAGCAAGAAGATCCGCGGCACCTACGCGGCCGCCCTCCGCTTGCCTGCGGCGAAGGCCGAAGTCGACGCGCCGACCTCGTCGCACGGTGGTCGTGGGCCGGGCCGGCCGCCGCGGCCGAGCCGTGGCGGCGACGCGTTCCAGCGCGGCATCGCCTGGACGATCATGGCGCCGGTGTACCAGGGCTACATGGGCGACAAGGCGATCGCGGCGCTGGTGCAGCGTGAGCGGCTCGACGAGGTCAAGCTCGAGCAGATCCTCGCCCGCGATCCGACCGGCGATCTCGCCATCGCCGCGCTCAACGCCTCGATCCTCAGCCGCCGCGTCGACTTCGACGACAACCTGGAGATCGCCTGGCTCGCCGTCGTCCGTCGCCACCGCATGCTCGACGCCACCCCGGCGCAGCGGCGCGCCCTGCCCTTGACCAGCCTCACCGGCCCCGAGGCGATGGCGTTGGCGTACGGCAAGTGCATCGCAGGCGAAGGCGATCTGCCCGCCCCGAGCAGCGCGGCGACGACAGCGCACGACGCCACGCCCGAGCAGCTCTTCGCCTTTGCCGCGACCCGCGTGCCCGGTAACGCTGCGCTCGGTCCGCTGATGCAAGCCGCGCACAAGGTCGACCAGGCCCGCGCCGGCGGAGCCTGCGCGGCTTCTTCGGCGCTCGCGACCGCCAGCAGCCACGCGGCGCGGAGCCGCTTGCCCGCCGCGGCGCTGCAGGCGTTGGACGCGAAGTTCGGCGAGGTCCGGGGCGCGTGCGCCGGCGGGAGCAAGGCCACGCGATGACCGTCGACCGTCCCCCGCCCTTCCCGGTTGATGCGCCCGAGGCGACGGCCTTTGTCGACGTCGACGAGCTCGCGCCCGCCGATCACGTGATGGAGCCGGAGCGGACCTCGACCAATACGCGCTTCGGCATGCCGGCGGCGCGGGACGATATCGCTGCGGTGCCCGGGCAGGAAGCGCGCCAGCGCGCGGCAGACGCCCGACGGCGCGAACCAGCCCCCGCACCGCGGCGCCCGACGCTCTTCGGCGACGCCCTCGCCGGCGCCAAGGCGGGACCGCGTACGGTGCGCCCCGGCGTGCTCGATCCGGTGCGGCCTCGGACGGATTCGTCCAAGCCCGATATCAGCGTCCAGGGCGGCGAGAGCTCCGACGTCATCAGCACATTCTCGGCAGACGGCTCGGGTCCGCCGGCACCAGCGCGGGTTCGGCCGCGGCTGGAGCGGCGACCGCCACGGCCCGCGGGGAGCCCGAACTTCGCGAAGACGTCACCGCCGCCGGCGATCCACCCTGCATCCACGCCCGTCCTGGCGACGCTGCCGCTCGATCACGAACAGCTCCTGGCGATGATCTCCGATCAGCGGCGCCGCCTCGGCATCCTCTTCGCCTGGGCACGCGGGCTCGAGATCGGCGCCGGCATCCTCGGCACGATGTCGCTCGCGGTGCTCGTGACCGCGCTCGTCGGATCGTTGCTCAGCCAGGGCCCCGCCCTGCTACCGGGCGCGGCAGCTTTGATCGGTGCCGCGACCGGCGCCGGCCTCTCGCTCACGATGCTTGTCGCCGCGGTGGCGCTGCGCCAGCTCGGGCACCTCTCGGCCCAACAAGCCGCGCTGCTCGAAGCGCTCTGCACCGCGCGCCAGCACTACACGCGGTAGCCGACGCCGGGCACGGGAGCAGCACCGCGGCCGGCACCACGCAAGTGTTGCATTTCTCGGTCGAGTCTCTACAGTCCCGCCCCTTCGGAGCGGCAGCGCGCACCCGGTCTGTGCGATCTGTTGCCCCGCGCGCGAGGAGTTGGACGGATGGAGAAGCGAAAGGCCCGCTTGGCGATCAATGGCTTCGGACGCATCGGGCGGGCGCTGGCGCGCATCGCGGCGCGTGATCCGAACTGCGCCTTCGATGTCGTCGCGATCAACGATCTGGTCGACGTGCAGGCCCTCGCCTACCTGATGCGCTACGACTCGGTCCACGGCCGCTTCGAGCTGCCGGTGACCGCCAACGCCGAGGGCATGACGATCGACGGCAAGGCCGTGCGCGTCGTCGCCGAGCGCGACCCCGCCTCGCTGCCCTGGGGCCAACTCGGGGTCGATATCGTCGTCGAGTGCACCGGACGCTTCCGCAAACGCTCGCAGGCCGCGGCGCACCTCGCCGCCGGCGCCGGCCGGGTGGTGATCTCCGCTCCGGGCGACAAGAAGGATCCGCCCGACGCGACCGTCGTCTGCGGCATCAACGACCGCGATATCGGGCCGGAGCACCGCATCCTCTCGGCCGCGTCCTGCACCACGACGTGCCTCGCGCCCGTGGCGGTGACCCTCGACGACGCCTTCGGCATCGAGTCGGGCTGGATGACGACCGTCCACGCCTACACCAACGACCAGGCGCTGGTCGACGTGCCGCACACCAAGGACGCGCGCCGCGGCCGCAACGCCGCTGGCAATATCGTGCCGACCTCGACCGGCGCCGCGCAGGCGATCGGCCTGGTCGTGCCGCGACTCGCCGGCAAGCTCTCGGGTGCAGCGATCCGCGTCCCGACGCCGGACGTGAGCCTGGTCGACCTGCTGGTGAAGACCCGCAAGCCAGTGACGCCGGACGCGGTCAACGCCGCGCTCTCGGCGGCCTCGGAGTCGTTCGACCGCGGCGTGATGCGGATGGAGCACGATCCGGTGGTCTCGAGCGACCTGATCGGCGAATCGACCGGCGCGGTCATCGACGCCGCGCTGACGACCGTGCCCGGTGAAAACCTGGCCCACGTCGTCGCCTGGTACGACAACGAATGGGGCTATGCCTCGCGGCTCTACGCGCTGCTGAACAAGCTCGCCAGCCAGAGCACGGAGGGCTGAGATGGCCTTTGCGTCGACCCTCGAGGGCTGGAACATCCGGTCGCTGAACGAGCTGCAGCTCACCAACAAGCGGGTGCTCGTCCGCGTCGACTTCAACGTCCCGCTGGACGCCGCCGGTCACGTCGCCGACGACGCCCGGATCGTCGCGGCGCTGCCGACCATTCGGGCGATCCAGGCCGCCGGCGGTCGCGTCATCCTCGCCAGCCACCTCGGCCGCCCGAAGGGCAAGGTCGACCCGAAGTTCTCCTTGGAGCCGGTCGCCGGCCGCCTGGCCGAGCTGCTCGATCAAGAGGTCCTGCTCCCGGACGATTGCGTCGGAGACGCGGCCGAGCACCTGGTCGCGAACCAGCGCGCCGGCCAGATCGTGCTGCTCGAGAACCTGCGCTTCCACGCCTCGGAGACGGCGAATAGCGAGGATTTCGCGCGCCGGCTGGCCGAGCTCTGCGACGTCTTCGTCTCGGACGCCTTCGGCGCCATGCACCGTGAGCACGCCTCGGTCGCGGCGCTGCCGCGGATCATCCCCGACCGCGCTGCCGGGCTGCTGGTGGAGCGTGAGATCGCCTTCCTCTCGAAGCTGACCGGCGGGGCAGAGACGCCCTACGTCGCGATCCTCGGTGGCGCCAAGATCAGCGACAAGATCGAAGTGCTCGAGCGCCTGCTCGGCGTGGTCGACGGCCTGATCATCGGCGGCGCCATGGCCAATACCTTCCTCGCGGCGCAGGGCCACGCCATGGGCAAATCCCTGGTCGAGACGGACAAGGCCCAACTGGCTCGGCACCTGCTCGCGCGTTGCGAAGAGCGCGGCATCCGCGTCTGGCTGCCGGTCGACCACGTCGTCGCCGGTGAGGCCAGCGCCGACGCCGCGACCGAGGTCGTGCCCGTCGGTGCGGTCGGCGAGGCGCAGATGGCGCTCGATATCGGCCCCGAGACGGTCGAGCTCTTCTCGGCGGTGCTCGACGGCAGCGCCGGCGAGGGCTGGACCGCGCCGAAGACGCTGTTCTGGAACGGCCCCATGGGCTTGTTCGAGATCGAGCCCTTCGCTGCCGGCACGATGGCGCTGGCCCGCGCCGTGGCGCGCGCCCCGGCGACGTCGGTCATCGGCGGCGGCGACTCGGCCGCTGCCGCGCGCAAGGCCGGTGTGACCTCGATGATCTCGCATATCTCGACCGGTGGCGGCGCCAGCCTGGAATTCCTCGGCGGCCGCATGCTGCCGGGCCTGGTCGCGCTGCGCGGCGGGCGGAGGTAGTCATGGCACGTTCGGTCGTCGTCGGCGGCAACTGGAAGATGCACCTGGAGCTCGACTCCGCGGTCGCGCTCGCTTCGGACGTGCGCAACCGCCTCGGCAGCCAGCGCGGCGCCGAGGTCATCGTCTTCCCGCCCTTCCCCTTCTTGGTCCCGGTCGCCGAGCGCCTCCGCGAGAGCCGAGTCGCCATCGGCGCGCAAGACCTCTGGCCCGAGGCCAAGGGCGCCTTCACCGGCGCGGTCTCGGCCTCGATGCTCCGCTCGGTGGGCTGCGAGTGGGTCCTGATCGGACATTCCGAGCGCCGCCACGTTTTCGGCGACGACGACGCCCTGGTCGCGCGCAAGCTCACGGTCGCCATGGCCGAGGGGCTCAAGCCGGTCCTCTGCGTCGGTGAGCGGCTCGAAGAGCGCCAGGCTGGCCGGACCTTCGAGGTCCTCGGCCGCCAGCTCGACACCGCGCTCGCCGGCCACACCGCTGCGGCCTTGGCCTCACTGGTGATCGCCTACGAGCCTGTTTGGGCGATCGGAACCGGCCAGGTGGCGACACCTGCGCAGGCCCAGGAAGCCCACGCATGGATCCGTGATCACCTCCGTGGCACCCACGGAGCAGCCTTCGCCGACGCCGTCCGGATCCAATACGGCGGTAGCGTGAAAGGCAGCAACGCAGCCGGCCTGCTCTCGCAGCCCGATATCGATGGCGCCCTCGTCGGTGGCGCCAGCTTGCAAGCCGACGACTTTGCGGCCATCGTCCGCGCCCGGGCCGCCTAGGTCGGCCCACAGGAGTTCGAACCGTGCTGTACTATCTCGCCGTGGCGCTCTACGTCATCATCTGCCTCTTCCTCATCATCGTCGTGCTCTTGCAGCCGGGTCGTGGCGACGGCATGGGCGCCACGTTCGGCGGCGGCTCGTCGACCGGCTCGGTCTTCGGTGGCCGCGGCGCGTCGAACGTGCTGACCCGGATGACGACGGGCGCAGCGATCCTCTTCATGCTCCTCTCGATCGTGCTGGCGCGCGCATCTGCCGACCACTCGTCGGTCGACGCCGAGACCGCGACCGCGGGCACCATCGGCGCGCCTGCGCTGCCGCAGGGTGAGGCCGCTCCGGCCGCAGAGCCCGCGCCCGCCGCCGAGAAGGCCGACGAGGCCGCTCCGGCCGCAGAGCCCGCGCCCGCCGCAGAGCCCGAGGCTGCTCCGGCCGCCGAGCCTGCGCCGGCCGCCGAGGCTGCTCCCGCCGCCGAGGCTGCTCCCGCCGCCGAGGCCGCTCCCGCCGCCGAAGCCGCGCCGGCGGCCGAGCCCGCCGCTGCCCCGGCCGCCGAGCCCGCTCCCTAGTCCAGCAAGCGCTCTGCGCGCTGCCCCCAGCGACGCGGCACGTCATGCCTCGGCGGTCGCGCGAAGGAGATTCGCATGACCGCCTTGGCCGATCGCGTCCACGCCGCCTACCTCGACCGCGCACTGCTGAAAGAGCGCGCCTACGCCGACGCCGTCCTCGAGACCATCGCGGCATTGGACCGCGGCACCGTGCGTGTCGCCGAGCCGACCGACGCCGGTTGGCAGGTCCACAGCTGGGTCAAGGAAGCGATCCTGCTCTACTTCGGCCTGCGCACCATGGCGGTGCACGAGGTCGGCCCCTTCGAGTTCCACGACAAGATCCCGCTCAAGCGCGACCTCGCGAGTCAGCAGGTCCGCGTCGTTCCGCCGGGCGTCGCGCGCTACGGCAGCCACCTCGAGCCGGGGGTCGTACTGATGCCGGGCTACGTCAACATCGGCGCCCGCGTCGGCAGCGGCACCATGGTCGACACCTGGGCCACGGTCGGCAGCTGCGCGCAGATCGGCGCGGGCGTGCACCTCTCGGGCGGCGTCGGCATCGGCGGCGTGCTCGAGCCGCCCGGCGCCAAGCCCGTGATCATCGAGGACGGTGCGTTCGTCGGCTCGCGCGCGATCGTGGTCGAGGGCGTGCACATCGGCCGGGAGGCGGTGATCGGCGCCAACGTCGTGCTCACCGCGAGCACCAAGATCATCGACGTCCGCGGCGCATCGCCGATCGAGTTGCAGGGCCACGTCCCGCCGCGCTCGGTCGTGATCCCGGGCACCCGCCCAAAGCGCTTCCCTGCTGGCGAATTCGGGGTTCCGTGCGCGCTGATCATCGGCGAGCGCAAGGCCTCGACCGACCGCAAGACCTCGCTCGAGGGGGCCTTGCGCGACTTCGGCGTCGCCGTCTGACGCGGACGCCGACGCCGACGCGGTCTAGCGCGGACCGATCTTCTCGAACGGCAAGTACGCCCGCAGCGCCTTCGGCATCGTGATCGAGCCGTCGGCCTGCTGATGGTTCTCGAGCAGCGCGATCAGCGTGCGCGAAAGCGCGATCGCCGTGCCGTTCAGGGTGTGGGCGAAGCGGGTCTTGCCGCCCCCCTCGGGGTAGTAGCGGATGCCGAGCCTCCGGGCCTGGAAGTCGGTGCAATTCGACGTCGACGTCACCTCGCCGTAGGCGCCGCGCCCGGGCATCCAGGCCTCGATATCGAATTTGCGCCACGCCGGAGCGCCGAGATCGCCGGTGCAGACGTCGACGACCCGGTAGGGGATCTCCAGCCCCTGCAGCAGCTCTTCTTCGATCGCCAGCAGCTCGGCGTGGTAGGCGTCGCTCTGCAGGCTGCCGTCCTCGTTCTGTGCGTCGTCGCAAAAGACGAACATCTCGACCTTGGTGAATTGGTGGACGCGGTAGAGCCCGCGCGACTCGCGGCCGCCAGCGCCCGCCTCGGTGCGGAAACAATGCGAGATGCCGGCGACGCGGATCGGAAGCTCTGCCTGCTGCAGGATCTTGCCGGCGAGCATGCCGCCGATCGTGATCTCTGCCGTGCCGACCAGCGCAAGATCGTGCCCCTGCACCGAGTAGACCTGACTCTCCTCGCCGCGCGGGTTGAAGCCGATCCCTTCGAGGATATCGGGCCGGGCGAGGTCGGGCGTGATCGTCGGCGTGAAGCCGCGCGCCATCAGCGTCTCGACCGCATAGCGCTGCAGCGCCAGGTCGAGCAGGACCGCCTCGTTGCGGAGGAAGTAGAACTTCTGGCCGGCCACCGCCGCACCCGACTCGAAGTCGATCAGGTCGAGGTCACGGCCGATCTCGACGTGGTCGCGGACCTCGAAATCGAAGGCCGCCGGGGTGCCCCAGCGACGCAGCTCAAGGTTGTCCTCGTCGGTCTTGCCGATCGGCGCATCGGGGTGGGTCATGTTCGGCAGCGCACGGAGGCCGGCGTCGACCTCGTCGGCCAGGCCGGCGGCGCGCGCCTCGAGCTCGGAGATCTGCTGCTTCAGCTCGCGACCACGCACGATGCGCTCGGCCCGGACCTCCGGCTCCAGCTTGCCCTTCATCGAGCGCGCGTTCTCGTTGGCCTCGTGCCGCGCCGACTCGAGCTCGGTGATCGCGGCGTTCCGCGCCTGCCAGCGCGCGACCAGCGCTGCGACATCGGCCGGCATCAGCCGCGCCTCGCAATTGGCAATGACGTCGTCGACCTGCTGCGCGACCTGCTTGATGTCCAGCATCCGAGCCCCCAGCGGGCGGACCACGCCGCCCGAATCGGCGCGGGTGTACCCGATGGCCGGATCGGAGGCAATGACGGGGTGCTCGACGAGCGTTGCGGCGCGCGTGGCCTCAGGGGCGTGGCGTCACCGCGAAGAGCCAGCCGAGCAAGTCGCTCCGCGCCCGAGGCACCTCTGCGAGCAGCCCGAGGCCGGTGCGCCCCCCCGCGACGACGCGCACCTGCAGCAAGGGCGCAGGTTTGAGCGCAGCCACCGTGGCCGCCCCCGCCGAATCCCCCGCAGCATGGACGATATGGATCTGCCGGCCCTGCAGCCCCTCAGCGCCCGGTGGCTCGGTGTCGGCGAGGGCACGTGGCGCGACCAAAGCGAGGGCCAACCAATCGCCGCGGCCCGCGAAGGCACGCGTCGCAGGCCAAGCCGCGGCCCCAGCGGCGATCACCACCGTCGCGAGTGGCGCGTCGCCGAGCGCCGCGATGGCGGCGTCGACACCCGGCCCGGGCTCGACACCGTCGGCGAGATCGAGGCGAAGCAAGTGATAGTCGCGGGTCCGCCGCAGCGCATGCAGCAGCTCCGAGGTCGCCACGGCTTCGACCCCGGGCTCGCTCGCGACGACGATCAGCGGTGCCTTTTCAGCCGCACGCCAGATGCGGCCGACAACGGCTTCGCCGACCAAGACCGGCTCACCTTCGCCGACGGGCGCTGCGCCCGGCTCGGCACGGCCCGCCGCCTGATGCGCTTCGGGATCGCTGGGTGGCGTTGGATCCAGCATCGGCGGCGGCTCCGCAGCGGCCACAGTCGAGGATTTCGACGCCGCGACCGGCGCTTCGGGTGGCTCCGCCGGACACCACAGCGCGGTGGCGATGCCTCCCCCGACCAGGGCTGCCGAACCGACCCACCACCACTTCTTGCTCATGTGCGCCTCCAGTGCCCTGGATACGCGCTCGAACGTCGACCGGCAAGCGGCGACAACCCGCGCGCAATAGCGCGTATTATCCAGCACTTCTCCAACGCTTGGCGGTTTGACAGGGCAATTCGGCGGTTGGTATAGTCCATTCCCACCCGACGCTACGTGGCCTCCACTCTTGGCTCGCCACTGCCTCGGCAGGAGTCCCTGATGCGCACGAAGTCGCTTCCCAGCGTGCTGGCCCTCACCCTCGCTCTCACACTCTCCGCTTGCGGTGGAGACGAGCCGGCGACGGGCGGTGGGGCCAACGCCGACAGCACGGGCGGCGGCGGCGGCGACATCGGTGGCGGCGAGGTCACCGGCGATATCGGCGGCACCGACACCGCGGACGCTGGCGGGACGGAAGACACCACCGACACCGCGACGGCGGACGTCGACGACACCGCGGATACCTCGACCGAGGACGTCCCGACCGATACCGGCGTGACCTGCCCGGGCGCAGACGGCTGCGAGTGCAAGGACAACGGCGAGTGCGATTCCGGCGTCTGCCTCGACACCCACGAAGGCAAGAAGTGCGCCGCGAAGTGCGTCGATACCTGCCCGAACGGCTACGCCTGCAAGGATATCGGCGACGGCGACCCGCTCTTCTACTGCGTCTCGGAGTTGGTCTCGCTCTGCGCGCCCTGCAAGTTCCATTCGGATTGCCAGGTCAACGGCGTCAACTCGCTCTGCCTCGACTACGGCACCGAGGGCAGCTTCTGCGGCTCGCCTTGCCAGAGCGACACCGATTGCCCCGCGGACTACGCCTGCAGTGACGCCAAGGACGGCGGCGGCGCCAAGGTCAAGCAGTGCAAGCGCAAGGCTGTCGGCGAGGCCGCCGCGACCTGTGGCTGCTCGGATTGGGCGACGGCGAAGGGCCTCGAGACCGAGTGCGCGATCTCGAACGAGTTCGGTACCTGCAAGGCGACCCGCAAGTGCGGCGCCGAAGGCCTCTCGGCCTGCGCGGCGAAGACCCCGGCCTCCGAGGTCTGCAACGAGCTCGACGACGACTGCGACGGCGACACCGACAACCTGCCGGCCGAGCTGGGCTGCACTGTCAAGGCCTTCCTCGACGACGGCAGCAAGGTGGACTGCAAGTCCGATGGCGACTGCAAGACCAAGGGCGAGGCCTGTGACGCCTCCGACGGCAAGTGCAAGACGCTGATCGGCGCCTGTCCGGGCAAGCCGGCGTGCGGCGCTGGCGGCAAGCTCGAGTGCACCGAGGCGAAGACGCCAACGGTCGAGGCCTGCAACGGCGAGGACGACGACTGCGACGGCGCCAAGGATGAAGACTTCGCCATCACCGAGGGCGGCGCGAGCGTCGCGGTGGGCGCTTCCTGCGGCCAGGGCGCGTGCGCCGGTGGTACGGTCGTCTGCACCGACGCCAGCACCGCTGCCTGCTCGACGGCCGACAAGGCCGGCACCGAGACCTGCGACGACGCCGACAACGACTGCGACGGCCAGACCGACAACGCGGCCTGTGACGACGGCGACGCCTGCACCACCGACACTTGCGACGGCGCCAAGGGCACCTGCGACAACAAGGCTTCGGTCGACTGCGACGACGGCGACGCCTGCACCACCGACAGCTGCGACAAGGCCACCGGCACCTGCAAGAACGAGGCGAGTGAGGGTTCCTGCGATGACGGTGACGCCTGCACCGAAAGCGATACCTGTGTGATCGACCAGGGCACCGGCAAGTCGACCTGCACCCCCGGCAAGACCGCCAAGGACTGCGACGACAGCAACCCCTGCACCGATGATAGCTGCGACAAGGCGACAGGCTGCAAGCACAGCAACAACAGCGGCGAAGTCGAATGCTACAACGGCGCCGATGGTACGGCCGGCGTCGGCATCTGCATCAAGGGCAAGCAGATCTGCAAGGACGGTCAGATGCTGGCCAAGTGCGAGGGCGAAATCGTGCCGGCCAGCTCCGAGGCCTGTGACGGCAAGGACAACGACTGCGACGGCACCACCGACGAGGGCTGCAAGCCGACCGACGTCGCCGTGACCTTCGCTGCGGCCCGCGTGCAGGGCAAGGCCGGCAACCTGGACCTCGACATGTTGGTGGGCCGTGGCGCGCCCGCCGGCAAGGCCGCTGGAGCCCAGGGCAGCAAGTTCAGCGCCGAGTTCGGCTTCTACGCTTGGCTGAGCACGCTGCTGAAGTAATCGGCGGCGTCGGCCAACGGCGCAGCAGCGCTCCACTCCGACGGGGATTGCACCATGTTTTCGAGGCACGAGCTCGAGGCGTTGCTCGATCAGCGCGTCTTGCTCTTCGACGGTGCGATCGGAACCGAGCTCTACAACCAGGGCCACAGCTTCGACGGCTCGTTGGATGCGCTCTGCATCCGGTCGCCACTGGCGGTGCGGCGGGTACATCGTGACTACGTCGCTGCCGGTGCACGGGTTCTGACGACCAATACATTCGGCGCCAACCGCGTCCGTCTTGCGCCGCAGGGCCTCGCCGACCAAGTCGTCGCAATCAACCGCGCGGGCGTCGAGATCGCGCGCGACGCTGCCGCGGACCGCCCGCCGCACAACCGGCCAGCGGTCGCGGGCGCGATCGGCCCGCTGGGCCAGCCTCTCGCGCCCGTGGGCAAGCTCTCGCGTAGCGACGCCGAGATTGCCTTCCGCGAGCAGGCCGAGGCACTCGTCGCCGCCGATCCGGACTTCATCGTCTTCGAGACGTTCGGCAACCTCGACGAACTCGTCCTCGCGGCCCGCGCCTTGCGCGCGGTGCGGCACGACGCCGGCTTCATCGCCTACGCGACGTTCACCGACGACGGCAAGACCCTCTTCGGCCACAAGCCCGAGGAGGTCGTGCGCGTCATGTTGGCCGAGGGCGCGGCGGCTGTCGGCGCCAACTGCTCGGTCGGCCCACAGGGCATGGACGAAGTTTTCGAGCGAATGGCGCGTGTCACCGACGCGCGTCTGGCATTTTCTCCGAACGCCGGAATGCCGCAGGTGGTCGACGGCCGCTTCGTCTACGTCAATTCACCCGACTACTTCGCAGAGTGGGCACGCGGCGTCGTGGAGCGCGGCGCCCGGGTCGTCGGCGGCTGTTGCGGAACGACGCCGCGCCATATCGAGCTCGCGGTCGCCGACATCGGAGTGCGTGCACCACGGCCGATCCGTGGCGCACGGCCACGCGCGATCTCCGTCGCCCTCACCGACAGCTCCCACGAATCCGAGACCAAGCCTGCCGCCACGGCAACGGAGCACGCGTCCGACTTCGAGAGAAAGCTCGCCGCGGGCGAGTTCGTGGTCAGCGTCGAGCTCGACCCACCGCGCGGCGTCGACGGCGAACGGCTGGTCCGCGGCGCGATCGCCTGCAAGCAGGCCGGGGCGGACGCCATCAACATCGCCGACTCTCCGCTCGCCACGGCCCGCATGAGCCCGCTCGCGCTCGGGGTCCTGATTCAACAGCAGGTAGCGATCGAGTTGATCCTGCACGTCTCGTGTCGAGACCGGAACGTGCTGGGTTTGTTGAGCGAGACGATGGGCGCGCACGCCCTGGGCATCCGGCACACGCTCTGCGTCACCGGCGACCCACCGTCCGTCGGCGACTACCCCGGCACCCACGCCGTCTTCGAGGTCGACTCCATCGGTCTGCTGCGGATGCTCGACGGGCTGAACCACGGGCGCAATCCGAACGGCAAGGAACTGCGCTACAACACGGACTTTCGGCTTTCGTGCGCAGTCAATCCGACCGCGGAGAACCTCGAACGCGAGATCGCACGCTTCCACGAGAAGCAGGACGCCGGCGCCGCCTACGCCCTGACCCAGCCGATCTACAGCCTCGACGTGCTGGAGCGCTTCGTCGAACGTGCACGACCGCAAATTCCGCTGCTGGTTGGCATTCTGCCCCTGCGCAACGCCCGCCACGCGCACTTCATCCACCACGAAGTGCCCGGCATGGCGATCCCACAAGAAATTCGCGACCGCATGGCAGCGGCCGGCGAGGTCGGTCCGGAAGAGGGGATCCGTATCGCGCGCGAGTTCTTGGCGCAGATCCGACCCGTGTGTGCCGGGACCTACCTGATGCCGCCGTTCAACAAATTCGAGATGGCCGTCGACATTCTCGACGTCGACGAAGCTTGAAGCCTACAGACTCGACCAGAACATGCAGTGTCGCATTTTCTGGCCGAGTCTCTCTTCTGTTCTCCGGGGGGCTAGGCGCCCCCAAGGTCGCGAGAAGCGTGGTTCTCGCGAACCTTCCCCCTCCACGAGCCGCATCAAGAAGTCGCCCGCGGCGACTTCTTGATCGCGTCTCTAGATCAGGTCGAGCGTCAGACCTTCGCGCGCGAAGACGGCGTCGCGCCCCGGCAGGATCTTGGCCGCCAGCGCGTCCAGATCGTCGTCCGAGCGGGTCTGCTCGTGGTGGAAGAGCACGGTCTTCTTCACCCCGGCAGCATCAGCGTGTGCTAGCGCGGCCTCATGGGTAGCGTGGCCCCAACCCTTTCGCGGCGGCCCGGAAAGGCCGACATACTCCTCGTCCGTGTAGGTCGCGTCGACCGACAGCACATCCGCGTCGCGGATGAACTCGACGAAGGCGTCGTCCAGCCCGTCTTCGGGATGCTCCCAATCGGAGGCGTGGACGAAGACCTTGCCGCCAAATTCGAAGCGATACCCGATCACCCCCCCCGGGTGGTTGAGCAGGCAGGTCCGGACGCAGAGATCGTCGAACTTCAACAGGTCACCCGCCTCTAGGAAGCGGAATTGAACCTCCGAGCGAAAGGCGTCCATCGAGATCGGGAAAGCCGGCTGCGCCATCAACTGCTTGAGCACATCGAAGATGTTGCCGCCGTTGTGGTGCGCGCTGAAGATCGTGAACTTGTTGCCGGGGACCAGGAAGGGCGTGAAGAACGGGAAGCCCTGCACATGGTCCCAGTGCAAGTGCGTCATCAGGAAGGTCACGTCGACAGGCATCCGCTTGAGCAACTCGCTGCCGAAGAGACGCACGCCGGTGCCGCCGTCGATCGCGAAGGACTTGCCTCCAACCTCGACTTCCAGGCAGGTGGTGTTGCCGCCGTAGCGAATCGTCTCAGGCCCGGGTGCCGGGATGCTGCCACGAACTCCCCAGTAGCGAACGCGAAACTCAGCCATCGATCTCCTCGCTGGGCTCTGGCCGTCGCTGCGCGAACCGGTAGGCAGACGCGCCGTCATGGCTCGGTTGCGTGCGCGAGCTACCGGGAGTGTAAGCGGGGAGCGAGGACGGCAGCAAGTTTTGTCACGGACGGACTTCGCCCGGAGCCGCGCTCCCCCCGAGGTCGGGGTCGTCAACGATCGGGATGCGGACCTTTCGTGGGTCGCCGTCGCGGAGAATTCGCGCCTCGATGGCGTCCGCCTTGCGCAGCTTCTGAACGATCCGCATCAGGTCCTCGGGCCGAATCAGTCGGATCCCGTTGACGCTCTGCACGATGTCGCCGGGCCGAATGCCGTACGAATGTGCCCGCGGCGAATCGTCGAAGACCTGCATCAGGCGGAAGCCGAGAAAGCGGCGCCCCGCCGCGACGACGGGCTCGAGCGGAAGCTGATTCAACAACCAACCCGGACCGCGGGTGAGCGCTTGATCGACTTCCCCACGGCCGAGGCTACCAGCAGGCACGCCCTTGCTGGTCGCGCCCTCGGGAGCCGCCGCAGCGGCCGGCTGTACCGGCGCCGGATCGACGGGAACGTCACGCGCCCCGCTGGCACGCGGAGACGTCGCGCTGCCTCCCCTCTCGGTCTGTTCGTGTTGTGCCGCCCCGCATCCGAATACGAGAGACGCGATCGCGAGGACCCTGGAGGCGCTGGCCGGACGCGGCCCCACAGTCCAAGCGGCCGCCGCGTCGCCTATCTGCTTCACGGAGTCGCCGCCACGCCACAGAACGCGACTTCGCCGAGATCTTCGCGGCAGGTCAGGCCGTCGCGGCAGCCCTGCCCGTCATCGCAGCGGCGCATGCAGTAGCTCGCTTCACCGCCGAAGTCGACGCAGACGGCCTCTTCCGGACATTCTCCAGCCCGACACGGCGAGACGGTACAATAACCATCCGGCGTGCTCAGATCACAGAACAGGCCCGTGCCACACGCAGCATCGGTCTCGCAGGTATCGCCGACCGTCGGCGCACAGCCGGCCATCCAGCCGCAGCCGAGCACGACGCAGAGCGCGACGGCGCTCGTCCAACTACGGCGCATCGGACGCCTCCCGCCCCTTGGCTTCTGGGTTGGCCTCGCCACACCCACGCTCCAACGACCGACGCACGACACTGGCGGCCCAATGCGGGTCCTTTCGCGCCCGGCTGTCCCAAGCCGTCGCGAAAGCCGCGGCCTCCATCTCGGGAGCCTTGGTCCTCTCGGCCTCGCGTTGCCCAGCCAAGCGGCAGCGCTGTTCGTGGTAGACCTCGAAGAGGCGTTCACGTTCTGCCGGATCGACCTCGTCGTCCGTGCCGGGTACGACGGCGTGCTCGGTCGGGAGCGCAGGCTTCGCGGGCGGCGGAGTCGGCGCGGACGTCGTCGTCGAAGCGTCGCGCTGGCCGCAAGCCGCCATCAAGGCTGCGAGGACCACCAGGCTCCACAGCAGAGCTTTCATCCCCGGCCACCCGAGAGTGTGGCCCGTCCGAGGTAGCGCGCCGCCGCGCCGAGGTCGTGCTCGATGCGCAGCAAGCGGTTGTACTTCGCGGTCCGCTCACCGCGCGATAGCGAGCCGGTCTTGATCTGTCCGGCACCGGTCGCGACGGCGAGGTCTGCGATGGTCACGTCCTCGGTCTCGCCCGAACGGTGCGAGATGACCGCCGAGTAGCCAGCACGCGCGGCCATCTCGACGGCGTCGAGGGTCTCGGAGAGCGTGCCGATTTGGTTGACCTTGACCAAGATCGAGTTTGCGACCCCCATCTCGATGCCGCGGGCAAGTCGCTCGACGTTCGTCACGAAGAGGTCGTCGCCGACCAGTTGCACGCTGTTGCCGGCGAGCTTGGTCAGCGCCGCCCAGCCCTGCCAATCGTCCTCGGCCATGCCGTCTTCGATGCTGACGATCGGGTACGAGCGGCTCAGCTCGACCAGGTAGGCCGCGAAGGCGTCGGGCTCCAAGCTGCGACCCTCGCTCTCGAGCACGTAGAGGCCCGACTCGGCGTCGAAGAACTCGGTCGACGCGACGTCGAGCGCCAACGAGACCTGGTCGCCAGGGACGTAGCCCGCGGCCTCGATCGCCTCGACCAGCAGCCCGAGCGCGTCGGCATTGCGCTCCAACCGCGGCGCGAAGCCGCCTTCGTCACCGACGGTGGTCGGCAGCCCGCGCTTGCCGAGCAGGCTCTTGAGCTTGTGGAAGACCTCGGCACCAGCCCGCAACGCGTCGGCGAACGAACCGAAGCCGTGCGGCACGACCATGAACTCCTGGATGTCGAGGCCACCTGCGGCGTGCGCTCCACCGTTGATGAGGTTCATCATCGGCGTCGGCAACAGGTCCGCACGGGCGCCGCCCAAGTAGCGATAGAGTGGCATCCCCGTCGCAGCAGCGGCAGCGTGGGCCACCGCCATCGACACGCCCAGCATGGCATTGGCGCCGAGCGTGGCCTTGTTCGGCGTCCCGTCGAGCTCGAGGAGGATCTGGTCGACCACCCGCTGCTCGGTCGCGTCCTGCGCCATGAGCGCGGGCCCGATCAGCGTCTCGACGTTGCGAACGGCACTCCGCACCCCCTTGCCGAGGTAGCGGTGATCGCCATCACGAAGTTCCAGCGCCTCGTGCGCGCCCGTCGACGCCCCCGACGGCACCATGGCCCGGCCATAGGCACCACCACCGAGCCGAACCTCGACCTCGATCGTCGGGTTGCCCCGGGAATCGAGGACTTCGAGCGCCCGTACGTCGACAATTCGCATCGTCATCGCCGCCTCCTACCGGTGGATCGGTCCGGTATCCGGCGCGAACGCTACCGTTGCGGCGACAATCGCGTCAACATCGGCTCCTGCCGCGCAGTCGGCCGAGGAGCAGGTGATGAAGACGCTACGGATCGGTGTCGTGCAGCTCTGTTCGACCGCGGATGTCGACGCCAACCTGGCAGCGCTCGCGCGGGAAGTCGCACGCTGCGCCGAGCGCGGTGCGACCCTCGTCTTCACGCCGGAGAATACGGGCTGGTTGCGAATCGGAGACGCCGCCACCCCGCGTCACGACCTGCAGACGTGCCCGACGGTCGCGCGCTCTCGCCAACTCGCCCGTGAGCACGGCATCTCGATCCTGCTCGGCTCGACTTTGCTCACCGAAGACGGAGCTGCCGACACGGCGACCAATACCTCCCTGCTGATCGATGCGGATGGCGAGATCCGCGTGCGCTACGACAAGCTGCACCTCTTCGCGGTCGACCTGGGCCCCGAGACGCGCTTCGACGAGTCCAACCACGTCCGCGCCGGAACGACGCCAGCGAGTGTCGACTTCGAAGGACTGCGGATCGGGATGAGCATCTGCTACGACCTGCGCTTTCCGGAGCTCTACCGCGCCTACGCTGCCAGCGGCTGTACCCTGTTGAGCATCCCAGCGGCCTTTACCGAGCGCACCGGGCGCGACCATTGGGAGCCGCTCCTGCGCGCCCGCGCCATCGAGAACCAATGCTACGTGGTGGCAGCCGCGCAATGGGGCCACCACGGCGGCAAGCGCACCTCATACGGCCACTCGATGGTGATCGACCCATGGGGGACGGTCGTCGCCCAGGCCTCCGATGGCATTGGCTCGGTGGTCGCCGAGCTCGACTTCGAGCGCTTGCAGCAGGTGCGCGCGAGCCTGCCTTGCCTACAGCATCGGCGGGCAATTTGATCGGACGCCGGACCGCTGCTACCTTGACCATCGGTCAACGGGAGGACACGTGGCCCTCGGCAGCAACAAGCGAAGAGAGCAAGACGGTTGGGGCGTGCGCGTCGAGCAGGCCAAACCACGTCTCGATGAGTCGTTCCTCTGCGAGCGACGCGAGAGCGAGTTCGCGCTGCACGAGTGCATGACGGACTACGTCAACGCCAACGCGCTGATGCAGAAGGGTTCGCCCTGCTTCCGCTGCCAGACGGGCCTCGAGAACCGGGCTCGCTTCGCCAAGGAAGGCTGAGCCTGGTCCGCGCCCAGCGCGCCATCCATCCATCGAGACGAGCTGCACAGAGCACCGACGCGGTGAAGCCCCAGGTGAGGTCGACTGCGGTCCGTCGACCGGGCGCAGGGCGCAAAAAGCGCAAAGCCCGCGCGCAGACGAATCTGTGCGCGGGCTATGCGTAAGAGTCCCGGCGACGTTCTACTCTCCCACGCGGTCTCCCACGCAGTACCATCGACGCTGGAGGGCTTGACTTCCGAGTTCGGGATGGGATCGGGTAGGGCCCCTCCGCCATGGTCACCAGGACGAAAGGATGGCAACGAGTGCAGCGCTCGAGGCGCTGCCGAGAGTCGAGGCCAGTGCTGCGGCCGCGACGTACGAAGGATACGAATAAGGCGAGAAGCGGTCGACCGATTAGTACTGCTCGGCTATCACCTGCAGCCTATCAACCTAGTAGTCTTCTAGGGGTCTTAGGGCCGAAGCCCGAGTTGCCTGGTCTTGAGGCGGGTTTCCCACTTAGATGCTTTCAGCGGTTATCCCTACCGCACATAGCTACCCTGCGGTGCCACTGGCGTGACAACAGGTACACCAGAGGTGCGTCCAACCCGGTCCTCTCGTACTAGGGTCAGGTCCTCTCAAGCAACTTACGCCCGCGACAGATAGAGACCAAACTGTCTCACGACGTTCTGAACCCAGCTCGCGTACCGCTTTAATTGGCGAACAGCCAAACCCTTGGGACCTGCTCCAGCCCCAGGATGCGATGAGCCGACATCGAGGTGCCAAACCCCGCCGTCGATGTGAACTCTTGGGCGGGATCAGCCTGTTATCCCCGGAGTACCTTTTATCCGTTGAGCGACGGCCCTTCCACACGGGACCGCCGGATCACTATGGCCTGCTTTCGCACCTGCTCGACCTGTCGGTCTCGCAGTCAAGCCCCCTTATGCCATTGCACTCTCCGGCTGGTTTCCAATCAGCCTGAGGGGACCTTTGCGCGCCTCCGTTACACTTTGGGAGGCGACCGCCCCAGTCAAACTGCCCACCAGACAGTGTCCTCTGCGGGGTTACCGCACGAGTTAGATGGTCGACCTGGCCAGGGTGGTATTTCAAGGATGACTCCGCCCGAGCTGGCGCCCGAGTTTCAACGTCTCCCACCTATCCTACACAAGCCAGATCAAACATCACTGTCAAGCTACAGTAAAGGTTCACGGGGTCTTTCCGTCTAGTCGCGGGTAAGCGGTATCTGCACCGCTACTCCAATTTCGCTGAGCCCATCCAGGAGACAGTGGGGAAGTCGTTACGCCATTCGTGCAGGTCGGAACTTACCCGACAAGGAATTTCGCTACCTTAGGACCGTTATAGTTACGGCCGCCGTTTACTGGGGCTTCGATTCAAAGCTTCGCTTGCGCTGACCTCTCCTCTTAACCTTCCAGCACCGGGCAGGCGTCAGACCCTATACATCGCCTTGCGGCTTCGCAGAGTCCTATGTTTTTGCTAAACAGTCGCCACCCCCTGGTCACTGCGACCCCTAAGCGGCTAACCGTGTTACCGGGTTACCGTTCGGGGCACACCTTCTTCCGAAGTTACGGTGTTAATTTGCCGAGTTCCTTCTGGATGGTTCTCTCACACGCCTTGGGATGCTCTCCCCACCCACTTGTGTCAGTTTACGGTACGGTCGCCCGCACACCCGGTCAGGGGCTTTTCTTGGAAGCCGGGAATCAGCCATGTGCGTTCGACCTCCGAAGAGGTCTACTAACTCTCATCACCCTTCGGTGTTGGACGCGCGTTTGTGTCAGGTGACTCCTACGCGTCCCACCTACAGGTTTGAACTGCCATCCATCAGGCAGCTGACCTATCCTTCTCCGTCCCCCCGGACCGCATTGTGTTCATGGCGGTGCAGGAATATTAACCTGCTTCCCATCAGCTACGCCTGTCGGCATCGCCTTAGGGGCCGACTAACCCTCAGCGGAATATCCTTGCTCGAGGAAACCTTGGGTTTACGGCGGCCGGGTTTCTCGCCCGGCTTATCGCTACTCATGTCCGCATAAGCACTTGCAGTTCCTCCACCAGGCCTTGCCGGTCTAGCTTCGTCGGTTGCTGCAACGCTCGCCTACCGCGCACTTACGTGCACCCGTAGCTTCGGTGGCATGCTTGAGCCCCGTTGGATTTTCGGCGCAGGCTCGCTCGACCAGTGAGCTATTACGCACTCTTTGAAGGGTGGCTGCTTCTAAGCCAACCTCCTGGCTGTCAACGCGCTCCCACAACCTTTGCCACTTAGCATGCTCTTAGGGACCTTAGCTGTCGGTCTGGGCTCTTTCCCTCTTGGCTACGAATCTTATCACCCGCAGCCTGTCTCCCACGCTACGCCACCGGCATTCGGAGTTTGATTG
>JACKFC010000029.1:25000-58284 GCA_020632665.1 Deltaproteobacteria bacterium
CGAGCAGCACCACTTCGGCGAGCTCGTGCGGCAGCGTCATCGGCGAAACGCTGACCAGGTGGTCGGCGCGGGAGCGGACCTCGCGGTCGAGCCCGTCCGGGCCGCCAATCAGGAACGCGATCTCGCGCGGGCTGGTTTCGATGACTCCGACCATCCACTCGAGAAACTGCTCGGAATCGTAACGCTTGCCCGCTGCGTCCATCGCCACGACGACGGCGCCAGGGGGGATCGCTTCGAGGAGCGCGGTCGATTCTGCGGATTTGGCGCGGCTGCCGCGTCCGCCACGGGCGCGCTTGCCCTCACGGACGACGGTGCGCTCGTAGCCCATCAGCCGGTCGATGCGGGCACCGAAGTCGTCGGTCCACGCGACGGCGCCTGCGTGGCTCGGCTTCCCGGGCGCGACGACGCGGATCTTCACGGGTGGCGGTCGGCCTCGTCCTGCGACGGGTCGGACGCTTCGTCGCCCCAATCGTCGGCCGACGCCCAATCGTCGGAGTCATCGCTGTCGTCAGCGTCGTCGCCGTCGCCAGCGTCGTAGTCCTCGTCGCCCTCGTCCTCGTCGCCCTCGTCCTCGTCGTCCTCGTTCCAGGACGCGTCGTCGAACTCATAGTCGTCGGCGCTGGCGAAGTCGCTCGGCTCGAAGTCGTGGACCCACTCCGGCTCGTCGATCTCGACCCGCGGGCAATCGGCGTAGAGGCGGTCCAGCTCGTAGTAGTCCCGCACCGGTCGATGGAAGACGTGAACGACGACGTCGGTGAAGTCGAGCAACGCCCAGCGTCCGCTGCGCACGCCCTCTTCCCCGGCCGGCTTGAGACCCTGCTTGGTGCGGAGCTCGTCGAGGACGTTCTCGGCGACGGCGGCGGCGTGGCGGTCGGAGCCGGCCGAGCAGATCACCATCGCGTCGGTGTAGTCGAGCACACCGCTGACATCGTAGGCGACGACTTCGAAGCCCTTCTTGTCCCAGATCGCGTTGGCGACCGACTGGACAAGGGCGCGATCAGGCTTTGGCATCGATGTCTCCGTGCGAACTAGGAACGAACATGACCTTCTCCGTGGACGACGTACCGTGCCGTCGTCAGCGACTCCAGCCCCATCGGGCCGTATGCGTGCAATTTGGTCGTCGAGATCCCGATCTCGGCGCCGAGGCCGAGTTCCCCGCCATCGTTGAAGCGCGTGCTGGCGTTCACCATCACGCAGCTGGCGTCGACGCCCCGCTCGAACGCCCGGGCGGTGCCGAGGTCAGAGCAGAGGATCGCTTCGGTGTGTCCCGATCCGTGGCGGCCGATATGCGCCAGGGCGCCCTCCAGGCCATCGACGACCTCGACGAGACAGACGAGATCGAGGAATTCGCGGCCGCGATCGGTCTCTTCGGCGGGAACGACGCGGGCGAAGGGCGCGTCCTCGCCGAGCGCCGCGAGGGTGCGTGCGCAGCCACGGACTTCGACGCCGGCTCGGTCGAGCGCGCCGACCAAGCGCTTCAGCATCGCCGGCGACGCGGAGGCGTCGACCAGCAATGCCTCCATCGCGTTGCAGACGCCCGGACGCTGGGCCTTGGCGTTGACCACGATCGCCTCGGCGCGGTCGGCGTCGGCGTCGGCGTGGACGTAGACGTGGCAGACGCCTTGGTAGTGCTGCACAACCGGGACCCGGGCCCAGCGATTGACCGCGTCGATCAGCGCCGTTCCGCCGCGCGGGATGACGAGATCGAGCCCGCCGACCTGGGAAACCAGCGCCTCGATCGCGCTGTGGCCGTCTCCGGGCGGAGCCTGGGCAGCGTCCGCAGGGAGTCCGACTGCGCCGAGCGCGTCGCGGAGGACCTCGATCAGCGCGGCGTTGCTGTGGGCCGCGTCGGAGCCGCCGCGCAGGACGACGGCGTTGCCGGCCTTGATCGCCAAGACGCCGGCGTCGATGGTCACGTTGGGCCGCGACTCGTAGACGATGCCGATGACGCCGAGCGGGATCCGCACGCGGCGGACGTCGATCCCGCTGGGCCGCAACGCACCGCCGAGGGTGGCACCGACGGGGTCGGGCAGCGCGCGAATTTCCTGCACCGACGCGGCGATAGCAGCGACGCGCCGCGGATCGAGCGCGAGGCGATCGACGAATGCGGCGTTGCGGCCGGCGGCGCGGGCAAGCTCGAGGTCGGCGGCGTTGGCGGCGCAGATCGCGTCGGTCCGGGTGACGAGCAGGTTCGCGACCTCGGCGAGGAAGCGATCCTTGCTGCCGGAATCGGCGGATGCGAGGCGACGAGCGGCTGTGCGGGCGTTCGCGAGCGTCACGCGGGTCGCGTTGACGAGGCTGGGGTCGAGACTCAAGGGCGAACACCTCCCACGGGCAGCAATGCCGTGCCGCGATCGTAGGCACTGCCGCGGCCCGAGGTCAACGGCGCGGCTCCACACGGCGATTGCCCGGATTCCAGGGCCGGGGCAGAGTCCTGCCGAAGGTCGCGTCACGGAGGGACGGATGATTCGGGCCAAGAGCGCAGAGGAGCTCCGCGGGATGCGCCAGGCCGGCGCGGTGGTCGGCGACACGCTGCGGCTGCTGCGAGAGATGATCGCACCGGGGATCCGCACCCGCGCGCTGGCGAAGGAGGCCGAGCGCTTCATCCGTAGCCGTGGCGCGGTACCGACCTTCAAGGGCTATCAAGGCTTTCCGGGGGCGATCTGCATCAGCATCAACGAGGAGGCGGTGCACGGCCTGCCCTCGTGGCGCAAGCTGCGCGAGGGCGACGTCGTCTCGGTGGACGTCGGCGCGACCTTGAACGGCTACGTCGGCGATTCCGCGATCACCGTCGGCGTGGGCACGATCAGCGCGCAAGCGCGGGCGCTGATCGACGCATCGCGCGATGGCTTGCACGCCGCCATCGACGTCGCCCGGCCGGGGGCGCATGTCGGCGATCTCGGCGCTGCGGTCGAGTCATTGGTGCGTGCGCGCGGCTTCGACATCGTACAGTCGTATTGCGGTCACGGCATCGGCCACGCGCTGCACGAAGATCCGCAGGTCCCCAACGTCGGCGATGTCGGTACCGGCCCGATCCTCGAGCCGGGGTGGTGCCTCGCCATCGAGCCGGTGATCACCGCAGGTAGCGCGCAGGTGATCGTCGAGCCGGATGGCTGGACCGTGCGTACCCGGGACCGATCCCTGGCGGCACATTACGAGTTGGCCATCGCGATCACCTCCGCCGCTCCGGAGATCCTGTCGCTGACCTCACGCGACGAACTGCCGTAGCAAGCGAGGCCCGACGCATGTTCCGCTCCACGACGATCATGTCTACGGACGCCTTTTCAGCGGCGCGAGGCGAACGACATGGGCAAGCGCGTGACGATGGTGGTCGATTGGCTCGGCGCGGGTGCGCGGCTGTGGCGGTGGGCCCCCTCGGTCTGTGCGCTGTGTGGCCAGTCTTGCCGACGGACGCCGGCCCGCTGTTGTGACGCGTGTCGCGTCGGACTCACCGCCCGGCACGACACTGGCCGCTCTGTGCGCCTGGACCATGGGGCGGTCCCGGCCTGCTTCGCCTTTCGCTATGCCGGTCCGCTGGCGGATTGGCTGGTCGAGGCGAAGTTCGGTCGGGCGCCACCCTCCCCTGGCGAGATCCTCACGCCGTGGGCTACTGCCAGCTCCAACGCAGCGGCCACGGCCTCGATCGACGCGTGGGTCGCCATTCCACCACAGTTGGATCGGCTGCGAAGCCGCGGCTGGCATGTGCCGGATTTGCTGGCGGGGCGGCTCGGCAAGGCGTCCGGTCACCCGGTCGAGCGCCTGCTGGTGCGGACCGATCGCGGCGCGCCACGGAGCCGCGACCACGGCGTGCTGCCGCACTTTGCGGCGGCGGGAAGACGGGACGGCAGGCGCGTCGCACTGGTCGACGACGTCGTCACCCGGGGCGAAACGATGCGCCTCGCCGCCGCGGCACTGACCCGGGCCGGGCACGAGGTCGTGCTGTTGGCCGCGCTCGCCGACGCCGGCAGGGGGGACGACAGCTGCAGGTCGGCTGAGCCGGCTTAGAGACGCGATCAAAAAGTCGCCGCGGGCGACTTTGGGCACGGCTCGCGGAGGGGGAAGGTTCGCGAGAACCACGCTTCTCGCAACCTGGGGGCGCCTAGCCCCCCAGAGAACAGAAGAGAGACTCGGCCAGAAGATGCGACACTGCATTTTCGGGTCGCGTCTTTAGGGGAGCAAGGCCGACGCCACGCGGAATCCGGTCGCGCCACCGAGGATCAACCAGACGATCGCGAGCTGCGCGCCGCGGGCGACCAGGGCGAGCCAGCCGGTCGCGGAGACGCGCGCCAACGCGACGAAGAGAGCTGCGGCGATCGCCGCGCCGATGGCGGGTTCAGCGGCGGCGGCGGCGGTGCCACGCCAGGACGGGAGCAGCAACGCGATCGCGACGAAGAGCCCGACGGCCGCGATCGCGACGCGGTCGAAGTCCAAGCGCGGGGAGGGGGCAGCTGGGGCAGTCCAGGCCGCAATGCAGATCGTGGCGAAAGCTGCCCGCAACGCGGTCGGGGCCAGGCTGAGGTGCGCGGTGGCGAGCAACGGCGTGCCGGAACGGCTGCCGGGCGGCCGCAGCGCCGGCCCCGCCGATGCCGCAACGTCCCACGCGGCTGCAGCGGTCCAGGCTCCGGCCAGCGCGGCAGCGAGGACCGATACCCCCGCGCCGACCCACGCTGCTCGATGGCGACCGGCGACAGCGAGGCCGACCGCGAGGCAGAGCGCACCGAACGAGGCAAACCAGAGCGCCGGTACGGCCGCGGGGACGCTCTCGCTCGCCACTGCGGCGAGTCCTTCGACGACGTGACCCGCACCGTCCGGCGCGGGGAGCAGCCACGTCGCGCCGACCCATCCAGCGGGTGCCGCTGGATGCAGCGCCAACAAGGGCAGCATCGCCGGCCAGCGCCGCGCGACCGGGGCTGCAGCGATCGCCGAGGTCGCCGCGGCGGATGCGGCGATCACCGCCAAGACTGCAACATAAGCCGCGAGATCGAGCACGCCCGCGGGGCGCAGGAACATCGCCGGCTCGAAGATGCCGATCGCGGCACACGCAGCTGCCACGGTCGCCGAGAAGCGCGACGGCGAGGCTGCGTAGGCGACGCCGGCGCCAGCAGCAACGGCAGTGGCGACCGCACCGCCGAATCCGGGCTCGAGCGCGCGACCCAAGGCGAGCCCGACCAGGACCGCGGCCGCCGCCCAGCCGATGCCGCGATGCGCCCGCAGCACGGCGAACGCGACGAGGCCACAGCCGAGCGCGTTGCCGATCGGACCGAAGAACTCAGGCGACATCGGCGCCTCCGCTGGCGACGGGTGTGCGTCGCGGCACAGCGAACAACAACCCGAGCAGTCCGACGCAGAGCGAGATCGTGCCGAGCCAGCCAGCGCCGGGCCGGTCGAGGCGCAGGGCGACGACCCCCGCGCGGCGCAAGCGTCCGAAAACGGGACCGGCACCGCTGGCCGGAGTCGCGACGCCGAGGCGCAGGGCGTCTTCGCCCTCACGCGCCGAGGAGAGCAGCGGACCCGCTCGTGGCGTCGGCACGGCCGCGACCCGGCGCTGTAACGCGGGCACCAGCGTCGCGCGCTCGGCGTCCAACTCGAAGCCGACCCAGCCATCGCCCGACGCCGGTACTTCGAGGCGGCCCGCGGCCGCGGCGATCGGCGTGGTCGCGCCGATCCACCGCAGCGCGCCGACGCCTGTCGAAGCCGCCTGGCTGGCCGAGAGTGCGAGCGCCGCGCCGTCGAGGGTACAGGTGAGCCCGTCGGCGCTGGACCGACAACGCAGGTCCGGTCCCGCGGCGCGCTCCCAGCGACCGGCCTCGAGGTCGAAAACCTGGGCCCGGCTGCCGTCGAGGGCCGCCTCGAAACGCAGCGGAGCCGGGGCGGTCGCATCCCAGACGGCCGATACGCCCCAGCCGATCAAGCCCAAGGCAGCGACCAGAACGGCGGGTCGTCGGGCAAGCTGTCGCGCGTTGGCGGCGCCGATCAGGACGCTGATGCCAAGTGCCAACCACAGTGGCGCGGAGGCGCCGAGATCGTCGAGCGAGAGCGCACGCAGCAGCGCAGCATCGGCGCGGGCGAGACCATCACCGGCCCACGCGGCAGCGCGGAGCGACGGAATCTGCGTCTGGAGTAGGAAGAGTGCAGCCCAGGTGACGAGCAGGGTCACGAGGCCGCGGGTGCCACCGAGTGCCCAACTGACCAGCGTCGTGAGCGACAGGCCGGACTCGACCTCCGCACGCTCGGGCTGTGCCGGGGCGGCGGACGACATCAGTCGTCGACGACCTGAACGTGGATGCGCTCACCGCGCAGCGCGGCAGCGGACTGGACCAAGTTGCGAATGGCGCGCGCGGTGCGGCCCTGCTTGCCGATCACCTTGCCGACGTCGTCGCGACGCACCGAGAGGCGGAGGCGGGTCTCCCCATCCTCGCCGTCCTCACGGGTCACGACCACCTCGTCGGGGGCGTCGACCAGAACGCTGGCGACGTAGCGCAGCAGCTCATCCATGCGGCGGGCTCCGGCGTTGCGGGCGTGGAGACCTAGGCCTCGCCGAGGCGGCGGACCAGGGCGGCCACGGTGTCCGACGGCTTGGCGCCGACCGAGACCCAGTGGTCGTAACGATCGCGCTGCAGCGTGACGACCGCCGGATCGATGTTGGGGTTGTAGCTGCCCAGCTGCTCGATGAAGCGGCCATCACGGCGCGCCTGCGAGTCGGCGGCGACGATGCGGTAGTAGGGCTTCTTCTTGGCGCCGAAGCGGGCGAGGCGGATACGAACGGCCATCTTGCTCTCTCTCACACCGCTTGTTGCGGCGTTGCTTCCCTGGCCCGATGATCCCGATGCGGGCGGGCACTGCGGTCGGTCCTGCACCGACGACACCGAGGGCGCCGGCCGGAGCGGTCGGCCTAGCTACGCGAAGCCCTCGGAGGTGTCAAGCGATTGTTGCGCGGTCGAGAGGCGTTCGCACGCCAGCGCAATTGACCCCGAGGCCGCCGCTTCGGTACTCTTTTGCCTTTGTCCGCGGACGCAGCGACGACGCGCTGGCGCCGGAGGAATCAGATGCCCCGACTCGTGAGGAATGGGAACCGAATCTTGGCCGTGGTGGGCGTCTGCTCGGCCATGATCTTCAGCGCTTGCAGTTCGGACAACCCCGGTGAGACGAAAGACGCGGTCCAGATCGACCCCGACGCGCTGAACAAGACCGACGCGGGCGACGTCACCGGCGGCACCGATACGTTGGTCGTTCCCGACGGCGCCGTCTGCGCTCCGGGCGCAGTCGAAGGCTGTGCCACCGACTCGGCGCGGAAGGTTTGTGCCGCCGATGGCTCGGGCTGGGTGTCCGAGGGCTGCTACTCCGACGCCGGCGATCCGACCCAGTGCAAGCTCCCGGGTGTGTGCACCGTCTGCGTGCCGGGCCAGAAGCGATGCCGGCCCGACGACGACTCCTACGTGCAGGACTGCAACGGCGATGGTGAATGGGTCGACGGCCAGCAATGCGACGGGGTCAAGGGCCAGCAGTGCTACAACGGCATCTGCGGCGAGGCGTGTGAGATCAACGTCAAGGCGAACAGCTACATCGGCTGCAGCTTCTGGGCGGCGGATCTCGACAACGCCTTCGTCTCCGGCGGTGCGCGTGGCTACTACGACGCGGCCGGCGCGCAATACTCGATCGTGATCAGCAACCCGTCGGACAAGCTCGCGGCGAATATCACGATCTCGACGGTGAAAGGGCCGGTGCTGAACGACTCCGAGGCCAACCCGCTGGATCTGAGCCCGCTGAACCCGGGGGAGCTGCGCGTCTTCAACCTGCCGGCGCGCAACATCAACGGCACGGTGAAGGACAAGCTGGGCTACCGCGTGACCTCGACCGTCCCGATCACCGCGTACCAGTTCAACCCGCTAGAGAACGTCAACGTCTTCTCCAACGACGCCAGCCTGCTGCTGCCCGAGGAGCTGCTCGGCCGCTACTACATGGTCATGTCGCGCGAGCAATCATTCGGTGTGCTGCGCGGCTTCGTCACCGTGATGGCGACGCTCGGTGGGCAGACGACGGTGAACATCACGTTCTCGGGAACGGCGGGCAAGACGCTCGCCAGCTCGGACGAGTCGATCAAGGTCTTCAAGGCCGGAGAGTCGGCGGAATTCGTGCTGGATCAGTGGGATACGCTGAATATCGAGACCGACCAGGTCGGCTCGGATCTGACCGGCACCGTGGTCGTCGCCAACAAGCGGGTCGCCGTCTTCGCCGGCTCCGAGGCCGCCAACGCGCCGAATACCAACCACTGCCTGATCGACTCCTGCACGCAGAAGCAGCTCGACTCGGGGACGAAATGCGGTGTCTGCGAATACGACGGCACCACGCCCTGCTTCAACAACGAGCACTGCAGCTCGTTCATCACCTGCTGCGCCGATCACCTCGAGCACCAGATGTTCCCGGTCAAGACCTGGGGCTCGCGCTACCTCGCGGTGAAGCTCTACAAGCGCAACGACGAGGCCGACTACTGGCGGATTCTCGCGGCGGAGGACGGCACCAAGGTCACGACCATCCCGCCGGTCAAGGATCCGAAGGGCAAGAACGTCTACGTGCCGGTGCTGAACAAGGGCGAGTGGTTCGAGATCGAGACCAAGCAGAACTTCGAGATCGTGGCGAAGCACGTCGACGGCAGCCCGGCGCCGATCATGGTCGGTCACTTCATGGCCAGCCAGGACGCGCCGGACCCGAATACGGTCGGGCCGCAGCCTGGCGACGCCGGCACCGGCGATCCGGCGATGATGCTCGGCATTCCGGTCGAGCAATGGCGCAAGGACTTCGTCTTCCTGACGCCGAACAAATACGCCTTCAACTACGTGTCGATCGGTGCGCCGATCGACGCCAACGTCAGCCTCGACGGGCAGCCGCTGCCGCCCGACTTCTGGGAGAAAGTCTCCAATACCTACAAGGCGACGAAGGTCTTCGTCGGCGAGGGCGTGCACAAAGTCCTCTCCGATCAGGCGGTTGCGGTGGAAGTCTACGGCTTCGACCAATACGTGAGCTATGGCTATGCCGCTGGCCTGGACCTGAAAGATCTCAAGCTGGTGAAGGAGCCGGGCGAATAGCCCAAGGAGCTTCCCGATGAGCCGACTTCCGCACTTGTTCCGGGCCACGACGGTCCTACTGCTGCTCACGATGGCGGCGGCGGGCTGCTCGTCGAACGACGACGGCAAG
This sequence comes from Deltaproteobacteria bacterium, assembly GCA_020632665.1. Lineage (GTDB taxonomy): Bacteria > Myxococcota_A > UBA9042 > UBA9042 > UBA9042 > JACKFC01. The sequence continues at coordinate 34,193 of JACKFC010000029.1, forward strand.
GGAAATTCCCCGGCCGACGTGGCGACCAACTCCGACTCCGGAGAGGGCGGCGGCGACGCGACCGGAACCGCCGACGGCAGTGCGGAGGACGTGGCGAGCGGGGACGCGACGGCGGACGCCGAGGACGTGCCGAGCGCGCCGCAACCGCTGGCGATCTCGGAGGTCGACCCGACCTCGGGCCAGGCCGGCGGCAACCAGCCGATGGTCATCTACGGCGCCGGCTTCGAGCCCGGGTGCGAGGTCCTCTTCGACGGCACGCCGCTCGACCCCGAGGCGGTCTTCTTCGTCGACCAGGGCGAGCTGCAGGTGCAGACCCCGCCGCACGCCCCCGGTCTCGCCGACATCACCGTCATCAATCCGCCGCCGGCGCCCGGCGAGCCCTCGCCCAGCGTGACGCTGAACGACGCCTACCTCTTCTTCAACGACGTGGTCATCACCACGATCGACCCGGCGTCCGGCCCGGTCTTCGGCGGCACGCCGATCACGATCGCCGGCACCGGCTTCGAGCCCGGGACCAAGGTCCTCGTCGGCGGCAAGCCTGCGCTCGGGGTGACCGTGGTCGCCGACGACGAAGTGCTCGCGGTGACGCCGCCGGGCGTCTTCGGCGGCGCGCCGGTGCACGTCGTCAACACGCGCGGCGTCGCCCTGCGCAAGGACGGCTTCTTCTACACCGCGGCGCCGACCATCTCGCACGTGCAGCCGGCGGCCGGCCCGACGGCGGGTGGCAACGAGGCTTGGATCGAGGGTTCCGGCCTGCTGAAGGGCATGGAAGTGCGCTTCGGCGCCTCGGTCGCGGCGGTCCTCGAGGTGGTGAAGAACGAGCGCGCGCGGATTCTGGTGCCCGCCGGCGGCGAGGGTGCTGTCGACGTCCGCGTGATCACGCAATACGGCGTCGCGACGTTGCCGAAGGGCTATGCCTACACCGACGACCAAGGCCAGGGCGCGACCGCGATCCTGACCGTAGCGCCCGCGGCTGGGCCGATGGCGGGCGGCCAGCTCGTCACGCTCGCGGCGACCGGCTTGGTCGGCAAGAACGACACGACCGTGCTCTTCGGTGGCCAGCTGGCGAAGATCCAGAGCATCGATCCGGTCACCCATACGCTGACGGTGAAGACGCCCAAGGCCGCCAAGGCCGGCAAGGTCGACGTCACGCTGCTGACCTCGAAGGGCAGCGGCACTGCCGCCGGCGGCTACGAGTACCTCGATCTGCTGGCGATCGACTCGGTCACCCCGGCCTTCGGCCCGCCCGCGGGCAATACCAAGATCGTGCTCGAGGGCAGCGGCTTCGCGTCCGAGGCCAAGCCGGTCGTCCGCGTCGGCGCGCTGCCGGCGACGACGGTGGTCGTGGTCAGCGACAGTGAGCTGCAGGCCGTGACGCCGCCGGGTTCGCCCGGCTACGTCGACGTGACGGTCGAGGCCGGCGGTCAGGTCGCGGTCGCGGCCAAGGCCTTCGCCTACACCGGCGAGGGGATGGCGCTGCACGTGGTCTACCCCGACAGCGGCGCGCAGGCCGGCGGGACCCAGGTCCACGTCTACGGCAACGGCTTCGGCGCCAAGAGCATCGTCTACTTCGACGACAAGCCCGCGACCCACATCACCTTCATCGACCCCACCCACCTGGTCTGCAAGACCCCGCCGGGCAAGACGGGCACGGTCACGGTGAAGGTGGCGTCGGGCGATGCGGCCGCCGAGCTGAAGAACGGCTACACGTACTACAACCCGATGAGCAAATACGGCGGCACCTGGGGAGCCGAGATCGACGGCGCGGTGAACATCACGGTCCTCGACGCGAGCAACGGCGCGCCGATCCCCGACGCGTTCACCATGCTCTGGACTGATCCGACCACGCCGAACCAGGGCTTCACCGACGCGAACGGCCAGATCACCTTCAGCGGCGACGACGTCTTCGGCACGCAGATGATCTCCGCCAGCAAGCAGGGGTACGAATCGGCCTCGGTGATCAAATTCGACGCGACCAACGTGACGATCTTCCTGCAGCCGATCCCGCCTCCGAGCCCGGGCTCGCCGCCGAGCGGACCGCCGCCGCCGATCGTCAGTGGCAAGGTCATCGGCCTCGACAAATACGTCATCATCCCGACCGGCAACTGCAACGAGTACCTGAACAAGGCCAACCTGCCGAAGGGTACGTGCGGCTTCTGCTCGTCGGACGCGAGTTGCACCGCCCTCGGCGCCGGGGCGGACTTCGCCTGCCTCGACATCGGCGAGGGCAACGGCAAGCGCTGCGTGCAGGACTGCAGCCAAGGCACCTCGTGCGGGATCGGCTTCGTCTGCCAGCCGCAGCTCGACGGTCCGGCCCGGTGCGTGCCCAAGGCGGGTGATCCGGTCGCCGTCTGCTACCACAGCAAGCCGACCTTCCTCTCGCGGGAGAACTGGCCGCCGGTCGGACAAGGCTTCGAGGCGACCCCGGCGAACGGCTACGCCTACAGCATCAACACGGCCTTCGGTGAGATGGCGATCGTCTGCTTCGGTGGCTACAAGAAGCAGGGCGCGGTCCTCAACGCCGACGACGCCAACTCGATGCTGGCGTTCACGCCGACGGTGATGGGCGTCAAGCGGCACCTGATGGTGGTGCCGGGCGAGAACCCGACCGATGTCCACATCGCGCTGAATATGCCGCTCTCGCGCAAAGCGACGGCGCGGCTCGACAACCCGATCACGTGGGACGTGCAGAGCGGCGGCTACATCCTGGCTGCCGGCATGGCCTACCTCGTCTTCGGCTCGGACGGCGTCGTGCGGATGCCGCTCACCGACCAGAAATTCCTCGCTCCGTTCACCAGCACCGATCCGCATCGGCTCGAGATCGAGCGGCTCCCGGCGGCGTTCTCGAACGAGCTCTTCGACGCCAGCCTGACGGTCCTGGGCCTGATCGTGCAGATCTCGGGGACCGAGCAGATGCCGGTCTCCGCCACCGTCCTCAAGGACGTGAAGAAGCTGAACAACGACGACATGGTTCGACGGATCGGCAAGGGTGACTTCGAGTCGATCGAGACCGGCGTCAGCAAGACGATCTACGGCATGTGGGGCACCGCACCGAACAATGTCTACGCGGTCGGCAACGGCGGCGGACTCTTCCACTACGCCGGCGCAGGCTGGACGCAGCAGGCGAACTTCACCGACCAGGATCTACGCGGCGTCCACGGCGTCTCGGAGACCGAGATCTACGCGGTCGGCCTGCAGGGTTCGGCGGCGAAATTCGATGGCTTCGGCTGGCAGCCGGTCCCGATTTGGCCGACGACCAGCAAGCCGAACCTGCACGCGGTCTACGCCGGCAAGAAGACCGACGGCAGCACCGACGTCTGGGCGGTCGGCCAATCGGGCACCTACCGGCTGCAGGACGTGAACGGCGTGCAGTCGTGGAAGGCCTTCTCGGCGCCCTACGTCAACGCATTCGCCGTCCACGGCGTCGACGCGGACCACATCTGGTCGGTCGGTATGCAGGGCAAGATCAACCATTGGGACGGTAGCAGCTGGAAGGCCCAGAATTCGGGCACCAGCATCGCGCTGCGCGGCGTGTGGGCGCTGGCGGCGGACGACGCCTGGGCGGTCGGCGAAGGCGGGGTGATCCTGCACTGGAACGGCGTGAAGTGGACCTCGGCGAAGTCGATCGTGAAGGAGACCCTCCACGCCATCTGGGGCGTCGGCAAGAACGACCTCTGGGCCGTCGGTGGCCGTGGCACCGTGCTGCACTACGACGGCACCGGCTGGAAGGCGATCGACATCGGCGACCAGCACAAGGCGCTCTACGCGCTGTGGTCCGGCGCTGGCGGCGATCTGCTCTCGATGGGCGAGCAGGAGCTCTTGCTCGGACCGATCCTGCACCCGCCGATGGACGTCGCGCCGAAGAAGAACGGCATCCTCAGCGGCACCACGTTGGAGTGGTGGGTCGCACCGGATTCGCCAGAGCCGCATTTCAACTACGTGACGATCGGCATCCCGGGCATGGGTGGCGACACGCCGGTGTGGAATATCATCAGCAAGGGCGATCTGATCCAGGCCAAGCTGCCGGACTTCCCGAATATCCAAGGCACGCCGGGCATCCCGAAGGGCGAGACGCTCCGCCTGACGATGATCCGCGCCTACAAAGAAGGCTTCGACATCGACGCCTACGACCTGACCGACCTGAACAACCTGACCTGGCGCTCCTGGGCGTTCAACACGTTCCTCTTCCAGCGTCAGTAAGGGAGCTTTCGTGACCCGATCCATGGACTTCTCGCGTTCGCACGCGTTGCGTTGCCTGGCCTTGTGCGCGTTGTTGGCGTTGCCGCTCGGCTGCGGCAGCGACGGCGACGGCAAGGCCGACACTTCCGGCGGTGCCGACGCAGCCGACACGACTGCTGGGCTGGACGCCGGGCTCGATGCCAGCGCCGACTCGACCGAAGCCGACAGCAGCAGTGATGTCGAGCAGGACACCGGCGGCGGCGGCAAGACGCTGCTCACCGCCCGCTCACTGCGCTTCGACGTCGACTTCCTCGCCGTCTGGGGCACCGCGTCGAACGACGTCTGGTGGGTCGGCCGGCAGGGCGTGATCCTGCACGACAACGGCAAGGTCCTCGCGCCGCGCGACAGTGGCACCGACCGCGACCTCTACGCTGTCTGGGGCACCGGCAAGGACGACGTCTACTTCGCCGGCGACCGCGTCCTGCTGCGCTGGAACGGCAAGAAGATCATCGACCTGACGCCGGACGACCTCGGTGAGGTGATCTTGCGGACGATCCACGTGCCGGCGGATGGCTCGACCGTCCTGGTCGCCGGCGACGAGGGCAATATCTTCCGGCTGCACAAGGGCGCCTTCGTCCGCGAGACCACCAACTCCGGCCTGCGCCTGCGCGGCCTGCGTGCGCTCTCGGCAGGCTCGGTCTGGGCGGTCGGCGACGCTGGTCAGGGCCTGCGCCTCTCGGGCGGCACCTGGCAGGCCTTCTCGATGCCCTCGGCCTCGGACACGGTCTTCGCCATCGCGAACAGCAAGGCCGGACGCCTCTTCGCGGTCGGCACCGGCGGCTACATCGCCAATACGGTCGACAAGACCTGGCAGGCCACGCTCTCCAACGATCCGAAGAGCCGCGACCTCTACACCGTCTGGGCGCGTGACGACAACGCCGCCTTCGCCTTGGGCAAGGACGGCGCGCTGGTCGAGCTCAAGGGCAGCAAATGGGGCGTCCGCGACATCGACGGCACCTACATGAAGACGCGGACCTTCCGCGGCGCCTGGGGTGCCAACGACAGCGCCGGCACCGCCGTCGGCTACGCCGTCGGCGACGAGGGCGCGGGCCTGCGCTACGACGGCGCCACCGACAAATGGAACGACTACCGCGCCGAGACCGCCACTCACCTGCTGGCGGTGCGCAAGCTGGCCGACGGTCGTCTGGTCGCCGTCGGCGGCGGCGGCCTGCTGCTGACCGCGAAGGACGCCACCGCGCCCTTCGTCGACCTCGGCGTCGACGTCACCGGGGTCGACCTCGAGGACGCCTGCGACGACGGTGACGGCGGTGTGGTCGCGGTCGGCGACGCGGGGCTGGTCGTGCACGTCGACAAATCGGGCACCGCGAGCATCAGCAAGCCCGACGCCGCCAGCGGGTTGAAGCTCCGCGGCGTGGTGCGGGCCGGCACGACCTTGATCGCGGTCGGCACCGGCGGCGTGGTGATCCGCAAGGGCAGCGCCGGCTGGGAGTCCGAGAATTCGGGCGTGCAGTTCGATCTGCACGCGATCACCGCGGTCGGTGACGTCGCCTACGCCGTCGGCGCCTTCGGCACGATCCTGCGTCGCGACGCCAACGGCTCGTGGGCGAAAGAGAGCAGCGGTGGGACGACGCCGCTGCACCGCGTGGTCGGCTTCGGCGAGAAGGAGGCCGTCGCGGTCGGCGACAACGGCATCATCCTCAGCCGCAACGCCGCCGGCACCTGGAGCAAGGAATTCGAGCAGCCGGGCCTCTTCCTCTTCGGGGTGGATCGCTACGCCGACGGCCGCATCATCGCGGTCGGTTGGCAGGGCAGCTTGGTCGTCGGCAAGCCGGGCAGCTTCAAGGCGCTCGACTCGGGCATCCCGAACGTGCTGCGCGCAGTGGCGACCGACGGCGGCAAGGCGGTCGCGGTCGGCCACAAGGGCGGCGTCTACCAGGTCGGGGAGGGGCTGTGATGCAGTGCTTCCGCCATTTCGCCCTGGCCGGATTGCTCGCGCTGCTGGCGTCGGGCTGCGGCCAAGACGCGCTCGAGGGCAAGGGCGACGTCAGCGCCGGTGAGACCGTTGGCGGTGGTGGTCAGGACGCCGGCGGCGTCGGGGACGCGGGCGGGAACGGCGGCGAGGACGCGATCGTCGACGTGCCGAAGGTCGAGATCCCGGACGCCGGCGGCCAGCCGACGACCGAGGGCGCCTTCGAGCAGCTCGAGCTTCCGGGTGACCCGAATGCGTCGCTGCACGCTTGCGCCACGGAAGGCAGCGCCCGCGGCTATATCGCCGGCAGCAACGGCACCCTGATCGGCTGGAACGGCTCGGCGTGGAGCCTGATCAGCGAAGGCACCTTCCACACCCTGCACGGCATCGCTTCGGGCGGCCCAAACGTCCACGCGGTCGGCATCGCCGGTAGCGTGATCCAGGCCAAGCAGCCGGCGTCCGGTCTGGCCGAGACCTGGGGCGCGCCGGGCGGCTGCACGGCCAGCTCGGAGTGCGACGACAAGGACCCGTGCACCTCGGATTGGTGCGACGCCGGCAGCTGCCGGCACACGCCGTCGGGCGCCGCGGGATGCTGCGGTAGCAAGCCGCTGAGCGACGTCTTCACCAGCGCCTCGGGTTGGACGATCGCCGACCTCTACGAGAAGGTCGCGGACAAGGGCGGCTTGGTCTGGACCTCGATCACGATGGACGGCAAGGACGGCTCGCCGCGCTACACCAGCCCGCCCAAGGCCCTGTATTTCGGCCGCGTCGATGCGCCGTGCGCCGCCGACGCGAACAAGCTCTGCCCGACCTTCGACAACGGCAAGGTCGTCGGCTCGACCGCGCTCTCGTTGCCTTTCGTGGTGCCGCCGTCGCCGCCGACCGACAAGGTGCTGCTCACCTTCCAGCTCTTCCTCGACGTGGAAAACGGCACCGGCTTCGACGCGATGACGCTCAACATCGTGCAGGGCAGCAAGAAGACCGAGATCTGGAACAAAGACGCGATCGGCGGCTCGGGCTCGACCGAGGGCAAATTCCTGCTGCAAGCGGTCGACCTTTCGACCTGGGCCGGAAAGTCGGTGCAGCTGGAGATCGCGTTCGACTCGAAGGACGACTCGATCAACGACGGCGAGGGCGTTTTCATCGACGATCTGACCCTGTCGACGACCTGCAAGGCCGGAGAGACGGCGACCAAGGGCCTGACCGAAGCGACGTTCTTCGACGTGTGGGCGGCGCAGAATGGCAAGGCCTGGGCGGTCGGCACCGAGGGCTCAATCGCGCATTGGGACGGCGAGGCGTGGGCGATGCAGACCGGTTCGGTGACGCCGCGCGACGTCCTCGGGATGGCCGGCATTCCCGGCGGCCTGGCGCTCGGCGTCGGCCAGAAGGGGCTGGCGGTGACGCTGGCACCGAATGGATTGGGCGAAGTCGCGGTCGGTACCCAGATCGACCTCGCCGACGTCGACGTCGATGGCGAAGCGACCGGCTCGGCTCCGCACGCCGTCGCCGTGAGCAGCTCGACGCTGGCGTACGAATTCGACGGCACGGTGTGGAAGCCGGTGTCGTTGGGCGGCGCGATCGGGATGAAGGGCGTGGCCTCGCTCGGCGGCGGCCAGTGGGTGGCGGTCGGCGGCGGCACGATCATCGAGCGCGCTGCGGCCGGCGGTTGGAGCACGAAAGCCAGCGTGCTCGGCGTGTTCAACGATGTCGCTTCGCTCGGCGGCGGCAAAGCAGTCGCGGTCGGCGCGGCCGGCATGTTGGCGACCCGCAGCGGAGGCGCCTGGACGCCGACGCCGGGCGCGATCGGCATCTCCACCTTCAACGCGGTCGACGCCGCGAGCGACACCGAGGTCTGGGCCGTCGGCGAGGGCGGCATCGCCGCGCGCTTCGACGGCACGGCTTGGAAGGGCGTCTCGACCGGCACCGGCAAGCACCTCAACGACGTCTGGGTCCACGGCAGCGACCTCGCCTGGGCGGTCGGCCTCGCCGGTACGATCTTGCGCTGGGACGGGACGAAGTGGAGCACGCTCGACTCGCCGCTGAAGCAGCAGGATTGGACGGCGGTCTGGGGCTCGGACCCGAACGACGTCTACCTCGCCGGCAAGGGCGGCTTCGTCGCGCGCTGGGACGGCATCAAGTTCAGCCTGCTCGCCGGCCCGGTGGTCGGCACGCTGCGTGACGTCTGGGGATTCTCCGAGAAGGACGTGTGGGCGGTCGGCGATGGTGGACGCATCTACCACTCCGCCGGCGGCACATGGACGCCGGTGCCGATCGAGCCGTTCAAGATCCCCGACCAGCCGGACTACATCGTCGAGAGTGACCTCTACGCGATCTGGGGCTCGGCGCCGGACGATATCTGGGCCTCGGGCGCGCCGGACAGCCAGAGCCACGGCGTGCTGGTGCACTACGACGGCAAGACGTGGAAATACGTCCAGGCGATGACCAGTGAGACCCGGATCATCCGGGCGATCTGGGGCTGGGGCAAAGACGCGATGCTGCTCGCGGGCACGCAAGGGATGGTGTACCGCTACGATGGCGACAGCTTCTCCGAGCTGGAGAGCGGCCAGGTCGGCACCTTCTTCGCCGTCTGTGGCTGGGGCAAGGACGCGTTGCTGGTCGGCAGCTTCGGCACCGCGCTGCGCTACCTTCCGCCGCCGCCGCCGCCGGCCACCGACGACGGAGCCGACGCTTCGAGCCAACCGTGAGGAGACGATGATGATCCGCAGGCTCCCGACCGGTCCCCGAACCCGCCTCGCGCGGCCCGTGCCGTGGACGCGCGGTCGCCTCGCCGCTGTCTTCGCGTTCCTGCTGCTGGCTTCGCTGCCGGCGTGCAGCGATCCGCCGGTCTACGGCTACGTGGTTCCGATCGCCGACGGCAACGGGCTGGGCTCGGACGGCAGCACCGGACAACAAGACGCGACCACGGGCGACACCGTCACGGTCGCCGACGGCAGCGAGCAGCTCGACGGCGTCGGCGGGGACGCTGATGACGTCGCCGAGGTGGCAGCGCCCAAGCTCGAGCTGCGCTACGCGATGCCGGACGGCAACAAGGACGATTTCTCCGGCGTCTGCTCGGAGCTGTGCAAGCTGCAGATCAACCAGAACGGCATCCGCAAGCTCTACGTGCAGGTCTTCTACGGTGGCGCCCCCGCGGCGAACGTGCCGATCAAGTTCCAGCTCGCCGATCCGGCGGCCGCGACCGGGCTCGGCGAGGTCCTGCTGCAGGTCACGCTGACCGACGAGAACGGCGTCGCGATGACCGAGGTGAAGAGCGGCTCGCAGGTCGGCGTCTTCGACGTCGTCGCCTCGATCGCCGACGAAGATCCCGAGGTCGTGACCCCGCTCTTCTTCGAGATGCACGTGCTGAGCAAGGCCAAGGGGCCGCTCTCGGTGACGCTGCACTACCTCGGCGTGTGGAATCCCATCGAACTCGCCGACATTCGCGTCCGCTTGATCCAGCAGCAGGCCCCGGGTCAGCCCGCCTGTGCCGACCTCGACCTGGGCGACGTCCTGCCGAGCGCGCAGTGGGAGAGCCCGCCGATCGGCTGGGATCAGCCGTGGAACGTGACCTACCCGCCCTTCGTCACCTGGGTGCAGAAGGAAGTCAGCAAGTCCGGGCAGCCCGTCAGCTTCACGGTGATCGGCCTGGCGCGGAAGTCGTCCTCGGACAGCGTGCGGGCCGGCGGCTGCCTCGATACGGGCGCCACCGTGACCTGGAATCCGACCACCAAGGCGCTCGAGGGCGACGCGGTGACCGTCGTGGTCAAGGACCTGCCGGCGCGGCTCAAGGGCGTCTACGATATGACGACCTACCTCGACCTGCTGAGCGTGCTGCCGGATCCGGTCGAGTTCGCGTTCAAGGCGATCTTCGACATCCTCTCGGACCCGATCGCCGGCCTGCTCAGCCTCGCCTGCAAGCTGGGCGGCGGCTCGCTCGACTCGTTCTGTGGCTATATCTTCGAGAACCCGAAGACGCCGGCGATCGACGACCTGAAGCAACCGTTCGGCGCGCTGATCGTGAAGTTCCTCGACTCGATCATCTTCGGCTTCCTGCCAGACGACGTGAAGAAGGGCCTGACCGCGGGTTCGGACATCGGCAAGATCCTCACCAATATGGAGATGGGCGGGATCATCGAGATCAAGAAGGAGCCCGACGCCAACGGCTTCCTCTCGAAGGACCACACCAAAGACGAGTGGATGAGCGTGACCTACAAATGGTCGCTCGGTCAGCCGTGCAGCCCGAAGGACCCGGCCTGTGGCAAGAAGACCATCTCGTTCGCGCAATTCCAGAACGAGGCGATCGTCGGCAGCTTCGACCTGCAGCGCAACGCCCTGCTCTCGACCATCGACATCGCCAAGCACGGCCTGTTGGTGAAGTGGGGCGCTCTGGTCAGCTTCCTGGTGCAGAAGCAGCTGCTGCCGTTGCTCACCGGCAACCCGAAGATCGACACCTTCGAGATGCTGATCAAGAGCCTGCTCGCGGGCCAGGCCTGCGTCGACAAGGACACCTGCTGCGCTGACTTCGCCAAGGACCTCGCCAGTCAGCAGTCGATCGTCGGTGAGGGCTTCCTCTCCGGCGTCTGCGAGACGTTGGTGAAGCTCGGCGCCGGCTTCATCGAGGGCCAACTCGCCAGCCTCGACACCGACACCAACAAGGGCGAGGCGATGACGATCTGGACCAAGGATTGCCCGATCTTCGACGACGACCAGAACATGGTCGTCGACACCATCGGCAAGCAGGCCCTGCCCTGCAAATGGAATATGACCTTCAAGCTCGGCGGCAACCCGGTCGCGCTCGACGCCGTCTTCTTCGCCATCCGCCAGGAATAGCGCGCGCCGATCAGCCGAAATCGCTCGGGTCGACGTCGACGAAGAGCGACACCCCCGAGGGCAAGGCCGTCGACCGTTGCGCGTCGATCCACGACAGCCAGCCGTGCAGCCGACGGCGATCGGGGTCGCTCAACAGCGCGTGGATGCGCCAGACGTCGCGGACCCGCGCCACACCAGCCGGGACCGGACCACGCACGTCGGCGCCGCGGGTCCGCAGCGCCGCGACCAGATCCCGCATCGCCTTCTCCGCCACGGCGAGCTCGCGATGCCGCGTCTCCAAGAGCGCCAGAAAGGCGTAGGGCGGGTAGCCAGCGACCGCCCGTGCCGGCAGCTCGTGGGCCAGGAAGGCGTCGTGATCTTGCCGCAGTGCGGCGAGGATCGCGGGATGCTCGGGCATCCAGGTCTGGACCAGGACGCGGCCGGGGCGATCGCCGCGCCCTGCCCGACCGGCGACCTGGGTCAGCAGCTGGAAGGTGCGCTCCTTGGCCCGAAAATCCGGGATCTGCAGGCCAGACTCGGCGAGCACGACGCCAACCATGGTGACGGCCGGAAAGTCGTGCCCCTTGGCCAACATCTGCGTCCCGATCAGGACGTCGAGCTCCCGCTGACGGAAGCGATCGAGCAGATCGAGCAGCTTCTCGCCCTGCGCCGTATCACGATCGAAGCGAGCGATCCGGACCTCGGGCAACGAAAGGCCAAGGGTATGTTCGAGCCGCTCGGTCCCCGCTCCGATCTCGACCCGCGCCGTGGCGTGGCAATGGCTGCAGGGCTGCTCGAGCGGCGCAGCGTGATCGCAGATATGGCAACGCAGCCGCTGCTGTCGGTGGTGCTTGACCAGCGTCACGGCGCAGCGTGGGCACTCGAAGGCGGCGCCACAGCCGCGGCAGACCATCGAGGTGGCATAGCCGCGGCGGTTGTGCAGAACGATCGCCTGCTCGCCGCGGTCTACGGTCTCGCGGACGGCGTCGACCAGCGCGCTGGAGAGCATCGATTTGCGCTCGGGCTCGTCCGGATCGGGCAGACGCTCGGCCTCGCGCAGATCGATCAGCCACGCCTCCGGCAGCGATCGCGCACCGACGCGCTCGGGAAGCTCGATCCGCTCGAGGCGTCCGGAGTCGGCGAGCGCCCACTCCTCGCAGCTCGGTGTCGCCGAGCCGAGGACGGCGACGGCACCGTGTTCACGGGCCAGCAGCAGGGCGAAGTCGCGGGCGTGGTAGCGCACGCCGGATTGCTGCTTGAACGAGCCGTCATGGCATTCGTCGAGCACGATCACGCCGAGATCGTGCATCGGCGCGAACAACGCCGAACGCGGACCGATCGCGACGCGGGACGTCCCGGTGCGAATCCGCTCGAGCGCGTCGGTCCGATCGCCCTGCCCCATGCCCGAGTGCAGCGCCTCGACCTGCGGACCGAAGCGCGCACGGAAGCGATCGACCAGCTGCGGCGTCAGCGCGATCTCCGGCACCAGGACCAAGGCGCCACGCCCCTGACCGAGGGCGTGCGCGATGAGGTCGAGGTAGACCTCGGTCTTGCCCGAACCGGTGACGCCGCGGAGCAAGAATCCGGTGTAGGCCCGGCGATCCAGGGCGTCACGCAGGCGCTGCCCTGCGGCTTGTTGCGCGGGCGTCGGCGCAGGCGCGACATCCCGCTCCGGCAGTCGATCGGCGGCGAAGGGATCGCGCAAGCGTCGCTCCTGCCATAGCCGCAGCAAACCCCGCCGCTCCAGTGATTCGAGCATCTTCTGCGGCACCGAGACGACGCGGACCTCGCCGGTCTCGGGATCGCTCTCTCTGCGCAGCGACGAGACGTCCTGCTCGCCTTGCGCCAGCAGCCGCTCCAGGACGCGGCGCTCGGGCTTGCGCAGCCCGATCGGCCAGTCGACGCCTTCGACGATGCCGGCGCGCCAGACCTCGCGGATCGGGGCGCGATCGTCGGCCTCGCCGGTGCGCCGGAGTCCACCCGGCAGCGCCGTCCGCACCATCATCCCGATCCGCGCGTGGTAGTAGCGCGACGCGGCGTCCAGCGCCCGACACAGCGCCAGCGGCCACAGCGGCGCCTCCTCCAGGGCCGCGGCGATCGGACGCAGGCGGCTGGTCGCCACTTCCAGCTCCGCCTCTTCGACCTGCTGCCAGACCACACCGACTTCGAGGCGACCGCGCACCGGCACCGAGACGCGGCTGCCGATGGTGGCGCGCCCGGCCAACGCGGCCGGCACGCCGTAGGTCAGCAGGCCGGTATCGGCGGCGACGGCGACGCGGACAAAGCGATCGAAGCTGCGCCCGGCGGCGTGCTCTTCGCGCGCCCGGGGCCGCTTGCGTGAGGTCGACGCCGTGGAAGCGGCTCCGGACGGCTGCGGCGTGTCGGGGCCACGAAAGAGCGTCCCCTGCATCGCCTTGATCCCTGGTTGTTCGTCGTGCGCAGCCATCGCCGGGGATGCTGCGGCAGGTTCCCCGCTCCATCAAGGCAGGGGTTGTCACAGCCTGACCGATCCCATTGCGCAGGCGAGACTGCAGCCGTAGAGTCCGCGGCCATGTGGTTCGACACCCCAGCACTGCGCGCATTGATCGACTTGGCCCTGCAAGAGGACGTCGGCGTCGGCGACGCTGCCACCCTCTCCACCGTCGGCCCGACGCAACGAGGCCTCGCCGCCGTCCGCGCGAAGGACGACGTGATCTTCTGCGGCGGGCCGGTCTTCGCTGCGGTCGTCCGCCGGGTCGATCCGAGCGTGCAGGTGGAGTTGCTGGCCGCAGAGGGGGCTCACCTTCGCCGAGGCGACGTCGCGATCACGCTGCAGGGCACGATCGCGTCGATCCTCGTGGCCGAGCGTACGGCGCTGAATTTCCTCCAGCGGATGAGCGGGATCGCTGCCGCGACGCGCGCTGCGGTCGACGCGATCGCGGGCACGAACGCCACGATCCTCGACACCCGCAAGACGCTGCCGGCCTTCCGCGCGCTGGACAAATACGCGGTCCGCATCGGCGGGGGTGGCAACCACCGCAGCGCGCTCGACGCGGGCATCCTGCTGAAAGAGAACCACCTCGCCGCGGCGGGTGGGGTCGCAGCCGCGGTGACGGCGGCCAAGCGCGCGGCGTCGCACTTGCTCAAGGTCGAGGTCGAGATCGAGCGCCTCGACCAACTCGAGCCCGCGATCGCGGCCGGCGCAGACGTCGTGATGCTCGACAATATGGACAACGCCACGATGCGCCGTGCGGTCGAGATCGCGGCGGGCCGGGTCCAGCTCGAAGCCAGTGGCAATATGACCCTGGAGCGCCTGCGCGGCGTCGCCGAGACGGGGATCGACTTCATCTCGATCGGCGGCCTGACCCATACCGTGCGCGCGGCCGACCTTTCGCTGCGCATCGACCGGGTCGACGCCCCGGCCGCAGCAGCCGACACCAAGGCGTGAGCGTATCGCAGTCGGCCCGGCTCGATCGCGAGCGCTGGCTGGTGCGTTGGGACGCCGAGACCGACTCGACCCAAAGCCGGGCAAGCGAACTCGGGCTGCGCGCCGGCAAGCTCGGTGGACGCTGGCTCTTCGCCGGCGCGGCGGCCCAGACTTCGGGGCGTGGTCGCTCGGGCGCACGCTGGGAATCCCACCCCGGCGACGGCATCCTCTTCACGGTCGGCACCGAGCTCGCGGCACCCGCCGAGCGTTGGCCACTCGCCTCGCTCGTGGTCGGTACGGCGCTGGCCGAGGCGCTGGAGCGTTGGTGCGGCCGCGAGATCCGCTGCAAATGGCCGAACGACCTGCTCGCGAGGGACGACGGCCGCTGGCGCAAGCTCGGCGGCTGCCTCGCCGAGCGGGTCGAGCGGCCGGGATTGCCGGCGCTCTGGCTGATCGGCGTCGGGATCAACCTACGCCACGCCGCGCTTCCGGCTGCCCTATGGCCCTACGCGACCTCGCTCGAGACGCTGAATCCGACCTTCGAGCCAGGGTCGGCCGAGGCCTGCTGCCACGCGCTGGCGGAGTCCGTGCGTGCGGCGATCGCGGCCTGGCAGCACGCCGGCTGGCGCCTGGATCGCGAGACGTTGCAGGCGCGCCTCGCCTTCGCTGGCGACCCCATCACGGTCGATCTCGGCAGCAGCCGTGTCGACGGCATCCTGCGCGGCGTCGCACCGGACGGACGGATCCTGCTCGAGCTCGAAAGCGGCGCCGTGGTGCCGCTCCTTCCGCTCGCGATCACGGGTGCAGACAGCGATCCACCGTGGCATCCTCCGCCGCGCTCGCGCACGGAGGCGCCCTGATGCTGCTCACCATCGACATCGGAAATACCAATACCGTCATCGGCGTCTATGACGGCGATACGCTCGTCGACCATCTGCGGATCGAGAGCCGCCGGAGCGCGACCGAGGACGAATACGGCGCGCTCGTGATGACGCTGCTCGAGCGTCGCGGCGTCGGAGCCGAGCGCGTCCTCGACGCGATCATCGGATCGGTTGTGCCGCCGCTGACCGAAGTCTTCGCCACACTCTGCCGCCGCTGGCTGACGGTCGATCCCGTGATCGTCGGCCCTGGGGTGAAGACGGGGATGCCGATCCTCTACGAGAACCCGCGCGAGGTCGGCGCCGACCGCATCGTCAACGCGATCGCCGCCTACGCGCGAGCGCAGCGCGAGACGGTCGTGGTCGACTTCGGCACGGCGACCACCTTCGACGTGATCTCGGCGAAGGGCGAATACCTCGGCGGCGTCATCGTGCCGGGCATCGGGATCTCGGCTGACGCGCTCTTCGCCCGCGCGGCGAAGCTGCCCCGCGTCGAGGTCGCGCGTCCCGAGCGCGTGATCGGCCGGACCACGACGACGGCGATGCAATCCGGCTTGGTCTTCGGCTACGTCGGCCTGGTCGAGGGCCTGGTCGAGCGGATCGCCGGCGAGTTGGGCAGTCGGCCGCACGTGATCGCGACCGGGGGCTTGGCTCCGCTGATCGCGAGCGAGACGACCGCCATCGACGCCATCGACCCGAACCTCACGCTGGACGGTCTGCGGATGGTCTGGCTGCGCAACCGCGAAGGCGGCCGGACGAGCGCCGCGTGAAGCTCGGCGTCTCCGAGATCTACGCCTCGATCCAGGGCGAATCGAGCCACGCGGGGCGGCCGTGCACCTTCGTCCGGCTGGCTGGCTGTCCGCTGCGCTGCCGCTGGTGCGATACCGTCTACAGCTTCGACGCTGGCGAGATGATGACGATCGAGGCGATCGTGGCGAAGGTCGCCGCGCTCGGCCTGCCCTTGGTCGAGCTGACCGGCGGCGAGCCGCTGGCGCAGCGCCCTGCCCCGGCTCTGGTCGAAGCGCTCTGCCAGGCCGGCCACGAGGTCTTGATCGAGACCAGCGGCGCCTATCCGGTCTCCGGGATCGACGCCCGCGCGAAGATCATCGCCGACCTGAAATGCCCCGGCTCGAACGAGGCGGCGCGCAACCGAATGGACGTCCTCGCAGCCCTACGCTCGGTCGACGAGTTGAAGATCGTGGTCGCAGATCGCGCCGATTTCGACTGGGCGCGGAGCCAGCTCGACGGGCCACTGGCGACGACGGAAGCGACCATCTTGTGGTCAGCGGTGCACGGCGAATTGCAGCCTGCGACGCTGGCGGCCTGGCTGCTCGCCGAGCGACCGCGCGGCCGGATGCAGCTGCAGCTGCACAAGATCCTCTGGCCCGAGATCGACCGAGGCGTCTGACGGCGCGCCTGCTCGGCTCAGGGGATGTCGACGAAATCGATGCCGAGCTCTTCCGGCTCGCCGCAGCGCACCTTGGCCCGGGTCGCGCCGTTGAGCAGGCGCCAAATCGGCTCACCCAACAACGCAGCGCGCCAGCCGTGCAGCCCGAGGCGTTCGAGCAGCTCCTCGCGGGTGGTGCAACCGTCCTGCAGGGCCTCGGTGATGGTCCGCCGCTTGAGCAGGAGCTGCGCCGCCACGCCTTCGCGTGCCGAGAGCTCGGTGACCAACAGCATGATCAGGCCGGCGACGGCCTCGAGCCCAGGTGGCGGCGGAGCACGACCGGGCGGGGTCTCCAATGGCGTGTCGGCACCGCGCGCCACGGCAGCCAGCCAGCGGTCGGCGTAGCGCTGGATATTGCGATGGTTCAGCCGCCGGTTGCCGTCGAGATCAGAGAGCGACGTCGGCGCCCGTCGCGCAAGACCAAGGAGAATCTCGTCGCTGATCAGGAAATGCGGGACCTGATTCAGCTCGGCGGCGAGCCGCTCGCGCTCGGCGGCGAGCTCCACCAGGACGCCCCCCTCCTTCGGCTTGAGCTTGCGTGCGCCGCTGACGCGCTGCCAGCACTGCATCGGGTCGCGACCGTAGCGCTCGCGCTGCGAGAGCGGCGCGCACTCCTCCTCGACCCACGCGACCCGCCCCTGCTCGCGGAGGCGACCATCGAGCCGGTTGTGCAGCTCGAGCAGGTAGCGGACGTCGTCGGCGGCGTAGGAGAGCTGGCGCTCGGGCAATGGACGGCGGCTCCAATCCGCCATCTGCGAGCCCTTGGCCATCCGCACGCGCATCTCCGTGCGGAGCAGGTTCGCCAGGCCAATCTGCAGGCCGAAGCCGAGGAAGGCGGCCGCGACCTGGGTGTCGAAGAGGCGTGGAAAGACGATGCCGAAGCCAAGCGCGACAATCTCGAGGTCGTTGTGCAGGGCATGGCCGATCACCAGCGCGCGCGAGTCACGGATGGCGGCGAAGATGGCGCCGATATCGACCGTTCCGAGCGGATCGACGAGGAAGATCGCGTCTTCCGTGGCGATCTGGAGCAACATCAGGTGCGGGAGATAGGACCGCTCGCCGTGAAATTCGGTATCGATGGCGAGGCGCTCTGCGCCGGCGATGGCCTCGAGGACGATCGCCTGCTGCTCGGCTCCCCCAATCCAGATCGGCTCCAGCGTCGCGTTCATCGTGCCTCGCCGCGGGGTCGCGTCCGCCCCCCAGGGCAGAAAGGCTAGCACGGACGGCAACGCCCTGCTATCTCGCATCTGAGGCGCATTTCGACGCGCCGCGGGAGCAGCAGATGCCGCACGGAGCGATGGACGACAGCGAAACGACGGACGCCCCGGCCTTCGAGAACCTACTCGGTGAGCTCGAGACAATCGTGGCGCAGCTCGAGAGCGGGGAACTCTCGCTCGAGGAGGGCCTCGCCGCCTTCGAGCGCGGGATGAAGCTCTCGCGGCAGACCGAGGCGATCCTCGACGCCGTCGATGCACGTGTCGAAGTGCTGATGCGCGGCGAGCAGACGCCCCGCCCCGCTGCAATGGACGGCAGCGACGCATGAAGCGAAAGCTCCGGCTCGACGAGGCGGTGGTCGAAGCGGGGCTCTGCGACGATGTGCAACAGGCCCGCGGTTTCATCCTCGCGGGGAGCGTCTTGGTCGACGATCGCCCGGTCGACAAAGCCGGGACCATGGTCAAGGCCGGCGCCCGCCTGCGCGTCAAGGGCCATCGCCACGGCTTCGTCTCGCGCGGCGGGGTCAAGCTCGACGGCGCCCTCGAACGCCTCGGCCTCGATCCGCAGGGCCGCTCGGCGCTCGATATCGGCGCCGCGACCGGCGGCTTCACCGACGCCTTGTTGCAACGCGGCGCGGTTGCGGTGACCGCGGTGGACGTCGGCTACGGCTTGCTCGCCGATGGCCTGCGCCGTGACCCACGCGTTACCGTCCTCGAACGCACCAACGCCCGGACGCTGCAGCCCGACGCCCTGCCCTACCTGCCGTCCTGGGTCGTCGTCGACGCCAGCTTCATCTCCCTGCGCCTGCTGCTGCCGGCCATCGCCCGCTGCGCCGCTCCGGATGCGCTCTTGCTGGCGATGGTGAAGCCGCAATTCGAGCTGCCGGCCAACGACGTGCCCGAGGGTGGCGTGGTCCGCGACGAATCCGCACGGCAGGCAGCAGCCGACGCGGTGGCCGCAGAGGCTGCGGAATTCGGCTTCGTCGAGCGCGGACGCTGCGATTCTCCACTGGCAGGCCCGGCCGGGAACGTCGAGATCTTCCTGCGCCTCGAGCGAGGCACGCCGTGACCGCGCGGATCGGCGTCGACGTCGGTGGCACCCGGCTCAAGCTCGGCTGGATTCGCGACGGCGACGTTTGTGGCCGATCCGTCGTGGGCGTCGGCCCCGACGCCCGCAGCGCCGCGGGTTTGGTCTCGGTGCTCGCAGCCGAGGTCGACGCGATGCAGCATCGCTTCGGTGCGGTGCAGAGCGTTGGCCTGGGCGTGGCCGGAGTGCTCTCGAGCGACGGCCGGAGGGTGCTGCAGAGTCCGAACCTGCCGTGGCTCGACGGGGTCGCCTTGGTCGACACGTTGCAGTCCGCGATTGCGCTACCGGTCGCTGCCGACAATGACGCGAATTGCGTCGGTTGGGGCGAAGCGATGGTCGGCGCCGGCGCAGGAGCGCCGCGACAGGTCTGCCTCGCGCTCGGCACCGGGACGGGCGGATCCCTGGTCCTGGACGGCCGCTTGCTGCGCGGCGAACGCGGCCGCGGCGTCGAGCTCGGCCACCTCTGCGTCCATCCCGGCGGCCCGGCGTGCGGCTGTGGTGGCCGCGGTTGTCTGGAGCAATATGCCTCGCAGACCGGGATCGACCGGATGCTGCGCGGCCTGGGCGTCAGCGACGGCGAGAACGCGGCCTTTCGCGTCCGCCGGGCCTTCGATCAGCCCGAGCATCCCGCCCACGCCGCCGCGATCAACGCTGCGGGGCGGGCGCTCGGCGTGGCGATGGCGGTCTTCTCGCGCTGGCTCGACGTGCCGCTCTACGTCCTCGCGGGTGGCCTCGCGGCCGGCGCGGACCAGCTCCGTCCGGCACTCGACGCCGCGCTGTGGCGAGAGGGTGTCGACCCCGACGCGATCGAGATCCGGGTCGGTACTCTGGGTGTGGATGCGGGCACGATCGGCGCTGCGCTGCTGGCGGATGCGCCGCGCGGCGCCGCGCGACTGAGCTAGAACTCGGCGCCGCAGACCTTCTTGTTCTTGATGTCGAAGACGCTCTCGAGCGTGGCCAGGAACTTGTCCGGGTCGGCCGCGTCGGCGCCGAGCAGCTTACCGTTGCCGGAGATCGCGAGGCTGGCGGAATTCTTCATCGAGGTCGCGCCGGAGATGTCGACGACGTAGACGCGCACGCCGAAGGGCTTGCCGTCCGGGCTGCGCAGCACGTTGTCGTTGGCGTTGCTGACCGAGGGGCTGAACGTCTCGCGCGGATCTTCGACGCACTCGCCGGCGCAATAGGTCGGCTCGCCCTGGCTCGCACCCGGCAAGCAGGGCGCCATGTCCTTGCTGCAGTAGTAGCCGGTGATCTCGAACTTGGGCAGGCATTTTCCGCTCTTGCAGATGATCGGATCGTCGACCGTGCCGCCGACGCAGTCGGTGTCGGCCTGGCAGCCGAGGCCGTAGGCCATGCGCTTGGCCTGGACCCACGGGGCGAAGAAGTTGGTCGCCGAATTCGACTCACCGCCGTCGGTGAAGAGCACCACGATGGTCTCGCGGCAGGAGCGGGCCGGGTCCTTGCAGACGCCGTCCTTGCAGACGTAGTTCACGTTGCCGCAATCGTCGGTGGTGCTGCAGGTCTTGCCGTCGATGACGACGCTGTTGCGCAGGTACTCGCCGAGATAGAAGAGGGTCCGGCCGATCGGCGTGCCGCCCGTGGGCCGCAACTCGGGGTCGGTGTGGACATAGCAGGTATTGCTGCAGCAGGTCCCGGCGCAGCCCGGAACGGGCTTGCAGACGGTCGAGCTGTTGTTGCAGCTGCCTTGCGCCGCCATCGCCTCGCTGCCGTCCATCCATTTCAGGATCTCCGTCTTCGACTCGAAGGTGGCCGTCTCGGGGAAGGGCACGCAGAGCGTCTCGTTGGTGGCTTCCCAGAACCAGGTCGAGCTCGGCGAGATCGACTGGGCGGTTCCCGAATCGGTCGAGAGCTTCGACTGGCCCTGATAGAATCCGGACGTGCAGGAGATCGTGGAAGTCTTGTAGTAGAGCTTCTGCGGGAAGCGGAAGAGCGCCATCCGCGTCACCTTGTCGTCGATCTTCGAGAGCGCCTGGGTGAAGACCTGCTTGCTGATGTCCATCCGGGTGCAGCCCTTGGTGGGATCACAGGTCGGTGCGGTCTGGCCCGAGGCGGTGCAGCCGTTGACCTTGCCGGTCATCGAGCCCGAGGTGTCGAAGGCGATGATCAGGTTGTTGCTGACGGGCACGCACTTGCCCTCGCTGCAGGTGAGTCCGGGGAAGCAATTCGACTCGATCCAGCCGTCCTCGAACGGCCCGCAGGTCGCGAGCTTGGCGCCGCTGCACTTGGTCTCGCCGAAGGTGCAGACCTTGCCGACGTCTTCGATCGCGTCGGCATCTCCGGCGGTGTCGCCGTCGGCCTCTCCGTCGGGTGTCGCGTCGCCGTCCCCTTCCACATCGCCGGCGGCGCCGTCGGTCGGCTCGGCGTCCGCGCTCTGCCCATCGCCCGAGCTGTCACTGGCATCGGCGACGGCGTCGTTGCCTCCGGCCGTGCCGTCTTCTTGCGTCGTATCGCCGGCAGCATCGACGACGTCCGTGGCCGAGCCAGCGCCGGTATCGACGGTGTTCCCAGTATCCTCACTGCACGCGGTGAGGACCGAGAGAAGGACGAGAACACCGGTTGCGAGACTGACTCGACGCATTCATGCCTCCAGCGCTCGCTGCCCCGCGGCGCGTCACAACGCTAGCATAGCCCGATCTCGATCACTGCACGTTTCCACAGACCTTCTTGTTCTTTAGATCGAATGCAGCGCTCAGCGCCGAGAGCAACGCGTTGGGGTCGGCGGTGTCGGCGGTGAAGACGCGGCCCCCGCCGGCGCTCGCGAGGTCGAATGACTCGGGGATCGTGGCGGAACCGCTGACGTCGACGACCTGCACCCGGACGCCAAAGGGTCGTCCGTCGGGTGAACGCAGCACGTTCGCGGCGGTGATGGAGCTGCCGGCGATTTGGTCCGGCAAGGGATCGGGCTCGCAGCGCGTCAAGACGTTCGACGACGCGGGACAGTGGAGCGGATCGCCGACCGGCGCGTTCGGCTGGCAGGGCGCACCCGTCGAGAGGCAGCGATGGCCGCTGGCGTTGGGGACCAGGCAGCGCCCGCCGACGCAGCTCGCCCCACCGACGCAATCGGCGTCGGCGCCGCAGTGCAGACCGTAGGCGAGCCGCTTCGCCATCGGCAGCGGCGAGAAATAGGCCTTCGGGTCATTGGCTTCACCGCCATCGGTGAAGACGACCACCACCGTTTCGCGGCAGGCGCGTGCCGGGTCGACGCAGACGCCACCGGTGCAGCGGTGAAAGGGCGTGCCGCAATCGCCGTCGACCGCGCAACTGCGACCGTCGACGACGACGCGATGGCGCAAATACTCACCGACGTAGAAGAGGGTCTTGCCGATCGGCGTGCCACCCACGGCGCGCAGCTCCGGGTTGGCCGGGGCGTAGCAGCTCCCGGAGCAGCAGGTTCCGACGCCACAGCCGAGCGCCGGCGTGCAGCCATCCGGCGGACCGGCGCACGCCCCGACCGGCGGGCCGAGCGTCTCGACGCCGTCCATCCATTGGCCAATCGCCGCCGGGGTCGCGGCCGACTCGGCCACGGTGCGGGGGAAGGCGACGGAGAGGATCTCGTGCAGGAAGCCCCAATACCAGCCCGTCTTCTCGCTGATCGAGTGGGCGCCGTTGTCTGCCGCGATGGAGAAATCGCCGATCTGATAGCCGGCGTCGCAGCCATCCGCAGCGGTCCGCGCGAGACGCGACGGAAAGTGGAATAGCGCCATCCGCACCCGCTGCGGGTCGATCGCGGCGAGGACCTTGCCGAAGACCACCTTGGCCACGTCCATCCGGCTGCAGCCCTTGGCCGGCTCACAGCTCGGGAAGCCCGCCTGGTCGCAGGCGACTCCGGGCACCGCCGAGCTCATCGAGCCGGATGTGTCGAAGACGATGACGAGGTTGCTGCCGATCGGGACGCAGGCGCCCTCCTGGCAGAACGTACCGGGGAAGCAGGCGCCGCGGACCCACCCGTCGCCGGCGGGCGCGCAGGTATCGAGCTCGACGCCGGCACAGCGTGTCGCGCCGGGGGTGCACGGCCCATCGAGGCTCGGCAGCTCGAGCGTTGGGCTCGCGATGGTCTCGACGCCGGCGCCGTCATCGGTGCCGGCGTCGATGTCCGCAGCATCTGCAGCTGCGGTGGATGCCGTGTCGCTATCGCCCCAATCGTCGGGCGGTGGCGTCCGACAACCGAGCGCCACAACGCAGAACCCCACCACGAGCGCGGCGAGCGGTGCCGGTCGTGGTGGGGCATGCATCGTGAATCGCTCCGGCGGGGCTGGCTACGGCGCGGCAGGCGGCGCGCCGCGGCGAGCGCCGAGCTTCTGGAACGCGCCGATCAGGCTGACCGGAACGTCGAGCTCGCAGGCGTAGGAGCGCGAGCGCTGGTTGCAGCCGACGGTCACGGCGCGATCGGCCGGCAAGCCGAGCGCCGCCGCCTCGGGGAAGGCCTTCGAGAAGGCGGCGACCGCGGCACCCGCGTTGATGTAGGCCAGCCAGATCGGGCTGCTGACGCTTGCGGCGGCGGCTGCCTTGTAGACGGGCGCATCCGGTAGACCGCCGACCTTGCCTTGGGCAGCGCGGCGACCTTGCTCGAACGCACTCGGACCGATCGTGGCGACGATGCGGTCCTTGCCGGTGCAGAGCGCGACCGCCATGCGGTCGCCGATGGTCTTGCTCGCGGCCATCATCTCCTGGCTGTCGCCGCCGCTCTTGCCGAGCTTGGCCCAATCGAAGGTGAAGTCGACGACCTCGCAGTTGGTTCCGTCCGCCTTGGTGGCGTTCGCGGTGATCGTGACGCCGGCTTCCTTCGCGATGGGGCCGAAGGCGGTGATCATCGGCTCGACCTTCTGCTCCTGCAGGGCGCGCTTGACGATGGCGAGCTGCGGGTCGGAGCCCTTCTTCGGGTCACGCTCGGCGGCGCGGGCCTCTTCGGCCTCGATGGCCTTGAGCAGCAGCATCGAGCCGATCTTCTTGAAGAGCTTGAGGGCGGCGTCCGGATCGGTGGCCTTGGCGAAGCCGAGCAGGCCGAGGGCGGCGTCGCCGTCGGGGTAGAGCGCCAGGGCGCTGTCGCCGCTCTGCTTCTCG
>JACKFC010000003.1 GCA_020632665.1 Deltaproteobacteria bacterium
CCGATCTCGACCAGCTCACCGCGCGAGACCAGCACCGTCCGGCCGGGCGCCAAGGCGTGCAGCGCCAGCATCAGCGCCGCCGCGCCGTTGTTCACCACCAGCGCGTCCTCGGCGCGGCCGAGCCAACGCAGCAGCGGACGCAGCAGATCTTGTCGCGAGCCGCGCTCGCCGCGGTCGAGATCGAGCTCGAGGTTGCTGTAGCCCGCCGCGGTCGCCGTGATCGCAGCCAGCGCCGCGGCCGAGAGGGGCGCGCGACCCGCGTTGGTGTGGATCAGCACGCCGGTGCCGTTCCAGACCGGCCGCAGCCGGGGCCGCCCGAGGAGCTCGTCGACCTGGTGCAGTGCCGCCGCCTCGGCGCGGGCCAGGGCGTCGGCGTCGCCGATCTGACCGGCTGTGACGCCATGCCGCAGCGCGGCGGCGACCTCGCGCGCGATCACGGTCGCCACCTCCGTGGTCACGGCAGCGCCGGCGAGCGGTGCACGCCGTAGCAAGGCGTCGACCGCAGGCAGCGCCCTCAGCAACGCACGTTGTTCTTCTTTCATCGGGCCTCCTGGTCCGGATGGTAGCAGAACGCCCCTTCCCCGATGTAGCGTCCGGTCGCCATGCCGAACCCCTCGCCGCAGCCTGCAAGCTCGCTCACGACCTCCGCGCTGGTCCGCGCCTTCGCCGATCGCTACGCGCGGCGCTATGGCCCGGTCTACGCCCTCGGCTTGCTCTTCCTGGTCGCGACCAATTGGCTGACCGTGACGATGCCGGTGCTGGTCAAGGAGGTCTTCGACGGCCTCTCGACCGGCGCCGACGAGAGCGCGATCGAGCGGTTGGCGCTGTGGATCGCCCTGTGCGCGGTGACGATCATCGTCGTCCGCACGCTCTCTCGGGTGCTCTTCTTCAACCCGGGTCGCACCATCGAATTCCGCCTGCGCAACGATATGCTCGACCGCCTGCTCGCGATGGGCGGCGACTATTTTCGCGGCGTTGCGCAGGGCGATATCGTCAGCCGCGCGACCAACGACGCCACCTTCGTCCGCGCCCTGGTCGGCTTCGCGGTGCTGAACCTGCTCAACCTGGTGCTCTCGGCTGGGATGGCGCTGTGGCGCATGCTGCAGACCGACGTGGTCTTGACCTTGCTCTGCATGATCCCGATGTCGCTGGCCTTCCTGGTGCTGCGCAAGGGGACCGGCAAGCTCTTCGGCGCGATGCGGGCCGGCCAGGTCGAGCTCGGCGCGCTCTCGGACCATATCCTCGAGACCTACAAGGGCATGGCCGCAATCGCGGTCGCCCACGCCGAGCCCGCCTTCCTCGCCCGCTTCGACCGCCACAACAGCCGCTACACCGCGATCAACCTCGAGGTCACGGCGCTGCGCTGCTTCATCCTGCCGCTGGCCAGCCAGACGGGCGGCCTCGCCGTCTTCGTGCTGCTCTTCTACGGCGGCAGCAAGGTCGCCAGCGGCGCCCTCACCATCGGCGATCTCGCGGCCTACGCGGCCTATATCGGCGTGCTCGTCAGCTCGTTGGTGATGGCCGGCTGGCTGGTGGCGAGCCTGCAGCGAGGCGTCGTCGCGCTCGAGCGGGTCTGGGAGATCGTCGGCCTGCAGCCCGAGCGCGGCCTCGGCACCGCATCGCTGCCCGCCAGCGGTGAAGGCGCCAGCCTGCAGGTCCGTGGCCTGACGTACCGCTACGCCAACGCCGCCGCCGAGGACGCGCCGGCGCTGTACGACGTCGCGCTCGACGTCGCCCCCGGCAAGACCCTCGGCATCTACGGCCCGGTCGGCTCCGGCAAGTCGACCCTGGTCGCGCTCCTCTCCGGCGAGTTGGCGGCGCCGCAGGGCAGTATCCTCCTCGACGGCGTCGAGATCGGCGCGCTGCGCAGCGACGCCCTCGCCGCGTCGGTGGCGGTGGTGCCGCAGACGAGCTTCCTCTTCTCCCGTTCGTTGCGTGAGAACGTCGCCTTCGTCGACCCGCCGGACGCGATCGACGACGCCCGCGTCGACCGCGCCGTCGCCGCGGCACAGCTCACCGGCGACCTCGACCGCCTGCCGCAGGGCCTACAGACCGTGGTCGGCGAGCGCGGCCAGATGCTCTCGGGAGGCCAACGCCAACGCGCCCAGCTCGCCCGCGCGCTCTACCGCGGCACCCGCCTGCTGGTGCTCGACGACGTGCTCTCGGCGCTCGATCACGAGACCGAGCTGCGGGTCCGGCGCGCGATCCGCAGCGAGCTCGCCGATGGCGCCGCGCGACCGACGCTCATCGTCGTCAGCAGCCGCCTCTCGGCGCTGGAAGAGGCCGATGAGATCGTGGTCCTCGACGGCGGACGCATCGTCGAGCGAGGCCGGCACGAGGCGTTGATCGCTGCCGATGGACCCTACGCCGAAGCGTGGGCCGCACAGAAAGAAGGCGAGACGGAAGGGGAGCCCGAGGGCAGCTAGCGATTGCGACGGCGGATGTGGACGTCGTAGATCATCCGACCGCCCTTCTTCTCGCCGTGCGTCAGCGACAGCAGACCGAGGTGGAGCTGCGCGATCTTGCCCGTCTCCATGCGGATCGTGACGCGATCGTCGTCGATGATCGCCGCCACCTCGCAGGTACCCAAGCGCGGGTGCTGCAGCCAATCGCCGACCCGGAGCTGCGGCATCTCGGCCGGCTCGAGCAGACGCGAAGGCATCGCCTCCATCGCCGCGCGGCCAGAGCGAACCTGCTCGCTGACCT
Source organism: Deltaproteobacteria bacterium (assembly GCA_020632665.1). GTDB lineage: Bacteria > Myxococcota_A > UBA9042 > UBA9042 > UBA9042 > JACKFC01. The sequence goes on from JACKFC010000003.1 coordinate 2,707, forward strand.
CGTCGTGGTTGTTGACCGCGACGTCGAGCCAGCGCGCGAAGCCCACGTCAGGGTCCTGGTAGCGACGCAGCGTGATGTCGTCGAAGGTCTGCGCCATCAGCTCGACGCTCGCCGAGACCGCCTCGACCAGCAGGCCGGCGGCACAGGTGCCGTCCTCGCCAACCAGCGCGACGCGCACGACCAGGTCGGGCTCGCCGCGCTGCTCGGAGGCGACCGCGTCGAGGCTGGAGACCATGCGGCGGCCCGGGTGCGGCATCGGCTCGCCGAAGCTGCCGTCCTCCTGCACCGCGCGCACCAGTGCGTCCTGCACGTAGCCGCTACCGTGGATCCACCCCGAGCCGATGCGGTAGTCGGCAACGAGGCTCTGCAGCGTGGCGACGACCGGCATGCCAGGGGGAAGCTCGCCGACGAATCGGCGACCCTCTCGCGTCTCGGTGAAGATCATGACTCGCTCCGGGAAGGGTCGACGTGGCCGAAGGATGCGGCCCGTCTCCCGTGACGAGGCGAGAGCCTATGGAGGGGGAAGGGCGAAGTCAACGCGTGCGCCACCTTCGACCGCAGCGTCACCACATCTCCCAGGATCGGCGGATGGGCTTGACGTCGTCAGGACGCGGCTGCAGCCCGAGGTCCTCGCGCGTCGCGCCGACCCGTGCCGACCAGCCGCGTTTCAGGTCGGGCCGGTGGATCAGCCGCTCGATGCCGCGATCGCGGGCCTCGGTCCAGAGCCGCTGCGGCAGGCCGCTGACCGCCAGCGCGAGCAGGAATGCCAGCGCCAACGCGATCGCCATCGGCAAGCGATCGGGCTGCGACGAGCGTTCCGCTGCGGCGCAAACCGCCAAGAACTCTGCGGCTTCGGCCGGGTCGAGGCCGATGTGTTCGGGGACCGTGGTGGTCGCGTCTTCCGGCTGCACCGCGCCCGAGAGGGGGCGCCGACGCATTCGGCCGAACCGACCGCGCGGGGGTCTCGCGCTCCGCCTCGCCATCCAGGCCTCCATCGGCCGCGCCACCGAGGCGCCGGCCACCCCACAAGGCTAGCGGGCCAGCGGTACGACGGCCAGGGTTCGGCGGGCATCTGCGCGATCTCGGGCCCATCGTCTGTGGTTCCAACCTTGAATGCGGCGGCAAAAACTCGCAAAGTCTCACACCTGCCCGCCGGATTCGGGCCCGCCTTGTACCCAGGATTCCTGATGTTCTCCAAGTGTTCTCTGACGTTGCGCGCTCGCTCCGGGCGCGCGCTGGCGATCGCGACGATCGCGCTCCTCGCTGCCTGTAGCGACGGCCCCACCACGGGCGGCCTCGGCGGCGGCGGTTCCGACGTCGCCAACGACACCGGCGCGCTCAACGACAGCACCGGCGTCGACAGCGTCGGCGGGCAGGACGCGGGTGACACGACGGCTGCCGACGCGGACGTCAGCGCCGACACGGCGACCGATACCGCGGGCGACACCTCCATCGACGATGGCGCCGGCGATACCAGCGTCGAAGAGACCAGCGATACGGTCGCCGACGCGGACGCGGACGCGGACGCGGACGCGGACGCGGCCGGCGACGACACCGACGCGGCGGGCGAGGACGCCGACAGCGTCGACAGCGCCGACGACGTCACCACGGTCGACGCCGAACCGGGCGACGTCGCTGCAGATACGGACGACGCGGCAATGCAGGACGGCGGCGACACCGGCGACGACGCGGCAGGCGACGCCACCGGCGACACGACGGGCGGCGACACGACCGGCGGCGACACGACCGGCAGCGACACCGGCGTCGCCGATACGACCGGCGATACCGGCGTCAGCGACGCCGCTGGCGATACGACGGGCGGCGATGCGTCGGCGACCCCGAGCTGCAAGGATCAATGCGGCAGCTTCATCGAAGGCGCGGTCTGCCAATGCGATCCCGGCTGCGTGCAGAAGGGCGATTGCTGCTCCGATTGGAAGGCGCTCTGTGGTTGCGCCAAGGCGGCCGACTGCGACGACAAGGACGGCTGCACCATCGACGCTTGCGACGTCGACAGCGGCCTGTGCTCCTCGCTGCCCAAGCCCTGCGACGACGGCAAGGTCTGCACCGTCGACGCCTGCAAGGGTGGCAACTGCATCTCGAGCCCCGGCAACGACGGTGGCCTCTGCGACGACGGCAATACCTGCACCGAGACCGACGCCTGCGCTGGCGGCGTCTGCAAGGGCGTAGCGAAGAACTGCGACGACGGCAACCCGTGCACGGTCGACGCCTGTGACGGCAAGACCGGCAACTGCACCCATGCCGGGGGCAACGACGGAGCCGCGTGCGCCGACGGTCTGCCCTGCACCATCGACGACGCCTGCAAGGGCGGGGTCTGCGCCGGCAAGGCGAAGGTCTGCGACGACGGCAACCCCTGCACGACCGACGGCTGTGCAGCCCAGACCGGCGCCTGCACCGCCTCGCCGGTTGCCGACGGCACCGCGTGCGACGACGGCAACGCCTGCACCGCCAACGACAGCTGCAAGACCGGCACCTGCAGCGGCACCGGCAAGGATTGCAGCGACGCCAACCCCTGCACCGTCGATACCTGTGATCCGAAGACCCAGGCCTGCAGCCACGCCGCGGCGACGGACGGCGCGCCGTGCAGCGACTTCGACCCCTGCACCGAGCAAGACGCCTGCAGCAAGGGCAATTGCGTCGGCACGGCGAAGGTCTGCGACGACGGCAACCCCTGCACCGTCGACGCCTGCGACAAGGCCGGTGGCGGCTGCACGACCAGCCCGGCGAAGGACGGCACCGCATGCGACGACGGCGACGCCTGCACCCCGCAGTCGGCATGCGACAACGGCAGCTGCAAGGGCACCAGCATCGTCTGTGACGACGGCCAGGCCTGCACCGAGGACGCCTGTGACCCGAAGACCGGCAAGTGCGTCTTCACCGCCACGGTGAACGGGGCGCCCTGCAACGACGGCAAGCCCTGCACCAGCGGCGACGCCTGCACGCAAGGGCTCTGCGCCGGAACGCCGAAAGACTGCAACGACGGCAACCCCTGCACCGCGGACAGCTGCGATCCCGCCAACGGCGCCTGCAAGAATACCGCCGCGGCAGCAGGTGCGGCCTGTGACGATGGCAACGCCTGCACCGCCGGGACGACCTGCCAGTCCGGCGCCTGCAAAGGCGGCCAGCCGATCTGCACGCTGCAGCCGGTGTGGAAAGAAGACGTCGCCTGCGACAGCAAGGTCTGGACGATGGACCCAGACAACAAGGAGCCGGCGCTCGGCTGGCACATCGACGGCACGCCCGACACGGTCAAGCCGCAGACCGGAACGTGTTCGCTGAACTTCAACAACGGCAAGGATTTCGCGGTCCCGGACGGCGCCGATGTCGCCGCCGGCAGCGCGACCTCGATCGAGGTGCAGCTACCGCAGGCCGACCGAATCGAGCTCGAATTCCAGAGCTACTACGACACCGAGACCGGCAGCAGCTACGACAAGAAATGGGTCGAAGTCTCGCCCGACAACTTCCAGCAGCAGGCGATCAGTCGGCAGCTGATCGGCGTCGCTGCGAAGGGCTGGAACAAGCAGACGCTGACGCTCGACGCCTACGCCGGTCAGAAGGTGCGCGTCCGCTTCCGCTTCGACTCGGTGGACAGCGTCTCCAATGCCGGCAGCGGCTGGTTCATCGACGATCTGGTCATCCTGGCCGGCGACAAGCCGGGCAGCTGCGTCGGTCGCTGCGGTGCGGTGGCGCAGAACGGCGGCTGCGGCTGCGACGCGGGCTGCGCCAAGGCGGGCAACTGCTGCGCCGACCTCGCCACTGTCTGCAAGGCCGACTGCAAGGCCGACGCCGACTGCGATGACGGTAGCGCTTGCACCAAGGACACCTGCGAAGCCGGCGCCTGCAAGTCGACCCCGCTGGCCGACGGCAGCGCCTGCGACGACGGCAAGATCTGCACCGACGGCGACGCCTGCCTGAAGGGCTTCTGCGTCGGTGGCGCGAAGAAGTGCGACGACGGCGACCCGTGCACCTTCGACACCTGCGACGCGCTCGCCGGCTGCAAGTCCGCGCCCGGCGCGACCGGCCCCTGCGACGACGGCGACCCCTGCACCATCAAGGACGCCTGCGCCGCGGGCAAATGCGTCGGCAGCGGCAAATGTGACGACGGCAAGCCGTGCACCATCGACACCTGCGACGCCAAGACCGGCGCCTGCAGCAGCAAGGACGCCGACGATGGCAGCATCTGCGACGACGGTGACGCCTGCACTTCGGGCGACCGCTGCAAGACCGGCGTCTGCGAGGCCGGCAATCCGAAGTGCGCCGACGGCAACCCCTGCACGCTCGACGCCTGCGACGCCAAGACCGGCGCCTGCACCAACGACAAGCTCGCCGACGGCAAGCCCTGCAGCGACGGCGACAACTGCACCGTCGGTGACGCCTGCAAGGCCGGCACCTGCGCCGGTACGCCGGGCTGTGATTGGCAGATCTTGTGGAAGGACGATATCGCCTGCGACGGCAAGGGGCTGCTCTTCGTCCCCGATGCGGCCGAGCCGGCGTTGGGCTGGCACGTCGACGGGACGCCGGCCACGGTCTCGCCGAAGACGGGGACCTGCTCGCTCAACTTCAACGACGGCAAGAGCTTCGCCGGCAAGGGCGGCCGCGTCGAGGGCAGCGCGACCTTCACCAAGGTCGTCCAGCTTCCGGCCACAGGTGGCGCGCGGCTGCGCTTCTGGAGCTACCACGACACCGAGTCGAGCAACTCCTACGACAAGCGCTACGTCGAGATCTCCAATGATGGCTTCAAGGCCCAAGCCAGCTCGCAGCAGCTGCAGAATACCGGCACCAAGACCTGGTCCGAGCAGACGCTCGACCTCGGCGCCTGGTCGGGCAAGTCGGTCTCGCTCCGCTTCCGCTTCGACTCGGTCGATGGCGTCGACAACACCGGGGCTGGCTGGTTCGTCGACGACGTCGTGATTGAAGCCGGCGCCGTCACCGCGACCACCTGCAGCGGCGACGCGGCCTGCGACGACGGCGATGCCTGCACCGTCGACGCCTGCACTGCCGGCAAGTGCGCCTACACCGCGGCCAAAGACGGCACCACCTGTGGCGACGGCGACGTCTGCCAGACCGCGTCCGCCTGCAAAGCCGGCCTCTGCGTCGGCAAGGCGAAGGTCTGCGACGACGGCAAGCCCTGCACCTACGACAGCTGCAATCCGAGCACCGGCTGCGTCTTCGTCGCCGCCGCGAGCGGCGCCAGCTGCGACGACGGCAAGCTCTGCACCAAGGACGACGTCTGCACCAGCCAGGGCACGTGTGCGGGTGTCGCGGCCTGCGATGACGGCAAGCCCTGCACCGTGGACGCCTGTGACGTCGCCACCGGCAAGTGCAGCAGCACGCTCGCCGGCAACGGCGCCGCCTGCGACGACGGCCTCGCCTGCACCACCTCGAGCGCGTGTGACAAGGGCGCCTGCGTCGGCGTCGTCAAGGATTGTGACGACGGCGATTCCTGCACAGCCGACAGCTGCGACGAAGCGGCCAACGGCAGCTGCAAGCACACCAACGCCGCGGACGGCACGCCCTGCAAGGACGGCGACCCGTGCACGCTGACCGGCACCTGCAAATCCGGCACCTGCACGGTCAAGGACGTCTGCACCTACCAGACCATCTACGAGGACGGCTTCGCCTGCGGCAAGAACGATGGCTGGACCTTCGAGCCGCAGTCGAAGGACGCTGCCGGTGCGACCCCGGCCGTGGTCGGCTGGGATATCGACGCGACGCCGGCCGCGGTCACCCCGACCTCTGCCGGCTGCACGCTCAACTTCAACAACGGCAAAGACTTCAACAACGGAAGCCGGGTCCAGGGCCTCGCCACCGGCAAGACCTTCCAGCTGCCACAGACCGGCAAGGCGGTGCTGAGCTTCACCAGCTACTTCGACGGTGAGACCAGCGCCTCCTACGACCGGACCTGGGTCTACGTCTCCTCGGACGGCTTCAAGAGCGCGGTGCAGGTCTTCGAGATCGCGCAATCCGCGACCAACGCCAAGAAGTGGGTCGACGTCGAGCTCTCGCTGGCGCAGTGGATCGGCCAGAAGATCCAGCTCCGCTTCGCCTTCGACTCGATGGACTCGGTCGCCAATACCGGCGCCGGCTGGTTCGTCGACAACGTCAAGGTCGTGGTCGGCAGCGGCGCGGCGGCGAAGAGCTGCGAAGGTCGCTGTGGTCTGTTCCAGCCCGGCGCCGGCTGTCAGTGCAACGCCGATTGCGTGAAATTCGGCGATTGTTGCGCCGACTACGCACCGCTCTGCACCGGCTGCAAGACCGACAAGGGCTGCGACGACGGCAATACGTGCACCGTCGATACCTGCGACGTCGCCACCGGGCTGTGCAAGAACGCCGTCGCGGCCGACAAGACCGCCTGCGATGACGGCTCGGTCTGCACCGAATCGGAGGCCTGCAGCAGCGGCGTCTGTGGCGGCGGCACGGCCAAGCTCTGCGACGACAAGAACCCGTGCACACTCGACACCTGCGACGCCGCCACCGGCTGCAAGTCGATCGCCGCCCCCGGCAGCTGCGACGACGGCGACCCGTGCACCAACGACGACGCTTGCCTCTCCGGCACGTGTGGCGGCACGCCGAAGCCCTGCGACGACGGCAATACCTGCACGACCGACGCGTGCGACGCCGCGACGGGCCTCTGCGCGTCGACCAAGAAGGCCGACGGCAGCCTGTGCAGCGACGACGACGTCTGCACGGAAGGCGACGTCTGCACCGCGGTGAAATGCGCCGGCAAGCCGAGCAGCTGCGACGACGGGCTGCCCTGCACCATCGACGCCTGCGAGCCCAAGACGGGCTGCGCGCACAAGGTCGCGGCCAACGGCACGGTCTGCAACGACGGCGACCCGTGCACGACCGAGGCGAAGTGCTTCCTCGGCGTGTGCCAGGGGGCGAATATCTGCACCAAGACCACGCTCTTCACCGATACCTTCGGCTGCGGCACCAAGGGCTTCTGGACCATGCTCCCGGAGTCCAAGGACGGCAGCGAGACGGCGGCGGGCGTGGTTGGTTGGGCGATCGACGGCACTCCGTCGACGGTGACGCCGAAGTCGCCCGCATGCACGTTGAACTTCAACGACGGCAAGGATTTCGACAACGCCTCGTCGATCGGTGGGGTGACGGTCACCTCGGTTCGCGTCCAGGGCACCGCCACGTTGGCCTCGCAGGTCCAGGTCCCGACCGGGCTGGGCGCCGAGCTCGCGCTGTGGAGCTACGCCGATTGCGAGACCTCGCAGAGCTACGACAAGCGCTTCGTCGAGATCTCCGACGACAACTTCGTCCAATCGGTGCAGAGCGTGCAGCTCAGCAACGGCGCCGCCGCGAAGGCCTGGCGGCTCGAGACGATCGACCTGCACCGCTGGCTCGGCAAGACCGTGAAGGTCCGCTTCCGCTTCGACTCGGTCGACGCCATCAGCAACAGCGGCGCGGGCTGGTTCATCGACGACGTCTCGGTGCGGAGCAAGGGCCTGCCCGCCTGCAAGGTCGACGCCGATTGCGGCGAGGGCGACGGCTGCGCAACCCCGGTCTGCAAGGCCGGCACATGCGCCCTCGGCACGGCCAAGCCCGACGGCACGGCCTGCAGCGACGGCGACGCCTGCTCGGTGCAGGACGCCTGCAAGTCCGGCATCTGCGCTGGTACGCCGAAGCTCTGCAACGACAACAAGCCCTGCACCTGGGACGCCTGCAACCCGTCGACCGGCGTCTGCTTCGCCGTCACCGCGTCGGACGAGACGCCGTGCGGCGACGGCAAGGTCTGCGGCGCGGGTACCTGCGCCGCGAAGCAGCCGTAGCGGCGCGATGCAGCCTTAGCGGCGCGAAGTCGTCGTTGCGCTAGCCGAGTCGGCGGGCCGAGAGCGGACCCGCCGACTCGCCGTGCAGCATCACGCCGGCGAGCATCTGCGCGGCGCGGACGGCCATGCCGATGCCGTGGCCCGTGAAGCCGCCGACGACGTAGATCTGCGGGTGCTGCGGCAGCGCCCCGATCAGCGGCAGACCATCGGCCGAGAAGCCCATGATCCCGGCCCAGCGGTACTCGACCTTCTTGCCACGCAGCGCCTCGAAGTGCTGGTGCAGGAAGGCCTCGAGCGCCTGTTGGATCTCGGGGTGCGGCACGTCGGCGACGCCGACCTCGGCCTCGCGCGCGAGCTGCCGGAAGCCACCGATCAGCACCCGCCCATCGGCCAGCTGGCGGAAATAATCCAGCACGAAATTGCAGTAGCAGGGCGCGGCCATCATCGGCGCGACCGGCTCGGTCACCAGAATCTGGCCGCGCGTCGGGTAGATCTTGTCTTCGAACCACGGGTGCAGCAGCGAGGAATAGCCATTGGTCGCCATCACCACGAAGGGCGCACGGAACGCCCTGCGGTGGGTCCGGATCACCACCGTGTCGTCGTCCTCGACCTCGATCGCGCGGACCTCGTGGTGCGGATAGAAGGTCGCGCCACAATGCGCCGCGATCGACTCGACCAGCTTGCGCGGGTGGACCTCGCCGTCGTCGTGGTAGAGCACGCCGCCGAAGAACTCGCGCGCGCCCAGCTCCTTCGCGATATGGGCCTCGTCGACCACCGAGACGTCGATGCCGCGCTGCTGCATCAGCGCCGCGGCGTCCTTCAACTCACCGAGCTCGTGCGCGGTGCCGGCCAGCGAGTAGGTCCCACGCTGGCGGAAGTCGCATTGCGCGCCGTGACCCTCGACGAAGACCTCGCGGATCAGCCGGATATTGTCCTGCGAGAGCTGCCAGAGCTGGCGCGCCAGGTCGGGGCCGTGGCGCGAGACCTGACGGGTATAATGCTCGACCGAGCCGCAGGTGACGAAGCCGGCGTTGCGGCCCGTCGCGCCGGACGCGAGGTCGCCCTTGTCGAGGACGACCACGTCCATCCCGGCGTCCTTGAGCCAATACGCCGTCGAGAAGCCCGAAATTCCGCCGCCGATGATCACGACGTCGGCTTCCACCGGCGCCTCGCCGAACGACTTGTCCAGCCAATACGGTACCGTCATCGCGTCACTCCCGCGCGGCCCCCCGGCCGCCCCGCTGCGCCATCGAAGGCGAGCACCATCTCGATCGCCGTACACCGGCAGGGGTTTCCGTCCCGGCTGCAGACGTAGTCGACCTCGGCCCAATAGTCGACGTGCTCGGCGACGGCGGAAAAGCCCAACCGCTGCAGATAGCGCCGCGAGCTGTCGTTCGGCGATTCCTTCCACGAATGGGTGACCACGCCGGCCGCGCCGAGCGCCCGCAGGTCGGCCAGGGCACGCGCCGCCATCGCCGGCCCGACACCGCGTCCGCGCGCTGCAGGAGCGACCCACGCCGATTGGAAATAGGCCGCTTGCTCCTGCGCAAAGGGCCACCGGTCCGGGCGCAACCCGCTGCCGCGGCCTTCGCTCCAACGCCCGGGCGGCAAGGCGAAGCGGAAGCCGAGCAGCGTACCGTCGGCGTCGTCCCGCGCGACGTGGCTGCAGACCCGCGCGCCGTCGGTCGATCGCGCCAGGGTCTCGGTCACGGTCGCCACGTCCCAATAGCCCGGCCCGACGACCCGGTCGGCCAACGCCACCACATCGCCGATATCGGCCGCGGACATCGGCGTGATCGAGAAGCTCTGCGTGGGCAGGGGGGGCACATCGTTCATCGCGCGCATCGTCGCCGCGGTGTGTCGTCGCGGCAAGGGGCGGCGGGCGCGAGCCGGTTGGGGGTGTGCGCCGCGAGCGGTGCGCGCTATGCTCGCGCGCGGAGGCTCGATGTCGGATACCCCCAGCCAACCCGCCCCGCCTGCTCGCTGGATCGCCGCCGCCGCGGTCTTGCTGGTGTTGCTGAGCCTCTCGATCCGGTCGACTTGGGAGCAGGTCGCCGCCTTCGATCGCGCCATCGCGGCGGAGCAGGACGGCCGGATCGACGACGCGATCGTCGAGTACCGCTGGACCATGCGCTGGACCACGCCGTGGGGACCGCGCGACGCCGCCGCAGCCGCCGCCTTGGTCCGCATCGCAGACGCGGCCGAGGCCAGCCGGCCGGAGCGCGCGGCCTTCGCCCTGGACGCGGCGCGCTCGGGCGCGATCGCCTCGCGTTGGCTGCTGCAGCCACACGCCGATATCCTCGCCGCCGCCAACGCCCGCCTCCCGGGCCTGTGGCTGCGCGTCGCCGAGCGCCGTGGCGATCCGCGTGACAAGGACGCGCTGCGCCGCCGGCTGGAGGCGGACGTCGCCCGACCGGTCGGCGTGCCAGGTTGGTTGGCGCTGCTGGTGGCGCTGGGGTTCGGGTTGTGGACCTTCGGTCTATGGCGCGGGCTCTCGCGCGGCTTCGACGAGCAAGGGCGCTTCGGGCCTGCCGGCTGGCGCTGGCTGGCGGCATCGGCGCTGGGGATGGCGACCTGGGCGACAGCCCTGTGGCTGGGCTGAGGCGCCGGACGGGGGGACGTGATGGGCGAAGCGACAACCGAGGATTGGATCGAGCTCCGCTTGGGCAATCGACGTGATTGGGCCGAGCAGCTCGCGACCTTCGTCTTCGACGGCTGGGAAGCCGACTTCGACGCTGGCCAATACGTGACCCTGGCCAAACCGATCGACGGCTCCTTGATCCAGCGGCACTACTCGATCGCGTCGCGCCCTGGCGACCCGCTCGAGCTCTACCTCACGATCGTCCCCGAGGGCGCGCTGACGCCGTATCTCTTCGCGATGGAGCCGGGTGACCACCTGCTCTGTTGGCCGGGCCCGCGCGGCAAATTCACCCTCGACAAGGTCCCGGACGCCCGCGATCTCTGGCTGGTCGGGACCGGCACGGGCCTCGCTCCCTTCCTCTCGATGCTGCGCGACGGCAAGGTCTGGCAGCGCTTCGAGCACGTCGTCCTGGTGCACAGCGTTCGCTTCGGCGAGGACCTCGGCTACCGCGCCGAGATCGAAGAGATGGCCGAGAAATCGGCCGGTCGGCTGCGCTACGTCCCGGCGACCAGCCGAGAAGGCAGCGACGGCGCGATCGAGGGCCGGATCACCGTCGCCCTCGACGACGGCCGGCTCGAGGCGATGGCGGGCCTCTCGCTCACCGCGACCGAGAGCCAAGTCATGCTCTGCGGCAACCCGGCGATGCTCGAGGACATGAAGACCCGCTTGGAGTCGCGCGGGATGCTGATCCACCGCAAGTTTCGGCCCGGCTGCGTGCACATGGAGAAGTATTGGTGAGCCGAGGCGCGCCCGACGTCGTCGCCGACCTCGCCACGCTGGTCGCGTTTCCCACCGTCTCGTCGCGGCCGAATTTGGCGCTGCAGGCCTTCCTCGCCGAGCGCTGCGAGGCCCTCGGCTTCACCGTGGAGCGCTTCGAAGATCCCGAAGAGACGGGCAAGGCGACGCTGATCTGCCGCGCTGGCCCGGACGACGCCGATGGCTTGGTCCTCTCCGGCCATACCGACGTCGTGCCCACCGAGGGCCAGCCTTGGTCCAGCGATCCGTTTCGCGTCGACGCCCGTGACGGCCGGCTGCACGGTCGCGGCACCGCCGACATGAAGGGCTATGTCGCGGCCTGTCTCGCGGCCTTGCACGCGCTCTCGCTCGGCAACCTCCGCCGCCAGCTCGTGCTGGTCTGGACCCACGACGAAGAGATCGGCTGCCGCGGTTCCGCCAAGCTCGCCGCGGCGATGCGCGCCCGCGACGCGCGGCTGCCCTCGGCCTGCTGGATCGGTGAGCCGACCGGCATGCGGCTGCTGCGCCGCCACGCCGGCCACGTCGCGGTCGAGCTGCGCTGCCGCGGCCAGGCCGCCCACTCCGCCTATCCGGAGCTCGGCGCCAACGCCCTCGTCGCGGCGATGCGTCTCGCCGAGGCCGCGGTCGGCACCGCCCCCGCGTTGCGCGCCGCGGCACTGCAGGCCGGCGACGCCAGCGGCCGCGTCCCACTCAACGTCGCCAGCCTGCACAGCGGCGACGCGGTCAATATCGTCCCCGACGCGGCGACCCTGCGGCTCGGCTTCCGCCCTCCGCCCGGTTGCGGGCACGAGCCCTTCCTCGCCGCGCTCGACGCCGCGTTCGCCGCGGCAGAGCTGCCCGCCGGGACCACCTTCGAGCGCGACGTGCTGCGGGTCACGCCTTCGCTGCGGACCGCCGCAGATACCGAGCTCGAGCGGCTGCTCGGACCGCACCTGCACGACGACGGCGGCGACGATTGCGCCGGCTTCGCGACCGACGGCGGCAACCTCGCCAGCTTGGGCTGCGCGCCGTTGATCTTCGGTCCGGGGCGGATCGAGGTCGCCCATCAGGCCGACGAATACGTCGAAGAGGCCGAGCTGCGCGGCTCGGTCGCGGTGATCCGCGACGTCGTGGCGAGGGCGATCGCCGGCTAGCTCTTGCTCGGGTCGTTGTCGTCGCGATAGGCGGCGACGCCGGTCACGGCTTCGACCAAGGCCTCGGCGCGGGACCAGAAGCGAATCCGGTGCAGCGGCTCGTTCAGCCAACCCGAGGTGATGCAGTAGTAGGTCTCGTAGGGGTAGGTGTGGTGCACGTCATGGTGCCGCACGCCGAGGATCACATGGTTGCGCTGCAGCCACAGCACCCAGCCCGGGACGTCGTCTTCGTGCGACCATTTGTGAAATTGGTTCGTCGCGAAGACCCACGCCGCCATCGAGACGATCGTGCAGAAGCCGAAGAGGCCCCAGGCTGCTTGCAGCGGGAAGATCCAGAAGCAGGCGAAGATCACCGGCAGCGTGACCAAGCTGTTGTTGCCGTTGGTCTCGATGAAGTCGTGCCGCGTCATGCCCTTGGGGTCGACGTGGTGCTCGCGGAAGGGGCGGATGAAGTTGGGACCGACCAGGGGCGTGTCGACCGAGCCGTAGCGGTCTCCCAGCCAGTGGACGATGCCCGAGCCGAAGTCTGCCAGCAGATAGCCGATGAAGACGCCGAGCAGGACCAGCCCGCCACGAAGCCAATCCGTTGCCTGGACCGCGACCAAATAGGTGCCATACGCGATCGAACCCAGCAGGGTCACGATCCCGATCAACTCGGCCACGCGGTGGACCCGCGAGTAGCCTTCGCTTGTCTCGGCTGGCTGCGCTCCCATCTCTCCCCTATCGCTCCACCCGATCTTTAGCACGCCCGTCGCCGGGGCCGGAAGTCTAGCCACGCATTCGCTGCTGACAAGTCGGAGGTTGGCGTGCAGGGTGGAGGACGGGGTGTTGATCCCGCGCTCGGCGCGAGGCAACCCAATCCCAGGTCCTGCGTCTCCCCCTCGGCGACAGGACGGAGCGGCGGATGGATCTTGTCGCGGCGTTTCGCAGCTTGCAGCCGATCGGTGCCCACCTCGGTGCGGCCGACCGTCGTGACGCGCAAAATGCCGCCCGCATCCTCTACGGGACCTTGACCCGGCTGGCGCAACGCGAGCTGCGCCGCTCGGATTTCGGCGACGACGATCGCGACAGCGTCGTCAGCACCGTGCTCTACCGCATGGTCGCGCAGGGCCCACGTGGCGCTCGTGACGGTGATCCGACCGACGATGACGGGGTCACCGGTTGGTTGGTCACCGCAGTTCGCAACGCCGGCCGGGATTTGCAGCGGGGCCGTCGGCGGCATCGATCGCTCGATGAGGTCGGCGAGAACGGCCAGAGCCTGGGCGAGCGCCTGCGCGTCGACGATCACAGCGCCGAAGAGGTGCAGCAGCAGGCGTCGGCGGCGCAGCAGCAGGACGCCGCCTTCGACAAGGCCGGCCGGGTGCTGCACGCCGTGGTGATCCCGCGGGCGGTTCGCAACAAGGAGCGCAAGGCCGAGGGCGCCGGCGCCCGCCTGCACGTGACCTTGGTCGAGCTTCGCGCCGCAGCCATGGCCGAAAGCGACGTGGCCAGCCTGGCCGAAGCCGAGCTGCGCGCCGCCGGTGAGCCCTTCGACAAGCGGGAGCTCGGCAAGCGGCGCGCGGCGTTGGACAAGCGCTTCCAACGCGCACGCGAGGCCGTCCTGGCCGAGGTCGAGGCGATGCGCGAGGAGGGGCTGCTCGATGCCGCCCTGCACGCTGCGCTCGGGGTTCGGATTCAGGCCGAGCTCTATCTGCAGAAGCGCAAGGACAGCCTGCTCGCCGCCACGACGCGGGAGGCGATCCGTCGGCGCGGCGAGCGACTTTCTGGGGGCTTTACGCTGTCGTGAGCGGGGGTGGTCAGAGTGGAGGTCGTGCATCGTCCTTCCACCAGAACCCTCGCTCTGGCAAGGGCTGAAACGGAGGGAAGATGTCGAGCTTCAACGTCCGCCCACATATCCAACCCGACGCCGTGACGCGGTTGGGCCTCGATCAGGTCCGGCTCGGATCGGCGGTCGAGCTCCCACGCAGCGAGCAATCGCGCCGCAACCTGGGCCGCAGCTCGACCGCGATCCCGCAGTTCGAACCCGGCTTCGAGCCCATCTTCCGTCGTGGATCGCGGCCCGCCATTCCGGTCGGTGACTTCCTGGTCGAAAAGGTCCGCACCGCCGACGGCGAGGCGTGGCGGTTGCGCTGCGACGCGGAAGAACTCGCCGTCTCGACTGCGGGCGACGATCTGCTGCCGTGGACCGTCGACCCAGCCGACCCTTCGATCGTCTACATTCAACCGGGCGCCGACGCCGCCTGCACGATCGCCAAGCCCGACGGCCGCGGCGTCGTCGTGGTCAGCGAGCCGGGGCGCGGCTTGTTCGCCTACGATTTTCGCCCGCGCACCGGCGTGACCGCGATCCCAGCGGCGCTGACCCCGGTGCGGTCGCCGGCGCCAGATTGGGTCACCGCCGCCGACCCGGCGTGGCTGGCCGAGTTGATTCGCTCGCGCGCCCAGCGCCGCGGGCCCTTCAACGCGGCCGTCAGCGTCGGCATCTGGGCGCGCCTGCGCGAGCCGGACCCATCGAGCCGGATGTTGGCCCTCGACGCCCTGCTGCTGGGCGCCGCCGATCCCGACCTCGAGCGACCCCATGCCTTCTTCGCCGAGCTCCCGGCTGGTGTGCAACGCGCTGTCGTCGAGGGCGCCCTCGCTCACGTCACCGCGCTGCACGGCTCGCTCGACATGCTGGTCGCCAAGCTCGACCTGGAGAGCCCGGCTTGGCGCGACGCGCTGCTCGCGGCGCTGCACCTGCGCGACGATATCGAGTCGGCGCTCGTGCTGCTCCGCGGCGCGGGACAGGCCGATATCGTCGAGTCGGCGCTGCGGCCGGTCGACCGCTCTTTCGGCCTCTTCGTCCGTTCGATGCCCCGGCCCCTGCGCCTGGGCGATGCGCGACTGCAGCGCATCGCCGAGGTCGAGCACGACGCATGGTGGTCGGCCACGCCGATCCTTCGCTAGTCACCGCAGCTGCTTCTCGACCCAAGCCAAAAACAGCGCGGCCGCCGAGGTCTCCCCCGGCGGCCGCGGCGCAGATGCGCGGGTCGCCTTAGAAGGCGTTGCTGCCGACGTATTCGACTTCGACGAACGAGTTGGTCGGACCGGCGAACCAAACGTACGAACTGCTGTTGTCCGTGTTGGTATCGGAACGGAACTCGATCCGGTCGCCGACCTTGAGCTGCACCAACTTTTCGTGGTCGCGGGTCATGTCGTTGTAGGAGTTGTCGTCGATCTCCTGGGCGTAATCTACCGCCGAACCGTTGACGTAGATCGCGCTGTCCCACTGGGTATAGGGCTGGGTGCGGACGTGCCAACGCACGCGGTACCAACCAGCGATCTTCACGGTGATCCGGCCGATCTTCTTGCTGTTGTTGCTGCCGTCGTGCCACTCGGCGTCGTAGCCGTTGCTCGTCGTGCCGCTCGGCGGGGCGTAGGTGCTGATGTCGAGGTAGTCGCCCGCAGTGTTGACCGTGGTCTTGTTCAGGCAATACCAGTTCCAGCTCGAGGTGTAGCGGCGGTCCAGGCTGCAGTAGCCTTGGTAGACCACCGGGCGGGCCTTGGCCATCACCCAGGCGGCACCGTCGCAAGCGACCAAGCCCTTTCCGCCGGTCCAACGCAGTTCACCCTTGTGCTTCGCGTCGCAGGTGCCGGTGGTCGAGGCAATCTTGATCGCGCCACCGACGTGCAGATCCTTGTTGGCGAGCAGGTTGGCGTTGACCGCGACCTTCTGGTTCGAGAGCGTCTGGATCTTGATCGACCAGTTGACGATGACACCGTCGGTCTTCTTGGTCACATCGCAGAGGGCGGCGTTGCCGGGCTTCTGCGGCACGCAGAACTCGGTGTCCTTCACCTTCAGATTCCACACGCCCTTGGGGTTCTTGCCGATCCACGTCGTCAGGTCGCCCGATTTCGGCGCCGTCTTCGGGTAGGTCAGCGTCAGCTGCTTGATCGAGTCGTCCTTCGCGCACGGGTCGCAGAGGACGTAGCCGACCTTCTTGTCGTCCGGCGGAAGCAAGGTGATGGCGGCCTTGCTGAAGTCCGTATTCTTGACGTTGATCGTCAGCTCGAAGGTCTGCGCCACGCCGATGTCGGGGAACGTGATGTTGCTGATGCCCTCGGCGCCGGTGTTGTCCGGGATGGCGATGTCCTTGCTGTCGGCGCTGATGGTGTCGACGTATTGGTTGGTGAGCAGGTCGTTGCTGATCTCGTTCAGCCCGTCCTTGGGCAGGGCGGTCGGGTCGAGCGCCGCGACGCACACCAGCGAGCCGTCTGCCTTGATGCCCTTCACGACTTCGCCAGGCTTGCTGCAGGTTCCGGCCGGCGTCTTGATGCCGGTGAGCTTGCTGCCGTCGCCGACGAAGGAGGTGGCAGTGACGGACTTCGCCGCGACGTCGCCGGAGAACGTGCCGTTCTTCGCCTTGATGCTGTTGCCGCCGAGGTCGATATCACCGTCGAACTTCATCTCCGCCGCCGAGACGCAGCCGGTGCAGGCGAGGTCGAGCGCAGGGCCGCCCTTGGTCGAGCTGCCGGCGTAGTTGAAGCCGAGCTTGCTGGCCGAGATGCCGCCATTGGCGAGCTGGTTGGCCTTGATGCAGCCGGTGCAGCCGACCGCGTCGGCGGTCATCGCGTGCGCGGCGACCAAGGCATAGGCCACCGAGTGCAGCGGCTTGCGCGGCAGCTCGGGGTCGCTGCCGACCTGCACACCGAGCCACGCGCTGCTCAGTCCGGCCAGGATCTTGCCGTCGAGCGCTTTGCTCGTGCCCATCGCGTACGAGAAGCGACCGCTGGCAACCGTGACCTTGACCGGTCCCTCGGACCAGGCCGCCGTCTTGGCGCCTTCCGCTGCGTAGATGGAGAACGTCAAGTCGTACTCGCCGTCCGCGGCCGGCGCACCTGCACGCGAGAGCAGAACGCCCTCGACCGCCGCCGTCGTCGGCACGGCAGCGTGCACAGGAGCGGCGATGACCATCGCGGCCAACGCGGCAAGTCCAGCGGCGGGGCGAATGGCACGAATCCAGTTTTTCACGACGACCAGTGGCAGGCTCATGAGTCTCCTCTTCCCGAGAGTTGTGCGATGCGCGGCGCGCCTGGGGACGCTATCCTTTCCACACGAAGAACACAAATCTGCATCGCTGGCCGCACACTTCCGTCCTGACAGCGGGCGCGGCACGCCCCGACGAGGCGCCTGCGGGCCGCCCGGTGAAGTGCGGCAGACAGCGCCCGAGCGGAGTGCTACCCTATTGCCGGGTGGTGTTTCGGGGGGTCCGTGGCTGCGCATGAGCGCCAATGTCCGGTCTGTGGGTCTGCGACGTCGGCACGTGCCTGCGCCGAAGATGGCGCCGCGACCGTTCGCTTGCTCGACTGCACGGCAGGCGAGATTCGGCCCGGCACGGTGCTCGATGGGCGCATCGCGGTCGGCGAGCTGATCGGCCGCGGCGGTTTCGCCAAGGTTTGGGGGGCACGCGACTTCAGCGGCACCGATCTCGCCATCAAGGTGATGTCGAAGGCCTACGTCGCCGCGGATATCGAGAATATCCGCCGCTTCGTGCGCGAGGCCGACATCACCAGCCGCCTGGTCCACGGCAATACGATCCGCGTCTTCGACGTCGGCCAAACCGAGGACGGCCAGCTCCTGCTGGTGATGGAGCGCCTGCGCGGCCACGCCCTCACCCACCGCTTGCGCCATCTGCGGCACGACAAGGTGTTGATGGCGGTGGACGAGGCGATCCAGATCGGCGTGCAGGTCCTCAGCAGCCTGACCGAAGCCCATGGCGCGGGCCTGGTGCACCGCGATCTGAAGCCGGACAACATCTTCCTGCATCGCGTCGGCAAGGGCCAGATCGTCAAGGTCATCGACTTCGGCATCGCGCACCGCGACGGCTCGGAGATGACGCGGGTCGGCCAGGTGCTCGGCACGCCGGCCTATATGAGCCCCGAGCAGGCCCGCGGCGCGGCGATCGATGGACGTGCCGACCTCTATTCGCTCGGCGTCATCCTCTTCCAGCTCTTCACGGGCCGGGTCCCGTTCCCCGACGAAGACAACCCGCTGATGACGATGATGCACCACGTCATGAGCCCGATCCCGGATCCGCGCGCGTTCCGACCCGAGCTCGGCGAGGCCGCCGCCGAGCTGACGATGCGGGCCCTCGCGAAAGAAGCCGAGGGCCGCTTCGAGGACGCCGCGACGATGCGCGACGCCTTGCGCGCGTGTCTCGCTCCTGCCAGCGCACCCAGCACGGCGCCGCGTCGCGAGCGGGATCGTCGGGCGCCACGCAGCGCCGCGCAGGTCGCCGCGGCCCGCCGCCGGCACGCGCCGCCTGTGGATCGGCCGCCGCCGCTGCCCTCCAGTGTGAAGACGACCGCCGAGAGCGTCGCCGTGCCGGTCGCGGCCCTACCCGAGGCACCGCCTCCGCTGCCCGCTGCCGTGCCGCTGCCCGCGACCGCGCCGTCGCAAGCGATCCCGCCGCCGCCGCCGAGTCGTCGGCCGACGCTTTCACGCTTGAACCCGCCGCCGCCGCCGGCCACACTCGGCGGGAAAGCCGAGCCGTAGCGCCGCAGCTCATGCGGCCACAGCCACCGAGAGGTCCGTCATGATGCAACGATCGCCTTCGCTGCTCCGCGTCGCGGCGCCGCGCATCCGACCGCTCGCCACCCTCGCCGCGTTGATGCTCGCCACGGTATTGCTCGCCACGGTATTGCTCGCAACGGTCCTGCCGAGCGACGCGGTCGCTGCGCCCGACACCAGCATGGTCGAGGGAGTCTTGCACGCCGGCGGTGGTCAGCCAGCGGCCGATGGCACCTACCAGTTGACGTTCTCGCTCTACCAAGGCTCCGCCGCGCAGTCGGCGGTCTGGAGCGAGGGTCCGGTCGACGTGAAGGTGACCGGCGGCCGCTTCGTCGCGGCGCTCGGCAGCAAGACGCCGCTCGCGGCCAAGGACCTCGCCGCCCTGAAGGATCCGTGGCTCGGCGTGCAAGTCGGCAGTGATCCGGAGCTTCCGCGGCAAGAGCTCTTCGCGACCCCGATGGCGCGCGTCGCCGGCTTGGCTGCCGGGCTCTCCTGCGATGGCTGCGTGCAGGGCGATCAGCTCGCCAACGGCGGGATCGCCGCGAGCAAGATCGGCTTCAACTACGCCGCGAGCTCGACCAAGGCCGGACCCGCGCTCGACCTCGCGTGCACCGGCTGCGTCTCTGTTGCCGAGATGAAGTTCGACGGCGATGTCGACCTCGGCGGCAACAGCATCAAGGCGAAGAACGGCACCTTCTCCGGCGACGTGGTCGCCAAGACGATGACCGCCAACGCCTTCGTCGGCGACGGCAGCGGCCTCACCGGGGTCAAGCTCGGCGCCGCGGCCTGCAAGACCGGGCAGGTCGTGCGCGGGATCGCGGCGGATGGCTCGCTGCTCTGCACCGCCGGGGGCGGAGACGTCGGCGCGGCGACCGGCGGCCTGCTCAGCACCGAGTTCACCGACGCCCAGGGGGCGCCGCAGGCGAACTTGCCGATCCCCGACAATACCGGCGCCGACGCCAGCTCGACGATCACCTTCCCCGATCTCGGCACCGCCAAGGGCATCAAGATCGCCGTGAAGATCAGCAATACCGACCTCTCGACCGTGCGGATCAAGCTCCTGCCACCGGACGACAAGAAGGTCGGCTACCTCCTCTGTGATCCTTGCGGAGAGAAGGACGCCAAGTCGCTCGAGGCCGAGTGGAGCCACAGCAAGGCGCCGAAAACCGGCGATCTCTCGACCTGGCTCGGCAACAACCCGAAGGGCGAGTGGACGCTCTTGGTCAACGATTCATCGTTCTGCGTGCCGCAGGCGCCCGGCAACGCCACGCTCTGCGACCTCAGCGCCAAGACCGACGGCCTGATCATCGACTGGTCGGTCGAGGCGCAGACGATCTCGACCAAGAAGATCGCCGCCACCAGCGCCCTGCAGCTCTCGCCGCTCTCCTCGGCGCCCTTGCCCTGCACCGAGAACCACATGGGCGCACTCTACTTCGACAAGGCCAGCAAATCGCTGCGCTACTGCGATGGTTCGGCCTGGCGCACGCTGGCCGATACCTGCGGCAACGGCATCGTCGAACCGAACGAGCAATGCGACGACGGCAACAACGCCGACGGCGACGGCTGCAGCAAGACCTGCCAGACGACCTGCGGCGACAAGCTCGTGGTCGGCGCCGAGGAGTGCGACGACGGCAACCAAGTCGGCACCGACGCCTGCGACAACAGCTGCAAGCTCACCGCCTACGGCACCGACAAGGCCATGCCCGGCACCAGCTGCCTCGATATCTTCACCCAGTTCAAGGCCGCCGGCGTGACCCAGAAGGACGGCAGCTATTGGATCAAGGCGCCGAAGGGCCAGGTCATCGCGGTCGACTGCGATATGTCGAGCGAGGGCGGCGGCTACACCTACTTCACGGTCGCCTCGGGCAAGACGACCTCCCGCTCCACCGACGACAATACCTGCAAGGACTACGGCCTCGACATCGTCTACCCGCGCAGCAAGGCGCAGTGGACCTGGATGCTGGCGAAATACGATACCAGCTACTTCAGCACCATCCCCGGCGTGACCAAGTCCGGCAACGGCGGCAGCTATACCGGTTGCGTGATGCGTGATCCGAAGAGCTACGGCTCGGGTTGTGGCGATTGGAAGGTGCCCGACGGCGGCCGCTGGTGGCTCCGCGACTCCACCTATACCGAGCCGAACGGCGACTACACCGCCAATTGCTGGCTCTCGATGTACCAGCACACCCCGGGGGATATCCGCTTCAACGACGGCAACTGCAGCTACTCGACGAGCAAATACGTCTGCTCCACCAACGACAAGAAGTGATTCGCCAGCGTCTGACGGCGCTCGCGATCGGCTGGACCCTTTCGCTCCTCGCCGCGGCGGGGCTCGCGCACGCGCCGATCGTTGCCGCGGCGTTGCGCCATACCGTGCACCTGCCCTTGCCATTGGGCGTTCTGGTCGCGGTCGCGCTGCTCGGCGGGCTGCTCTGGGCGATGCGTCACACCGTCGCGCGGATGGTGGCGGCGCCGCAGCGGCAGATCGCGCTCGCCGCGGCCACCCTGCTCGGCGCGCTCGCTTGCGCCGCAGCCGTCGACGCGCTCTGGCTTCCCTTCGGCGGCGAGCCGGCGACGGTCGGCGGCGGTGACCTCGGCCACCACCTGCATATCGCGGCCTTGCTCGAAGGACCGATGCCGCGGGTCTACCTCGGCTTCGTCGGCTGGCACGCGACGACGATGGCCGTCTTCCGGGCCCTCGGCGCGCCGCCGGCCGGGTTGCTACAGGCCGGCTGGATCGCGACGTGGCTGGGATTGCTCGCGAGCCTGGTGATCGCGGCGTGCTGGCTGGCGACCCTGGTCGTGCGCGTCGTCGAGCGGTCGCCGGGCTCCGCAGGCGGCGCCGCGCCCCGGGTGCGCGCCAGCCTCGCCGTCGGTCTCGGCGTCGCCGTGGGTGGGCTGTTGCTGTGGCAGGCCCACCACGCGGCGCTCTTCGCGGCATGGCACTACCACCCGGCGGAGGGTTTCGTCGCTCACGCCCACGCCACCTTGCCCCTGCTCGCGGCGGCCTGGCTGTGGACCGTGGTGCCGGCAGGGTGGCCGGCGCTGATCGCGGCGGGCGGCTGCGTCGTGGCGCTGCGCTTCACCTACGGCCTGAATCTACCCGAGCACGCCGCGGCGGTTGCGGCGCTGGCCGCGTGGCAGGCCAAGACGATCGCGGCGGCACCGAAGTGGCAGACTCGGGCGCGCTGGGGGATCGCGCTCACCTCGGCCGTGGTGGCCGTCGGGATCGCCTGGGTGCTCGCGGGCTCCTTCGGCAAGCCCGGCGGCCTGATGCATCCTGAGTTGGAGCTGCGCGTGCAGAGCCTGGGCGTGGTCGTGCTTGCGCCGCTGGCTGCGTGGGCGCTGGGCGAACGCCGGCTGGCGCTCTGGTTGGCCGCGTTGACGGCCGGTCCACTGATCGTCGCGCTGCTGCACCTCGCGGTGCCGAGCCTGCCGCGCGAGTACTACCTCTGGAAGCACGGCGTCCACGCCGAATGGATCGGCGCGATCGCGCTCGCAGGGCTGGCTGGCGCGGCTGCTGCGCGGGCGGTGCGCGCCCCGACCTGGCGCGCCTTCGGCTTGGCGTTGGCGCTCGTGGGCGTCGCCGCGGCGCTGCCGCAGCTGCTGGCCGAGGCGCAACCGCGGCTGCAGCGCAGCTATCGCGAGCGCTCCGAGCCGGGCTATCGCCTCGCCGTGGCGCAAGCGCTGCGCGACCGCTCGTTCGAGCAGGTGATGCAGCGGCTGGCGAAGCGAGGCCGGCGCGTCGCCGCGGTGCTGCACCCGCATTGGCCGCTCTCCTCGGTGTGGCAGAGCGAGCGTGAGGGCACGCAGGAGTTGCAGGTCGCCCCGGTGGCCGGGCTGCAGGAGCTGCGCTGGGCGGCGTTCCGCGACGGCCCCGCGTCCTTGCCGACGGATGGCTGCGTCGTCATCGCCGCCGGTCGGCATCGCCGCGCCGCGTGGAGCAGCCACGCCCGGCGCAACGGTGGCCCGGCCGGTGAGAAGGCGTTGGCGTGGCTCGCAGGGCCCGGCGTCCATTGCGCCTGGGGACCGACGCCGCGTCGCGGTACGTGGCGCGAGCGGACGTGCTGGCGTTGCCCTTCGCCGCCGGCCTCGGCACAGTCCCCCGGCGCCACGACGGCGCCATGAGGCTCGCGATGGATGGCGGTCCACAGCTGACGGAGACGAAAGGCGCCTCGGCCCGCCTCGATCCCGAAATTCGGCGGCTGCTGCGGCAGATGGCGATCGGCCTGGTCGTGCTCATCCTCGTCGTGATGGCGCTCGGCTACCTCTACCGCGAGCCGATCCTCGCGATCAGCAAGGATTTCGTGCAGACGTTCGGCGGCCCGGGCGTGGCGCTGGGCTACTTCTTGCCCGACGCGCTCTTCGTCCCGCTGCCGCAGGAGGCGGTGAAGACCTTTGCCTACCTCGGCGGCATGCCCTTCTGGACCATCGTCGGCTGGTCCTGCCTCGGGACGCTGACCGGCGGACCGGTCGGCTATTGGCTCGGCGCGCGCCTGGCCAGCCGGCCTCGCGTCGCGCAGCTGTTGCAGAAGCGCGGCGCGCGGGCCCACGCGATGGTGGCGCGCTACGGTCCGGTCGGCCTGGCGATCGGCGCGCTGACGCCGCTGCCCTATTCGATCACCTGCTGGGCGGCGGGCGCGTTGGCGATGCCGTTCCGCACCTTCCTGCTCGTCTCGCTGCTCCGCATCCCGCGGGTGATCTTCTTCCTGTGGTTGATCAAGCTCGGCGCCTTGACGGTGATCCGCTGAGCCGAGGAGAGTCGTGATGCCGACCGTGACGATGCGCTATTTCGCCCACGCCCGCGATCCCGCCGGCTGCGCCGAGGAACAGCTCGAGCTGCCCGACGAGGTCGACCTCGACGCCGTTCGCGCGTTCCTGCTGCAGCGCCACCCCGGGCTCGGGCGCATCCTCCCGGCCTGCCGCATCGCGCACAATATGGAGTTCCTACGGGCCCCGGTGCGGCTCGCGGACGGCGACGAGATGGCGGTGATCCCGCCGGTCTCGGGAGGTTGAATGGGCTTGCAGCGCAGCATCTTGCGGGTCGTCCCGCGTCCGCTCGGCAGCGACGAGTGCAGCCCCGCCGCGCTGATCGGCCCGAACGAGGGCGCGATCGCCAGCTTCCTCGGCGTCGTCCGCGACCACCACCACGGCAAGGGCGTCACCTCGTTGCGCTACGAGTGCTACGAGGCGATGGCCGTACACCAACTCGAGAAGATCGCCGCCGCCGTCGGCGCCGAGGCCGGTGATGCCGAGCTCGTCGTTGCGGTTTGGCACGGCTTCGGCGAGATGGTCCCCGGGCAGGTGAGCCTGGCGGTGCATTGCGCCAGCCCGCATCGGGTCGCCGCGTTCGACGCCTGCCGCGCCGTGGTCGAGGCGATCAAGGCTGACCTGCCGATCTGGAAGGAAGAGCGCTACGACGATGGGACCGCGCGTTGGCTGAAGGGCTCGTGAGCGAGCGGTCCCGGGCCATTCCCGCACCGCCCGCGCTGGTGTAGGTTGACGCTGCCATGCGTGTTTGTCCCGACTGCGGCCTCCGCACCGAAAGCGAGACTTGCCCGAACGACGGCCTCGTCACGATCGACGAGGCGATGCTCGAGGCGCGCGATCCGCTACTCGGCAAGCTAATCGCGGGCAAATACCGCATCGAATCGCATATCGGCGCCGGCGGCATGGGCTCGGTCTACCGCGCCCGCCACCTCGAGACCGGCGGGCCGGTGGCGATCAAGGTCATGGTGCCGGATCGATCGAGCCGGCCGACCGCGATCAAGCGGTTCGCCCTCGAAGCCCAGAACGCCGCCGCGCTGCGCCACGCCCATACCGTCCGCGTGCTGGATTTCGGCACCGCCGACGAGGTGATGTTCCTGGCGATGGAATTCCTCGAGGGCGAGTCGCTGCACGCGCTGCTCGAGCGCGAGCGCCGCCTACCGTGGAAGCGCGCGACCAAGATGGTTCGCCAGGTCCTACTCGCGCTCTGGGAGGCACACGAGCACCCGCGCCGCATCGTCCACCGCGACATCAAGCCGGCCAATATCCTGGTCTGTGACCAGGTCGGTCGGGACGATTTCATCAAGGTCGTCGACTTCGGCGTCGCCCGCTCGCTGGAGAGCTCCGGCGCCGGAACCCAAGGCGCGATCGGCACGCCACACGCGATGGCGCCGGAGCAATGGTCCGGCACCGCCGACGCCCGCTCCGACCTCTATGCCGTCGGCTGCCTGCTCTACGAGCTGGTCTCGGGGCGTCCACCCTTCGTCGCGCCGGCCAATACCTCGGCCTCGACGCTGATCGTCACCATCGCCTCGATGCACCTGCACAGCGTCCCGCCGGCGTTGAGTCGCACCGCGCCCGACGCGCCGATCGGGTTGGCGCGGCTGGTCCACGCCCTGCTCGAGAAGAAGGGCGACGATCGGCCGCAGAGCGCCAGCGCCGTGATCGAGCTGCTCGACGACGTACTCGAGGGCGATCCGCTCGACGCCCTCGCCGCGCCCCTCGCCCGCGCCGAGGCCGCGCGTCCGCCGAGCGGGATGGCGGCCGGCTCCGCGCCGCTGCTGCTCGGACCGGTCGACGAGGCGATGGCCAACCAGGAGACGGCCGACGCCAGCGCCTCGATCCCGGCCTTCGCGCCACATCGACCCGCCGCGCCGCTGCCGACCGCGCACGAGGAGTCCGCCCCGGCGGGGGGCTTGCTCGCCGCGCCGCCCGTCGCCGCCCGTCGGGCGCAATCGCGCCCCGTTGTGCTGCCACCGCCGACGCCGCGGCCACCGTCGGGCGCCGTGCCGCCGCGGCCGCCGAGCGGTGGCGTCGCTGCCGAGCCCGTGGCGGCGGTGCGGGCGGTTCAGGGTGCCGCCGCGGCCTCGTCGCCGCCGCAGCCGAACGCGACGCCAGCCCCCGCCGCCCCCATCGCTGCGCCGGCGCTGGCGCCCGCTCCCGCGCCGGCCTCCGCTTCGAAGCCAGCGCCAAAGGCCCGCAAGGCCAGCCCGGTGCCCGCCGCGAAGGCGAGCCGTGGCGGCTGGTGGATCTTCTTGTTGCTCTTGCTGGCGGGCTTGGGCGCCTACGGCTGGCGCAGCGGCGCCCTGCGCATGGGTGCCGCCGAGGACGGCTTGCATGCGCCTGCGCCGCCGGCGCCGCCGCCTCGGGTCGAGGTCGCCGAGCCCTCGGGAGCCGCCGTCGCCGCAGGGATCCCGACCCACAAGGCGGACCCGCCTCCGGCGCCGTCGCGCGGCGAACAGCGGGCGATCCCGGTCGCGAATCCGGTCGACGAGGGCAATTCCGGCCAGGACGAGGGGCCCGCGCCGCTGGTCGCCTACCGGGCCCACCTCAGCGCCGCGGACCGGCGTTCGAGCCGCGGCGGCAAGCTCCGCCGCGCGGTCGATATCGTGCTGCAGGACCGCATCAACGTGCACGGAGGCAAGCACAAGGACGCCGGCGACAGCGTCGACAGCCTCTACGCCGACGCCGGTGCGCGGGCGCGGCTGCGCAAGTTGCTCGAGCGCGGCCTCTCGACCGAAGTGCGCAAGCGGATCGAGGCCGGCGAGGTCAAGATCGAGGTGCAGGTCTGGAAGGACTACGCGATGGTCTCGCTGTTGCGTTGAGGCTGGCTTGGCGGTAGACCCGGCCGCGAAGCGGCCCGCTCGCACGGCCCCGCTGCAGCCTCCGGAGACGCCATGCATTTCGAGTACCGCGATCCTTGGACCAACCACACCAAGCTGGTCTACACCGTCACCCGCATCTACGAGTCCTTCGAGTCGGAGATCCAGCAGATCGACGTCTTCGAGGCGAAGGATTGGGGCACCGTCCTGGCGCTCGGCGGCGTGACCAACGTCACCGATCGCGACGAGTCGAGCTACCACGAGATGCTCGCCCACGTGGCCGTGCTGGCCCACCCGAACCCCAAGCGCGTGTTGATCATCGGCGGCGGCGACGGCGGCACGCTGCGCGAGGTGCTGCGCCACCCCGAGGTCGAGCAGGCCGTGCTGGTCGATATCGACGGCGAGGTCATCCGCTGCGCCAAGCAATACTTCCCGCACCTGGCCAAGGCGTTCAAGAACCCGCGCGCCGAGGTCTTGGTCGAGGACGGCCTGGCCTACGTGCAGCGCGCCAAGGAGGCGGGCGAGACCTTCGACGTGATCCTGGTCGACTCCACCGATCCGGTCGACGGCGCGGTCGAACTCTTCACCGAGGCCTTCTACCGCGACTGCGCGGCGGTCCTCGGTGAGCAGGGCATCCTGGTGCCGCAGAGCGACTCGCCGGTCTTCTTCCCCGGGCGGGTCAAGCACATCGTCGATACGCTGGGTGGGATCTTCGCCAATACGCGGCTCTACGTCGGTCAGTGTGTGGCCTACCCGTCGGGGTTCTGGGCCTTCTGCGCCGCCAGCCAGGGCATCGACGTCGGCTCGGTCTCGCTCGACATGACCCGCATCCAGCGCCTCGAGCCGCAGCTGCGCTACATGAACGCCGAGATGTTCCGGGCCTGCTTCGCGCTGCCGACCTATATCCGTCGCGCCCTGGCCGGCGACCTGCGCCGCGGCGAGCCGACGCTCGGTGACGACGCCGACACCATGGAGATCCCCGACACCGATGACTGAGGCCGCCGAGCGCCCCTTGTGGAGCCGCAGCGCGACCGAACTCGTCGCCCTGCTGCAGGCGCGGGAGGTCTCCAGCGTCGAGCTCTGCCGCGCGCTCATCGCCCGCGCCGACGCCACCGAAGAGCGGGTGCACGCCTTCGTCTGGCGCCGCCGCGAAGAGCTGCTCGCCGAGGCCCGCGCCGTCGACGCCGCCCGCGCCCGTGGCGACGCGCTCGGCCCGCTGGCCGGGCTGCCCGTCTCGATCAAGGAGAATATCGACGTCGAGGGCACCGACGCGACCCTCGGAGTCCGCGCGCGCGTCGGCAAGCCGGCCAGCAGCGACGCCCTCGCCGTGCGCACGATCCGCGACGCGGGGGCGCTCGTCCTCGGCAAGACCAACGTGCCGCAGCTCCTGCTGGCGCAAGAGACCGAGAATGCCGTCTACGGCACCACGCCGAACCCGCACGACCTCGGCCGCTCGCCGGGTGGCAGCTCGGGCGGTGAGGCGGCGGCCATCGCGACCGGCAGCAGCGTCTGCGGCCTCGGCACCGATATCGGCGGCTCGATCCGCGTCCCGGCGCATTTCTGCGGCATCTTCGGGCTGAAGCCGACCGTCGATCGCATCTCGCTGCGTGGCAGCAACGGCGCGGTTCCGGGGCAAGAGATCGTCCGCGCGCAGATGGGGCCGATGGCGCGAACTGCCGCCGACTTGGCGCTGCTGATGCGGGCGCTCGATCCGCGGCAGCAGGCCCTCGTCGACCCGGCGGTGCCGCCGCTGCCGCCTCCGGACCCCGACGCGGTCGACCTGCGCGGGCTGCGGATCGGCGTCTACGACGACGACGGCTTCCTCACCCCGACCGCCTCGCTGCGTCGCGCCGTGCAGCGCGCCGCCGACGCCTTGCAGGCCGCAGGTGCGACGCTCGTCCCCTACCGGCCTATCGCCGCCGCCGAGCTGGTCTACCTCTGGATGGGCGCCGTCTCGGCCGATGGTGGCGCCTCGATGCGGCGCGTCCTGGCCGGCGAGCCGTGGTCGCCGCAGCTGCAGGCGTCTTCGAAGATCTTGAAGATGCCGGCGTTGGCGCGCGTCGCGGCGGCCAAGGCGATGGAGCTGCGGGGCGAGAGCCGACTCGCCGAGCTGCTGCGGGTGCTGGGCGCCAAAGACGTGATGGCCACCTGGGATATCGCCGCCGAGCGGACCCGCCTGCGCCGCGCCGAGCTCGACGCGTGGCAGACGCTCGGCCTGGACGCGGTGCTCTGCCCGCCGCACGCCTGCCCGTCGATGCCGCTGCGCACCTCGGGCGAGATGACGCTCTCGCTCTCGAACTCGTTCCGCTGGACCTTCCTGAACTTCCCGGCCGGCGTCGGTCCGGTGACGCGCGTGCGGGCCGAGGAAGCGCAACGTGCGCTCGCCGGCCTCTCGCCGCGCGCCGAGCGGATCGAGCGCCAGATCGCCGAGGTCGAGGCCGGTGCGGTCGGCTTGCCGGTCGGCGTGCAGTTCGTCGCCCGCCCCTACCGCGAAGACGTCGTGATCGCCGGCCTGCAGGCGATCGAAGCCGCCGTCCGCGCCGACGCCGACTTCCCGCTCACGCCCGTCGAGCCGAAGGAGCCAACGCCATGACCCTCGAATTGCCCGTGCGTCCGCGCCGCAACCGCAAGCACCCCGCGATCCGCGGCTTCGCGCGTGAGACTTGGCTCGGCCCGGAGCACTTCATCCTGCCGGTCTTCTTCCACGATACCCCCGGCTGCGCCGAGATCGCCTCGATGCCCGGCTGCGTCCGCCACGATCTGGACAGCCTGCTCCGCGAGGCCGAGGGCGCGCTGCGAGACGGCGTCGGCAGCATCGTCCTCTTCCCCCGCGTCGACGATGGTCTGAAGACCGACGACGGGGCCGAATCGTGGAACGACGAGGGCCTGGTGCAGCGCACCATCCGCGCGCTGAAGAGCCGCTTCCCCGAGCTCGTCGTGGTGACCGACGTCGCGCTCGACCCCTATTCGAGCTGGGGCCACGACGGATTGGTGAGCCCCGACGGCCGGATCTTGAACGACGAGACCGTGGCGGCGCTCTGCCAGCAGGCCGTCAGCCAAGCCGCCGCCGGTGCCGATATCGTCGCGCCCAGCGATATGATGGACGGCCGCGTCGGTGCGATCCGCGCCGCCCTGGACGCCGCCGGCTTCGAGGACGTCTCGATCCTCGCCTATACGGCGAAATACGCGAGCGCCTTCTACGGCCCCTTCCGCGACGCCCTCGACTCGGCGCCGCGGGTCGGTGGCAACGCCCCGGCCGACAAAAAGACCTACCAAATGGACCCGGCCAATCGGCGCGAGGCGCTGCGCGAGCTGGAGCTCGACGAGCTCGAGGGCGCCGATATGGTGATGGTCAAGCCGGCCGGACCCTACCTGGACGTGATCCGCGAGGTCCGCAACGCGACCACGCTGCCGGTCGCGGCGTATCAGGTCTCCGGCGAGTACGCGATGCTCAAGGCCGCCTGCAACAACGGCTGGCTGGAAGAGCGCAAGGTGGTGCTCGAGAGCCTGCTCGGCATCCGTCGCGCCGGGGCCGATATCATCCTCTCCTACTACGCCCGGCAAGCCGCACGCTGGCTTCGCCAAGGCTAGGGCGCCATCGCTGCAACCGCGCGTGCCCCCACGCGTCGTGCCGGGCGGCAGACGATGCCGCAGCTTCACAAGCCGATGGCCGCGCTCCTGGCGCTGCTCTTGTTCGTCGTGCCCGCGTCCAAATCGACTTGGCTGAACCACGACGGCGGCGGCCCCGACGACGCGTTCAACGACGTGACGGCCCTAGCGGACGGCACCTTCGTCGCCGTGGGCGGGCTGCGTGACGGCAGCAAGCGCTACGGCTGGAGGGTCCGCTTCGACGCCGACGGCAAGACCCAATGCGGCAACTGAGCCGGCGGCGCTGATCAGCCGCCGGTTTCCACCGCGATCCGTGGCAGCCGCTCGGCGATCCGTGTCGTCACCTCGTAGTGGATCGTGCCGAGTGCCGCGGCCATCGACTCGGCGGTGATCGCCTCTTCGCCCTGGCGCCCGAGCACGACGACCTCGTCGCCGCGCTGCACCGGGCCGGCGTCGGTGAGGTCGACCGTGGTCAGGTTCATCGCGACGCGACCGACGACCGGGGCGCGCCGGCCGCCGACCAAGACCTGGCCACGACTCGAGAGGCCGCGGTCGTAGCCGTCGGCGTAGCCCATCGGCAGCACGCCGAGGCGCGTCGGCCGGAGCGTGCGGAAGGTCCGGCCGTAGCCGACGTCGGCGCCGACCGGGACGTCCTTCACCTGGGCGACGCGCGTCTTCCAGCACAGCGAAGGCCGCAGCGCGATCGGTCGACGGCCGAGCTGCTGCGCCGAGAGGAAGGTCTCCTTGCTCGGCCACAGGCCGTACGCTGCGATGCCGAAGCGGACCAAATCGGCGCCGTGGTCCGGCCAGAGCAGCAGCGCGGCGGAGTTGCTGGTATGCGCGATCAAGGCCGACGGATCGCGATCGCGCGCCGCCAGCAGGGACCGCAGCGCGGCGACGCCGTGGTCGAACGCCGTCCGCTGCGCGGTCGCGAAGGCGTGGTCGGTGGTGTCTTCGATATCGGCGTAATGGCTGGCGATGCCCTCGAGGACGACGCCCTCCTCGTCGAGGCAGCGCGCTGCGAGCGCGAGCAACTCGGCCTCGCCGACGCCTTGGCGGTGGGTGCCCGTCTCCAGCTTGAGGTGCAGTCGCGCCGGCCGGCCCTGGGCCCGCGCGGCGGCGCCAGCGGCTGCGATCGACGCGACGTCGGCCGTCACCATCCGCAGGTCCGTGGCGACCGCGGCGGCGACGTGCTCGGGCGGGGTCAGCACGACGTTGTAGAGCGGCGCCTCGACGCCGGCCTCGCGCAAGGCGATGGCCTCGAAGACGTCGGCGACCCCGAGCCAATCGACGCCGGCCCGGACGAAGGCGCGGGCGGCCAGGACGCGCCCGTGCCCGTAGGCGTTGCCCTTGACCATGACGCAGGTCCGCGGTGTCCGGCCCGAGCGGCGGCTCTCGCGGATCAGCACCTTCGCGTTGTGCTCCAAGGCGGCGCAATCGGTCTCGACCCAGCACAGCGGCGGCAGCCCGTTCATCGGCTCGCTCCATCACGCGAGAAGCTCGGCGCGAGCTTGCGGTCACCGGCGAAGCGGACGACCAGGTCCCAATCGCCGAGCCGCGCGTCCATCGGCATCGCGACTTCGGCGGTGAAGCGGCCATCGGCGGCGGTGATGGCGTGGCCGATCTCGCGGCCTTTGGTGCGATCGCGCGGGTCGACCAACCAGACCTCGATCGCCAGCCCGCCGAGCGCGACGCCCTCCGCGTCGGTCTGCAGCGCACCGCGGATGCGGAAGGTCTCGCCGACGTAGGCCACCGCCGTCGTCGGCTGCAAGACCAGCGCCGTCGCGGCGCGGCCGTCGCCCTGTGTCGCGTCGCCCTGTGCAGCGTTGCCCTGCCCGGGGGCGCGGCGCGCCTGCGCCAGGTGTCGGGCCCGGTCCTCGAGCCAGCGCGTCGTATGGCCCTGGTCGCCGCCGTTGCCGGCCCCATCGGGCGCCCCCGGCTGTCGGCTCGGCTTGGCGGTCGGCCCCGGCCCCGCACCGGCGGGGGCATCGCGGTGGAATTTCTCGGCGCCGATCAGCTTCTTCGCTCCCGCCCAGGCTTCACCCGGCCCGCTCGCGTCGCCCAAGCGCGGGCTGCCCTCGGAGACGTAGCTCGCCGGCCGCGGGAGGGAGTCGGGATGCAGTGGCCGATGCAGGTGGTGGTCGTCGGCCCCGTGTAGCTCCAGCGATTCGGCGCCGCCGCCGAGGTCGATGCGCAGCCAATGGCCACTGCCGTCTTCGCCGACCGCCCAGGCCTCGACGAAGGCGTGGGCGTCGTTCATCACGTAGTGCGTCGGGATCCCGAGCGACCAGGCGACCAGCACGAAGCCGTGCGCGCGATGCCGGCAGATGCCTTTTTTCCGCCGGATCAGCTCGGTCACCAGCTCCGGCCCAGGCTGCGGTCCGGGCCCCGGCACGAAGCTGCGGAAATAGCCGGTGAGCGCGACGAGGTTGGCCTGTCGGTCCGCGCCAGGGCGCACTCCGACCGTGGGCCAGAGCGCGGCGATCCGTTGCTGCAGCGCCGCGTCGAGCTTCGGCGCCGGCGGGTCGTCGCGCGCCGGACCGGGGCCGAGCGGGGCGGAGAAATAGGTCGACGGCGCGTCCATCAGGTAGCGGAGCTCGACCCGCCGCGGCGTGTCGGCGCCATCGCCACGGGCGACGGTGACCGAGGTATTGCCGGCGGCGTCGCGTAGGACCCGGATCGGCAGCGGTGGATCGGCCTGCATCCCGAGCAGCTCCGAGCTCGGCGCAACCGACGGCAGCGGCGTGCGTCGTCCGGCGACCAACTCGAGGGTGACGTGGCCCCAGAAGAGCTCGTGTCCGGGCCGCGCGCCGCTGCGTCGCACCCGCAGGTTGCGCACGCCCTCGCCGGAGAGGCCCAACGAGCCGTCGGCGTTGGCGCGATCGAAGGCGAGGTCGCGCTTGAACGGGGCCACGCTCGGGTCGAAGACGACGCGATAATGCAGCGCCCCTTCTTTGCCGGTGGCGGCGTCGGGGCGGATCTGCGGCGGCGGTGTCGAGCCGGGCTCGGGGGGCGCGGGGTAGAGCGGCGCGCCATCGCCGTCGCGCTCACCGACACCGCGCGGCGCCGGCGCGTCGATCCGGCCGCTGCTCGTCTCGATCGCCGAGGGCAAGCCGCCGTCACGCTGGCCCACCGGGCGGTCGCTGCGGCCGCGTCCGGCGCTCGGAGGCGGCCGCTCGTGCAGCGTCGGGGTCGGGCGATCGGCGTGGGCCGCGACCGGCATCGCCAGCCACGCGACGAGCAAGGGCAGGGGCGTCTTGGTCGCTCGCCTCGCCATGCCTCAGCCTCCCAATCCGTCGATCGCCACCGTCAGCGCGCCCGCGATCGCGAGCACAGCGCCCCACCACCGCCGTGCCGGCACCGGCTCGCCGAGGACGAAGCGCGCTCCTAGTAGCGTGAACACCGTCGCCGTCTGGTTCAATACCGCAGCGGTGGATGCCGCGGTGTATTTGGTCCCGCCGAGCCACAGGATCATCGAGAGCCACGTCCCCAGCACGGCAGCCGGCAGCAGCGAGCGCGCCGCCTCGCGGTTGCGGAAGACCGTGAAGCTGCGCCGCAGGCGGGCCGACGGCAGGTGAACCAGCGCCTGCGCCACCAGCCCAGCGCAGAGCCGGATCGCGGTCGCGGCGATGAGGCCCGTCCGCTCCAGCGCCGGCTTGGCGATCACGACGCCGACGGCCACCGCGACGATCGCGGCCAGCCCGAGCAGCAGCCCGGCGCCGACCGGCTCCCGCGCGCCGCGTCGCCACGTCGCGACCACCAGCCCGACGACGACCAGCGCCGAACCCAGCGCGAAGCCCCGACTCAGCGGCTCGCCGAGCCAGAGCACCGCCGCGAGCACGACCGTCGGTGCGTAGGCGCAGTCGAGAAGCGCCATCCACGATGCGCCCAGGCGACGCAGCGCGGCGAGGAAGAGCACGTCGCCGATCGCGATCCCGAGGATGCCCGAGAGCGCAAGGATGGCGACGTCCGCGAGCGGGATGCCGAGCGCCTGCTCCGGGGCTGCGAGGACCAGCGTCGCCGCGATCAAGATGGTGCCGACCGCGTTCTTGAAGAGGTTGGCCGCCGCCGCGCCGACCTCGACCCCACGACGCAGCAAGATGACCGCCGCCGACCACACGACGGCCGTTCCGACCGCCATCGTCATGCCGAGTTGGTCGTCCGTCAGCGTCGCCATCGAGCCTCCCCGGCGCCAGTCGCGGCGACGCGGTTGGCGAGCCTGCCGCAGCCGCCCTGCGCAAGCCAGGGGCCTGCGCCACGCCGCACCCCGCTTGACCCACAACAGCCCTTGCCGGACGCTGCACCGAGGAGGAGAAGATGCGAACGATCGCGGTGTTGACCAGCGGCGGTGATGCCCCGGGAATGAACGCGGCGGTGCGGGCCATCGTCGGCGTGACCTGCGGCCTCGGCGGCACGGTCCTCGGCGTGCGGCACGGCTACCAAGGCCTGATCGCGGCCGACTTCCAGCCCCTGACGCCGGCTGCGGTCGACGGCTGGAATCGGCGCGGCGGCAGCGTCCTCGGCTCCTCGCGGTCGCTGCCGTTCCGGACCCCGGAGGGACGCGCACAGGCGCTCGACAGCCTCGCCGCGCAGGGCGTCGAAGACCTCGTCGTGATCGGCGGCAACGGCTCGTTGGCCGGCGCGCGGGCCCTCGCTGCGAGCGCCCGCGATCGCGGCCAAGCGCTGCGGGTGGTCGGCATCCCGGCCAGCATCGACAACGATATCGCCACGACATCGCTCTCGATCGGGGTCGACACCGCGCTCGGCACCATCGTCGAGTGCTGCGACAAGATCCTCGATACCGCCTCGAGTCACGCCCGCACCTTCCTCGTCGAGGTGATGGGGCGCGATTGCGGCTACCTCGCCATGACGGCCGCGGTCGCGACCGGAGCCGATGGCGTGCTCTACCCCGAGGCGCGTCTGGGCGAGGACGAGATCTTGGCCCGCGTCGCGGCGATCGTGCGCCGCGCCTACGTGCCGGAAGACGGCCGCCACCGGGTGCTCATCGTCAAGGCCGAGGGCGTCGCGCTGCCGGTCGAGACCCTGCGCGAGCGCTTGGACGCCCAGCTGCAGAGCGAGGGGCTGGCGGTCGAGACCCGCTCGGTGGTGCTCGGCCACGTCGTCCGCGGCGGCGCGCCGAGCGCGACGGATCGCCTCATCGCCGGGCGCCTCGGCCACGCCGCGGTGCGCGCCCTGCTCGACGGCCGCGACCAAGTGATGACGGCCTGGCACCCGCCACCGCTCGGCGAGCCGCCCGGCGACGCACTGGCGCTGGATCCCTACGTCCGCTTGGTGCCGCTCGATCGCGTCTTGCGAGAGACCGACGCCATCGCCGCGGGCACCCACCCGATCGCGGCGTTCCGGGCCAAGCTGCTCGCGGCGGCCGAGCCCTTCCTCGCTGTGTGAATCCTCTTGCAACGGGGGGCGTCGCGCCTTGTCTTCGGGTGCGGCCGACGCAACCCCGGGCCGCAGAGGAGCACCAATGAGCCTTCCGCATCTCGCCATCCGCGACGTCATGACCCCGAGCGCCATCACGGTCGGCGGCGGCGACAACCTGCACGACGCGCAGGAAGTGATGAGCCGCAACGGCATCCGCCACCTCCCTGTCCTCGAGGACGGCGATCTGGTCGGCGTCCTGTCGGACCGCGACATCGCCGTCGCCCTCTCGTTCAAGGGCAACAACCCGAAGAATACGACCGCCGCCGAAGTCTGCGCCCGCGACATCTACGTGACCCATCCGGGTTCGGCGCTGGCCGAGGTCTCCGCCGAGATGGCCGATCGCCGCTACGGCTCCGCGGTCGTGACCGATGACGGCAACGTGGTCGGCATCTTCACGACCACCGACGCCTGCCGCGCGCTCGGCCAGCTGCTCACGCCGGGCAGCGACCTGCTCGAGCACCGCTAGCGGCAAGGGGCGCGGGCCGGCCGATCTTCGCGGGTGACACCCCGCGCCTCGATCGGCATCCTGGCGGCACGTCCCGTGCAGGAGGTCCCGATGGCCACGCGCAAGCGAACCACAACGAGTAAGAAGGC
This sequence comes from Deltaproteobacteria bacterium, assembly GCA_020632665.1. Classification (GTDB taxonomy): domain Bacteria; phylum Myxococcota_A; class UBA9042; order UBA9042; family UBA9042; genus JACKFC01. Next base: position 38,814 of record JACKFC010000003.1, read on the forward strand.
AACGTCCGAGGCGGCCGACGCGGCAGCCTCGGACGTCGCCGTTACAGCCGCGCCCGACACGCCGGCAGCCGCCGCAACGCCCGCGGCGAAGCCACGCGCCCGGTCCGCGGCGACGAAGGCGCCACGGTCGAAGGCCGCGCCCCGCAAATCCGCTGCGTCGGCCGCAGATGCCGCCCCGGCTGCTGTGACGCCGCCGACCGCAGAGGCGACCCCGGCCGCCAAGGCTGCGCAAGACCCGGCACCCGTGAAGGCCCGCAAGCCGGGCAAGCCGCACAAGGCAGTCGAGCCCGCGCGGCCGGAGAAGATCGGCAAGGCCAAGCGCCGCCACCTGCGCGCCCTCGCTGCGTCCCTCTTCGGCGATTCGGATTGGGCCGCAGCGGTCTGGGCGTCGAAGACCCCGCTCGACGATTGCGACGCCTGGCTCCGGCGAGAGTACGGCGTTCGACTCCGCAAGCGGCATCGCCGGGCGCTCGCCTCGCTGGCCCACGCGGCCCGCAGCCTACTGGGACTGCCCGGCTAGTCTTCTGCGGCCGGCGCCGCGCCGGCATCGCTCTGCGCTTCTGCGGGGGGCTTGGGCTCCGGCGCCAACCACGGCAGCAGCCGGCCGTTGGCCGCCATCAACCGCAGCCGCGCGGCCTGCAAGTCGCCCCACGCCGCGGCGGCTTTCGCGGCGGCGTCGGCGGTCGCGACTTCGCGCAGGTTGACCACCACCAAATCACTCTGGCCGAGATCGAAGCGCCGCCACTCGGCCTGTTCGAGGGCATGAGCGGCTTCGGCGGCGCGCTGTGCCTGCTCCATCCGCTTGCGCGCCGCCACCAGCGCGATGTGGGCGCTGCGCACCTCGACCGCGATGCGTTCCCGCCACAACTGGCCGGCGGCGCGGGCTGCGTCGGCCGCTGCCTCGGCCGCGGCGCGACCACCACGGGCCTTGCGTCGCGGCCACGGCCAATCCAACGAGAGCTTCGCCACGGCACGCGGCCCGCCCTTGCTGATCTCGGCGGCGCCGTAGCCGCGATCGTCGCCGAGCCCCCAGGCCGCGTCGAGCAGGAGGTTGGCACGCGGCTGCGCGTCGTTGGCTGCCAACGAGGCGTCGATCTGCGCCGACGCGACGGCCAATCCGGCGACCCGTGGCTCCGGGCGCGCCGCGACGGCGGCCTCGATCTCGTCCCGACTGGCCTGGGCGCCGAGATCGTCGCGCACTTCCAGCGCCGGCGACGCACCGAGCGCCGACGCCATCGACGCGACCTCGCGTGGCGCGCCCTGACCGTCGCGGTAGTAAAGCGAGAGCTGCAGGGCGGCGGTCGTCGTGGCCTGCCGCGCCGCGAGCTGTCGCTCCCGACGGGCCGCGAGCAATCGCGCGTTGTCGACCCGCACCAGCTCGGCGACCAGGCCGCGCGCGACCCGCACCTCGAGCTGCGCCGCGCGCCGCTCGGCCAGCGACAGCAGCTCGGCATAGGCGCGCTCCTTCGCCGCGGCCACCCGCCACTTCACCCACACGAGGCCAGCCTTCTCGACCAATTGCAGCGCCTTGCTGCGCAGGCGGAGCCCTTCGGCTTCGGCCTCCAGCTCGGCCTGGCGCCGCTTCGCCCGCTCCGGGTCGACGGCGCGGCCGCGCAGCAACGGCACCTCGATCTGCGCGTAGATCTCACCGGCTTCGGCCGTCACCGCCTTGCCGGCGTAGACCGGATGGTCCGCCCCGATGCGATAGCCGCCCTTCCAGGCGAGGCCGCTCCATGCCGTCTGCTGCTTCACGCCGAGGCCCGCCACCCAGGCGCCGTAGGGGCCGATCGGCGCGGCGCCGGCGTCGACCATCAGCTTCGGGTCGAAGGCGCCCTGTGCCGCGAGGAGCTTGGCCTGCCGGGCCCGGACCTTGGCGTGCGCGGCGCGCAGGGTCGGGTGGTGCTTCAATGTCGCCGCGAGGACGTCGCGCAGCACGACGGCCGCCATCTCCGGGCGCTCGACTTCGGTGGCCGCGGGCTTGCGCTGCTCCGTCGCCTCGGCCAGGCCCGGGCCAGACGTCGGCTTCGCCGGCCGCGCCGCCGCTGCGAGCGGGACCGAAAGCAAGACCAACGCTGCGGCGGCGCCGCGCAGGGGCATCATCACTTGTCGGCATCCTTTTCGGATTTGCCGGTCGGCTTGGCGGCCTTGCCGGCAGCCTTCTTCGCGTCTGCGGTCATCTCGCGGGGGAAGCCGTTGAACTGGCGCCACAACTCGTAGCCGAGCGGGACTTGCTCGAGCAGGACCCAGCCCTTCGCCCGCAGGCCCTGGCGGAGCATGCCGTCGCCCGGCCAATCGGGTTGTTCGGGGTCTGGCAGCACGACCACGCGGAACGCGCCGTCGCGTCGGCTGGCGCGGTCGACGAAGGCGACCCGGCCGGCGAAGGTGCCGACCGAGAGGCCCGGCCAGCCGGCGAGCTGCAGCGCCGGCCAGCCTTCGAATTGCAGGCGCACCGGGCGGCCGTCGGTCACCAGCGGCGCGTCGTTGCCGTCGACCCAGAGCTCGACCGCGGCGCGACCGCCATCGGGGACGACCATGCCGAGCTGCTCGCCTTGCTTGACGACGACACCTCCGGCGTGGCCGGCGAGCTCCAGCACGACGCCGTCGCGCGGGGCGCGGACCAGTCGGCTCTCCTGCCGGGCGAGGTCGGTCTCGATCTTGGCCAACTCGCCCTGGGCGTACGCCACCTCGGACTCCGCCTTGCGCATCGTCGCGCCAGCGGAGGCGACCTTGGCGCCGGCGTCGGCTTCGGCCTTGAGCTGCTTCGCCTTCGCCGCCGTCTCGTAGGCCAGCGCTTCGGAGATGGCGGCCTCGGCGGTCTGCGATTCGGTCTGCGCCTTCGCCAGCGAGAGCTCGGCCAACTCGATCTCGCGGCGGCTGGCGAGTCCTTCGGTCTCGAGCTTGGCGACGCGATCGCGCTGCAGCTTGGCGGTGCGCCGGGCGGCGTCCGCAGCGAGCTTTTTCTGCCGCGCGGCACGGACCTTCTGCTGCGCCATGGTCACGTCGAGGCGGGCCGCCTCGACTGCGAGCTCACCGGCGCGAACGTAGGCCCGGCGCTGGTCGTCGTAGGCGGCGACGCGGGCTTCGGCGGCGGTGATCCGGTCGAGGATCGCGCGCCGATTGCTCTGCAGGCGATCGACGTAGTTGGGGTCGATATCGGAGATCTTGGCGATCGGATCGCCTTTCTCGACCCGGCTGCCCTCGATCACCATCCATTGTTCGACCCGGCCCGAGATCGGCGCGTCGACGCGCTGCGGCCGGTCGGTCGGGGCATAGGCCACAACGGCGCCGCCGCCGACCGCGTTCTGCTGCCACGGAACCCACGCCAGCACCGCTGCCGCGAGCAGGCCCGTGCCGAGGATGATCCCCGTGAGCCAAGTCATCGGACGCGGCGAGCGCGCCCGGTCGAGCGGCGTCCGCCGACCCTGCTCGCTGCCCTCGGTCCACGTCGTCGCGCTCATGCCGCCCCCGTCGCGCCGTCCGTCGTCGGCTGGCCGCGGCTGGCGGTCACCGCGTGCGGCATCCCCGGCACCAACGTGCGCTGCATCGCCGCGGCGACGTCGTCGAGGTCGGTCGCCACCACGATCGTCATCTTCGACTCCTCGCTCTCCAAGCGCCCCAGCGCCAAGCGCCGCGCCGCTGGGGTCATCGTGTCGAGCACGCGGTCGATCAGCAGTACGCGCGGCGCGCCACAGAGCGCCCGGGCCAACATCAGCAGCGGCAGCTCGGCGATACCCAGCGGCCCGCCGTCGCGGTCGATGTGGGTCTCCAGGCCGTCTGGTAGCCGGGTCAACGTCCCGCCGAGGCCGCAGCTCTCGAGCAGCCGGCGCAGGGCGGCGCTGTCCATCTCGCGGCCGATCAGGACGTTGTCGCGCAGCGTGCCGGGGATGACGTCGATCTCGGCCAGGTGCGCACAAGCGTCCCGCAGCGCATGCGGCTCGAGGTCCCGCACGTCATAGCCGCCGACCTCCGCCGCGCCGGCGGCGACTTCCCGGCGTCCGACCAGCACTTCGAGCAGCGCGCGCCTACTGCAGCCGGAGCCCTTGCGCAGCGCGACGCGCTCACCCGGCGCGACGTGCAGGCCCAGAGGCTGCGAGAGGTGGCCGTCGCCGGTGTCGACCCGGAGGTCGACCACCCGCAGCTCGAGTGGCTCGGTACCTGCCGGGATTTGCTCGCCGATGCAGCGCTCCACCGGCAGGTCGAGGACGCTGCCGATCTTGTCCACCGCCGCGAGCAGGTCGTAGAACTTACCGAGCATCTTGCCGATCTTCGAGAGCGAGAGGACGGTCGAGGCGAGCACGATCTCCGCCGCCACCAACTGGCCGAGGCTCAGTTGGCCCTCGATCACCAGCGCGCCCCCGAGCGCTAGCAGGCCCGAAGAGACGACGACCTGCACCACGAGCAGGGCGATCAATTGGCGAAAGACCACGCGAAAATGGCGCTCGCGCGCGTCGAGCCAGGCGTGGGCGTTCGCCTCGGTGCCGCGCGCCGCCCACGACGCGCCGCTGGCAGTCTGGAAGACCGCCTCGTGCCGCGCGACGGTCTGCAGCCACTCCGCGGCGGCGTATTTCTGCTTCGACTCGTTGACCGCCGACTGAATCGCGCCGCGTCCGAGGACCAGGAAGATGCCGCCGAGGACCAGCGCCAAGCCTGCGTCGAAAGCGAGCAGCAGCGGGTGGTAGACGGCGAGCAGCGCCATGCCGGCGGCGATCTGCAGCGTCGCCGCGAGGCCGTCGAAGAGCAGGGTGGCGGTGGCCTTCTCGATCGTCACGACGTCGAAGAAGCGGTCGACGCGGTCGGCCGCGCGCAGGCCCTCGGGCGCGTCGTGGCGGACCCGCGGCAGCCGGATGGCGAAATCAGAGAGCACGCGGACGAAGACGCGGCGCGACAGCAATTCGACCAAGAGCGTCTGCAAGCCGACCAGCAGCGACGAGACGAGCAGTCCCGCGGTCAGCAAGAGGCTGAGCACGACGATCGGCTGCAGCAGGGTCAGGAAGGCGACGCTGTTGAGTAGGGCTTGTACGGCGACCGGCGTCGCCAGGCCGAGCACTCCGACGGCGGCGGCGAAGGCGACGATCGCGACCAGATCGCGGCGTTCCAACGCCAGCAGCGCGCGCAGCCGCGCTCCGGGCGACGGAGCCTCGCCGAGATGCTGCCGCGACAGCCGCTCCAACGCGAAGCGTGGCTCCTCGGTCGTCCTCTTCAAGCTCCCCTCCAGCACGCTCGGCTTCCTGCCTCGGGCTCCACCCACCCCTGGTACGATGCGCGACACAGGCGCCGGGTTCGTACCCTTCGCCGTTTCGCGACGCAACAACGCCCTCAGGTTCACGAATCTTCCCGCGCAGCCGCCGGTCGCCGCGGGTTGACGCCACCTGCTCGCCTTGCCAGCATTCGCGGCCATCTGCGCCCTCCGTCACCAGGAGCCGAGCGCGCCCAGGAGTCAGCATGTCGTCGCCGAAGTTCTGCATGGACTGTGGAGCCAAACTCGCTGAAGGAGCGAAGTTCTGCGCTTCTTGTGGGGCCAAGGTCGCGCCGCCCGCCGAGGCCGCTCCCGCGGCGGAAGAGAAGGCCCCGCGTGACGAGACGCCGGCAGCCGACGCGCCGGCAGCGTCGGCTCCAGAGGCGGAGTCGGATCGTCCGGCCGCGCCGAGCCTCGACGCCGCCCCGGCCGCCCCGGCGAAAGAGCCCGAGGACGACGACGGCGACGCCTTCAAGGATCCGGTCGCCGCGCTGCTCGCCTCGGACGACGACGACGACGCCGACCACCTCGAGATGCCGGAAGGCGAGAGCGGCAAGCAGGGCTTCAAGCTCTCGATGGGCGGCATCATCCTGATCGCGTTCGTCGTGATCGTGGTCGGCATCATCGCGACCATCGCGTCGAGCGACGAGTTGAGCGCGCGCTTCCAGTGCAACGTGCTGGGCAAGCGCTCGGCCTGCATCACCGAGGAAGACCGGCTCTTCGAGATCGAGCAGGCCGAAAAGAAGGAAGAGATCGAGCTGATGACCCACCACTACGGTGGCTTCGACCTCAACTTCACGCCGGAGAAGGAGACCTCCTTCACCATCCGGCAGCATCGCTACGAAGAGGACCGCAAGGAGTTCGTCAAGCGCATCCGCGAGGGCGCCACCGACTCGCGTGTGCGCAAGACGACCCGCGTCGGCGCCTACAGCGAGAAGAAGGGCACCGATGGCGTGATCAAGGGCAACGTCGCCTTCGCCGATGGCGCCAAGGAGCCGACCTACGCCCCGACCAAGGGCAAGGATATCGTCCTGCCGCTCTCGCTGCCGGAGCTGCCCCTGCTCGAGCGTGAGCAGGTCGACGGCAACGGCAAGCGGCTCTCCGCCGACGACATCGCGAAGATCGAGAAGGCGAAGGAGAATCCGGAGCTGGACGGCGAGGGCAAGCCCGTGCGCAAGCCGGAGCTGAAGGTGAAGACCCTCGCCATCTCGACCTGGGTCTACGAGATCGAGCTGACGGCGCCGGGCTTCAAGCCGCGCAAGATCGTGTTCTTCGAAGCCCCGGCGCCACCGGACATCGACGTGAAGAAGCTCGAGGAGGAGGGCATCACCGTCCGCCCCTTCAAGCGTCGTCCCGACGGTCGCTTCATCATCGACAACGCCAGCTTCGACCTGCTGCCCGAGCCGCGCACCTTGTGGACCCGCTACGTCCAGGCCCAGAAGGAGATCTACTGCCTGCAGCAGACCGCCGAGTACAAGGGCAAGAGCGACCAGGGCAAGGCCGACGCCGAAGCGCTGCTCTGGGAGCAGAAGGCGTTCACCCAGGAGATCCTCGACATCGCGCATCAGAACGACGAGGACCCCGAGTGGATCAAATACCGCGAGGAGCAGTTCAAGGGCTACGTCTGCCCCAAGCTGTAGTCCGACCGCTCCGCTTCTTGCAGGCTGCCACGGCTTCGCTACTGTCGAAGCCCGATGTGGCGCCGTCCAACCACCGCTGTCCTTCCCGTTTGGCTGCTGATCGCGGCGGGCGCGCTCGTCTGCGTCGCGTCGACCGCGTCCGCCGACGAGCCCGAAGACAGCTTCGCGGATGACGGCAGCGAAGACGAAGCCCCCCCGGGTGATCACGAAGAGGGCGACGAGGTCGCCGAGGACGCCGTCGAGCTCGCCGGTGCGATGACCGCGGGCGATCTGCCCGTCTTCGACCTCCGCCCCTCCGACCAGGCCGAGCCTCGCCTTGGGCCGCTGCTGGCCGACGCCCGGGCAGGGCGCGCGCGCCGGGTCCTCGAGCGCGGCAAGGACTGGCTCGAAGAGCCCGACCTCCACCTCCGTGCCGCGGCGCTCTGGCTGATGACCCGCGCCGCGCGTCGGGTCGGCGATAGCAAGGCGCTGCGGCAGCTTTGGACCGTCGCCGCGGCGGCCGGCCCGCTGAGCGACCGAGCCCGCCTCGAGCTCGCCGCGATGGCCCGCGACGGCGGCGACCTCGACGCCGCCTTGCGCCATTGGGCCGCCGTTGCTGCCGATCATCCCGAGGCCGGAGACGCTGCGCTCGCGCGCGCCCAAGTCCTGCTCGATCGCGGCGATGTCGCGGCTGCCGGCGGCGCGCTGGCGCCGCTCCGTGGCGCGCTGTTGCCGCTCCGCTTGCGGCCCCGCCTCGCCCTGCTGCGGGGTGACGTCGCGCGGCGTCTCGGCCGACGCGACGAGGCCGTCCGCGCCTATCTTCTCGCCTGGCGCAGCGATCAGGCCCCCGCCGACACGGTCGCGTTGGAACGCTTGGTCGCGCTCGGCGAGCCGCCGGGACCGCTGGAGCGGGTCCAGCGCTTGCTCGGCAGGCGGGCGCTGCGTTATCGCCCCCGCGACGCCGAGGGGCGCGCCCGGCGCCGCGCCGCGCTCGCCGAGCTGGACGCCATCGCAGCAGCCAGCCCGGGCTTGGGCGAATATGCCCACGGCGCGATGCTCGCTCGTCGCCGCGACGACCGCGCCGAAGCCGTCGAGCTGTTGCGGCAAAGCGTCACCGCCGCGACCGACCACGAGGTCGCTGCGACGGCAGGCCTGCTGCTCGGCGATCTCCTCGGCAAGATGGGCCGGGACGACGAAGCCGTGGCGATCCTCGAAGGCGCGCTCTCGCGTGGCAATGGCCGCCCGATCGCGCAGAAGATCCGCTGGCGCCTGCATCGCCTCTACCTCTACCTCGGCCGCGGCCTGGACGCCGAGCGGCTGCTCACCGAGCTCGCCGCGCCCGACGCCAGCTCCAGCTACCGCCTGCTGGCCCTGTGGTCGCTCGCCTGGCGCCGCTTCTCGCTCGGCGACCTCGGGGAGGCACAGCGCTTCCTCGCCCGCCTCGACGCGACCGCTGGGCCGGCGCTCACCGGGACCCGGCAGCCCTGGCGCGCGAAGGCGGGCTATTGGGCCGGGCGCATCGCCGCCGAGCTGGGCGAGAAGAAGGTCGCGGCGCGGCGCTGGCTCGAGGTCGCGCGACGCTGGCCGCAGAGCTACTACGGGCTGCTGGCGCTCGATCGACTCGGCGAAGTCGAACCCGCGTTGGCCGCGCGGCAACAAGGCAGCCCGCCGCCCGAAGCCGGCGCCCCGACGCCGCCGCGGATCGAGGAGATCCGCTTGGCGCGCCACCCACGCCTCGCCGAGGTCGCGCTGATGGTGCAGCTCGGCGAGCTCCGCGTCGCGCGCGGGCTGCTCCGCGATATGCTCGGCCGTGGCCTACCGCCCGGCGCCGTCCAGCTGCTCGCCGCGCTCTACGCCCACGACGGCCACGAACGCGCCGCCCTCGCCGTGCTGCAGCGCTACGTCCGCCGCGCCGGCCGCCCCGACAGCACGACGCTCGGGCTGTGGCGCGCGGCCTTCCCGACGCCCTTCGACGCGGCCATCGCCAAGGCCAGCCAAGAAGCCGGCGTCTCGCGTAGCCTGATCTATGCGATCGCCCGGACCGAGAGCTCCTTCTCGCCCACCGCGCGCTCGGGAGCCGGCGCGTACGGGCTGATGCAGCTGCTGCCGAAGGTCGCGGTGAAGGTCGCCGAGCTGTGGAAGATCCGGCCGCCGTCGCGGCGCGGATTGCTCCGTGCCAACGCCAACATCGCCTGCGGCAGTCGCTACCTGGCCGAGCTCGCCCGCTTTTTCACCGGCAATACCGCCCTGGTCGCGGTCGGCTACAACGCCGGTCCCTACGCCGCGCAGCGCTGGCTGCAGGCTGGCGGCGTGGTCCCGACCGACGTCTACGTCGAGTCGCTGCCCTCCGGCGGAGCCCGCAGCTACGCGATGACCATCATCTCGGTCAGCGCGACCTACGCCTGGCTCTACCCCGAGTGGGCCGAGCTCGGCCTGGTCCGCCTCGGCCGCGCCGCGATGGTGCCCGCGCAGCTCGGGCCCTTCATGACCGGGCCACGCAGCGCGAGGGTGCTGTGACGACACCCTCCCGCATCACCCGGCTCGATCCGTTGGTCGCCAACCAGATCGCTGCCGGAGAGGTCGTCGAGCGGCCGAGTTCGGCGGTGAAGGAGCTGGTCGAGAACGCCCTGGACGCCGGCGCGACACGGATCGCGGTCGAGCTCGACGACGGCGGCAAGGCGCGCATCGAGGTGCAGGACAATGGCAGTGGCATCCGCGCCGAGGACGCCGAGCTGGCCTTCGCGCGCCACGCCACCTCGAAGCTGCACGACGCCGGCGAACTGGCGCGTGTGCTCTCCTACGGCTTCCGCGGCGAGGCGCTGGCGTCGATCGCCGCCGTCGCCCGCGTCGCGCTGGAGACGCGCCCCCACGACGACGAGATCGGCGTCCGGGTCGAAGTCGAAGGCTCGGCCACGCCGAGCAGTCGGCCGATGCGCTGCGCCGCCGGGACGCGCGTGATCGTCCGCGACCTCTTCTTCAACGTGCCGGCGCGGGCCGCCTTTTTGCGTGCGGCAGCGACCGAGCTCGGCCACGTGATCCGCCTGCTCGAGCACGTCGGCCTGGCCCGCCCCAGCATTCACCTTTTGCTCAGCCACAACGGCAAGCGGGTCCTCGACCTGCCGGCGCGGCAGGGCCTGGCCGAGCGCGCCGCCGACGTCTTCGGCGCCGAGGTCGCGGCCCAGCTTTACCCGATCTCGGCCCCGGTGCCGTACGCGATCGAGGGCCTGCTCTCCGGTCCGGGCACGACCCGGGGCAGCGGCTCGTCGCTGCACCTCGTCGTCGACGGTCGCCCGGTGCGCGACCGGACCCTCGCCCATTCGGTGCAGACGGCCTATGCCGGCGCGTTGGAGCGTGGCCGGTACCCCCTGGGCGTCCTGCACCTGCGCGCCCCGCCGGGCACGGTCGACGTCAACGTCCACCCCGCCAAGGCCGAGGTCCGCTTCGCGTCCTCGCGGGCCGTCCACGCCGCCATCGGCGAGGCGATCGGCGCGCTGTTGGCGGCCGAGCCTTGGTTCGGGGCGCCGCGGGCCGAAGCGACGCCCGTCACGCCGACCGTCCCCGACCGCACCGCGGCCTTGCCCCGCGCTGCGAGCGCTTCGCTGCGCAGCCCCGCGGAGGCTGCGACCTCGACCTCCCGCTCGTGGAGCGAGGCGCCGCGTCGCGCGGAGGGTGGCGCGCGTGGCGGCGTTGGGTTCGGCCGACCTGCAGGCAGCTGGACGCGCGACGCAGAGCGGGCTCCCGTCGATGCATGGGCCTCGCCCGGCGAAAGGGGGCGGCTGTCCTTGCTCGGGCAGATCGGCACCGGCCACGTCGCGGTCGCCATCGGCGAACGCCTCGGCTTGCTCGAGCCCCACGCGCTCGATGCCTTCCTGCTCCGCCGCAGCTTGGCCGCAGAGTCGCCGGTCTCCGAATCGCTGATCGTGCCGCGCCTGGTCGCCCTCGAACCCGCGGCCGCGCAGGACCGCCTCGCGCGGAGCGCCGCATTCGAGCGGCTCGGCTTCGTCCTCGAAGCGGCCGGCAGCCGCGCCGTCTTGGTCCGCGCCGGCCCGGCGGTGCTGCCGCGCGGCCAGGTCGAGGCGGCCATCGTGGCGATGAACGGCGCCGACGACGTCGCCGCGCTCGCGTGCTGTGCCGCCGTCCGAACCGGCGCACGCATCGACCAAGCCACGTTGCAGCGGTGGATGGCCGAGCTCAGCCGCATCGACCCCGAGCTCGCCGCCCTGCGCAGCTTCGCGCCCCACGGCACACCTGCCGCGCTGCTCACCACCAACGAGGCCCTGGTCGCCTGGCTGCAGGGCGGTTGATGCTGCCGCAGGTCGCAGCCGTGCTCGGGCCGACCGCCGCGGGCAAGACCGCGCTCGCCGTCGCCTTGCGCAAGGCCGGGCTGCCGGTCGAGGTGGTCTGCTGCGACGGCCCGCAGATGGTTCGCGGTGTCGACGCTGCGACCGCCAAGCCGACGGCCGCCGAGCGCGCGGCCGTTCCGCATCACCTCGTCGACGTCTGGCCGCTCGACGAAGCGCTGAGCGCAGGGCGCTACGTCACGCTGGCAACCGCTGCCATCGCCGAGATCCACGGGCGCGGCGGCTGGCCGCTCTTGGTCGGAGGGACGGGTCTGTACCACCGCGCGCTCTGCCGCGGTCTGGCGCCGATCCCCGAGGTCCCCGCGACCCTGCGCGCCGCCCTGGCTGCCGAGGCAGAAGCCCGTGGCCTGCAGGCGCTATGGCAGGAGCTGGCCCGCGTCGACCCCGACTACGCCGCCGGCACCCCCGCGAACAATCGGCAGCGCGTGCTGCGCGCGCTCGAGGTCTGGCGTCATACCGGCCGGAGCTTCAGCGCGTGGCACGCACAGCCGACCACGCCGCATGTCCGCAGCTTCGACATCGTCTTGCAGCCGCCGCGGCAAGCCTGGGAGGAACGGCTGGCGCGTCGGGCATACGCCATGGTCGAGCCGCTGCTCGTCGAAGCGGCCAGCCTGCGCGATGCCGGCGTCGCGGCAACTGCGCCCGGCCTCGCCGCGCTGGGCTATCGCGACGCCTATGCCGTGCTCGCTGCCGCGGGAGGTGAGGTCGCCGACGTCGCGGCGGCAGAGCGGGGGGCGCTTGCCGACGTACTGCTGCGGTCGCATCGCCGCTACGCCAAGCGGCAGCGGACCTTCTTCGCGTCTCTCGCTCCGGCGCTGGTCCTCGACCCGGCGGCCGCCGATTGCGTCGACGTGGCGGCGGCTGCGCTGCGTCGCCTCTTCGCCGCCTGACGAGAGTCCTTCGAGCCGGGAGCCGCTCAGCCGAAGAGGAACGACGCGATCCGCAGCGGCAGGGCGACGGCCCGCATCTGCTCCCAGGCGTCCGGCAAGGCCAGGAATAGGCCCGCACGCAGCACCCAGAACGAGAGCAAGACGCCGAAAGCGATGCGCAGCAGCGGGCCCGGGATCCGCGGAATCGCTCGCCCACGGAGCAGGGCGGCGACGGCGAAGCACCACCAGATGGCCATCCAGCTCAGGACGACGGGCGTCAGCGGGTTGTAGTGCAGCGCGCCGCGCAGGTGGCCGTGCATCAGCGCGACGAATCCGCGCGTCAAGCCGCAGCCAGGGCAAGGGATGCCCGTGGTCAGCCGATGGAAGCAGAGGACCGGGCCCGTGGTCAGCGCATCCCCCGCCACCGCCGCGGCGAAGAGCACGGCGGGCACGATCAACAGCATCGGATGCCGCCGTAGAACCAACACCGCCGTCATCTCGATGCGTTCGCCGTCCATCGATCGGACCTCCATCGGTCATGCTTCCGCCCGGGCCCCGTGCAGGTCAAGCCACGTGCTGGCTGGGGCATCGAATCTCGACCGCCCCGACGGCGTTGTCCCGGTGAGGCCAGGAGTTGCGACGGCCCCACGCCGCGTCTATCCTCTGGCCCGCCCACTCGGCCCGTTTCGAAAGAGAGGTCTCCCATGTCCCTTCGACCCTTCCTGACCATCGCCCGTCACACCGGCGCCGCTTTCGCCGTGGTCATGGCCGGCACGCTCGCCCTTCCGGCGGTCAGCGTCGCCAAGCCGACCCACGAAGAAGCGATGAAGATGAAGAATCCCGGCGAGTCGGACGACGCCGCTGCCAACCGGTTGAACGACGAGGGCAAGGCCCTGGTGCGGAAGAAGAGCTACGTCGAGGCGCTCGCCAAGTTCCAGGCCGCGCTCGAGCTCTTTCCGCTCGCCAACGCCATCTTCAACGTCAGCCTGATGCACTACACCCTCGGTGAGCTCGAGCAGGCCTTCCCCTACCTCGAGCAGACCCTGCGCGCCCCGCTCACCACCGAGCAGCGCGATCTGGTGCTCAAGTACCGCGCCGATGTCCTGGAGAAGCTGAAGAATTCGCACAAAGATATCCTCGTCCAGTCGAACCCCCCGGGTGCAGCCGTGCAGGTCAACGGCGTCGCCATGCCCTACGCGGCGCCGACCCGCGTGCTCGTCCCCTACGGCACGGCCGACCTGACATTCTCCTACCCCGGCTTCGAGTCGAAGAGCGTCGTGATCCAGTCCTCGCCGACGAATCCGCCGAAGGACGTCGCGGCGCGGCTCAAGCGCGAAGACCCCATGGCCGCGGTCATGGTCCGCTGCCCGCGCGGCTCCGATGTCTTCATCGACGGTACGATGAAGGGCTTCGACGTCGTCCGCGACCGGCTCTTGGCCGGCGCGCATACGGTCCGCTGCGGCAAGGGCGCGGAGAACGAGGCGTTCGAGCGCCCGGTCTTCGTGCAGCTCAACAAGCCGAACAACTTCGACTTCAGCGGCATCAAGAAGTAGTCGCTTCGTCGGACGTTGCAGAGACGGAGAGGGCCGCGGTGCTGACCGCGGCCCTCTCTGCGTTTTGGCCTTGATTCGCCGTCGGAGCGCTTTGGATCAGCGCACGCGCGCAGAGGCGTGTCCTGTCCGCTCTTGTCCTGGGCAGGGATGGGTTGGTCGGGCGTTGTTGCTCTACTGACGGTGGGGGCGCTTTGGATCAGCGCACGCCCTCGGACCGTCAGTCTTGCAGGAAGTTGAACTCGACGCGGCGGTTCTTCGCCCAGGCGGCCTTGTTGTGTGCCGGGTCGAGCGGGCGCTCTTCGCCGAAGCCGATGGGCAGCAGGCGGCTCGCCGCGATGCCGCGGTCGACCAGGCCCTTCACCACCGATTCGGCGCGCTGCTGGCTCAGGCGCTTGTTCTTCGCGTCGGAGCCGCGCTCGTCGGTGTGGCCCTCGATCTGGACCCGGACGTCGACGCGGCTCTTCAGCGCATCCGCACATTCGTCGAGGATCTGGAAGCTCACCGCGCCGATGATCTTGGCCGAGTTCGTCTTGAAGTTGATCTGCTTCTTGAAGACGATGCGGTCCTTCTCGACGACGATATTCTTGTACTCCTTCGGCTTCGGCGGCGGCTCTTCCTTCTTCTGGTCGGGGCAGCCGTCGGTATCGTCCAAGCCGTTGTAGACCTCGGGCTTGTCCGGACATTTGTCGGCGACCACCGGGTAGTCGAGGATGCCGTCGCCGTCGTTGTCGAAGTCCGGGCAGCCGTCGCCATCGGCGAAGCCGTCCTTGTCTTCCGGCACGTTCGGGCAAGCGTCGCGCTCGTCCGGAATGCCGTCACGGTCGTTGTCCGGCTCGGGGCAGCCGTCCTCGTCGAGGAAGCCGTCCTTGTCCTCGGCGGCCTCGGGACAGCGGTCCTTGTTGTCGTGCAAGCCGTCGCCGTCGCGGTCGTATTCGGGGCAGCCGTCGTCGTCCTCGTCCGAGTCGAAGTCCTCCGGCTCGTCCGGACATTTGTCGACGGCATCGCAGAACGAGTCGCCGTCGCGGTCGGGGCAGCAGCCCTTCTTGTCCTTGACGGCGAAGACCTTGGCGGTGTTGGTCCGCGCGGTCTTGATGTGCTCCCACGCCGAGATGGTGTCGCCACGCGCCGACTCGATGCGGGCGAAGTCGATGTGGGCCTCGGCGAGCGCCAGCGCTTCCGGCGCGCAGTAGTAGGCCTGGACCTTGGCCGCGCGGACGATCTCGCTCATGCGCGTCGTCTCTTCCTCGACCTTCTTGCCCGAGATGCACCCAGACGCGAGCAGCGCCACAGCCAGCAGGACGGCGGTCGATCCCTTGCGGATCATTGTCCACCTCCCTCGGCCTTGTCCGTGTCGGCTTTGCGGCCACCGAACTTCTGGTCGCGCTTCTCACGCTCGGCAGCGAGGCGGGCGACGTCGATCGCCTTCTCCGACATGGTCCGGCTCTGGCGGGCGAAATTCGAGGCCGACTCGTATTGGCCGTAGCCTTCGAGCTCCTTGGCCTTCTCGAGCAGCGCCCGGGCCTTGGTGTACTCGTACGGCGCGCGGCGCTTGGCATGCAGCGTCTCGGCCTCTTCGAGGTCACGCGAGGCGTCGCTGATCGTCGACGCCGTCGAGACCGGGCCGCAGCCCGTCGACAGCAAGACAGCGCCCAGCAGCAGGCCCATCGACCGGCGTGCCACAGCGCCCCCTTTCATCCAGCTCGACCGTGCAGCCATCGCATCCTCACGAAACGCTCGCAGCGTCGCGGTACTGTCGCCGCCCGGGGAGGGGGGTGTCAAGCGTGGTCGCTGTCCCGGACCGGCTTCGGCGAGCGTCCAATCATGGGCCAGACCAGACCGTATTTCGACACCGCGTAGGCGGCGCGGAACGCGTCCTTCAGCCCGATCTTCTTGCCTTCGGCGTAGGTGCGACCGTTGTAGGAGATCGGCACTTCCCAGACCCGCACGCCCATCTGCGCGATCTTCGCGGTGATCTCGGGTTCGATGCCGAAGCGGCTCTCCTCGAGCTCAATCGCCTGGATCACCTCGCGACGGAAGACCTTGTAGCAGGTCTCCATATCCGTGAGGTTGAGGTCGGTCACCACGTTCGACATCGTCGTCAGCATCCTATTGCCGAGCGAATGCCAGAAGTAGAGGACGCGGTGCGACTCTCCGGCGAAGCGCGAGCCGAAGACGACGTCGGCCTTGCCCTCGAGGATCGGCTCGACCAAGCGGCCGTACTCGCTCGGGTCGTATTCGAGATCGGCGTCCTGGACCAGGACGATATCGCCCGTCGCGGCCTGGAAGCCGCGTTGCAGCGCCGCGCCCTTGCCCTGGTTCTTCTCCTGCAACAGGACCCGAATCTGCGGGTGCGCCGCAGCCAGGCGCGCCAGCGCGTCGCGGGTGCCGTCCTTACTGCCGTCGTCGACGATGACCAACTCGATGTCGAAGGGCTGCGCCAGCACCTGCCCGACGATGATGTCGATCGTCTTGATCTCGTTGTAGCAGGGCATCACGACCGTGAGCTTGCAGTCCGTCGTCGTCGGCTTGCTCGCGCTCGAATGTCCTCGCTTGGCCGTCGCCATGCATCCCTCCACTCGGATTCGTGTCGCCGCGGGCTTCGCAGCGCGCGGGATGATAGAGGTGTCGATCCGAGGGAATCAATCCCCGGCGTCGGTCGGCTCGATCGTCAGGGTGCCGTCTCGAAGCGCCAGCGCAGGGTATCGCTGCCCGAGGCCCCGGCGATCTCCAGCCAAACTTCGTAGACCGTGCCGCCCGCCAGGGGCTCCTCGGCGTAGAGCGCGACCGAGCGGGCGTCGAATTTCGCCAGCTCCGGGTCGTTCTTCGTGCTCAAGAAGACGTGCGGCAGCGACGTCGCCGCTGGCCCCGACGCTCCAACCGCCGCGATTCCGTGCTCCTGCACCGTGCTGCCCGCTGGCAGCCGGGCGGTGACGATCGGACCCGACGGATAGCCCGACGTCGGCGGTGGTGGCTGCGGGCTCTCGTTGCCGCTCCAGCCCTTGGGCACACCCGTTTGCCCCGGGAAGGGCCAGACGACGATCGGGTCGTTCGCCGCCTTGCCCGCACCGAAGACCATCACCTCGGTCCGCGCCTTGCCGACTGCCGCTGCGCCGTAGCCGACGTCGACGCTGCCCGGGTCGATCAGCGGCAGGCGGTGGTAGAGCGTCTCCATCCAGCCGGTGATGGCCCCCGAGGCGCTGCCGGTGAAGGCCATGACCTCCGACGAAGGCGTGCCGCCGTAGCCGGCCGCAGCCATCCGCGCGGCGAAGTTGTTGCCGGTGAAGCCGGCGCCGAAGCTGGCGTCCTCGGCATGCGGCGAGAGGCCTGCCGCGGCGTAGGCAGCGGCGTGGTCGACGTAGAACACGGCGTGCGCTTGGGCCGCCTGCGCCGCCGCAGCGTCGAGCCGAATCGGCGCCACGCCCACCGTGGCGCGGATCTCCTCGAGGATCGCCACGGCCGCGCGCTGAACGTCGTCCACGCCGGCGATTTGCCCGCGATCCGGCATCGCACCGACCCGCGACGGGCCGGGATGGACCGAGCCGAGCGAGGCGCCTCCCCAATCGACGCTGCCGAGCCCACCGCCACCGACGACTCCACCGTCGAGCGACCCACCGTCGACGCCAGCGGCAGGCGCCTGCCAACTCGCCGTCCACGCCGTGACGACGACACAGCATTCCGCGCCATCGTCGAGGCGCAGGCTCCCCGACGCTTGCTCGGCGCCGTGGAATTGCCCTTCGACCCTGGCCACTTCGTCGGCCGCGCTGAACGCGACGACGCCGTCGACCGAGCTCAGCGTGCGCGCCGGATAGGTCGCGCTACAGCCGTCGTCGCCGGTGCACGTCGCCGCAGCGACCTGGATCGCCGCGACCTTGCCGCCCACGACGATGAACGAGAGCTCGGCGCCGGACCAGTTGCCGTCCCGGGTCGCGGGCGTCGCGTCGCCAGTGGCGCCCGCGCTGCCGCCGCTACAACCGGCCGTGATCAGCCCCGCGAGCAGGACGAAATGCGCTGCGCATGCGGCCGAGCAGCGTCGAACGGGGTACGTCGGCATCTCGCCTCCTGCCGGGGTCAGCCCGGCGCGGAGGGAACGATGCCATCCCTGGCGGGCTGCGTCAGCCTGTCGCTTGCCGCTGGGGGTCTTGAAGGAGTCGTCGGCGTGCGCGACGATGCGCCCGATCCACTGGCGCTCGGCGCCGGGAGTCCGCCCTTGATCGCTCGCATGCAACACTTCGCCGCCTTCGCCATCCCGCTCGCGCTGGCCCTGTCCGGCTGCGAGAAACCGGTGGAAGATCGTGAGCGTGCGGCCGCGTTGCAGCAGACCCAGGCGGCGATCGGGGCCTATAGTCAAGCCTCGCAGGCCGCCAACAGCCTGCACTCCGAGGTGATCGGCGCCTTCGTCAAGGCGAACCAGAGCCCGTCGTTGCCGGATTATCGCGACGCGATGAAGCGTGACGTCCTGCCCGCGATGGATCGCTTCATCGAGCGGCTGCAGGCGATGCCGGCCGGCACCCCCGATTTGGAGCAGATCCACGGCGGGTTGCTCTCGGCCTACAAAGACGCCCGGTCCGAGCTCGCCGCCTACGCCGAGTCGCTCGAGACCGCGAAGGACCTCGCCCGATTCGGCCCGATCCGCGAGCGCCTGCAGCAGCGGGTCGCCGCCTACCGCAGCGACCTCGACGCCTATTACCGCCGCCACAACCGCCAACTTCGGCTCGAGGCCGGCGCTGCTGGCGCGCCCGGAGCGGCGACGCCGACCGCGCCATGATCGGGCGGGCGGCGCGGACGTTCGTCGCCGTCGGCCTGCTCACGCTGCTGCTCGGCTGCAGCGCCCCGCGCGCGCCGTCTTCACCGAAATACGCCGTCAAGGACGGGCTCGAGGCCGCGCTGGCCCAGCTGCCCGCCGACGCGCCACTCACGCTGCGCTACAACCCGGCACCGTGTGACTGCCCGGCCTTCGAACTGCAGCTCGGTACCGGCTGGCTGCGCGCCGAGCTGGTCGCTGCAAGCACGGCGGTGCGGCTGGCCGAGCTCGTCGCTTGGCTGGCGCAACAGCCCGCGGCGCAGTGGCCGATCGCGGTAAAGGTGCGCGGCTCGGCCGAGCGCGAGTTGCTGCGCACGACCCAGGGCATCTATGCGGTTCGGGTCGAAGTCGCGGCAGTGATCACGCCGCAGCCGCCGGCTCCCGCGCCGGCCGCCGAGCCCACCGCCGAGCCCGAGACACCGAATCCTTGACGCGATCGATCCGTTGCCGACCATGGGCGAGGCGGATCTCCGTCCGTCCCGAGGAGGAGTCGTGAACAAAGTCATCGTCGCGTTGGCCATCACCGCCGCGCTCGTGCCGAGCCTGACCACGTCCGCATGGGCGAAGAGCAGCAAGCCGAAGCCGCCGAGCATCGAGGTCCGCAAGGGCAAGGCGAAGATCGGGTCGGAAGTGGTCCGCAGCCGCACCGGCGAAGCCAATACCTACCACTCGACCTCGGCCAAGCTGCGCGACGCCGGCCGCTCGTTCACCCAGCGGGCCCACCTGATGCTCGACGCGAAGGGCGAGGTCGTGACCTACGATCGCTGGATCGACGTCAAGGGCGCGACCATCCGCATCCGCGCCTTCAACTACGAAGGCACCTGGAAGCTCGTGCTCTTCGGCCAGCCAGGCGAGAAGAACAAGGTCACCGACTTCAAGATCAAGGGCGCGCCGGTGATCTTCGACGAGCGCAGCCCGATGGTGAACGGCCTCGCCGCCGTGCTCGCCGGCAAGCGCGCCTCGGTCCCCTACATCCGGATCGACGACACCACCGCCGGCGAGGCCAAGGTCGAGCGCGAGGCGCTGGTCGACGCGTCCGGTACCCGCTACGTGCGGACCCGCTTCGTCGCGCCGAAATTCCAGGTCGAGGTGATCCGCGACGGCGAAGGCAAGACGGTGTGGACGACAGGTCCGGGCGGCTACGCCGGCAAGAGCGGCGCGGTCGACCCCTCGCGCCTGCGGCCCGCCGGTGACGCCGGCGACGTCGCCGCGCCGCCGACCGAAAAGGGCGGCGACACGCCCCCAGCACCGCCGAGCGACGATCCCGAAGGACGCGCCATCCCGCGGCCCGCCGGCGATGCCGCGGGCGACGACGAGGGTGCGACGGCTCCGGGCAAGGCTGTCCCGGGCAAGGCGGCCCCGAGCAAGAATGCCCCGGGCAAGGCGGCCCCGAGCAAGAATGCCCCGGGCAAGGCGGCCCCGAGCAAGACAGCCGGGCCGGGCGCCGACGACGACGGCACCGAGAGCCCCTGATCCAACGGGAGTCGTGGCGGCGCTGGGCGCCGCCCGGCGCTCAGTCGCCCCAGCGGGCGCGCGCTTCGTCCTTCCACTCGTCGGGGAAGTAGTAGAAGCCCTCGCAACCGAGCTTGAAGAAGCAGGTCTCGCACGCCGTCTCGTGGCGGCGCCGGGCTTGTAGGTAGTCGAAGAGGTTCACGTCGTCCATGGTCACGAAGACCATCCGACGCTCGAGCTTGTAGAGATCGCCCATGCAATAGGACTCGTAGCCCGGCATGTAGCAGATCGGCAGGTTGATGACCTGGAACTGGATCCGGTCGCCGAAGCGGTCGATCAGCTGCATCACCACCGGCGCGACCTCCGCCGGATCCGGCTGCGTCTCCGCCGAAGCGCGACCGAAGGGCGTGACGAACTGGATATTGCAGTGCTCGACCCCGAGCCGCACCAGCAGGTCGCCGTACTCCATCAGGACCGGAAAATTCGTCTTGGTCAGCGTCACGTTGACGCCGAAGCCGACGCCCTGCTCGCGGCAGAGCTCGACCGCATTGGCGATGCCCGCCGTGGTCTGCTCGAATGCGCCCTTGGACTGCACCTGCTTCTCGTGCACCTCGGGATTCGGGCCATGGAGCGAGATCAGCAGGTTGGTGATGCCGCTGCGGACCACCTTCGCGGCGTTCTTCTCCAGCATCAGCATGCGGCCGTTGCTGGTCAGGTTGATCTGCTGGTAGCCGAGCTCCTTCGCCTTGCGCAGCAGCAGGAATAGGTTCGGGTTGGTCGTCGGCTCGCCGCCGTCGAAGTCGATCAGGTCGAAGCCCTGCTTGCGCCGCTCGGTCATGAAACCGATCTGCTCGGCGACCTCACCGTGCGTCGGCAAGCGGTTTCCGGTCGCGCAGAACACGCACTGATTGTTACAGATGTAGGTCGTGTTCATGATGACCTTGCGCGGCACGAAGGTCTCGACCTTGACCTCCAGGACGCGCTTGGCCACCTCCAGCTCGTGGGCGGTCCAGCCCGCCTCGCGGTCCTCGATCACCGCCTGGCCCTGGAAGAGCGGTCCGATGTCGCGGTCCTCGCGTTGGGTCCAGAGCCCGCGTCGCTCGACCTCGTCGAAGAGCGGGGTGCCGGCGATCGGAGTCGCGAACTGCACCAGCGGCCGCGCGCCGTGGGCCTCGAACAGCGCCCACGCCGTCTCCAACGTGGCGACGATCTCGTCACGCCGCTCGCCCGGGCTGCCGATCATCCAATGCACGACCAGCGGCAGGCC
The DNA here is from genome assembly GCA_020632665.1 of Deltaproteobacteria bacterium. Taxonomy (GTDB): domain Bacteria; phylum Myxococcota_A; class UBA9042; order UBA9042; family UBA9042; genus JACKFC01. The sequence goes on from JACKFC010000003.1 coordinate 59,972, forward strand.
CGCAGCCTGGCACCATTGCGCCACGCGATGGGTCGCCTCGCGGTCGAAGCGCTTGCCGATGATCTCGTTGGCGACGCGCTCGGTCGCCGCCTCGGCCGAGATCGAGAGCAGCGGGCTCACCGTGGCGAGCCGCTGCACCTGTGCTTCGGTCAGCCGGTCGGCGCGCATCCCGTTGGGGAAGTCGGCGCGCATCTCGAGCGCGATCAAGGCGTCGAGCAGGCCGTCGAAATGGCTCGCCTTCACGTTGACCAGCTCGTCGAGCACGACGACGCGGCGAATCCCGTGCTCGTCGCGGAGCTGCTGCAAATTCTCGCGCACCTGCTCGATCGGGATCGGCCGCCAGCCTTGGCCCTCGACGCCGGCCCGCCGCCACGGCGTCGCCGTGCAGAACGAGCAGCTGTAGGCACAGCCACGGCTCGTCTTGATCGCCGCCAGGGGAGGGTGCAGGTCGAAGATCTCGCGTTTGACGTCGGCGCGCGCGACCCGCCCGAGGAAGGTCTGGAACGCGGCCATATCGACCAGATCGTAGGCCGGCGGCGGCAAGGTGCCGAGCGCCTCGGGCGGCCGGCCATCGAGCAGGCGCGCCTCGGGCACAGCGCCGCTGGCCAACGCCGCGCAGAGCTGCGGCAGGCTCTGATCGGCCTCGAAGCGGAGCCCACATTCGACGCCGAGCTCGTCGAGCCAGCTCTCGTCCCAGGCGATCACGTGCTGACCGCCCACGTCGAGGTCGGCCAAGATCGTGCGCGCGTTCGGCCAGCGCTCGGCGAGCGTCGAGACGAATCGCGCGACCTCCGCCGACGCCGCCCGCGCCCGCAGCCACGGGCTCGCGGCGATGACGACCACGTCCGGGGCCTGCTCGGGCAGTCGGCCGAGATACGTCGCCCACGGCACACCAAGGCGGATCATCCCGCCGCGCTCGTCCGAGAGTGTCGACGTCGGCAGGCAGAATGCGTCGAGGACGGTGACGTCGTGGCCGGCCGCGCGCAGGTTCGCGGCCGATTGCCACGTGCCCAACCCGGCGAGGTAGGGGTAGTCGATGAACGCCCGATGCAGCAGCAGCGGCGGATGCAGCAGCAGAACCCGGGCCAAGACTCCCTCCAGCGCGGCCGAGCGGTCGTCCTCGGCGCGTTGTCGCGAGGATAGGGACCCGCGCGGGGCCCAGCAAGCGATTGCCCCACATCGGCCATGGAATCACGACGCTGCCTCGCGCGTTGCTTGCTGGGGCGAGACCCGGCAACGTGGGTCTGCGCCAGGGGAGGCCATGCAGCGAGCACATCCGCGATGCGACGAGCCTGGGCCGGTGCCACCCGGTCCACGCAGCCTGCCGACCCATCCATGGGTCGCGCGGGCGCTCGTCGTCGGGCTCTTGCTCGCGCTGCCGGCGCTGGACGTCCGCCCCGCGTTCGCTGGTTGGGGCGCGCGAAAGAGCGATCCGAAGCCGGCCGCCAAGCCGCGCAAGCCGCGCAAGCCGCGCAAGCCCGGCAGCAGCTCCGCAGCACGTCGTCCCGCGGCCGCGCGTGTCGCCAGCGACGCACCGCTTGCCGACCGGGTGCAGGCCGCGCTTTCGCGCAATGCCTCCGCCAAGTCGCTGCTCCCGCTGATCAAGGAGGCGGTGGCGCGCCGCGAGATGGCGCTGGCGCTGCAGATGGCCGAAGCGGTCCGGGGCGATCGGCGCGCCGGCCCGGACGTGCTCTGCGACGTCGCCGGTGCGCTCGGGACCGGCCATCCCTTCCCGGTCCAGCTCGCCATCTGGGCCCGCGCCTACGCCCGCCCTGGCCGCTCGCCGTGGCTCCGCGACAGCATCGAGGAAGGCTACGCTGACGCGTTGCTGGCCAGCCGCGAGCACGTCCGCGCCGGCGAGGTCCTCTTCGCCGCGCTGAAGCGCCGTCGCGCCGGGACCCGCGGGCCCATCGTCGAGCGCCTCGTGGCGTGGGCACGGGTCGCCGATGCCATGGACCAGGTTCGCGAGAAGCTCCTGGCCTTGCGCGATCCGGACGCCGCGATCGCCGCCGCGAAGTTGGTCGCCGAGCTCGACGGCGACGAGGTCGGTCTCGCCGTCTTGCGCGACGCCTTCAAGCAATTCCCCGGCCACCGCGGCCTGGCCCACGCCTATGTGCAGCAACTCTCTCGGCTCGGCGCGCGGGAAGAGCTCGAGGCGGCGGTGGCGAAGATGGTGCGGGTCAACGGCGGCGATCCGATGCCGTGGCTGATCGTACTCGACGCCCACATCGTCGCCCGCGACCGCAAGGCCGCCCGTGCCCTGATCGACACCTTGGCGACGCGCCACGCCCGCCACGACGTGCTGATCGAGGCGCTCATCGACCGCGAACAGCGGCTCGGCGACGATTTCCGCCGAATCGAGCCCCTCTTCCAGGCGCTGCTCCGCGCCGCGCCACGCAACCCCGCCTACGTCGAGGCCTACGCCGAATACCTGCTCGTGCGTAGCCACGGTCGCCTCGACCGGGCGCTCGCGGTGTTGGCGCGGCTGGAGAAGATGCCGGGCGGAAAAGTCGCCGGTCGGCGGCGGATCGCGGCGTTGCTCGCGGCACACGGGCACAACGCCGAAGCGCGCAGCATCTTGCTCGAGTTGCGCGACGCGGCCCCGGATCAGCGCGAAATCCGCCGCGACCTGGCGCAGCTCGACGCCGCGTCGGGCCGGCATCGCGACGCAGAGGCGACCTTTCGTGAGCTGGCGCAGATCCCGCCGCGGAGTGACGCCGCGCTGCGCCGGGATATCGCCGAGGCCCGCCGAGGCCTGATCGCGTTGCTGCGTCGACAGGGCGAACTCGTCGCTGCGCTGCGCCGGCTGCGCGACGACGTCTCGTCCGGTCGCAGCAAGCTCGGCGACGCCTTGGTCCTGCTCGACGGTGCCGTCGCCGAAGCCGAGTCCGGCGGTGATGCCGTGCTGCCGGCAGAATGGGCGCTGGAATTGGCCGCCGAGCCGCCAACGGGCCCGCTGCAGCCCTTCGCGGACGATGCCGAATTCGTCGGCAGGGTCGGCGTGCTGCTCGTCCTCGGGCGGCAATTCGACCCTGCGCTGGTCCTCGCCGAGCGCTTGATGGGCAGCGACGGCGAGCAGGCCCGCGAGCTGGCGCTGCGCATCGACGAGCGCGCGTTGGCGCGTCGTTCGCTGGCTGCTGCCGCTCGCGCCGAGGCTCTGCTCGAGCGCTCGGGTCTGGACGCGACGACCTGCATCCGACTCGGCGAGATGCACCTCCGCGCCGGCGATCCCGTCGGCGCCCGCCGCTTGTTGCAGCGCGCGGCGGCGCTCGCCCCACGCGATACCCGACCCACGGCGCGGCTGGCCCGCCTCTTCCGCGATCAGGGCGAGCGCGACGCGGAAGACGCCGCGTTGCGCGCGGTCGTGGTCCGCGCCACCGACGCCGACGAACTCGATGCCGCCGGCAAGCGCTTGCTGACCCTCGCCATGGCGCGCGGGCAGGCGTCGGACCTGCTGCGCTGGCTCGACGCGATCATGCCGACCCATCCGCGCCGCGCGATCTTGGAGCGCTTCCGCCTGCAGGCCTACGACGCCTGGCTGCGCACGGCTTCGCTCGAGCGTCGCCTCAGCGGCACGCCGCAGGCCGACCCGGGCAGCTCTGCCCTCAGCGACGCGCTGGCGCAAGGCGACCTCGCGATGCGCGTCCGTGCGCTGCGCCAGGCCGCACGGCAGCGCCGGCCGATCCCGCCCGCTCTCGCCCGCCGCCTGCTCGGCGACAGCAACGCGATCATCCGCCGCGACACCGTCTTTGCCCTCGCCGCAGCCGGCGATGACGGCTCCATCGCCGTGCTCCTGGAGATGGAAGGCGAGCGAGACCTCTCCGTCGCCACCGCGCAATTGCTCGCGTTGGGGCGCCTGCCGCCGACCCCGCGGGCTGTTCCCTACCTCGAAACGCGCATGGACGAACGCAATACGGCGAGCGCGTCGCTGGCGGCGCTCGTGCTCGGCCACGTCGCCGATCCCGCTGCGGTCGACCCGCTGATGCGTGCCTACGAGCGCTCGGCTCACCTGCGGCTGCCGCTGATCTTGGCGATGGGCGCCGTGGCTCGAAACGTCATCGACGGTCCCAAGCGCGCCCGGATGGTCGCCGCGATCGTCGCCGGCAGCCACACCGACCCGACGCTCGACGCAGGCCTCGCGGCGACCCAGCGCATCGCCGCGGCGTGGGCCCTCGCCGCCAGCAACGACCCAACCGCCCGTGCGATGCTCGAGGACCTCGCCGTGACCGAAGACCAGCGCTTGGTGCGGACCGCGGCGGTCCTGCTGCTCGCCGCCGAGAGCCCGCCGACGCTCGATAGCGCGGCGTTCGAGGTCGATGGCGGCGACACGCCGGCTGGCGCCCAGCACGTCCACACCGACGTCATGACGGCCCTGTTCGCGCCCTGGCTGGTGCCGACCCCCGCCGAGCTGCGCAGCGCGATGCAGCGCCTCGACGAGACGTTCGGCGCCCGGCTGGAGTCGCTGCCCGAGGACCGTCGCGAAGCCTTCTGCGACCACCTCGGCCACGCCGCCCTCGCCGGCGGCCGCGTCGCAGCGCTCTGCCCCTAGCAACGGCCCGCCTTTCGGGAACGCACGTGCCCCGCTATACTCCAGGCGCGCGCGAGAGCGCTCGTCTGGAGGCCCGATGCCGACGTTCCCAACCCGCACCCCGCTTCTCGTGCTGGCGCTGCTCGTCGTTTTCTTCGCCGCGTTGCCCGGTTGCGGCAACGAAGTCGTGGTCTACGACGCCATCTACCTCGAGATCAGCAGCGAGGCCCCCGACGGCGGCCCGATCACGCGGCTCGATCTCGGCGCGATCGGCCTCGCGGCGGACGGCTCGGCGCTCTTCCGCGTGCCCGAAGCCGCCGGCGACGAATCGTATGCCTTCCCGCTGCCGGCCAACGTCGATCTGGTGAGCAAGCCCTACGTCGTACGCCTGCGCCTCGGTGCCCAGGCGCCGGCCCGGATCCAGCTCCGCGTCCGCGGCCTCGACGACAAACTCGGCGCGCTGACGACGTACTCCGGCGTCGTCGGGACCCCCTCGGACGACCGCAAGATCACGATCAAGCTCGTCAAGGTCGGCGGCGACTGCGACACCGACGGCGACGGCGTCAAGGATTGCGCCAAGGCGGGCTGCTGCGCCCCGAACGAAGCCGGCGACTGCAACGACAAGGCCGGTGGCGCCAGCCCCTTCGACACCGAAGACCCCTGCACCCAATGCGGCAACGGCATCGACGAGGATTGCGACGGCCAGGACACCGCCTGCGTCGACTCGGACAACGACGGCGTCCCGGATTGCCAGGAAGAGAGCTGCGGCGCCGGCGCGAAGGACGACGGCGCGATCTACCCCGGTGCGCCGGAGGTCTGCGACGACAAGGACAACGACTGCGACGGCCAGACCGACGAGGAGCTGCCCTTCGTCGGCATCGACGGCAAGCCCGCGACCGTCGCCAAGGGCGGCGCCTGCGGTCAGGGGGTCTGCGCTGGCGGCACGGCCGTCTGCGCGCCGGACGGCAAGAGCTTGGTCTGCTCTTCGGCAGACAAGCAGCAGGGCGCCGAGAACTGCGAGAACCAGCTCGACGACGACTGCAACGGCAAGGTCAACGACAGCTGCGCGCTGACCGATATCGACGGCGACGGCGTCGCCAACGACGTCGAAGATCAGCAGTGCAAGCACCCCTACGCGCGCTTCCACAGCGAGATCCACCCCGGAAATACCGTCACCGAGGCCTGCTGCCGGCCCTATACCGACTACATCCTGGAGAAGGACAGCAGCTGGACCGAGAAGGACGCCATCCCCGAGAACGCCGCCGTGACCGACGCGATCCTCGGCAGCTGCGACTTCAACTGCGACGGCAAGGTCAAGCCCTGCGCTCCCGGCGACAAGGACGGTGACGGCGTCGCCGCGCCGCTCGATTGCGACGACACCGACCCCATGACCTACCCCGGCGCGGCCGAGAAATGCGGCGACGGCAAGGTGCAGGGCTGCGTCGGCGCCGATCCTGCTTGTGACGCCACCGACGGCGACGGCGACGGCTGGTCCGGTGCCGCTGATTGCGACGACGGCGACAAGACCGTCCACCCCGGCGCGACCGAGCTCTGCAACGGCAAAGACGACGATTGCGACGGCCACGTCGACGACGGCAACGCCGAGGGCGAGGACGCGAGCTGCGGCGACCCCGACGGTGAGTGCGGCAAGCAGCCGGGCGTCCGCGTCTGCAAGCATTGGCCCGCGGGCCAGGATCCGGGTGCGCTCGACTGCCTCGACAAGGCCTTCGACGCGACCTCGCTCACCTGCGTCGGCTGCGAGGGCGACAAGCGACCCGATACCGACGTCTGCGACTACCTCGACAACGATTGCGACGGCACCAGCGACGAGGACTATACCTACGCGCAACAGAGCGGCGGGACGCTGAAGGTCGGCGAGGTCTGCGACGGCATCGGCGCCTGCGCCGCGGGCAAGGTCGAGTGCCGCATCACCAAGGACAAGGCCGTCTGCTCGACCGATCCGGACGGCAGCAAATCGGGCGCCAAGCCGGAGATCTGCGACAACAAGGACAACGACTGCGACGGTGAGACCGACGAGACCCTGACCAGCATCGCCGACTCCAGCTGCCACAAGGCCGGCGTCTGCTCCGGCAGCGCGGTGGCCCAGATCTTGACGGTCTGCATGGCCGGCAAGTGGGTCTGCGATTACACCAAGGTGCCCAGCGTCGAATACGACACCGGCAAGAGCTGCCAGCCCGGCGACGCGTTCTGCCACTGCCCGGGCCTGGGCGACGGCGGCAAGAAGTGCTTCCCGCTGGTCGAGTCGAGCTGCGAGGGCAAGGACAACGACTGCGACGGCAAGACCGACGACGACTTCGCCTACGACGACCTCGGCGCCGAGCGGAAGATCGGCGACGGCTGCGGCACCGGCGCCTGCACCGGCGGCAAGACCATCTGCAAGACCGATGGCTCCGGCCTGACCTGCGACGCGCTCGACAAGATCAGCAAGGAGACCTGCGACGCCAAGGACAACGACTGCAACGGCAAGACCGACGACGGCATGACCGTCGCCGACTCCTCCTGCAAGCTCGTCGGCCAATGCTCGGTGCAGAACGTCACGGCGAAGTGCGAGGCCGGCAAGTGGGTCTGCGACTACAACGCGGTCCCGGTCTACGAGAGCAGCAAGGAAGCGACCTGCGACGGCAAGGACAACGACTGCGACGGCAAGACCGACGAGGACTTCCTCTTCGACGACCTCGGCACGATCCGCACCATCGCCCAGGGCTGCGGCACCGGCGCCTGCAAGGAGGGCAACGTCGTCTGCACCGCCGACAAGAAGGCCGTGACCTGCAGCACCTTGGTCAAGAGCGGCGTCGATATCTGCGACGGCGTCGACAACGACTGCGACGGCAAGACCGACGAGGACTACAAGTGGTTCGGCATCGGCATGGGCGAGACCTGCGACGGCATCGGCGCCTGCGGCAAGGGCGTGGTCGAGTGCGTACCCGGCAAGACCGACGCGGCGACCTGCTCGACCAACCCGGGCGGCAGCAAGGCCGAGTCGAAGAAGGAGCGCTGCAACGACCTCGACGACGATTGCGACGGCGAGACCGACGAGGGCTGCGACGACGACAGCGACGATTGGTGCGACGCGCAGATGGACACCGACGGCAAGCCGAAGGCCTGTCCGAAGGGCGGCGGCGATTGCAACGACAGCAAGCTCGAGATCAACCCGGCGGTGGTCGAGCTCTGCGACGGCATCGACCAGAACTGTGATGGCAAGACCGACGAGGCCTACTCCTGGACCGAGCTCGACACCAGCGGCGGCGAGCCTGCCAAGCCTGTCGTCGGTCAGCCCTGCGGCGTCGGCGTCTGCGCCGGCGGCACGGTCACCTGCACGGGCCTCTCGGCGGCGAGCTGCTCCACGGCCGACAAATCGGTCACCGAGATCTGCGACGACCTCGACAACGACTGCGACGGCCTGACCGACGAGGGCTGCGACGACGACGACGACGACCACTGCGACAGCAAGATGACCGTCGTCGGTACGCCGAAGACCTGCAGCAAGGGCGGCGGCGATTGCGCCGACTTCAACAAGGACGTCAACCCGAGCGCGATCGAGCTCTGCGACGATATCGACAACAATTGCGACCTCAAGCACGACGAGCTGTGCGACCAAGACGGCGACGGCTGGTGCGACGCCAAGCGCACCGTGGTCGGCAAGCCGAAGATCTGCCCCAACGGCGGCGGTGATTGCGACGACGCCAAGGCGACCGGTGCCGCTGTGAACCCTGCCGCGACCGAGGTCTGCAACGACGTCGACGACGATTGCAAGGACGGCATCGACGCCGGCTGCGACGACGACAAGGACGGCTATTGCGACAAGGCGATGACCGTCGTCGGCACGCCGAAGACCTGCGCCAAGGGCAAGGACGATTGCAACGACGCAGTGGCAGACATCCACCCGGGTAGCACAGAGATCTGCAACGACCTCGACGACGATTGCTCCGGCCAGACCGACGAGAAATGCGACGAGGACAACGACGGCTATTGCGACGAGGCCAAGGCGGTCGTGGGCAAGCCCAAGGTCTGCCCCAAAGGCGGCGGCGATTGTGATGACGGCAAGGACGGCGCCGCCATCAACCCCGGCGCCGACGAGCTCTGCAACGGCAAGGACGACAACTGCAACAGCCTGGTCGACGCGGCAGACGCGGTGAACCTGCAGAAGAAGGCGCCGTTCTGCGAGAACAGCAACGGCGTCTGCAACGCGACCCTCAAGGACGAGTCGCTCTGCAACAAAGGCAAGTGGGATAAATGCGACAACGCCTACTACGCCAAGAAGATCACGAATTTCCAGGCCGACAACGAGACGTCCTGCGACGACGCCGACAACGATTGCGACACCGACATCGACGAAGGCTGCGACGACGACAACGACGATTATTGCGACGACCAGATGACCACGGTCGGCAAGCCGAAGGTCTGCCCCAAGGGCGGCAACGATTGCTACGACAAGAACGACGCCAAGGGCCCGAAGATCAACCCGGGTCAGGACGAGACCTGCCTGACCCCGGAAGACGACAACTGCAACGGCTCGGCCACCGAGCCGGACGCGATCGCGTGCGTCGACTACTACTACGACGGTGACAAGGATGGCTGGGGCAACTCGAGCAAGCCGAAATTCTGCCTCTGCAAGGCGAACTCCGACCTGCTCTACACCGCAACGCAGGTCGGTGATTGCAACGACAACAGCAACGCCGCGGGGACCCATACCTACACCGATCCCAAGGGGACCAAGACCGTCCTGGGCGGCTCGTGCGGCCTCGGCATCTGCGGCGGCGGCACGGTCACCTGTGCGAGCCAGCTCGCTACCTGCAGCACGGCCAGCAAGTCGACGACTGAGCTCTGCAACGGCAAGGACGACGACTGCGACGGCACGACCGACGAAGATCCGGACCTCTCGCAGGAGAGCTGCACGGGCAAGGGCGTCTGCAAGGGCGCATCGGCGGCGAAGTCCTGCTCGGCCGGCAAGCTGGTCTGTGACTTCAGCGGCGTCTCTGGCTACGAAGCGACGGAGAAAAGCTGCGACAACAAGGACAATGACTGCGACGGCGAGACCGACGAGTCGATCGACTTCGGTGGTTTCACGTGCTCGACCAAGGGCGTCTGCGGCAGCCAGAATATCTCGCCGCAATGCGTCACCGGGACGCCCACCTGCGACTACAGCGGGATCACCGGCTACCAGGCGACCGAGAACAAATGCGACGGCAAGGACAACGACTGCGACGGAACGACGGACGAGAGCCCCGATCTTTCGTCGCTGACGTGCTCGACCAAGGGTGTCTGTGCACTGGCCGTCGCGACCAAGTCGTGCTCGAGCGGAACGCCGACGTGCACCTACGTCGGCGCCGTCGGCTACGAAGCGGTCGAGGAAAGCTGCGACAACAAGGACAACGACTGCGACGGCACCACCGACGGGCTGCAAGACGTCACCAAATCCGACTGCAAGCAGAAGGGCGTCTGCACGCCGAACAAGGTCAAAGCCCTGTGCACGGCCGGCGCGTGGAGCTGCGACTACAGCGGCGTCGACGGCTACGAGGGCACAGAGAGCACCTGTGACGACGGCAAGGACAACGACTGCAACGGCACCACCGACGGTTGCGGCGGCTAGAGACGCGATCAAGAAGTCGCCGCAGGCGACTTCTTGACGCGGCTCGTAGAGGGGGAAGGTTCGCGAGAACCACGCTTCTCGCGACCTGGGGGCGCCCAGCCCCCTAGAGACGCGATCAAGAAGTCGCCCCGGGCGACTTCTTGACGCGGCTCGTGGAGGGGGAAGGTTCGCGAGAACCACGCTTCTCGCGACCTGGGGGCGCCCAGCCCCCCAGAGAACAGAAGAGAGACTCGGCCAGAACATGCGAAACTGCATTTTCTGGTCGAGTCTCTAGCCAGGAGAGATGCATGAGTGAGAAGAAGGCGCCGCAGGCGTCCGCCAAGCGACGCGGCGAGCCGTCGGTGGACCCGGCAGAGATCTGCACCGTGGTCTACGAAGACCAATGGCTGCTCGCGGTCGACAAGCGCCCTGGCTTCCCCGTGACGCCGGTTTCCCAGTTCCAGGAGCGATCGGTGCTCCGCGCGCTGCAGCGCCTCGGCTACGGGGCGACCTACCCGGTGAACCTTCTCGACCGCGAAGCGACGGGCCTGGTGCTGCTCTCGCGCGACGAAGCGACGGCCAAGTCGATGCGCTGGCATTGGCGCGGCAGCATGTGCGAGCGCGATTTCCTCGCCGTCGCGCAGGGTGATATCGCCGGCGCGCGTGGTCGCATCACCTACCCCATCGGTATGGTCCAGGTCGGCAAGCGGCGTCGCCGTGGCGTGCTGCCAACGGACCAAGGCGGCCGACCAGCCGCGACCAAGTGGCGGCTGCTGGCCCGAGGCAGGGGCATGTCGCGCTTGTTGCTCACCGTTGGCAACGGCCGCTGTCACCAACTCCGCATCCACCTCGCGGCGATTGGCCATCCCGTGGTCAACGAGCGGGTCTACATCGAGCGCAACCGCGAGACCCCGCTCGACAGCCTGCTCGAGGAGCTCGACGTCCGTCGCCACGACGCGCGCAAGCTACCGCCGCATCAGATCGGGCTGCACTGCTGGCGCGTGCGGGTACCGCATCCCGTCGACGGCGAGATGATGAACCTCGAGGCCCCGATCCCGCGCGAGCTGCTCGACCTGATGCCGGGCGCCTGGATCGTCGACGCCGCCTGAGCCAGAGCCCGAGTCTAGAGACGCGATCAAGAAGTCGCCGCCGGCGACTTTTTGACGCGGCTCGTGGAGGGGGCAGGTTCGCGAGAACCACGCTTCTCGCGACCTGGGGGCGCCTAGCCCCCCCAGAGAACAGAAGAGAGACTCGGCCAGAAAATGCGAAACTGCATTTTCTGGTCGCGTCTCTAGAGCCTTTCGCCGGCTCGACACGCGCCGTACGAGCCCAAAACGCCCGAAGCCCCGCCTGGTCATCGACCAGGCGGGGCTTCGGCGTTCAGGCGCTCTGAGCGTCTACTTGCCGCCGAGCAGCGAGGAGACCCACTCGTAGAAGCCGAAGCGGGCCGTATTCTTCGTGCCCTTCGACTCACCACCGGTGGCGCTACCGCCGACGAACATCCGCGCGTCGTACTCGGTGTTGCCACCCTTGACCTTGCCGGTCACCACGGCCGAACCGAAGCGCGCTTCGTAGCTCGTCGGCTTGCAGCCCTCGTCGGTCTGGCCGTTGCAGGTGTCGTCCTTGCTGTTGCCGCAGGTCTCTTCCTTCAGCGGCAGGACCTCACCCTCGCAGGCACCCAGCTTGCCGGCGGCGCACTTCTGCACGCCCTCGGCGCAGATGCCCTTGCCCTTGGTCGCGGGGTCACCGCTATAGCAAGGAACCGTCGCGGTATCGTCGTTGGTGTTGGTGCAGCCGTTGGTCTTGTCGCAAGAATCCTTGGTGCAGGGGTTCTTGTCGTCACAATCGGGACCGATGCCGGCGACGCAAGTCCATTTGCCGCCGACGTCGCCGCACTTGTCTCCCTCGGTGCAAGCGTTGCCGTCGTCACAGCTCTTGCTCAGGTTCTTGGCCTTGCAGCTGCCATCGGCGGTATCGCACGAATCTTCGGTGCAAGCCTCACCGTCGTCGCAGACCTTGGTCTGGCCGGCGGTGCAGCTCTTCTCGAGGCAGACGTCGTTCTCGGTGCACGCGTCGTTGTCCGCGTCACAGGGCGCCGTGTTGGCGATGAACTTGCAGCCTTCCTTCGGGTCGCAGACGTCGTCGGTGCAGCCATTCTTGTCGTCGCAGGCCAGCTTCTCGCCAGGCGTGCATACGCCCTCCTTGCATTGGTCGTCCTTGGTGCAGAGGCTCTGGTCGGCGTCGCAGATGGTGCCTTCCGGCTTCTTGACCACGTCGCACTTGCCAGTGGACGGGGTGCACTGGGTCGCGGCGCAGAACGTATCCTTGCTGGTATCGCACTTCACGATCGTCGCCGGGTTGACCTTGCACTGGTACGGAACCGCGCTCTTGTCGCAGAAGAGCGTGCCGTTGCAGAGGTTGCCGTCGTCGTTCTTGGCGCAGTCGCTGTCCGCGGTGCAGGAGCAGGTGTTGGTGCCCGACTTGCAGACGCCAGCGTCGCAGCTGTCACCGACCGTGCAGACGTTGGCGTCGTCACAGGTGGTACCGGTCTGCGGCACGTTCTGGCAGCCCTTGATCGCGTCGCAGCTGTCCTTGGTGCAGTCGTTGTTGTCGTTGCACTTGACCGCCTCGTCGGCGAGCTTGCCCTTGCACTTGCCCTCGTCGCAGGCGTCCTGCTCGGTGCACTCGTTGCCGTCGGTGCAGGGACCCGGGACGTTGGTGTGGATGCAACCCTTGGTCTTGTCGCACGAGTCGGCGGTGCACGGGTTCAGGTCGTCGCACACGGTCGGCGTTCCCTTGCACGCGTCGCCGGTGCACTTCTCGCCGGTGGTGCAGGGGTTGCCGTCATTGCACGCCTGGGCCTCCTGGAAAGTGTACTTGCAGGCGCCGTCGATGATGTTGCAGTTGCCGGTGACGCACTGGTCTTCGCTCGCGCAGGCCTTGGTCTCGCCCGGCTCGCACTTGCCTTCCTTGCAAGCGTCGTTCTGCGTGCAGAGGTTGTCGTCCGCGTTGCAGCCCTTGCCGTCGTCGTTGGTGTAGACGCAGCCCTTCTCCTTGTCGCAGGAGTCAGCGGTGCACGGATTGTTGTCGTCGCATTCGACCTTGGCGCCGGCGACGCACTTGCCGTCCTTGCAGGCGTCGTCCTTGGTGCACTCCGAGCCGTCGGCGTCGCAGGCTCCAGCCTTGTTGGTCGTCTTGCAGCCGTTGAGGCCATCGCAGGCGTCCTCGGTGCAGGGATTGTCGTCGTCGCAGGTCGACTCGTCGGTCTCACCGTCGCAGTCGTCGTCGAGCGCGTTGCAGGTCTCCTGCTTCGGGTCGGGGGCCAGGCAGGCCGAGAGGCCGCCGCCGGCGGGAGCGCCCTGCTTGCCCGCGGCGAGGCAGGTCCGCGCACCCTCGCACTTCGCCTCACCGGCGCCGGTGTAGCAGATCGTCGAGAGCTCCTTGGCGATCGCGGCGGCCGAGCAGGTGCACAGCGCGCCGTCCTTCGGGATGCATTGCTTGACGTCCTTGCCCTCGATGGTCTTGACGTCCTTGCACTCGTAGCCGACCGAGCAGCCGTCGTTCGAGGTGCAGGTCGAGCCGCAGAACGAGCCGGCGTCGCCGTTGTCGACGCACGCGGCGCTGCCGTCACCCAGGCCCGTGCACTCGGTGCTGGCCTTGCAAGGGTTGCAGAGCTTGCCGCCGGCCGGAACGCAGAGGTTGACCGGGTCGGGGTTGCCGGGGAAGTTCACGAGCTTGCACTCGTAGCCAGCCTCGGTGCAGCTCTCGACGCAGGTCTCGGCGCACACGTTGCCGCCATTCGGGCCTTCGATGCAGTAGCCCTGGTCACAGTCGCTGTTGCTCTTGCACTCGCAATACGCGGCGCCGGGGCAGAGGTCGCCGCCGCCAGTGTCCGCGTCCTCTCCGCCGCTGGTATCGGCGTCGGTGCCGCCGCCGCTGGTGTCGGCGTCGGTGCCACCACCGCTGGTGTCGGCGTCGGTGCCACCACCGCTCGTGTCGGCGTCCGCTCCACCGCCGCCGGCGTCGGTCGAGCCACCGCCGGTGTCGTCGATGACGGAGACGTCGCCGCCGTTCACGTCGGTCGACGCCGTCGCGTCACCGGTGACCGCCGTGTCGCCGCCGTCGCCGCAGCCGGCCACCAGCAGCAGCGCTGCGAGCGCGGCTACCCAGTTGTTCTGATTGCGAAGGTGCATCTGCGTCATCGTTGCTTCCCCATCAGGTCGTGCCGCGGGGGCGCGGGCCCAGTTCGGACTCTAGCCGATTCTGTGCGGCGGTGCGAGGCTCCACCGCTGGCTGCAGCGCGCGGCTGCCGCCAGCGGTGGAGCGTTCGCAGGTCACTACTTGTTGGCCAGCCACTCGTTGTAGCGGTCGTAGTCCCACTCGAGCTTGTTGGACGAGAAGTTGAATGAGTTGTTGTAGAAGCCGATCACGGACTTGCTCCAGTAGCCATTCCATGTCGTCCACATGTAGGCGCCAGTCTTCAGCACGAGGACCGAAGACTTGCCAGCCGGGTACGTGACGTTGGTGCACTGGCTGCTCAGGTTGTTGCTTGTGGTCGACCAGAGATTGCTGCCGTTGAGCGCGAGGCTGGCGTAGTTGCCACCGGCCCACGGGTTGGCGGACCAGCGGTAGCATACCTGCTGCGTGACATTGCCCGCGGTTGGATTCTTGATGAACAGGACGAACATTTGGCGCGTCGACTCGTTGTTGCCGTTGCCGTAGTTGTCGCCGCCGATGCCGAAGTCGATGTTGCCACTGGCGTCAGCCCAAACGATCTCGGGCGTGGCCTGGTGGATCGCGGAGTTGTTGGTGACCGAGAGGTTGTGGGCGTACTGGTACTTGGGCTGGTACGTCCAGTTGTTCTCGGTGTGGTCGATGAGCTTGCCGTATAGGATCGGGCGGCTGCCTTCCGGGAAAAAGCCGTACCATTTCGTGCCCTTGACGGTTAGGCTGCCTGAGATGTCGACGTTCTTCGCGTAGGTCGTGCCCGACTGGTAGCTGTCTCCGTTGATCGCGATCTTCTTGTTCGAGAGCGTCTGGATCTTGATGCTCCACTTCACGATCTTGCCGTCGGTCTTGGTGTCGCAGATGGCGGCGTTGCCCGGGATCTGCGTAATGCAGTACGAGGTATCGAGCGCCTTGAGGTTCCACAGTCCCTTCGGGTTCTCGCCGATCCACTTCTTCAGGTCACCGGACTTCGGCAGGTTGCTGCTGTTGAAGGTCTTCTTGTAGCTCTTGCTGTCCTTCTCGCCGCACGGATCGCAGAGCGTCCAGCCCGTCTTCTTGTCGTCCGGCGGCAGCACCGTCAGCGCGACCGTCGAGAAGTCGGTGTTGGTGACCTCGACGGTCAATTCGAAGTCCTGCGACACGCCGATATCGGGGAAGTCGAGCGTGGAGTTGGCGTCAGCGCCGGTATTGTCCGGAATTGCGACGTCCGACTGACCGTCGATCGTATCGACGAACTGGTTGCTGATCAGTTCGTTGCTGATCTCGTTCAGGCCGTCCTTCGGCAGGGCGGTCGGGTCGAGAGCGGCGACGCACTTCAGCGTGCCGTCGGTGTTGATCCCCTTGACGACCTCTCCGGCATTCTTGCACTCGCCGGCGGGGGTCTTGAGGCCGGTCAGCTTGCTGCCGTCACCGACGAACTCGGCCGCCGTGACGGAGCCCGAGAAGACGCCGTTCTTCGCCTTGAAGCTGTTGCCGCCGAGGTCGACGTCGCCGTCGAACTTCATCTCGGACACATCGACGCAGCCCGAGCATGCGAGGTCCGAGGCGGGGCCGCCCTTGGTCGCACTGCCTGCGTAGTTGAAGCCCATCTTCGCGGCGGCGATCGAGCCGTTGGCGATCTGGTCACCAGCGACGCAACCGTCACAGGTCAGCTTGTCCGCGGAGCCCGCGTGGAGCGCGAAGACTGCGCTGTGTAGCGACTGCGCCGGCAGCTCGGGGTCGGAGCCGACCTTCAGCGCCAGCCACTGGCCCTTCGCCGCGGCCAACTTTGCGGCGTCGATCGCGGTCGAGGAGCCCAAGGCATGCGCGAAGCGGCCGCCGGCCACCTTGACCTTCACCGGACCCTCGCTCCAGACCTTGGTGCCACCGGTCTGAGCGTCGTAGATCGAGAAGGTGATGTCGTAGTCACCGTCTGCGGCCGCGCTTCCTCCGGAAGAGGTGAGCACACCCTCGAGCATCGACGTCGTGGGCGTAGCCGCGGTCGCCGGCGACGTAAAGGCCAACAGGCCGAGCGTCGCGCCACCAAGCGCTGCGGTCCGGAGGCGCCGCATCCAGTCGCCGTGCAGCAGTCGATTCATCTCCAACTCCTTCGGTGAGGGTCACTCCGGACCGTCACGATCGCCTCGCCCCGTGAACCTCCACGCGGCGAATCCCCATTTAGTTCCCGAGCAGGGCCTTGAGCCACTGCACAAATCCGAAACGCACACCGTAGTTGCCGCCCTGTCCAGGCGTCGATGCGCCGCCGACGGCGCTGGTGCCGACGCTGGCGTCGACCCCGTAATTGGCGCCCTTGACGCGGACCGAGCCGTTGCCGTCGTGGGCGACGAAGCCCGTCGGCGCGCAACCCTCGTCGGTGACGCCGTCGCAGGTATCGTCCTTGCCGTCGCAGGCCTCCTTGCTGGCCGGCACGGTATCGCCCGCGCACACGCCGAGGTTGCCCTTGTCGTCGCAGGTCTGCGCGCCGTCCTTGCAGGTGCCCTTGCCACTGGTACCGCTCGGACCGGTGTAGCAAGCGACCTTCTTGCCCGCCTGGATGGCGTATTTGCAGCCACCCTTGTCACTGCCTGCGGGTTCGGCGCAGGTGTCGTCGGTGCAGGCGTTGTCGTCGTCGCAGGCCATCGTCTTACCGGGAATGCAGGTCCAGGCGTCGCTGGCATTCTTGCCGCATGCGTCACCCGTCGTGCACAGCTTGCCGTCGTCACAGCTCTGCACGAGCTCGGTGTACGAGCACTTGCCGGTCTTCTTGTCGCAGACCTCCGAAGTGCAGACCTCGTTGTCGTTGCAATCCTTCTGCTTGCCAGCGACGCACTTGCCGCTGGTGCAGACGTCGTTCTCCGTGCATGCGTCGCCGTCTGCGTCGCAGGGCCCAGCCTGGTCAGTGTGGACGCAGCCCGTGGCCTTGTCGCAAGCGTCTGCCGTGCAGGGGTTCAGGTCGTCGCAGGGCAGGGTCTTTCCTGCCACGCACTTTCCGCTCTGGCAGGTGTCGTTGGTCGTGCAGACCGAACCGTCGGCGTCGCAGGGCGTCTCGTCGGCCTTGACCACCGGGGCGCATTTGCCGGTGGCCGCGGTGCAGGTGTTCTTGCTGCAGAAGTTGTCCTGTGAATCGTCACAGGTCACCACCGTCGCGGGGTTCACCTTGCACTTGTAGGGCGCCTCGGCCTTGTCGCAGTAGAGCGTACCGTTGCAGAGGTTGCCGTCCTCTTGCTTGAGGCAGTCGGAGTCGGCCTGGCAAGCACAGATATTGGTGCCACCGGTGCACTTGCCGCTTTCGCAGGTGTCGCCGACGCTGCAGGCGTCGCCGTCTTCACAGGACTTTCCGCTCACCGGCTGGTGCTTGCAGCCCTGCTTGCTGTCGCATGTATCCGCGGTGCAGGCGTTGCCGTCGTCGCAGGTCTTGGCGACGTCGACCGGCGTACCCGCACATTGACCCGTGGCGCAGCCGTCCTTCTCGGTGCATGCGTTGCCGTCGTCGCAGGGCAGCCCGTTGGCGACCGGAGTCGAGATGCAGCCCTTGACGCTGTCGCAGACGTCGGTGGTACACGCGTTGCCGTCGTTGCAGACGACTTTCACGCCGGGCAGGCAGGTGAACTTGCCAGCGTTGTTCTTGCCGCAGTTGTCCTCACCGGTGCATGCGTCGCCGTCGTCACAGGTCTTGCTCACCTCGGCGAAGAGGCAGGCCGCGGTCACCTTGTCGCAGGAGTCGGCGGTGCAGGGCTCTTCGTCGTCGCACTTCTTGCTGTCGCCGGGCAGGCACGAGCCTTCCTTGCAGACGTCGCCCACCGTGCAGGCGTTGTCGTCAGCGTTGCACGGCGCGTTGTTCGGCGTGTACGTGCAGCCAGCCTTCGGATCGCAGGCGTCGTTGGTGCACGGGTTGCCGTCGTCACAGGTCACGACCGCTCCCGCGACGCAGGTGCCCTGGCCGTCGCAGGAGTCGTTCTGCGTGCAGACGTTGCTGTCCTTGTCACAGGGCAGGCCCTTCGGACCGTAGGTCAGGTTGCACTTTCCGCTCTGCGGGTCGCAGCCGTTGGTCTGGCAGGCACCGTTGATCGAGGTGTCGCATTGGACCACCGAGTTCGGCTTGATCTTGCACTTGAAGGGTGCGCTGGCGGTGTCGCAGAAGAGCGTGCCATTGCAGAGGTTGCCGTCCTCCTGCGCTTCGCAGTCCGCGTCGGTCTTGCAATCGCAGACGTTGCTACCGGATTGGCACTTGCCGGCGGCGCAGACGTCGCTCTTGGTGCAGGCGTTGTCGTCGTCGCAGGGCGTTCCGGTCTCGTTGCTGTGGGCGCAGCCTTGGGCCGGGTTGCAAGTGTCCTTGGTGCAGGCGTTGCCGTCGTCGCAGTCGGTCGTGGCCGACATCGGCAGGCCGACGCAATTGCCGGCCTCGCAGGCATCCTGCTTGGTGCAGGCGTTGCCGTCGTTGCAGGGCCCAGCGGTCGGCTTGTGGACGCAGCCGCTGGTCGTCGCGCAGGAGTCGGCGGTGCAGGGGTTGCCGTCGTCACATTTGGTGGCATCGCCCTTGCACGTGTCGTTCTGGCAGGTCTCGCCGGTGGTGCAAGGGTTGCCGTCGTTGCAGGGCAGGCCGGTCTGGAAGGTGTAGCCGCACTTGCCGGTGGTCACCGAGCACTTTCCGGTCACGCAATCGTCGCCGGACTCGCAGCTCTTCTTCTGGCCGGGCGAGCAGACGCCCTCTTTGCAAGCGTCGCTCTGCGTGCACTCGTTGTCGTCGGCGTTGCAGATCGGCCCAGTCAGCGGCTCGTACTGGCAGCCCACCTTCGGGTCGCACTTGTCGGCGGTGCACGGGTTCTTGTCGTCGCAGTCGAGCGCTTTGCCGGGCTCGCACTTGCCGTCCTTGCAGCTGTCCTGGACGGTGCAGACCGAGTCGTCGGCGTCGCAGTCGCCTTCCTTGTTGGTGTATTTGCAGCCGTCGCCGCCGGCACAGTTGTCGATCGTGCAGGCGTTGTTGTCCTCGCAGGTCGCCTCGTCGCTCTGGCCGTCGCAGTCGTTGTCGAGGCCGTCGCACTTCTCGGGCTCTGGCTCGGGCGCCTGGCAGCTCGAGAGGCCACCGCCGGGCGGCGCGCCAGCGGCTCCGTCCGGCAAGCAGGTCCGCTTACCGGCGCACTTGGCATCACCAGCGGTCACGAAGCATTGGGTCGAGAGCTCCTTCTTGATCGCGACAGCCGAGCAGGCGCAGGCTCCGCCGTTCTTCACGACGCACTGCTTGACCTCGCTGCCTGCGGTATCCTTCACCGTCTCGCAGCCGTAGCCGTCGGGGCATTGCTCGTCCGAGCCACACGCCGCGCCGCAGAAGGCGCCGCCGTCGCCGCGATCGACGCAGGCCGCGTCGCTGTTGCCGACCGTGATGCAGTCGGCGTTCGCGCCACAGGGATTGCAGAGGGCGCCCCACTGCGGCACGCAGATATTGGTCGTATCACCGCCGGCGCCGGTCGTCGTCGCGCACTTGAAGCCGTTCGGGCAATCTTCGATGCAGGTCTGGGCGCAGATGCTGCCGGCATTGGTCTCGATGCAGAAGCCGGTGTCGCAGTCCTTCGCCGAGGTACAGGCGCAGCCTGGCTCGCCCGGGCAAACCGGGCCGGTCGCGTCGGGGTCGATGCGGCCGCCGGTGTCCTCACCGCCGGTGTCCTTGTCGCCGCCGGTGGTGTCTTCGCCACCGCCGCCTCCGGTGTCCTTGGTGTCGACCGTGCCGACGTCCTCGCCTTGGACTTCGGTCGCGGTATCGACCGTGCCGCCCGTCGCGCCACCGTCGTCGCCGCTACACCCCGCGACGGCTGCCACGAAGGCCACTGTCAGCGTCAGACTTCCCCAACAAGTGCGCATGTCCCCTCACTCCCCGGTATTCGACCCCTCGCATGCTTACCTCTCCCCAGCACGAAAGCAAGGGTCTACTCCGAATCGGTCGCGAATGGCGCTTGACGGCGCCGCGAGAACTTGCGAAGCCGCGCAGGTCGTGGCCGCACTGGCCGGATTGGGGGGGACGTGGAGCGAATCCAAGGGTGGCCGGCTGCACCGCTCGGACCCAGCGCCGTCGCGTTCGGCAACTTCGACGGCCTGCACGTCGGCCACCGCGCCATCATCGGCAGCCTGCGGGCTGCTGCAGTCGGCTTCGGCGGCGGCGTCACGCTCGCGACGTTCGACCCACATCCGCTCTCGCTCCTGCGTCCGGAACGCGCACCGCGGGCGATTGACCCCCTCGCGTTGCGGCTGGCCCGTTTTGCCGAGGCCGGCGTCGATCGCACCGTGGTGCTCCGCTTCGACGAGACTCTGCGGCAGACCTCCGCGCTGGACTTCGCCGATCGGCTGTTTCGGCAGCTCGGCGCGCGTGTCGTGGTCGCGAGCTCCGACTCGCGCTTCGGTGCGGGTGGCCGCGGCGATATCGCGTTGCTCCGCGCGGCCGCAGCGCGGAACCAGGCGCGCGTCCTGCAGATCCCAGCCGTCAGCCGCGACGGTGAGCGGGTCTCCAGCTCGCGGGTGCGCCGCCTGATCGAGGCCGGCGACGTCGAGCAGGCGTGGGCACTGCTCGAGCGGCCGTTCGAGCTGGACGGCGAGGTCGTCCACGGCGACGCCCGTGGCCGCACCATCGGCTTTCCGACTGCGAATCTCGCCACGGCAGGGCAGGTTGCGCCTGCCGCGGGCGTCTACGTTGCGCAGCTGCTGGTCGACGGGGCGTGGCTGCCGGCGGTCGCCAACCTCGGCCTCCGCCCGACGGTCGACGGCGCGTCCTGGCGCACCGAGGCGCACGTGCTCGATCGGGCCATCGATCTCTACGGCAAGCGCGTCCGCCTGCGGCTGTTGCGGCACCTACGTGGCGAACGACGCTTCGCCGACCTCGACGCCTTGCGCGCCGCGATCGCCGAGGACGCCGACGCAGCCCGGCGCATGCTCGCCGTGTGGTTCGAGCGCGGCGCCCTCGCGTGAGCGATCGGCCCCTGCGCCTCGGCCTGATCGGCCAGGGGATCGGCCACTCCCTCTCGCCCATGCTGCACCGCGTCGGCCTCGCGGCGTTGGGCCTCGCCGGGGAGTATGTCCTCTTCGAGGCGCCGGCGGAGGCGGATCTCGATCGGGTCGTCGGGGAGCTGCGCGCCGGCGCGATCGACGGGGCCAACGTCACCACACCGTACAAACGAGCCGCGGCGCAGCGATGTGACGAAGCTCCGCCAGACGGAGCCCCCATCAACACGCTCTGGCGCGACGCACAGGGTCGGCTGGTCGGCAGCAGCAGCGACGGGCCCGGGCTCTGCCTCGCGCTGCGCCGTCGCGGCGTCGTACTCGCGGCTCGTCGGGTGGCGATCCTCGGCACCGGCGGCGCAGCAGAATCGGTCGGCCTCGGGTTGCGCGCGGCCGGGGCGGAGCTCGTCGCCGTCGTCGGACGTCGGCCCGCCGCCGCAGAGCTGGTCGCTGGCCGGCTGGGCGCGCAAGCGCTGCGTTGGGATGCCCCGCCGCCGATGGCGGTCGACCTGCTGGTGCATGCGACCCGAATCGGACACGGCGGGCGCGCCGACGACGCCGGGCTGGCGCGGCTGCATCCGGCATGGTGGGCTGGCGCGCGGGCGGCGGTGGACTTGGTCTACGCGACCGAATCGACGGCGTTCGAGCGCTTCGGCATGGCCCGAGGCGCCAACGTCTTGGGCGGCATCGGCGGCGAGATGCTGGCTGCGCAGGCGGCGATCAGCTTGGGTTGGTGGACCGGACATCGGCCACCCTTCGACGCCATGCGCGCCGCGCTGCTCGCTACCAGGAATACATGACGGCGCCGTAGGGGATCGGCACCAGCCAGTCGAACCCCTGATCGTCCCAAGTCGCGGTGAGCATCAGGTCGAGCGAGAAGCTGAAGCCGTGGCGCATGATCGCGCCGAATTCGAAGCCGATGCCTGCGCCGATGCCGGTCGTGTTCTCGGTCTTGGCGGTGGTCGTCTTGGTCGTCGTCGTCCCGGTGCAGTCGGTGCCGACGCACGGCGCGGCCGAGACGGCGTCGGAGAAGGTCGCGTCACGACTGAAGAACGTCGAGGCGATTCCGACCACCCGCAGCGCCGTGGTCGTCGGCATCAGGCTCAGCGAGTTGTTGCGCTGCCACATCACCAAATAGTGGCCGACCGAGATGCCGAACATCATCGCCAGAAAGTCGCCGCGATCGGCGACCAGGGGCAGGATATTGGCCTGGATATAGGTGTCGCCGAGGTATTTGCGGTAGGCAAAGCCGGAAGCTCCGGGGTACCCGCCGCACAAGCCCAGGGCATGGCTGTTGCGCTGGACCTGCTGCTCGTGGCCGCGGACCAAGCCCTGCGCCGCACCGGTCTGCGGCACGGCGAGCGCCGCCGCGGCGAGGAGCAGCGCTGTCGTGGCGCGAAGGATCGTCGTACGAAACGTCATCTGCGTCCTCCTGGGCTACCAGCTGTACATCAGCGCGAGCGCCGGAAGCGGCCACAGCTGCTGAAGTCCGTTCTGATCGAACATCGCGGTCAGCGCCAGGTCGAGGCTGACAGAGAAGCCCGGCCGCATGATCGCGCCGAACTCGAAGCCGATGCCGATGCCCGCCGAGATCCAATGTGTCTTGCTGATCTCGTTGACCTCCTTGGTCGAGCGAGCGCAGCTCTGGGTCGCGGTGTCGACGCAGTTCGGGTTGACCTTCAGGTCGTCGAAGAAGGTGTCCGTGGTCCGGTCGTAAAGGTAAGAGACGCCACCGACCAGACGCAACGCCGAAGTGTCGGGCAGGACAGAGGCGCGGCGGTCTTCGTGCCAGACGAGCAGATATTGCGCCGCCGAGAGACCGCCCCAGACCGTGGCGTCCTTGCCGCGGTTCGTGATCATCGCGAAGAGCACGCCCTGCAACATCGTATTGCCGATGTAGCGGCGGTAGGCGAATCCCGAACCGGGAGCGAGGCCGCCCGAGATGCCGAGCGCGTGCCGGTTGGTCTGCTCCTGCACACGGTGGCCGCCCATGTCCGGCTGCTGTTGCTGCTGCTGCGGCTGGACCGGAGGCTGCGCCATCGGCGCCGGCGGCTCCATCGGCTCGGGCTCGGGCGCTTGCTCGACCTGCGGTGCCGGCGCCGCCTCGGGTGCCGGTGCCGGCGCTGGTTGTGGCATCGGCTCGGGTGCCGGCTGCGCGGTCGCCGCGCTGGTCGAGAAGAGGACGGCCACCGCCAATCCTGCTGCGTACAAACGAAGTGTGCCCGCTGTCATCGAATCCTCCAGGCGCCTGCCGTCCGTCATGGTAGACCGCGCCGCCGGAATTGCCAGAGAAGCGGCGTGACGGCCAGCGCCACGCCGATTCCCTCGATCCGGCCGCACCCGCACGCGGGCGCTGCTGCGAATCCTCGGCTCAGATCGGGCCGCGTTCCTGCAGGAAGTGCTCCTGCGGCCGGTTGGTCGTCCAGCGGCGGAACATCTCCATCTCCTCGGCGTCGGCGTTCTTCAGCCGGTAGGCGAGGAAATCGAAGATCGACTTGTGCTTGCGGCACCAGGTCGAGTCGCGCATCCGGCCACCGATCGTGCCCTGGGTCTTGTAGTTGTACTCGGGTTGCTGACCGCAGTACGGCTTATAGGCGCAGGAGACGCAGTCGGGCTGGGTCTCGTTGGTGCTCGCGATGACCAACGCCCGGGTGGTGGCGTTGGTCATGAGCTCCTCGTACGTATTGTCGAGGCTGCCGATCATGAAGGCATTGTCGCCCATCGCCGCGACCATCCGGCCCTCGTCCGAGGAGAAGATGGTGCCGTCCGGGTGGTAGCCGAGTTGGCCGATGACCGCGCCGCCCGGCGTCCGCAGGTCGAGGTAGTTCGGCTCGTAGTCGGCGATCATCTTCGAAAGCATGATCGCGGCGTTGCGCTCCATCACCTGCACGCCCTGCTTGTTCAGCTCGATGATGTACTCCACCGCTTCCATGTAGAAGCGCATGAAGTCGTCCATCGAGTAGCCGAGCTGGCGCACCGAACGGGCGGCGAAGCCGAAGGGATCGAGCTTGCGCAGGAAGAGCGCGCGGCAGCCGAGGCCGACGAAGGTGTCGACGATATCCTTGGCCCGCCCGAGCAGCGGACGGGTGATCGTCGGCAGCGCCTCGACGCGGTAGAGGTTCGGATCGAGCCCCTGCGCGACGTAGCGCTCGTTGATCGTCTTCATCCAGCCGGTCGTGGTCTGGAAGCCGTTGCCGTCCTTCCAGGGCCGCTGCGCGTTGTGCGCATCCTCGGGGCCGTCGATGCTGGTGCAGATTTGCACCCGGCGGTCGATGAGGTACTCGAGCTTCTCGTCGTCGAGCAGGGTCAGGTTGCTGACCAACGAGAACGAGAGCGCCTTGCCAGCCAACGCGTTGGTCTGCCGAGCATACTCGACGATGTGCTGAAGCACTTCCCAGTTCGCCAGCGGCTCGCCGCCTTGGAACTCGATGGTCAGGCCGGGGCTGGTGGTGCGGAAGGCCATGTCGACGGCGCGTTCGGCGACCTCGATCGACATGTCGGTGTCCTTGCGGTGCATGCCGACGATGCTGCTGTGGCAGTAGGTGCAGCCGAAGTTGCACCGGCCGGTGAGCACGAAGGCGTGCAGGGTCGGCCCGTAGTGCAGGAAGCGGTGTTTGCCGGCCCAACGGGTGGCCTGCGCCGCCTTGTCGATCTCGGCCGCGATGAAGTTCCGCTCCTTGAGGCGCTCGTAGAGGCCGTCGCCCGGGGTCGCGTCACCCTCGGCGAGGCGACGCAGCTCGTCGGGCTGCAGAACGATCCAATCCCCGAGCGGGTTGCTGACGAAGAAGGCTCCGTCCACCGCGCGGAAGTTGAACGGGACCGCGAAATTCGGGTCGACCTTGCGAAGGCGAACGACGTCCGCGAGGTCGATGCTGTTCGCGCCGGCAGCGAAGGTAATCATGCTGCACCTCCAGCGGCGCCGGGGGTCCGACGCTTCCGCTCGATCGTGTGGACGAGCGCGAAATTGCAGAACTCGCCAGCGAGGTCGCCGTCGACCTCGGGGTCCAGATTGGTGACCTGGACCAGGTAGTAGTCACCGTCGCGCGTCATCTCGAACGAGGCAAAGTCCTCGAAGACCTTGATCGCGTCGCGGATGGCCTGCGCCATATAGGTCGATTTGTGCAGCCGGATCGTGCCGTCGCCGCCGGTTGGGCTCGTCATCGCACCCTCCTCTTCGCGGCTTACGCGTTGTCCGACTTGTCCTTCTTGAATTTCTCTTCCCACGGAACCGCGATGCCCAGCGGGTCGTCGAGGAAGTCCAGGTCGTCGTCTTCTTCCTCCACCACGAAGTCGGTCGGCATGGTCGCGCCGGCCGCGCCGGCGATCGCGGTGGTCACGATCTCTTCGATGATCGCCCCGTTCTGCTTGACGATCTTGCGGCGCAGCGCCTGGCTCAGCAGCTCGTTGCCGAACTCACCCGAGAGCGCCTGCAAGCCGATCTCGTCCAGCGCCGACTTGCCGCGCAGGTGGACCAAGTAGCGCCCGCCCTTGCCAGACTCCTTGTCGAGCAGGACGTAGCAACGGTCGATCAGCGCGTAGGCGGCGCCGTAGACGACGTCGAGCGGATAAATCCCGCCGTCGAGCGCGAGCGTCGCGGTCGACGTCGCGGCGTCGAAGGATTCGATATTGTGACTGGCCATCGCGGTGGCTCCTCTGGCGATCGTTCGCCGCTGCTGGTTTTCCGGGGGATGCGCTCGGCTGCTCAGCTTCCTGGCGGCCCCGAAAGATGCGCGCCCGGGCGCTCCGACGTCAAGCGTCGGGCTGGTCGCCGGGGCTCTTCCCCAGCCGGGTCGCGTCGATCGCGACGCGCACGCGCGCGTCGGGCCGATGCTTGCCGATGATCTGATCGCGCTCGCGACGGCCGCGCTTGGCCGTCGCTTCCTTCAGGACCTCGGTGATGTCCTCGAACGACCCGGCGTCCGGGAGCTCCTGCCCACTCTGGTCGAGCGGACGCAGCATCCGGAAGCCGTGCTCGCGCAAGTAGTTGACCTGGCTGCCACGGCAGTTGTCCTGCAAGGCGCAGCGGTAGCACCGCAGCGATTTCGCGTAGTACTCGTGCTCGATATAGTGGTGCACGTAGCGGTCGAGGTCGAGGTCGCCGCCGCGGTCGAGCAGGTTCGCGTCGAGCAGCTCGTGGTCGTGCGGCTCGACGTCGCCACCCGCGACGCAGCGCGGCACGTTCTTCAGCCGGACGCCGGCGTCGGCGAGCCGTCGCAACGTGGCCGGCGGCGGGTCGTGCTCCTGCGATTCGGAGAGGAATTGGTGGTTCGGCAAGCAGCCGACCAGCCGGCCCTGCCAAGCCTTGATCGTCGAGGGCCGCGCGAGCAGCCACGCCGCGAGGGCCTTGTCGAGCCGGACCTCGACCGTCAGGTGCTCCGGCAGCCGCTGCTTGCCGACCAGGACCGCAGCGGCATCTTCCACCGTGCGCACCACGACGCGGTCGACGCGGCCGAGCGGGCCGTCCTCAGCCCAGTTCGCCTGCGACCAATCCGCGCCGTCGTCGAGCCGGACCGCGACCGGAGCCGAATCGTGACCGAGTTGGGGCAGGGCACCGGCGATGGCGTCGACGTCCGGTCCCTCGAGCCAGACGCGCTCGGGCCGCTGAGCCCGGAAGACCCGCTCGGCGTCAGGGCTGACGAAGGCGTGCCGGGTGTCGAGCCGAACATGTTGGAAACGCGAGCCAATCAGCGCCTCGCGGTAGGGGAACATCGTGCTGCGGCAGGCGCCGTCGAGGAAGCAATAGTCGCAGCGCTCGCCCCAACAATCGGGCTCCAGGCCGCGCTTGAGGTAGCCCTCGAAGTTGTGCCGTCCGCCGTCGAACTCGTAGAAGAGCTTGTGCGGATCCTGGATCAACTTCTCGAAATCTTCGAGGTATTGCACCGGCAGGCGGTTGGTCCAGAGGTAGACGCCAGGCTTGTTGGCCCAAACCCAGGCACGCCGGAAGTAGGGCACCGCATCGTTGAGGTCGAAGAAGAGGCTGTGACGATGCTCGTCGAAGCCGCGACCGAACGGGATGATGTGCAGCAGGTCGAACTCACGGATCCCCATATTGTAGTAGTACTCGAGGATCTCGGGCAGGTGCTTGTAGTTCTGCTTGTTGATCACGACGTCGACGTTGACCACGACGCGACCGGTATCCTGCAGGTTCTTCATGCCCTTCACGCCGGTGACGAACGCCCCGGGCGTGCCGGTGAGCTTGTCTTGCAGATAGGCGGTGTGGCCGTGCAGCGAGACCGTGGCCTCGTCCAGGCCGGCCTCTGCGGCTTTGCGGGCGAATTTCTTGTACGAGAACATCATCCCGTTGGTCACGGTCTGGATCCACTCGTAGCCGACTTCCTTGCCGTAGCGGATCAGCTCCAGGTAGTCCGGGTGCACGCTCGCCTCGCCGCCCGACAAGATCAGCCGCTCGCGTCCGAGCCGGCGTCCGAGCGCGATGTACGCCTTGAGCGAATTCGTATCGATCATCGACCCGTCTTGGTTCATCGAGTCGAGGCAGAAGGTGCAGCGCTGGTTGCAGACGCGGGTCACGCGGACCCAATGCCGCTTGTGCTTGACCGCTGCTTCCTTCACCGCGTCCTTGTCCTCGCCGTCGTCGCTGCCGCCGTCGCGAAGGCCGGCCGTCTCGGGCAGCGCCTCCATCCGCGCCGCGCCGCCCGTCTCGGACTGCTGCGCGTGTTCGAGCGCGCGGGCCTCGTCGCGGGTCAGGACGCCTTGGCGCACCAAATCTTCGATGTCGATCTCGACCTCAGTCATCGGACTCTCCCCTCGGACGCGGACGCTGGCTGCGTGGCGGCTGGTCGACCCTGGCGTGAAGGGCGACCGCGCCGAATGCCGTGAGCGTCGCCGCGCTCGGCTTCGCACAATGCGCCGCCCACCGGCAGCTCTCGCAGGCCGGCGCGCCGTTGTCGCTAGAATCGTTGTCGAACGCTGGCGCATTGCGGCGCGCGTCGATCTGCAGCTCCGGTCCGTTCACCTCGACTGCGCGGGCCGCCTGCTCTTGCAGAAGGCACGCCGGCATCCCGACAACCGTCACCTCGCGTCGCGCCGCCGAAGCGAGGGCGGTGGCCTTGCGGACGAACGGCGCGGTCAACGCCGGGTTGGCCCAGAGCATCGCCGGGAGCGCTTCTGGGGCACGAATCTCGAACGCGGGCACGCCGAGCGGCAGGGTCCGCGCGACCAGTTGGTCGAGGCCGCGGTAGGTCGGCCGGAGAACGGGCAGGACGACGCGGACCCGAAGCCCGGCGCCGCGCGCTGCGCGGATCCCGCGCAGCGTACGCTGCTGTGCGCCGGCTTGCCCTGCGATCCAATCGTGCGCATCGGCGTCTGCGCCGTACAGCGGAACGACGATGCCGTCGACGCCCAGGCTGCGGAGTTGTCGTGCCAGCTCGGGGCGGGCGAGTGGGACGCCGCTGGTCTCGATCTCGATGGTCCGGGCGCCGGCCGCCCGGGCTGCCGCGACCCAGGCGGGCAGCCCCCCGGCGGCGAGGACCTCACCGTCGCCGAAGCGGATGGCGCCCGCGCCGAGTTCCACGGCCCGGCGCACCGCGGCGTCGACATCGACGCCGCCTTCGTCGGCGAGATCCGGCCTCGTCAGCCCTGGCAGGGCGAGCGGTCTCGGGCTTGCGGTCAGGATGCGGGCGCTACGCAAGGGAACAACTCCGGTGCCGAAGCGGTTCCCCGCTGGCTGGCGGATGCTATGCGTCTCGGCTCATTCCTTCAACGAGGCGACGTCTGCGCCGGGCGAGCCTGCGATTGACGCTCGCCCACCCCCTCTCTACCCTCCGCGACCCGCCGTGGGCGGGAGCCGTGCACGGAGCCCTCGATGTCCGAACCGAACCCGCCAGCGTCCGGCCGCGCTCCCACGCTGGGCGTGCGTGTGGCGGCCTACGCCTTCGCCGTCTTCGTCCTCACCACCGACCAATGGAGCAAGCAGCTCGCGGTCGACCACCTCGCCAGCCCGGCCCATCCGATGATCGTCCAGGCCGACGGCACCCGCTCTGCGGTCGAGTTGCTGCAGGAGCGCGGATTGAGCGCCGAACAGGCGGAACGCGCGGTGCAGTCGCGATTGGTTTGGCGGCTGGGCGCTGCGGGGGCCCTCAATCTCGACACACCCGCGCGCGAGGTGGCTGGGCAGCTCTTCGTCGTCGAGGGAACCGGCAAGCCCGCGCCGCGCCGCCTTCGCGTCGATCCCGAAGC
Organism: Deltaproteobacteria bacterium; assembly: GCA_020632665.1. Classification (GTDB taxonomy): domain Bacteria; phylum Myxococcota_A; class UBA9042; order UBA9042; family UBA9042; genus JACKFC01. Next base: position 89,476 of record JACKFC010000003.1, read on the forward strand.
CCCGGCCGAGACGTTGGGAGAGGCCATGGGCAGGCAGTGGCGCGTCGACGCCGACACCGCCGCTCGCCTCGCGCCGAAGGTCCTCGCCGCCGAAGGTGTCTGGACCGACGCCTCCGGCGCCGTGCCGGCGGGTACCGCCGTCGCCCTGCTCGAGCGTGAGGTCGTCGTCGTCGACGGCTTCATGACCCTGGTCTACGCCGAGAATCCGGGCGCCGCTTGGAGCTTCTTGCGCGACGCGCCGGTCGGCTTCCGCACCACGTTCTTCAGCGTCATCGCGCTGCTGGCCTCGCTCGCCATGATCTTCGCGATCTGGACCGGCTGGATGGGCAGCGCCGCCGGCACCATCGCCCTCGGCGGCATCCTCGGCGGCGCGCTGGGCAACGTGATCGACCGCAACCGCTACACCATCGTCGTCGACTTCGTCCTCAACTATGTCGGCGACTACCGTTGGCCGGTGTGGAATATCGCGGACGCCGGTATCACCATCGGGGTCGCCGCCATCATCGTCGAGGCGTTGCTCGGGATGCGCAGCCGCGCGCCGGAAGAGGGCAGCACCTCGACCGCGGCCTGAAGGAGCGGAGCGCCCGTGCATCCATCGATCGACATCGGCTTTACGACCCTACCGTCGTACTTCACCTTGCTGATGGTGGGGTTGACGCTGGCGACCCTGCTTGCACACCGCGAGGCGATGCGGCGCGGCATCGATGGCAACACGATCCTCGACCTCGGCCTGCTGATGATGGCCGCCGGCCTCGTCGGCTCACGCGTGCTGCACGTCCTCGCCGACGGCCACTTCTGGGACTACGTCCACCTCTGCACCGACCCCGACCAGCTTCCGGGGCTGGCGCTCTCCGGGGGACGGCGCTGCGTCTCCGAGGCGCAATGCGTCCAGGCCGGGCTCGGCGACCTCTGCGACGCGGCGACCGGATTGTGTCGACAGCAGCAGGATTGCCTGCGCGTTTTCAAGATCTGGTACGGCGGCTACGTCTTCTACGGTGGGCTCCTGTTGGCTGTGCCACTCGGCATCTGGTTCCTCCGGCGGCGCGGCCTCGCGGCGTGGGCCGTCGCCGATCTCGCCGGCTGGGCGATCCCCTTCGGCCTGATCTTGGGGCGTCTGGGCTGCTATCTCGCCGGCTGCTGCTTCGGTGGTGTCACCGACGGCCCGCTCGGCATCGAATTCCCGCGCTTCTCCCCGGCCTGGCAGACCCACGTCGACGCCAACCTGATCGACCGTCATGCCGTGCACTCGCTTCCCGTCCATGCGACGCAACTCTACGAAGCCGGCGCGTCGGCGGTGATCGCCGGGTTCGGCTGGTGGCGCTACCGTCGTGGCCGCCACTTCGAGGGCGAGCTCTTCTTCCAGTTCATCGCGCTCTACGGCGTGTTCCGGATTGCAGTCGAGTTCATTCGCGCCGATGAGCGCGGCGCGTGGCTTGGCGGCATCGTCTCCACCTCACAGCTGGTGAGCCTGCCCCTGCTCATCTGGGCCGCGCTGGCGTTCTGGCGTCGCCGCGCATTGCCGGCGCTGGATCGCTGAGGCACTGGACGGCGGCGCGATCTCCGTCCACGATCGCGCGCAAGGAGTGGGAATGGTCGCACGGCTCGCCACAGGATTGGTCCTTGCCCCCCTGCTGGTGTGGCTGCTCTTGGGAGGACCACTGTGGCTCATCGTCGCGATCGTGGCGCTCGCCGCCGCGCTCTCGGCCCACGAGCTGCTCTCGATGTTCGAGGAGACCCGCGGCGGCCTCGCCGGGCTTGCCGCGCTGCTGACCGCCGTGGTGGCAGCGACGCCGGTGTTACCGCGCGGTCTCGGTCTGCCGTTGCTCGGCGTCGCTACCACCGTGCTCCTCATCTACTGCCTGCGCGATCCGCGCGACCTCCCGAGGCAAAGCCGCGCCGGTGCGCTCGCTGGGCTGACCCTCGCCTACGTCGGCGCGATGGCGGCCGCGCTCAGCGGGATCGCGGCGCTCGGACCACCACCCGGTCCCGAGGGGCCGTTCGCGTTCGGCCCAGCGGCGCTGCTCGGCCACTTCGTCCTGGTCTTCCTCGGCGATACCGGTGCGTACTTCGCTGGTCGCTTCTTCGGCAAGCACAAGCTCTATCCGCTGGTCAGCCCGAAGAAGACGATCGAGGGTTCGTTCGGCGGCACGCTCGCCACCGTCGTCGGCTTCGTCGTCTACGCGCACTACCTGCTACCGCAGCTCGGCATGGTCGAGGCCGCCGCGGGCGCCGCGATCGTCGGCGTCGTGGCCCAGATCGGCGATCTCGCGGAGAGCATGTTCAAGCGCGCCACCGGCACCAAGGACTCGGGCAAACTGCTCCCCGGCCATGGCGGGATGCTCGATCGCATCGACGGCGCCCTCTTCGGCGCGCCGTGGACCCTGTCGTGGCTGCTGCTCCTGCACGGGGCGTGAGTCGGGCGGTCGTCGGTCGCTATGCCGGCAAGCTCGACTGGTCCGACGCCGTCGCCCGCAACCGCGCCGCCGCTGCCGGGGCGATCGAAGGTGGACCCGCCCACATCCTCCTCTTCGAACCGGCGCACGCCGTGCTGAGCCTCGGCCGGCGATCGTGGCGAGCCGGCCTCGACGACGACCTGCGCCCGCTCGCCGAAGCGCGCGGTCTGGCGATCCACGACGACGATCGCGGTGGCCGGGCGACCCTGCACCTACCCGGCCAGCTCGTCGCGCTGCTCGCCCTGCCGATCGCCCGGGTCGCGCTCGGAGCCCAGATCGATCGGCTTCTCGACGCGATCGCGGCCACAGCCGCCCGTCACACCGACGCCGGGATCGTCCTTCGCCAAGGCGACGACCTCGGCCTGTGGATCGGCGACGCAAAGCTCGCTTCCGTCGGCATGCGGCACCGCGACGGGGTGGCGTGGCACGGCGTCGCCCTCAACGTCGCAATCGAGGCCGACGCTGGCCGTGGCCTCCGCCTCTGTGGCCGGGAGACCGAGCGCCTCGCCAGCCTCCTCAACCCCGCAGCACGTCCATCGATTCCCACAATTGCGGCCGAGCTGCTCAGCGTGCTTTCCGCCGTGGTTGCCGCTCCGCTCGGCGCTCCGAGCGATCCGAACCCTCGGTAGCGGCGGGCATCAACTGCTTGCCTTGGCCAGGACCCTTTGCTACCTTCAATGCTTGAGGGCCGGCGTCCCTCTCATCCCCCAGGTGCCGTCGGCTGGAGCACTGCGCGTGATGACATCGAATCCGCGGAGCATATGGCCAGCGAGCGAGCGCTCGGTGGTCGCCCCGCGGCGAAGGTGAGCCTCGATCCCCCGCCTGTTCGAGTAGCCTTCAGTCCGTTCTTGATCGAAGCGGACCCGGCGTGAGGAGGATTCGGTATGCGGCATCTGCACAACTCGCTCGCGATCCGCATTGGATTCGTGGCGGTGCTCGCCGTGGTCGGCGCGTGCGCGGAAGAGCGCGCACCCGAGCCCACAGGTGGACTCCTCACGGACTACGCGTCAGGCGTCGATGCCGAATTCGGCATCGAGGCCTTTCAGCTTACCGACCCGACGTTGACGATCGCGTCACCCGCGGACGGGACCAGCAAGACGGTCGCCGCCGGGACGAAGACCAGCGTCGATCTCTCTTTTACGGTGGCCAACTACACGCTCGGAAAGATCAATTGCTATGTCGACGGCAAGTTCTCCGCCGCCACCACCTCGCCCTCGATCAAGCTCGACAACCTCGCCTTCGGCTACCACACGATCGGCTGCGTCCTGGTCGACAGCGGCGGCAGTGAGCTCGCCAATGCCGCCGCGCGCGCGACCGTGCACGTCGCCATCACCAGCGCCTGCAAGATCACCGAGGACTGCGACGACGGCCTCGCCTGTACCCAGGACAGCTGCATCGGCTTCGTCTGCCAGTGGAAGATGGCGCTGAACTGCTGCGGTTCGAGCTTCGACTGCCTGGCCGGCGAGAGCTGCCAGGACCCGAATACGGCCACCTCGAAGTGCTCCGCCTGCGCGACCAACGCCGACTGCGACGACAACAACACCTGCACGTCCGACGTCTGCGACCTCTCCGGCACCAAGGGCGCCTGCGTCCACAACAAGACCGATCCGGAATGCTGCGTCAGCGACGACAAGGAGTGCGACGACGGCCTCGGCTGCACCGTCGACTCCTGTGACGCCGCAAAGGGCAAATGCACCCACGTCCAGCCGCAGGGCACCTGCTGCTCGGACTCGGAGTGCGTCTCCGAGGACGTCTGCCTCGTCGGGTCCTGCGTCAACTACGAGTGTCGCTTCGGCAAGGACGTCGGCAAGCCCGACTGCTGCTCCGCGACCACCAACCCGACGTGCAGCGACGACTACTACTGCACCATCGACAAATGCGATCAGCCGCAGCCGGGCGGTTGGACCAAGTGCTCGCACGAGACCGACGCGAGCAAGGTCGGCTGCTGTGATCCCAAGGCCTCGACCAACGAGTGCGTCGACGGCAACAGTTGCACCTACGACGTCTGCTCGAACTACCAGTGCTACAACATCCAGATCGCGGACTGCTGCGAGACGGACGGCGACTGCGACGACGAGCACCCCTGCACCGTCGACAAGTGCACCAAGGCCACGCCGGACGCCAAGGACGGCAAGTGCTCGCACGACTGGACGCCGGAGTGCTGCGTCTCGGTCATCGACTGCAACGACGGCAAGTTCTGCACCAAGGAGAGCTGCCTCGACTCGACCAACCCCGCGGGCGGTACCTGCAACTACGCCAAGTCGCCGGGATGCTGCGACATCGACACCGACTGCGACGACGGCAAGGTCTGCACGGTCAAGAAGTGCGTGAACTACCAGTGCGTCTTCGGCAAGGACAACTTCAAGGAGAACTGCTGCGACGGCCCGAGCGACTGCAACGACGGCGACGCCTGCACCATCGACTCCTGCGATACCGCGACCAATACCTGCAAGTTCGTCGCCAACGGCGTGCAGGGCTGCTGCAACTCGGCCGCCGACTGTGACGACAGCGACTGCACCACCCTCGACTACTGCGACGCCAACAACCAGTGCGGCACCAAGGCTGCGGTTGGCAAGTGCAAGCAGGACACGGACTGCAACGACGGCAACGAGTGCACGATCGACGCCTGCAACGTCGAGAACGGCTGCGGCACCTGCTCGTTCACCCCAGACCCGAGCTGCTGCAAATACGATACGGCCTGCAACGACAACAAGCCGTGCACGCTCGACCGCTGCGTCAACAGCAAGTGCGAGAACACCGCCCTCGAGGGGTGCTGCACCGACGACGCCGACGCGACCACCGTCTGCGACGACAACAACGCCTGCACGATCGAGTACTGCCTCAACAACCAATGCCGCCACACCGCGCCGAAGAACGGCTGCTGCGCTGGCGACGGCGATTGCTTCGACGGCAACAAGTGCACCACCGACAGCTGCAAGAACATCACCAACGGCCAGGGCACGTGTGACTTCGCCAAGATCCCCGATTGCGTCGGATGCGCCTACGCCTACGAGTGCGATGACCAGAACCCCTGCACGGTCGAGAAATGCGTCTCGGGCGACTGCATCCACGAGCCGAAAGCCGGTTGCTGCATCGACAAATTCGATTGCGACGACGGCAAGGCCTGCACCGTCGACGTCTGCGTGACCTCACAGAACTACTGCGTCCACTACGAGGAAGTCGCCGGCATCAAGCCGTGCTGCACCCCGGCCAACGAGGCGACCGAGTGCGCTTCGCTGAACACCAACTGCGCGGTCGGCAAATGCCTCGACCAGCCTGACGGCAGCAAGCAGTGCGTCGCCGTGGCCAAGGCGGCTTGCACCTACGAGCTCAACTACTGCCAGGACTTCTCTTCGAGCTCGAGCTTGGCGAACCTCGGCTGGAACCCGATCGACCTCGCCGGCACGGCGAAGGCGAACTGGGCGATCGCGACGAACGGCGGCCTCGGCCCCGACCAATACGCCCGCTTCAACTGGACGCCCACCGCGACCAACTACGACAGCTGCCTGACCACGCCGGTCTTCCAGGCCGCCGGCTCGAGCACCCTGACGATCCAGTTCGACCGCGAGTTCGTGAAGAACAACGGCCTGACCGGCATCCGCATCCTCGGTAGCCTCGACGGCGAGAACGCCGACTGGACCAACGCCACCCTGATCGACCAGGTCGCGCCGAACGCGGACCTTGGGCCGGAGACGGTCGACGTCAAGCTGCCGCCCGAGCTCTCGGGCAGCAACGGCCTGCGCCTCGCGGTCTGCGTCAGCGGTTCCTCGACCTTCAACCTGAACCGCTTCGGCATCGACAACTTCTGCATCGCGAAGGGTTCTGCCCCGTACTTCCCGAGCTGCCCGGTCAACCGCACCATGCTCGCCGGCAAGGAGCTCAAGGTTCCGGTCAAGGCCAAGGACCCGGACTCCAACGCGCTGCTCGCGTTCTCGCTGGAAAAGGCGCCCTCGTTCGCCAAGGTTTCGACGGCCCTCTACTCCTGGCTCGATGGCTCCTGGAATTCCACGATCACGCTGAACCCCACGCTCGGCGACGTCGGCGACCACGAGATCACCGTCAAGGTCACCGATGGCCACCTCTACAAGAGCTGCACCTTCACCGTCTCGGTTACCTTCGAAGGCGGCGTCCTGGTCTGGAAGCCGAGCGCGGTCCCGATGGCAACGGCGACGCCGGTCGCCGACGCGATCAAGACCCTCGGCAAGCAGGTGCAGATCGTCGACGACCTCAACCTCTACAAGGACCTGACCAAGTTCGACGCGATCTTCGTGTTGCTCGGCGTCTTCCCGGCCAACCACAGCCTGAAAGAGAGCGAGATCGACGGTCTCAAGCTCTTCCTTTCGCAGGGTGGCCGCCTCTACATGGAAGGCGGTGACACGTGGGTCTTCGATCCGCCGACCACGCTGCACGCGTTCTTCAAGGTGCAGGGCATCCTCGACTCGGCGCCCAACGGCGTGACGGGCCCGCTCAAGGGCTTCTCGGTCCACACCGACACCACGCAGAACCCGCCGGTCAACTACCAGTGGGCCTACGCGCAGAACGCCGATTGGAACAACATCAACGACCAGATCGTCGGCAAGGACGTCGCCAAGACTGCGAATATCCTCCGCAACGACGGCGTCGAGAAGTTCTGGGTGCAGGTCGCGCACGACAACCCGACCGCGCAATACCGCACTGTCGCTTCTTCGGTCCTCTTCGGCGGCTTGACCAAGGGTGTCGACGAGCCGCAGAAGCTGATGCAGCGCATCTTCCACTTCTTCGACAACGGCCTGGCCGCCTGCACCAGCGAGGCGCAGTGCGACGACGGCAACAGCTGCACCAAGGATACCTGCACCGACGGCGCCTGCAGCCACGAGAACAGCTGCATGTGCTCGGCGCAGACCGCGCTGAAGTGTGGCGATATCCAGACCAAGCTGGTGAGCAACGGCGGCGCGGCGACCCAGATCGTCGCGAACTACCCTTGCGCTCCGGGCGTGACCTTCTCCGGCAAGGAGGTCGCCTACAGCTTCCAGAACGCGACCTCGGCGCCGGTGACGGTCAAGCTGACCAACGTCTCCAGCAGCAAGGTCCGGCTCTTCGTCCTCAAGGCGACGGCCAACGGCTGCGACCCGAGCGGCTGCGTCAACAGCGCAGCCGTCGCGGCGGGTGCCTCGACCGTCTCCTTCCCGGCGCAGGAGAACGTGACCTACTACATCGTGGTCGACGCCGAGGGCGCCTCGGACTCCGCCACCTTCGACATCGAGATCAACTGCGCCGCCGGCGAAATCTGTGACGACGGCAAGGACAACAACGGCAACGGCCTCGCCGACTGCGACGATTGGGCCAGCTGCTGCGGCTTCCCGACCTGCGGTGAGATCTGCGACGGCATCGACAACGACTGCAACGGCACGGTCGACGACGGCTGCGACGACGACTCCGACGGCTACTGCGACCTCGCGAAGAAGGTGAAGAAGTCGGCGCTCTGCAAGAAGTCGACCCTGCCGACGGATACCTCGGTCCAGGACGGCGACGACTGCAAGGACGGCGACACCTCGGTCAATCCGGGCGCCACCGAGATCTGCGGCAACGGCAAGGACGACAACTGCAACGGCGCACAGGACGAAGAGGGCGCCAGCGGCTGCACCAACTTCTACGCCGACCTCGACGGTGACGGCTACGGCTCGGGCGCCGCGAAGTGCCTCTGCCAGGCCGACGGTGCCTTCAAGGCGACAGTCGCAGGCGACTGCAACGACGCCGAGCCGTCGATCAACCCTGGCACCGCCGAAAGCTGCGCCACCCCGGGTGACGACGATTGCGACGGCGATACCAACGACCTGAACGCCGATGGGTGCACGAACTTCTACACCGACGTCGACAACGACTCCTACGGCGTGACGCCCTTCAAGTGCGTCTGCACCGCGGTCGGCGCGTTCAAGGCCGCCCAGGCCGGCGACTGCGACGATACCGACGCGACGCTGAATCCCGGCAAGGCCGAGATCTGCAACAACATCGACGACAACTGCAACGGCGCCATCGACGAGGGCTGCGACGACGACAAGGACGGCTACTGCGACAACGACCTGACCTACGCTCCGCCGGGTGACGGCAGCGTCACGGTCTGCCCGAAGGGCGCCGGTGATACCGACGACACCGACCCGGGCGTGAACCCCAGTGGCGCCGAGATCTGCGACGGCAAGGACAACGACTCCAACGGCCAGACCGACGAAGGCTGCGACGACGACGGCGATCAATACTGCGACAACGACATGATCGCCGTCGGCAAGCCGGACTCCTGCCCCAAGGGCACGGGTGACTGCGACGACACCAAGAACGGCATCAACCCGGGCGCCGTCGAGGATTGCGCCACGTCGATCGACGAGAACTGCAACGGCAGCATCAACGACCTCGGCGCCAAGGGTTGCACGCCCTTCTTCTACGACGGCGACGGCGACGCCTTCGGCACCAGCCAGAACCAATGCCTCTGCGTCGCGGCCCCGCCGTACAAAGCGATCAACCCGGGTGATTGCGACGACTCCGACGTCAAGATCAACCCGGACGTCGCCGAGATCTGCGACGGCAAGGACAACGACTGCGACGGCGTCGTCGACAACGGCTGCGACGACGACAAGGACGGCTTCTGCGACGCGTCGATGCAGCTGGTCGGCAACCCGGCGGTCTGCCCCTCGGGCGGCAACGACTGCAACGATCAGAACGCGAACGTGAACCCGTCGCGCGCCGAGGTCTGCGGCAACACGATCGACGAAAACTGCGACGGCTCGACCAACGCGCTCAACGCCACCGGCTGCGTCGCCTTCTATGCCGACGCCGACGGCGACAGCTACGGCGCCGGCGCGAGCAAGTGCTACTGCGAGGCGACCGGCGACTACAAGGTGACCCTCGCCGGCGACTGCAACGACGCCGAGGTGTCGATCAACCCGGCCGCAGACGAGCTCTGCGACGGCAAGGACAACAATTGCGACGGCGCCAAGGACGACGGCTGCGACGACGACGGTGACGGCTATTGCGCGGTCGGCAAGACGATCCTGACCGGCGCCATCTGCACCAAGGGCGGCGGCGACTGCAACGACAAGGATCCGAACGTCTACAAGGGCAAGGCGATCGAGATCTGCGACGGCAAGGACGACGACTGCAACGGCAAGACCGACAACGGCTGCGACGACGACAAGGACGGTTACTGCGACGCGGCGGCCATCATCGCCAACCCACCGCCGGCGGTCTGCAGCAAGGGCGTCGACGACTGCGACGACTTCAACTACGACGTGAACCCCGCGGCGCCCGAAGTCTGCAACAACGGCATCGACGACAACTGCAACAAGAGCCAGAACGACGAGAACGCCGGCGGCTGCAGCGACTTCTACCTCGACCTCGACAACGACAGCTACGGCCTCAACCTGAAGAAGTGCCTCTGCACCGCGGCCGGCGCGTTCAAGGCGGCCAAGGCTGGTGATTGCGCCGACTCCGACGCCAGCCGCAATCCGGGCGTGACCGAGGTCTGCGACAGCGTCGACAACAACTGCGACGGCAACGTCGACGAAGAGAACGCGACCAACTGCAAGGTCTACTACAACGACGCCGACAAGGACGGTCACGGCATCGACGTCAGCAAATGCCTCTGCGCCGCAACCGGTACCTTCACCTCGGCGAAGAAGGACGACTGCAACGACGCCGTGAAGGCGGTGAACCCGAGCGCGACCGAGATCTGCAACGACGTCGACGACAACTGCAACGGCCAGGTCGACGAGGGCTGCAACGCGGATGGCGACGACTACTGCGCCGCGAACAAGACCGTGGTCGGCTTCCCGGCCGTCTGCCCTAAGGGTGGCGGCGACTGCAACGACAACGACGCGCTGGTGAGCACGTCGGGTGCCGAGATCTGCAACGGCGCCGACGACAACTGCAACGGCACCGCCGACGAAGGCTGCGACGACGACGGCGACAAGTACTGCGACGCCAACATGACGACGCTCGGCAACCCCTCGAGCTGCCCGAACGGCGGCGGCGACTGCGACGACACCAAGGCCGACATCAACCCTGCGAAGCAGGAGGTCTGTGGCAATACCGTCGATGAGAACTGCAGCGGTGGCTACAACGACGTCGGCGCGGTCGGCTGCACCAACTTCTGGCCCGACGCGGACGGCGACAACTACGGCAAGGACGGCAGCGCGCCGCAGTGCCTCTGCATCAAGACGGCCGCCTACTCGGCGCCGCAGTTCGGCGATTGCGACGACAGCAACGAGCTGATCAACAAGGGCGCGACCGAGCTCTGCGACGGCGTCGACAACAACTGCGATGGCGTCACCGACGAAGGTTGCGACGACGACAAGGACGGCTACTGCGATTCCAACCTGATCACGATCGGTTCGCCTGCGTCTTGCCCGAAGGGCGGCGGCGACTGCGACGACGCGGCGAAGGAAGTCAATCCGGGCGCCGAGGAGATCTGCGGCAACTCGATCGACGAGGATTGCGACAACTCGCTGAACAGCCCCTCGGCCTCCAACTGCGTCGAGTACTACTACGACGGCGACGGCGACGGCTTCGGCGTCAACGTCAAGCAATGCCTCTGCACGCCGGAGAATGGCTTCACCGCGACCAAGAACGGCGACTGCGACGATACCGAGAAGACCATCAACCCGAACGCGACCGAGATCTGCGGCAACGGCAAGGACGACAACTGCGACAACAGCAGCAACGAGCCGAACGCTCAGGGTTGCGTCAACTTCTACAAGGACGCCGACAAGGACGGCTACGGTACGGGCGCACCGCAATGCCTCTGCGTCGCCGAAGGCGAATACCTGACCAAGAACAACACCGACTGCAACGACGCCGACTTCGTCGTGAAGCCGAACGGTGCCGAGGTCTGCGACGGCAAGGACAACAACTGCAACGGCCAGACCGACGAAGGCTGCGACGATGACAACGACGGGCACTGTGACGCGAACATGAAGATCACCGCCACCGCGACGTGCCTCAAGAGCACGCCGAAGTGCGACGGCGTCGTCTTCAACTCGGTCTGCTACCAGGCGTTCCCGACCCTGAAGGGTTGGGCCGACGCCGAGAACCAATGCACCACGCTCGGCGGCCACCTCTCGAGCATCGGTAGCCCGGACGAGAACAACACCGTCCGCAGCTCGATCACCAAGGGCTGCGGCGCGACCGCGACGGCCTGGATCGGCTACAACGACTTCCAGGGCGAAGGCACCTGGGAGTGGGTCGACTCTGCGAAGAAGGTCTACGAGAACTTCGCCACTGGCCAGCCGATCAACAACCTGAGCAACAACAGCATCCGGATGACCGCCGCGGGCACCTGGGAGGCGGCGAACTCCGACACCTTCCTCTGCTACGTCTGCAAGCTCGGCAAGGTCAGCACCGGCTCCGGTGACGACTGCAACGACCAGGACGACAAGATCAGCCCCTCGGTCACCGAAGTCTGCGACGACAAGGACAACAACTGCGACGGCAAGACCGACGACGGCTGCGACAACGACAACGACGGCTTCTGCGCCAAGGGCAAGACCGTCGTCGGCACGCCCGCCATCTGCACCAGCGGTCAGAACGATTGCGACGACAACAACAACCTCGTCAACCCCAACAAGACCGAGATCTGCGACGGCTACGACAACAACTGCAACGGCCAGACCGATGAGGGTTGCGACGACGACGGTGACCAATACTGCGACAGCACGATGGGCCTGATCGGCACGCCGCCCGTCTGCCCGAAGGGCGGCAACGACTGCGCCGACACCGACAACAAGGTCAACCCGGGTGCGCAGGAAGTCTGCGGCGACGCGAAGGACAACAACTGCGTCGGCGGTGCAGACGAGATCTGCAACGACGAGGACGGTGACGGCTACTGCAAGGGCAACCAGGCTCCGTCCGACGGTTGCCCGAAGGGCGGCGGCGACTGCGACGACACCAACAAGGACGTCTTCCCGGGCAACAAGGAAGATTGCGCCACCGGCATCGACGACAACTGCGACGGCGTGACCAACGAGAAGGACGCGACCGGCTGCAGCGACTTCTACCTCGACGAGGACAAGGACGGCTTCGGTGCCGCCGAGGTCGCGACCGAGGTCGACAACCTGAAGAACTGCACCAGCTGCGGCACCGGCAAGGATGGTGATTACGTCGCGGCGACCAACACCACGCTCACGGCCGGTACCTACGAGTTCAAGAGCTTCACCATCAACGCCGGTGTGACGGTCACCGTTACGGGTAGCAGCCCGCTCGTCATCAAGGTGCAGAACAAGGTGACCATCGCCGGTACGCTCGACCTCAGCGGCAAGCCGGGTGCCAAGCCGATCCCCTACAACAGCAGCACCATCTATGGCGGCAAGGGCGGCCCCGGCGGCTTCGACGGCGCCAACGGCGTCTACGGTAGCGCCGGACAGAACGGCCAGGGTGCGGGCGCCGGCGGCGGCGGCTGCAACTCCGGCTACGGCGCTGGCGGCGGCGGCGGCGGCTACGGAACTTCGGGCCAAATCGGTGGCACCAACGGCAATACGTGCGGCTCCGGTGGCTCGGGCGGCTCCGCGAACGGAGACCAGCAGCTCTCCAACTTGGTCGGCGGCTCGGGCGGTGGCTCTGGCGGCTACGGCAGCGCCCACAACGCCGCAGGCGGCGGCGGCGGCGGCGGCGGCGGCGCGATCCGCATCGACGCAAAGGAGATCTCGATCACTGGCTCCTTGCTCGCAAAGGGCGGCGACGGCGGAATCGTCGACACCGCAGCGGACGGCGGCGCCGGTGGCGGCGGCGCGGGCGGCGCGATTTGGCTCCGCGCGGAGACGATCACCAACAACGGCACGGTGTCGGCTGCGGGCGGTAAGGGCGGCACCACGAACCCGGCCGTCAGCGCCGACGGCGGTGAGGGTGGCAACGGTGGCGCAGGTCGCATCCGTGTCGACGCCGTCACGCTGAACGGAAGCACGACGCCCGCTCCCTACTACGGTGACGGCTCGGCCAAGGTCACCAAGATCTGCCAGTGCACGCAAAACGAGACCTTCTCGGCCAAGATCGCGGGTGATTGCAACGACACCGACGCGACGGTGAACCCGAACGCGACCGAGATCTGCGACGGCATCGACAACAGCTGCAGCGGCAAGGTCGACACCGGCTGCGACGAGGACAACGACGGCTTCTGCGCCACGGGCATGATCGTCGGCGACACCAAGGCGTGTCCGAAGACGGGCACCAAGCCTGGCCCGAACTGCAAGGAAGAGCTGCCCGCGTTCGTCGGCTCCGTGATCAACATGGAGACCTACAGCCACGGCGGCGGCTACCACAGCTTCCACAAGCAGTGGTGGTACAACAACTGGACCTCCGGAACGACGACCGTCTACAAATACGACGGCGCGACCCGTGCCTACGTCGGCAGCCACACCATCGGCCAGCAATACATCATGGCGAACGACGGCGACGCCGCCGAAGACGCTTGGTACATCGCGACCTGGTACGAGGGCACGCGCCGCGTCAACGGTCAGAACAGCATCCAGTGGACGTACAACCCGACCAACTACATGGGCGGTGTGCAGGTCGTGGGCAACAGCGTGTACACGATGTACCACGCGAACCAGACGGTCTACGTCCTCAACAAGGCCAACGGCGCCCTGCAGAAGACCTACAACCTCTCGACCTACACCGGCAATATCTACGGCGGCCTGTTCATCCGGAAGGACAAGCTCTGGCGCGTCTCGGACAATACCTGGGCCTACCGCTACGACCTCGCCACCGGCAAATACGACGGCGTGAGCTTCCAGGTCGGCAGCAACGCCTACAACGGCGGCTTCAACAAGGACCAGGACGTCTTCTGCATCTCGCCGAACAACGCGTCGAACTACTGCTACAAGATGGGCGAGTACAAGTGCTCGGTCGGCGACGATTGCAACGACAAGAAGGACACGATCAACCCGGACGCCGACGAGATCTGCGACGACATCGACAACAACTGCAATACCTCGGTCGACGAAGGTTGCGACGACGACAACGACGGCTTCTGTGATGCGGACGCGGCGCTGCCCTTCGGCGACTGCTGCCAGGCCCACAGCACCTCGGGTTGCTCGGTCAAGACCATCCAGGACTGCGTCTGCGCCAAGCCCGGCTACGGCATCTGCTGCACCGGTGAGTGGACCGCGGACTGCGCCAACGCGACCAAGGTCTTCGGCTGCGATATCTACGGCAACGGCTGCGACTTCCCCGCCGCGTGCCCCGCGGGTGGCGGCGACTGCAACGACTCCTCGAACCAGGTCAAGCCTGGCGGCAAGGAGATCTGCGGTACCGCAGACGACGACAACTGCAACGGCACGACCAACGACGTCGGCGCGACGGGCTGCACCAACTACTACATGGACAACGACGGCGACGGCTTCGGCTCGAGCGACTTCAAGTGCCTCTGCGCCGAGAGCGGCAAGTACTCCGCTCTGGTCTCGGGTGACTGCGACGACAACGATCCGAAGACCTACGCCGGCTTCGCGACCGAGCTCTGCGACGGCTTGGACAACAACTGCAACGGTACGACCGACGAGCTCTGCGACGCGGACGGCGACGGCTACTGCGACGCCGGCAAGATCGTGATCACCAACGCGGCTTGTCCGAAGTCGCAGGGTTCGCAGGCGAACTGCGGTGACTCGCTGCTCTCGACCGGTGACTTCTCGCCGCGCACCGTCGGCGTGAACCCCTACAGCACCGGTGGTGGCTACCATCCGAAGCTGAAGGAGTTCTGGATGCCCGAGTACACCTCGGCGTACGCCACGAATATCCACCGCTTCACGTCGGCCGAGCCGTACAAGGAGCTCGGACAGTTCAACTCCGGCCTGCGCTACGTGCGTCAAATCGCCGGCGACCCGAGCAACGGCAACTGGTACGCGGCGACCTACGACTCGAGCACCAGCGCCGGCCTGTACAAGATGCAGGGCCAGAACAATACGAAGGTCTGGACCAGCGCGAACCTGACGACCTACCTCTCCGGTGTCGCTGTCGACAACGGCATCGTTTACGCGATGCGCTACAACAGCAGCCAGGTGTACGCGGTCAACGCCAGCAACGGCGCGCGCCGGACCGACAAGGAGTTCAGCCTGAACTCGCAGACCGGCTACACCTACGGCATCGGCTTCTACGACGGGAAGTTCTACCGTTCGTCGGACAACGCCTGGGTCTACCGCTACGATATCGGTGGTGCCTACGACAACACCCGCCTGCAGGCGCACACCAATATGTACTCGGTGGCCTTCACCGATGACGAGGTCTGCTACTCGAACGGCACGACGGTGCCGCGCTGCCTGAAGCTGCCGAAGGCGAGCGAGAGCTACGGCTACGCTCAGCACCGCGCTTACCACTACAGCCACGGCGCCGGTTACCACTTCAACCGCAAGGAATACTGGTACCCGAGCTGGTCGGGCCAGACCGTGTATCGCTACGACTCCAACCTGCGTCCGGTGGGCACCTACAACACCGGACAGCAGCAGATGATGCAGATCTACGGTGATCCGTCCGCCGACGCCTGGTACTCGGCGAACTGGGGCTACAACACGATCACACGTCGCGACGGCCTCAGCACCAGCGCGAAGTGGAGCTACAACATCGGCTCGACCGCGGGCTCCTGTGCGGTCAACGGCAATACCGTCTACGCCATGCGCAGCAGCGGCGGCACGGTTTGGAAGATCAACAAGGATACCGGCGCTGGCCAGGGCACCTTCAACCTCAGCGGTTGGTGGCCGGGCGACACCAGCTACGGTGGCCTCTTCATCCACAAGAACAAGCTCTACCGCGCAGCTGCCGGGCGTTGGGTCTCGCGCCACAACCTCAGCGGCGCCTGGGACGGCACCCGCTTCTACCTCGACACCAACCCCTACTCGCTGACGTACGACGGCAAGCAGATGTGCTACTCGCCGAACAACAGCTACTCGTACTGCAACGAGCTGCCCGACGCTTCGCAGAAGTTCGACATCTACCCGAACGGTGCCGGTGGCTCCTACACGCCGGGCTACACCCGTGCGCTGACCATGGATCCGGACTCCTACGGCTCTGCGTGGAACCCGCAGAAGAAGGAGTACTGGTTCCCGGCTTGGACCAGCAACCAGAGCACCTCGGTCCGCCGCTACAACACCAACGGTGGCTACCTGGGCAATACCTCGATCAACGGCGCCTACATCATGGACCTGTGGATCGACCAGGACGGCTCGTACGCGACGGCGAACTGGGGTGAGGGCCGTGTGCGGCGCTTCAACTCGGGCGGTGGCAACACCTGGAACTACAGCATGGGTGGCACCATCGGTGGCGTGACCGGCGACGCGGACAACGTCTACGGCATGCGTTACAACTCGACCACCGTCTGGGTCATCAACAAGGCGAACGGCGCTGGCCGCTACACCTTCGGTCTCAACGGCGGCACGACCTCCATCTACGGTGGCCTCGAGATCGTCGGCGACACCCTCGCCGTGGCGACGACCAACAACTACGTGCGCCTATTCAACAAGCACACTGGTGACTACAACGGTGTCTCGTTCCGCACCCACTTGACGCCGTACATGGCGGTGTTCAACGGCACCGACTACTGCGTCGGCGGCAACAGCAGCGGCAACCAGACCTTCTACTGCTACGGCGTGACCGACGACAACGGCGACGGCCTGCGGCTCCGCTCGGAGATTCGCAACTACGCCCGCAGCCACGGCGCCGGCTACCACCCCTACTTCAAGGAGTATTGGTACCCGAACTGGTCCGGAGATTACGTCTACCGCTACAACACCGAGCGGGAGTACGTCGGTGAGTTCCGCAATGGTCGCGGCGAGATCATGGGCCTCGCTGGTGAGACCGCGAACACCGCTTGGTACGCGGCCGAGTGGGGCAAGGCGACGATCAGCCGCTTCAACGGCTTCACCTACGGCCCGGTCTGGTCGACCAATATCGGCACGACTGCCGGCGCGGTCGCCGTGGACGCCAACTACGTCTACGGCCTGCGCCACGGCAATCCGACGGTCTACCGCCTCAACAAGAGCAACGGCGCGACGGTGTCCACGTTCAACCTGAGCGGTGGCTCGTACATGAACAGCACCCTCTACGGTGGTGCGGCGATCGTCGGCGACTCGCTCTACCGCGGCAACTACAACGGCTGGGTCGAGCGCTACAGCCTCTCGTCCGGCTCGTTCCAGGGGTGGTCGCAGCATATCGGCCGCGATATCCACGCCGCGACGTTCCGTCCGGACACCCGCGAGTTCTGTGGCTACCACAACAGCTACAGCGGCGAGTCGTTCTGCATGACCCTGCCGGACGCCAGCACGGGTGGTCAGCGCGACCTCGGCATGGACGCCAAGAGCTACGGCGGCGGCTTCCACCAGAAGTACAACGAGTACTGGTACCCCGAGTGGAACGGCAACGACTCCACCCAGGTCTACCGTTACGACGCCAACGGCAAGGAGCTCGGCTCGTTCAACAGCGGTCTGCGCAACGTCGTCCAAATCTGGGGCGACAACGAGCACACCGACTACTTGGCGGCCTCGCAGAACGGCAGCTCCACCTACTCGCGCGTCTACCGTCTGCAGACCAAGAGCGCGAACAAGGTCTGGACCTCGCCGTACGTCACCACCTACCTGGCCGGCGTCACCGCGGACAAGAACTTCGTCTACACGATGCGCTACAACAGCGACGCGAACGTCTACGCCTTCGACCGTGCGACCGGCAACCGCCGCACCGACAAGGAGTTCGCGCTCAGCAACTGGAACGGCAACACGAGCTACGGCATCGCGTTGGTCGAGGGCAAGTTCTACCGCGCGACCTCGGACAACTGGGTCTACCGGCACGATATGGGTACGGGCGCACATGACGGCGTCCGCCTGCCGCTCTCCGCGAACCCGGATTCGGTGGCCTGGAACGGCACCGAGCTCTGCTTCGGCGACAACGTCACGCCGTCGCTGGTCTTCTGCTACAAGCCCGAGAACGCAGCGCAGAACTACAACGCCAAGACCTACACCGTTGCGACCTATGGTGAAGGCGGCGGCTTCCACAACTTCCGCGGCGAGCACTGGTTCCCGCAGTGGTCGAGCAGCAACACCAATATCTACCGCTACGATCGGCAGAAGGTGTTGACCGGCGTCACGACCGTCACCCAGCGCTACATCCGGCAGATCTGGGGCGACACCGCGACCGACCACTGGTACTCGGCGAACTGGTCGGACAGCTCCATCACCAAGCGCAAGGGTCTCAGCAGCGACTTGGTCTGGACGTTCAATATCGGCAGCAACCCGGGCGGCGTGGCCGGCGACGACACTGCCGTCTACGCGATGCGCTACAACCAGGACACGGTCTACGTGCTCAACAAGCAGACCGGTTCGCAGATCAAGACCTTCAACCTCACGGGTGGTCGACCGAACTACCTCTACGGTGGTTTGGCCGTCACGCAGGGCAAGATCTTCTACGGTGCCAGCAACAACTGGGTGTACCGCTACGACCTGGCGACCGGCGCGCACGACAACGTCCGCTTCACCATGCCGACCAGCATCTACGCCTCGTCGTTCGACGGGACCGACTACTGCATCGCCAGCAGCAGCAGCAGCAACAGCACGCTCTACTGCGTGCCGATCGTCGGGACGAGCTGCGCCAAGGGCGACGACTGCGACGACAAGCAGTCGACGGTGAACCCGGGCTCGATCGAGATCTGCGACGACGCCGACAACAACTGCGACGGCACGCCGGACGACGGCTGCGATGCCGACGGCGACGACTACTGCACCGACAAGAAGGTCGTGGTCGGCGCGCCGTCCATCTGCCCGAAGGGTGGCGGCGACTGCAACGATGCCTCGGCCACCGAGAACCCGGCCTCGACCGAGGTCTGCGACGGCAAAGACAACAACTGCGACAAGGTCACCGACGAAGAGGGCTCGAGCGGATGCGTGAGCTACTACTACGACGGTGACCAGGACGGCTACGGCATCGCCTCGGGTGCCAAGTGCCTCTGCAAGGCGCAGGACCTCTACACCACCAAGTTGGTCGGCGACTGTGACGATTCCTGCCCCGAGTGCGCGCCCGGCAAGCCGGAGATCTGCGACGGCAAGAACAACAACTGCGCCACGCTCCCCGCCAATGGCTCGGTCTACACGCGGCAGATGAATATCGGCAACGGCACCGCGCGCCACGGCTCGGGCTACCACCCGAACCTCAACGAGTACTGGTACACGACCTGGAGCGGTCAGCAGATCCGTCGCTTCAACACGAGCGGCGGCTACAAGGGCGCCTTCAACTCGGGACAGAACGAGATGATGGGCCTCGCCGGCGACTACTCCACCTCCGACTACTACTCGGCCAACTGGGGCTACGGCACCGTTACCCGGCGCAAATACAATAGCACCGCGACGGTGTGGTCGCGCTCGATCGGGACCTATCCCTCGGGCGTCGCGACCGACGGCACCTACGTCTACACGATGAAGGATTACGCCGACTACACGAAGGTCTTCGTCTTCGACCGCAATACCGGTGCCGATGTCGCTGCGAAGCCGCACTTCAACCTGAGCGGCGGGCAGTACTTCTCGAGCAGCGGCGACCAGTTGATGTACGGCGGCCTGGCCATCGTCGGTGACAAGATCTACCGCACGACCCGCAACCGCTACACCTACCGCTACAATCTGTCCGACGGTAAGCACGACGGCGTGGTGATGTACACGATCCCGCAGTCGAGCTACGTCGACAGCAGCATCGTGAACCACACGACCAAGGAGATCTGCGTCGCGACGTACGACTACACCTACGCGCGCTGCTACTCGCTGCCCGATGCGACGGCCAACTTCGCCTTGAGCCGCACCATCAACATGCAGACGTACAGCCATGGTGCCGGCTACCACCCGTTCCACAGCGAGTACTGGCACGGCAGCTACACCGGCGGCTACTCGACGCAGATCTACCGCTTCAACACGCAGGCGCAGGCGGTCGGCAACTTCAACTCCAGCCAACGCTACGTCTTCCAGATCGCCGGTGATCCTCTCGAGGACAACTACTACCTCGCGACCCAGTACGAGGGCATCCGCAAGATGAAGGGGATGACCAACCAGGTGCTGTGGACCCGCGACATCGGCAACTACGAGCACGGTGTCTTCGCGACCAAGGACAAGGTCTACGCCATGCGTGACACGGCGCAGACCGTCTACGAGCTCGACCGAGGCAACGGCAACGTGACGCGAACCTTCAACCTCTCCACCAGCACAGGGGATTGGGTCGGCAACACGCTCTACGGTGGCCTGGTCGTCATCGGCTCCAAGCTCTACCGCGGCAGTGGCAGTAGCCGCTGGATCTATGGCTACAACCTGAGCAACGGCAGCCACGACGGCACGAAGATCTACACGGATCAGTACATCTACAACACCGCGTACAACGGCAAGGAGATCTGCATCTCGCCGAATAGCGCGACGATGTACTGCTACGATCCCTCCGGCGGCCTGCAGGTCAAGGACGAGGACTGCGACAAGGACGGAGACGGCTACTGCGACGACAACAAGGTCACGGTAGGCAAGCCGGCGGTCTGTCCGAAGGGTGGTGGCGATTGCAACGACAACGCGACCACCATCAACCCCCTCGGCGTCGAGATCTGCAACGGCCAGGACGAGAACTGCAACGGGACGGCCGACGAAGGCGCGGACTTCCAGTGTGAGGCGAACAAGAACGCCGAGGCGGAGTGCGTCAACGGTGCGTGCAAGATCTCCAAGTGCAACACCGGCTGGTACGACCTCAACGGCTCTGGCGCCGACGGCTGCGAATGCATCGCCCAGGATGCCTTCGAGCCGAATGACTCCTGCGGCGCAGCGTACGGCTTGAGTCAGGTCAACGACAACGACAGCGGTGTCGTCAACGTCAAGGCCCGCATGGTCGACCCGAACGACAACGACTGGTTCAAGTTCTACGCCTACGACTCGCCGGACAGCGGCTCGTCGGTGTGCGACAACTTCAACGTCCGTGTCCGCTTCACCCAGAACCCGAGCAACGCGCTCCGGTTCGAGGTGTGGCGCGGGGTGTGCCCGCCCGGCAAGTACAAGATCGAGAACAGCTTCCCGACCGGCACGGGCCCGACCGCGGTCTGCTGCGGCCAGACCGACTTCAACTGGTTCACCAACTTCAAGGGTTACGCCAAGCACGGCTACTCGTCGAGCTACTCCGAGTTCGGTGAGTGTGCCTGCACGACGAACGGCTCGGTCTACTACACCACGACGGGCTACAACTACGGCCCGTCCAACCCCGGCTACAACAACTCCGGAATCGGGGGACCCTACGGTCGCTGGAATGCGTCCACCGGTGTGAAGGACCGCAACCAAGGCTCCATCTCGTGGGGCTACGACTACACGCGGTGCCGCGACGACTCGGCCTGGTTCTACGTGCGCGTCTACCGCGTAGGCACCGTCTCGACCTGCTCGGATTACCAGCTCGAGATCACCAACGGCGTCTACGGTGCGCCGTCCACCGCGCACCGCGGCTACGGCGTCTACTAGAAGCGTCGACGCCCGCGGCGAGTGCTGCTCGCCGCGGGCGTCGACCCCGCGTCCTGCGTGAAGGACGCGGCGAAAGACGGCTCGCTAGGAACCTTCTCCAACCAACGCTTCTTGCAACAAGGTGCGCAGCATCGCGGCGTCTGCCTTGCCTTGGGTTTGCCGCATCGCTTGGCCCATGAAGAAGCCGAAGAGCTTCTGCTTGCCGGAGCGATACTCGGCCACCTCGGCCGGATGGGCTGCCAGCAGCCCGCTGATCAGCGGAATGAGCGCCGACGGATCGCTGAGCGTCGTGCCAGCCGCCTCGAGGGCCTTCGTCCACGGTGCGGAACCGGCGTCTGTCGACGCTGCCCCTGCGTCCAGGACCTCCGACAACATCTTGTTGCTCAACGCGCCGCTGCGCCATCGCTGGAAGACCTCGTACCAAGCCGATAGCGCATCGAGGCGCGCCGATAGGTCGCGCTCGCGCCGGCGCAGCGCACCCGCGACCGGGCCGAAGATGAAGGTCGCGAACGCCTTCGCCGCCTCTCGATCCTTCTCCAGCAGGGGCAGCATCGCGCGCAGGATCTCGGGGCTCTCGAGAAGAAGATCGACGGCATCGGGGTCGAGTGCCAGCGCGTCCCGGAGCATCGTGCGCAGGACGAACGGGCATGGGGCCAGGTCGTCTCGCTCTGCGTCGACCCACCCTGCCGGCACCTGAAGCCGAGGCAGGTCTGGGTCGGGCATGTAGCGATAATCGGCGGCGTCTTCCTTGCCGCGCATCGCGCGGGTTCGGCCGGCGTCGGCGTCCCAGAGCCGGGTCTGCTGTTCCACCTGCTCGCCGGCGAGATAGGCCTCGACCTGCCGACTCGCCTCGGAGCGGATGGCATCGCGCAAGGCGCGCAGCGAGTTGAGGTTCTTCAGTTCGCAGCGGGTGCGCAGCCCTTGCTCGCCGGTCGGCCGGACGCTGACGTTGGCGTCGCAGCGCATCGAGCCCGACTCGAGCGAGCCGTCGCAGACGCCGAGGTGCATGAGCAGCAGGCGCAGCTCGGCGAAGGCCGCGACCGCGGCTTCGGCGCTGCGAAGCCCCGGCCGGCTGACGATCTCGATCAGCGGAACGCCCGCACGGTTCAGGTCGATGACCGTCGCGCCAGCGATCGCGTCGTGCACGCTCTTGCCGGCGTCCTCTTCGATGTGGATGCGCTCGATCTCCAGCGTCTGCGCGGCGTCGTCGAGCGGGAAGCGCAGGACGCCGTCGTGGCAGAGCGGCAGGTCGTGCTGTGAGATCTGGTAGCCCTTCGGCAGGTCGGCGTAGAAATACGATTTGCGCGCCATCTCGACGAAGGGCCGAATCGTGCATTCCAGGCCGAGACCGGCGCGGATCGCCAGGCGGACCGCCTCGCCGTTGAGCCGCGGCAGCGCGCCCGGCAGCCCCAAACACAGCGCGGTGACGTGCTCGTTCGGGTGCTCGGCCGGGGACGTCGGCGCGACGCTGAAGAGCTTGCTGCGGGTCGACAGCTGCGCGTGGACCTCGAGGCCGATGACGACTTCCCAGCCAGCTCTCACCGTGCTCCTCCTGCTTCGTTGCTCGATGCCCCCGGGCCGAAGGATTCGAACGCCCGACCGACCGCGATCAGGCGCGCCTCGTCGAATGCCGGTGCCATCAACTGCAGGCCGATGGGCAAGCTCCCCGCCGGTGCTGCGACGGGGAGACTCAACGCTGGGAGGCCGCAGAGGTTGGCGAGGACGGTGTAGGCGTCCATGGCGTAGACGGTCGTTGGGTCGTCGAAGGCTTGGTCGTGGCGCCACGCCCGCACCGGGCTCGTCGGCATCGCCAGGACGTCGCACGTCGCGAAGGCCTGGTCGACCGTCGCTGCGATGCGGGCCCGGACCCGCGCGGCGCGCTCGTAGAAGGCGTCGTGGTAGCCCGCGGAGAGGGCGAAGGTGCCGAGCAGGATGCGACGTTGGACTTCCGGCCCGAAGCCCTCCGAGCGGCTCTTGCCGTGCAGCTGAGCGAGGTCGACGCCAGGGACTGCGGTGCGATGGCCGTAGCGAACACCGTCGTAGCGGGAGAGGTTGGTCGAGGCCTCCGCCGTGGCGATGACGTAGTAGGCCGCGATCGCGGCGTCGAGGTCGGCGATCTCGACCTCGATGCGCTGCGCCCCGGACGCCACCGCCGCAGCGAGCGTCGCCTCGAAGGCGTCGGCCACGACCGCGTCGGCGGCACGGGCGCGCTCGACGAAGCCGCGGGGGACGCCGATCCGGACGCCCTCGAGCGAGGCGTCGGCGTCGGTGCGCCAATCCGGCACCGGGACCTGGGCGCTCGTCGCGTCATGGGGACACGGGCCCGCGATGGTGGCGAGGATGGTCGCCGCGTCATCGACGCTCGGCGCCAAGACGCCGATCTGGTCCAGCGAGCTGGCGTAGGCGACGACGCCGTAGCGTGAGACGCGGCCGTAGGTCGGCTTCAGCCCGACGACTCCACAGAGCGCGGCCGGCAGCCGCACCGACCCGCCGGTATCGGTCCCGAGCGAGGCAGCGCCGGCGCCGAGCGCGACCGCGACGGCCGAGCCGCCGGAGGAGCCTCCGGCGACGCACGCCAGATCGACGGGGTGGCGCACGGCGCCGGCGACGCCGCTGGTCGACGCCGACCCCATGCCGAATTCGTCCATATTCGCGCGGCCGAGCAGGATCGCTCCGGCGTCGCGCAGGCGCTTGCTGGCCGTCGCGTCGAAGGGGCTGCGGTAGCCTTCGAGGATCCGGCTGCCCGCGTGCAGGCTCCAGCCGCGGACGGCGATATTGTCCTTGATGGTGACGGGGACGCCTGCGAGCGGGCCAAGCGTGCGGCCAGCGTCGCGGGCCGTGTCGACGGCGCGGGCCGCTTCGAGCGCCGCCTCTTCGTCGATCTCGACCAACGCTGCGTGGCGGTCGTGGGCGATGCGGGCGCGCAGCAGGGCAGCCTCGACCGCAGCCTCGGCGCGCAAGCTGCCGTCACGGATCGCATCCCGGATCTGCCGTACGCCCTGTTGCGTCATCGCGGTGCTCCTATTCGACGACGCGCGGCACGACGAATCCGCCGGCACCGAAGCGCGGGGCCATGCCTCGAAGGGTTGCTTCGTCGAGCGTCTCGCCGGACTCGTCCGCGCGCAGCTCGGCGTAGGCGAAGTTCGGGTGCCGCATCGGCGCGAAGCCTTCGACATCGACGTCGCCGAGGCGTTCGGCGAGCGCCACCATCGCCGCGAGATCCCGCACCAAGCCCGGCTTGTCGGCCTCGGCAAGCTCCAGCCGCGACAAGCGGGCGACCTGCTCGAGCAGGGCCTCGTCGACGTGGACCGTCACGCGCCCAGCTCCGTCCGTGCTTTCGCGATGGCGTCACGGAGCACGGCCTCGTTGGCGTCGCAGGCTGCCGCGGTCGAGGCCTCGCAGCGCATCACCAGCACAGGCCCGGTATTCGACGCGCGGACCAGGCCCCAGCCATCGGCGAAACGCACCCGCACCCCATCGATATCGTGCGTCGGGTAGCGTGCCGCCATCGCCGCCTTGACGTGGTCGACCACCGCGAACTTCACCGCGTCGGGGCAATCCAGGCGGAGCTCTGGGGTCGCGACGGTCGGCGGCAGGTCGGCAAGCAAGGCCGAGAGCGGCTGCTCGCTGTGGGTCAGGACTTCGAGCAGGCGAATGGTCGCGTGGATCGCGTCGTCGTAGCCGAAATAGCGGTGGGCGAAGAAGATATGGCCAGACATCTCGCCCGCCAGCAGCGCCCCTTCGACCTTCATCCGCGCCTTGATCAGGCTGTGGCCGACCTGGCCCATGATCGCACGGCCGCCGTGGCGCTCGATATCGTCGAAGAGCACGTCGCTGCACTTCACCTCGGCGACGATGGCGGCACCGGGGACTTCCTGCAGCAGCGCGCGGGCGAGCAGGGCGAGGAGGCGGTCGCCCCAGACCACCGCGCCCTTCTCGTCGAGCACGCCGATGCGGTCGCCGTCGCCGTCGTAGGCCACGCCGAGGTCGGCGCCGTGGGCCGCGACCGCGGCGCGCAGGTCGAGCAAGTTCTCCTCCACCGTCGGATCGGGGTGGTGGTTCGGGAAGGTCCCGTCCAACTCGCAGAAGATCGGGATCACCTCGAAGCCGAGGCTCTCGAGCAGGCCGGGGGCGATCGGGCCGGTCGGGCCATTGCCGGCGTCGACGACCACCTTCAGCCGGCGTGGACCTAGCTCGGCGAGCAGCCGTTGCTGGTCGACATAGGGGCGCAGCACCTCGATCGAGCGCTCGATGCCGTCGCCGTGCTCGAAGTCCTCCTCGCCGGCGATGCGGGCCAGCTCGGCGATGTCGTCGCCGAAGAGGGCGGCGCGGTCGATCACCATCTTCAGGCCGTTCTCGTCCGGCGGATTGTGGCTCCCCGTGACCATGATCGCGCCGCCGACCTCGCGCGTATGGGCGGCGAAGTAGACGACCGGGGTCGGGACCACGCCGACGTCGAGGACGTCACAGCCGCCGGCGCGGATGCCCGCCGCCAGGGCGTCGCGGATGCGCGGACCGGAGAGGCGCGCGTCGCGGCCGACCGCGACCCGGGCGAGCAGGCCGCGTCGGCGGATCAGCGTCGCGAAGGCCTGGCCGATCGCGCGGACGACCTCGTCCGGCAGGTCGCGCTCGGCTTTGCCGCGGATATCGTAGGCGCGAAAGATATGTGGGTTCATCGTTCCTCTAGAGCAGGTCGTCGCGTCCGCGTTCCGCCAGCGCGGAGACGACCGCGCGGACGTCCTGGGACCGGTCCAACGGCAGCACCAGCACCGCGTCGCCGCGGGCCACCACGCCGATGCCGCGCAGGCCGATGGCGGCGACGAAGGGGCCGTCGGAGACCACGACGCTGTCTTGGCAATCGAGGGTGAAGGTGTCGCCGTCGACGTAGTTGCCGTCCGCGTCGACGCCGAGGTCACGGACGTTGCGCCACGAGCCGACGTCGCTCCATCCGGCGCTCAGCGGCACCACCACGAGGTCGTCGCGGTGTTCCATGATGCCGTGGTCGATGCTGATCGACGGGCACGACGGGAAGGCCTGCGCCAACGCCGAGACGAAGCTCGCGCTGGCGAACGCGCCGGCGCGGCCGTCGCGCAGCGGGGCGAGGGTCTCACCCAAGGCGGGCAGCTCGGCGTCGACGGCCGCGAGCAGCGTATCGGCTCGACCGACGAAGATGCCGGCGTTCCAGAGGTGACGGCCTCCGGCGAGAAACGACGCGGCGCGGGCGAGGTCGGGCTTCTCGACGAAGCGGACCACGCTCGAGGTGCCGTCGCCACGCTCGTCGCCGACCTCGATATAGCCGTAGCCGGTCTCGGGATGGGTCGGGACCACGCCCAGGGTGGCGATGCCGCCGTGCTGCACCGCATCGGCGGCGGTCTGCAAGGCGGCGCGGAAGGCTGCGCCGTCGGCGACGTGGTGGTCGGCCGGCAGCAGGCAGACGACGGCGTCGGGATCCAGCTGCAGCGCGGCGATGGCGGCGAGAGCGAGGCACGGCGCGGTATTGCGCGGGGTCGGCTCGGCCAGGACGTTGGCCGCCGGGAGCTGTGGCACCGCGGCGCGCGTGGCCTCGGCCAATCGCTCGGCGGTGACGACCAGCGAGCGCTCCGGCGGGCAGAGCGGCGCGATCCGCTCCATCGTCGCGCCGAGCAGCGTCGCCCCGTCGATCAAGGGCAGGAGCTGTTTCGGCCGCGCCTTGCGCGAGACCGGCCAGAAGCGCGTACCGCTCCCTCCGGCCATCACGACCGCGACCAGATGCGAGGCTGTGGCTGAGCTCACGACACCGCCTGCATCACGGTGACCTCACCGTCGACGAGCAGCGGCGCTCCCGTCTTGGCGCGGACTTCCTCGACGGTCGTGCCCGGAGCGATCTCGCGCAGGACGAAGCCGCGCGGGTCGACGTCGATGACGGCCAGGTCGGTGACGATGCGGTGCACGCAGGCCTTGCCGGTCAGCGGCAGCGTGCAGGCGTCGAGGAGCTTCGGATTTCCGGCCTTGTCGGTGTGGGTCATGGTGACGACCACACGCTTGGCGCCGGCGACCAGGTCCATCGCGCCGCCCATGCCTTTGACGACCTTGCCGGGGATCATCCAGTTGGCGATATCGCCGCCGGAGCTGACTTCCATCGCGCCGAGGACCGTGAGGTCGACGTGGCCGCCGCGAATCATCGCGAAGGACTCGGCGGAGCTGAAGTAGACCGAGCCTGGGATCTCACTGATCGTCTGCTTGCCGGCGTTGATCAGGTCGGGATCTTCGTCGCCCTCAAAGGGGAACGGGCCGATGCCGAGCATGCCGTTCTCGCTCTGCAGCACGACGTCCATCCCCTCGGGGATGAAGTTGGCGACCAGGGTCGGGATGCCGATCCCCAAATTGACGTAGAAGCCGTCCTGCAACTCGCGTGCGACGCGGGCAGCGATCTGGTTGCGATCCAAGCCCATCCCTTCCTCCGATCTTGCGCGATTCAGGGCGCTTTGGCGGCCGCCGCGGCCTTGCCGCCCTGCAGCCAGGCTCGCCAGACGTGGACATCACCGCCCAGCCGTTCGCCCGTCAGTTCTTCTAGCGCGTAGACCGTAAAATTGGCAACCTGCGCCCTCGCGCTGACCAACGACTCGACCAACCTCGGCACCACGCTGCGGTCGCGCAGCCGCGCCACGCACTTCAGCGTCGCCACCTTGCCTTCGTCGTCCAGCGCCTCGGCGTGGTCGAGCAGCCGCTTGGCCGCGCCATCGGCCGGCGCGCTGGCGACGACCTCGAGCAACGCCACGTAGTTCGGCGTCGGCAGGACGGTCGCGGTCGCGGCGCGCAGGGCCACGCCTGCGACGGTATCGTCGTGCAGCCCAACGGCGGCAGGGGCCGCTGCCTGTTGCAGCGTCGGCCGTTCGAGCGCCCAGCGGATCGCCGGCGAGCACCAAGTCGGCGGCGCCACCGCGAGCAGGGCCAGCGCCGCTTGGGCGACCCGTGGCGCCGGATGGCTGACCAACTGCGTGGCCTCCAGCATCGCGCCCTCGAACTCGAGCCGCGTCAGCGCCAGCAGACACGCGCGGCGCTCGATGGCGCCGAGGTCCGTTCGCCGGAGCAGGGTCAGCAGCGTCGGCGCATCTTCGTTGGTCCCGACCTTGCCCAGCGCCACGATGGCTCCGGCGGCGAGGCGGTGGTCTTCGGCCTTCAGGTTGGCGCGCGCCAGGGCGGCGGCCTGCGGGGCCTGCAGCGAGGCCAGCGTCGAGATGGCAACCAAGCGCGCCCGCGGCTCGCCTTTGGTCCCTGTCGCGACCAGGGCGTCGATCATCGACTTCTCGCCGGCGCGTGCCGCGGCGGCCTGCAAATCCACCGCGAATTCGCTGTCGCCGAGGCGCTTGGCCGCGCTGGTCAGGTGCGCGCGGGCCTTCTCCCCGCCGAGGATCGCGAGGACCTGCGCGGCGTGTGGCAGGTCCTTCGAGCCGGCCGGAGCGCGGTCGAGCCACGCCCCGAGCTCGGCGACCGTGACCTCGGGCCGGGCCAGCGCTTTGGCCAACGCGGGGCAGGTCGTCTGGTCGATGGTCGGGCACGCCAGGCAGTCCAGGCCGTCGCCCGCCTCGGCGTCGAACACGGCGAAGGTCGCGAACGTCGCCGTCAGCAGCGCGAGTGTCGCCCGGCGGGGACAGCGGATGCCGGGGCTCTTCTGGTCGGGCGAACGGTGCATGGCCTTCCTATGGTCGGTGCGGCGGTCCGCGGGCGCCCGGAGCATGCCGGAAGCGACGCCGATCCGCCAAGGGTCGCGGGCCTCGACGCCGTGCCGGCGCTAGACCAGGCCCCACCGCCGCCGCAGCCACCACTCCAGGAGCAAGAGCGCCAAGAGGAGGACCACCACGCTGGGATGGCTCCACAGCTCGTGTCGGACCCGGTCGTGGCCCAGCGTCAGCGGCCCGAGCAACGCCGTCCCGTCGAGGTCGCCGGCGGCGCTCGCCGCGATGCCGCCGCCGGCCTGCGCGATGCGCCCGAGCAGGGCCGGGTTCGGGCGCAGATCCAACGCTTCCGGGCTGCCCTCGGCGACTGCGTAGACGACGTCGACCGGATCGTCGCTGCTGTCGCCGAGCGTCACGCTGAGTCGGTGTGGTCCCGGTCGCTCCGCGCGCAGGCGGAAGGTGGCCTTGCCGTCACTGCCGGTCTCGGCCTGCATCGCGCGGCCATTGCCGTCCGGCAACGCCGAATCGATGCAAGCGATCGCGACGCCGCCGCGCCGCTCGGCCGCGCGACCCCGCAGGGTGACGACGACGTCGAAGGCCGTGCCGGGGGGAACCGCCTGATCCGGCACCTGGACCTGTACCGCGGCCAGCGCCGGATCGCGGAGCAACCAGCCGAGCAGGCGATTCCACAGCGTCTGGTAGTCCCGCCGGGCCTGGTCCCGCGCGCGCTCGCTCGACTGTGGGAAGGCCCACGACCAGGTGCCGTCGGTGCCCAGCGCCGCGACCCGTCCCTTGTTGCGACGGCCAATGGCGAGCAGCGGCGAACCGTCGCTGGCCTGCAGCAAGACCGGGTCGCCCGAGCGCGGCAGGAGCCGAAGGTTGTGGCCCGGCAGCGTGCTCGCCTCCCAGGCCTGCCCATTCTCGGCGCGATCGTCGCGCAGGGCGGTGATCGGGTGGCTCTCGCCGACGTCGGTTCGTTTCGGCGTGAAGGCGCCTTCGTGCCATGTCTCCGCCCCGCCGCCGTCGAGGTCGACCGGCATCCACGGCCAGATGCTGGTCGCTTCGTAGCCTCCCGCACTCAATGAGCCGCGGCCGCCGATGCTGAGGAACGCGCCGCCGCGCTCGATCCACGGGCCCAGCCGGTTCGGTACATAGCGGTCGATGCCGTATTGCGCGAAGGCGAAGTCGTGGAAGATGACGACGTCGAAGTCGGCCAGCGCCTCCTCGAAGAGCTGTCGGGTCGGGAACGGGATCAGCGTCGTATCCTCCGGATCGACGAAGACCCGGGCCGCCCGGCCGATCATGATGTAGAACGAGACCAGGTCGACGTCCTCGCGCGCCCGGAGCAGGCCGCGCAAGAAGCGCGTATCGAGTGAAGGGTGGCCAGCGAGGTGCATGACCCGGATCCGATCGCGGACGACGTGGATCGGCACGTGGACGCGGTTGTTGGCCGCCGTCGCCTCGCCCGGCAGCGGCACGGCCCGCACCGTCAGCACGTGCGGACCCGGCTCGGTCGGGGTCAACTCCAGATGCGCCGTCCGCCGCGCAGGTCCGTCCAGCATCAAGCGCTGCTCTTGTTGCGGGACACCGTCGAGCTCCAAGATCAAGCCCAGCGAGCCGTCGCCGCCGGCGAACGCGCCGAGATCGAGGTCGACGTCCACTGGCAGCGGGCTGCGACACAGCGCCGCGCGTGACGAACGGACCTCGCCGACCACCACGTCGCGCAGCGGGGCGTCGTCGCCAACGATCAGGGTGTGGATCGGTACGCCGAGGGCCAGCGCGACCTCGTCCAGCGCCGCGTCGCCTTGGCCGTTGCCGAGCGCGCCGTGATCCCGGCCGTCGGAGATCAGCACGACCGAGGTCATCCCCGGCGGACGGGCTCCCTCGGCGAGGCCGCGCAGGCCGGCCAACAGATCCGTCGCGCCCTCGCTGGCGACCACCGCGTCTGCCGCGTCGACCAGCCGTGGCGCCGGCTCTAGGGCGAATGCGCGGATCGGTACGTTCGCGGCGACCGCCGCGGCGGCTTGCTTCGCCGCCTCGATCCGCGTCGTCGATTCTCCGGCCCGCATCGAGGCGCTGGCGTCGAGCAGCACCGCGGCGACACGTTCGTCGGCGCGCGGTCGGAGCTCGACCCAGCTCGGCTGCAGCATCGCCGCGAGCAAGAGGCTGGCCGTCCCGGCGCGCAGCACCACGAGGATGGCCCGCTGACGCGCCTGCAGCGGCCGGGTGCTCCACCAGGCGAGCAGCACGACAGCGAGGGCCAGCCCGACGCCGAGGATCAGGCCGAGCGGTCCCCAATCGTGCGTCCACTCGAGCTGCGTCCACTCAGGGGGCACGTCGCGTGCCTCCACCGCTCCGGCCGCGACGACGGCGCAGGAGCGTCTGGACATGCGTATGGTCGTCCTTGTAGTCGAGGCACAAGGCGTACATCAGCACGTTGACCCCGAGCCGATACGCCATCTCACGCTGCGCCTCGCCGCCCGGGACCGCAGGCACCGCCGGACCGCCCGAGCCTGCTCGCCGAAACGCGCCGAGCAGGTCGTCGCGGCCGTAGAGGATGCTCCATCGGCGGCCGAGCCGCTGCCCCTCGAGCGCCTTGATATCGGCGCGGCGGCCGACGGCCTCGTCGAGTCGATAGAAGGTGCGGAAGACCACGTCGCGCTGCGGCACCGGCTCCAGCGGACGGCCGAAGAGGCGGGCGACCACGTCGCGCACCACGGCGTCCACCGCGGTCGAAGGGCCGCTCGCGCTGGTATCGTCGATCCACAGCAGGCCGCCCGAGCTCAGGTGCTCGCGCAAGCGGCCGAGCGCCGCCTCCGACGGTCGGCTGCCGCCCGCTGCAGGGGCCCAGAACAGCACCGGCGTGCGGAAGAGCGTGTCGTCGCCCAGGTCGACGGCCAACGAACGGTGCGCCGTCTCGATGCTGGTGCGCATGCGGACTTCGGCGGCGAGGTGGTCGAGGCTGCCGCGGACGTCGTGGTCGCGATCGCTGATCCGCAGCGCACCGAGGCGGAGCACGCTGCTGGTCGCCGGTTCTGCGGCCCGCGGAAGACGAGGCAGGAGCAGGCCGCCGGCCAGCGCAGCGAGCCCGACGAGGAGCTGTCGGCGGTCGGTCGACGTCGGGGCTGCGCTGCGAAGCGGGTCGGTTGTGGCGTGCGGGCCGTCCATCAGCCGGAACATATGCCAGCGCCGGGTGGAACGCCACGGGGCAGCGCGACGCGGGGCGGGCTCAGGGGCCGCTTCGCTTCGGGCTGGCCGGGATCGCCTGCAACGAGCCGAGCGCCGTCGCGCTGCGGCCCAAGCCGTCGCGGACCTCGACCTCGAGGCGGTGGCTGGTGCCCGGCGCACGCGGCTTGCCTGGGGGCGTCGGGGCGAGGTCGAAGGCGGTCGGTTGCCAGCCAAGGCGCGCCTCGCCGGTGCCTTCGATCACGACCAGGCCGGTCGGTCCGTCGATGGCGCGGACCTCCCACGGCGCGACGGCTCCGCTGATCTCCAGGGCCCAGATCCAGCCTTCGCCCACCTCGACCCGGTGTGCGCCGATCGGCGCCAAGGTCAACGGATCCGGGTCAGCCGCGCAGCCGAACACCGCGCCCGTCACGGCGACGAGCGCGAGCAGTGTCTTTGCGTGCCCGCGCACCGGGTGGCATGATCGCACCGGCGCGCGTGTTCTGCTGTCTCGGCGTGCGTCGCGTTCTCGGCCCATCGCCCGTCCTCGCGTCGCAGGCGCGACGCCTCTGGAGGATCGCCATGCCGCTGCTTGCCCGCAAGCTCTCGTCCGCAACCCTCTGGCTCGGCGCATTGGCAGCTGTCGGCTGTGGCAAGTCGAAGGAGGCTGCGGAGCCCGCGCAGGCGCCTGCCGAACCGGCTGCCGAAGCCGCCAGCGCGAAAGGGGAAGGCGAGGCCGCGGTGCCCGATCTCGGGATGCCGGTGCAGGACTACGTCGCCGCCCGCACGCTCGAGCGTTGCGCGATGCGCTACGGCGAATCGGAGCGGGACGGCTTGACCCTGGCCGTCGATCAGGTGGCGGGTCGCGCGATGCAGGACCCAGCGTTGCTGCGCAAGGCGCGCGAGTTGGCCGAGAAGGGCATGGACAACGCGCTGCGGGCAGAGGGGAAGACCGGTCCCGTCGTCGACCCTGCGGCAGAGGCCACCGTGACCGGCCTACCGGCGCAGGATCTGACCCCCGGCGGTCGAATCGCGCCCCGCGCCGACGATCCGGCCTTCGCCCGCTACCAGGCAGCCGTCGGCAAGGCTGCGGCTTTCCCGCAGCTGGAGCGACAGGTCGAAGACGCGGTGGCGAGCTGCCATTTCTCGCCGAAGTTCGGCTTGATCAGCAGCAGCCGGATCGAGGAGTACATCCGCGCCTTCGTCGAGGTGACCTGCCTGGGCGAGAAGATCGGCAAGCCCGGGGGCCCGACCGACGCCGTCGCGCACGCTCGTGCCGCGGCGCAGATCTTCCAGCGGTTCGGCGCCAACGCGCGTGATTTCTCGTCGCTGGGCCTGGAGATGGCGCGGTTCGACGACGTCACCGCGAAGATCGCCAAGACCCGCGCACAAGAATGCCCCGATCCGCGCCAAGTCGAACTCACCGAGCGCAAGACGGGCCACTACGTTGGCAAGCTCTTCGGCAAGCTCGAAGGCAGCATCGACCTCGTCGTCCACGACGGCGACGCGAAGGGCACGCTGACCTTCGCGGTCAAGACCAAGGGCAAGCGCAAGGGCAAGGCCGACGACGCGACCGCCGAGAAGGCCCCGAGCTACAAGCTCGTCGGCGTGATCGACGGGCGCCGCGCGCATCTGCAGGGCGGCAACGGCATGGATTGGATCCGGCTCGACTGCGATGACCTCGGAGCGGGCAGGGGGAAGTGGGAGGCGATGCAGCAGCAGAAGTCGCTCTCGGGCATCTTTGCGCTGAAGCAGGACAAGCCCGAGGAGGCCGCGAAGCCGCCAGAGTCCCCGCCGGCGGCGGTGCTGGGTGCCGGATTGCCCGTGGTCCCGGAGCCGCCGGCCGAAGGTGACGTCGGGGCCGGCGACGTCTTGGATCCCAAGCTCGGCAGCGAACAGGCGACCGAGCCATCGCCGATGCCGGCCGCGGCCGCGCCGCCAGAGCCGGCGAAGGGCGCAGGTCCCTCGAAGCTCGCGCCCGCCGCCAAGCCCGATCACGCTCCCGGCAAGGTCGCTGCGGATCCCGCTCCGTAGCTCGCGTCGTCAGGGGCGCGGCAGCGCCGCACGTGGCGCCTCCGCGCCGACGACCACGTGTCCGACGAACACGATCACCGCCACCAAGCGGCCGGCTTCGGCCCGCACCGCCTCGACCCGCAGCGAGCGCTCGTCGATGCGCACCGGCATGGCCACGCCCGCCACGCGGAACGTGCGGCCCCAGGCTGCCAGCGCCTTGCGCGCGTGCTGCAACGCCGGGCCGAGTGGCAGGCGCGCGTGCTTCTCGACCTCGCTGACGAGGCGTTCGCGCTGCAATGCGGCGGCGATCCGGGTGACGTCGTCGTCGGAGTGGAGCAAGAGCTGCGGCGTCGTGAGCGCGACCGCCTCGCCCGAGACCTGCAGCGGTCCCCAAATGACGACCTCGCCATCGACAGCCCGCTGCACCGGCACCAGCCCCAACCAGCGGCCGCCGACCTTGCCGCGGACCTTCGCCACGACGCGGAGGTTGCCGGCAGCGGTGGCGAGCGAGACATCGTCGAAGCGCAACGCGCCGCCCTCGACCGCCACGGGGGGCCGTGCGCGGAGCGTCTCGCGCAAGCTGGCGGTCAGCCGCGCGGTCGAGAGCGCGACGTGGACGCGCAGGGTCGTCGTGCCGAACCGCAGGTCCGGGCTGGGCACGATCGCCACCTTTGCCGGCGCGTCGGCCCGAGGTGGCGCCGGGGCACAGGGGAGCTCGAGGGTCGGCCGCACGGTCAAGGCCGCCGGGATGCGAAGCCCTCCGTCCTCGACCATCGGCTGGCCCACTTCGAGACGCTGCGGGCGGAGCCGGGCGCAGCCGTCGCCTTCGAGCGCGAAGCGGCGGTCGAGGGCCTCGAGCAGCGGCGTGAAATGCGGCGCGATCGGCCAGGACGCCGCTTCGTACGCGGCCTCGATCTTCGGGCGCACGACGTCGCGGACGTGTTTGCCCAAGGTGTCGGCGAGGATTTTGCTCGAGAGTTCGACCCTGCCGTCGCCGACGCGGACGCCGATCCGAGGGTCGGCGAGGCGGAGCTTGCCGTTGGCGAGCAGCAGCGGCCGGGCGCAGACCTCGATCCTCGCGTCGACCCGACGGTCGAGTCGACGGCCGAAGACCTCGATGCTGCCCTTGCCCTGGAGTGGCGCGGCGAGGCAGAGGCGGTCGTCCTGACCGCGGACGCTGGTCTGCCCGGCGCGGCTCACTTCGAGCGACCATTGGCCGACGATGGCGGACTGCTGGCCGTAGCGCGCAGGCTCCGCGGTCGCGGCGTCGAGCAGCCCGCCCAGCTCGGCGGGGCCGAGTCGAACCACGGTGACGATGGTCGTGGCGGCGGGCGCTGCGACCGGCGCGGCGCCGACCGGATCGGCCTCCGGCGCACGCAGATGGATGGCGCATCCCGTTGGCAGCAGCGCCGCGAGCAGCAGCAGCCAGCGAACGGCGTGCTTCATGGTGCGCGACAGAAGCCGACGTTGTTCGGTAGCGGGGTGCCGGAGCCGTCCTTGATCTCGACGCAGACCTCTCCGGTCGGGCAGGCGAAGGTCGCTTCGCTGCCGCTGGTATCGCATTTCGCGCGGCACAGGCGCTTGCCCTCGGAGTCTTGGATGCAGATCAGACCGACGCCGCAGTCGATCACCTTCTCGCAAGCATCTCCGAGCGCGAGGTTGCCGGGGAAGCCGCAGACGGGCTTGCTGGCGGCGAAGCATTTCTCGCTGTCTTTGCAGCCGAAGTCGGTGAGTGCGTTGCAATGCTCGAGCACGCAGGTGCCCTGCTGCGCCGGCAGCGTGAAGCCCTCGCCGTCGAGGAGCGCATCGCAGCGGTAGCCGTCGCCGCAAGTTGCCGTCGTGATCGTCCCCGAGACGTCGCAGACCTGGATGCAGGTGCTGATCTTCTTGCCGTTGGCGTCGGTCGTCGCGCCCTGCGCGCAGACCATGCCGGTCTTGCAGCTCTCGTTCGAGGCGCATTGCACGCCCTCACCGGCGACGCCGATCACGGCGCTGCAGAACGGCGCCGGTCCGGGGATGCAGCGCTGTCCGGAAGGGCAGCCGGTCTGTGCCACCGGATCGCAGCCGAGCGCGACGCAGACGCCGAATCCGTCCGCATTCTTCTCGGTCGTGCCGGCGATGCAGACTTCGTCGGTCGGGCAATTCGGGGCCGCGAGGTCGCAGCGCTGGCGGCAGAAGCGCTCCGTGTCGCTACCGACGCAGATCGCCTCACGCACACAATCGTAGTAGGCGACACAGGCCGCGCCGACCGCGACCGCGCCGGCCTTGCTGCAACGTGGGCTGTTGGGGGCGACGCAGGCTTCGTCGGCCGCGCATTCGGCTTGGGTGACCAGGTTGCAGCGGACGACCTCTTCGCTGACCTGGAAGAAGCCGCAGCCCGGCACGCCAGCCGCGATGACCGCCCAGAGTGCGATCCGCCTCGTGGCGCGGGCTCGCTTCCCGCGTGGTCGTTGGTCGATCATGGCCAGCTCCTGTCTCTGCTCGTGTCGCGCGCGTGCGTCGCGGAATGCTGCAAGATCGGGCGGCGCGCTGCAACGCCGTGGCTTGTCGATGCCTTCGCGGCGTCCTACGCTTCCGCGCCCGCGCCGGCCGACTCGACGACCTGCGAATGATGAGGACGCCATGACCACCACCCCTCCCGCAGTGCAGCAAGAAGAAGGCCATCTGGTCGCCCGCGACGGTGTTCGCCTCGCCTATCGCTGGTTCCGGCCCGAGGGCGCGCGGCAGACCGTGGTCGTGCACCACGGCTTCGCCGAGCATATGGGCCGCTACCGGCACTTGATCGCGGCGCTCTCTGCGGCCGGCTACGAGACCTTCCTCTACGACGCCCGCGGCCACGGTGCGTCCGGAGGGCGCCGCGGCCACGTCGACGCCTTTTCCGACTACGTCGCCGACTTGCGGCAGATGCTCGATCACGTCGCCAGCGTGCGCGGCGCTGCGCCCGTTCTGCTCGGACATTCGCAGGGGGGCCTGATCGTCACCACGGCGCTGCAGGAGCGCGCGCTGCCGGTGACCGCCGTCGTCCTCTCCAACCCTGCGCTCGCCGCCTCGGTCGAGGTCCCGGGTTGGAAGGTCGTCGCGGCGAAGACCTTGTCCCGCCTATTGCCGACCGTCGCGCTGCCGGTCGGCATCCCGGCCTCGCACATCAGCCGGGATCCCGCGTCGGTGCGCGACTACGAATCCGATCCGGCCATCTTCGGCAGCGGCACGACCCGCTGGGGCGCGGAATTCCTGGCCGCACAGGCCAAAGTCCTCGGAGCAAAGCTGCGGATGTCGCAGCCCTTGTTGGTGCTCATCGGGACCGGCGATCAGGTCGTCGATCCGCAGGTCTCGCGCGCCTATTACGCCGGCGCCGAGGCCGCCGAGTGCAGCATCGAGATCTACGAGGGCTTCTACCACGAGCTCTTCAACGAGCCCGAGGGGGAGCGCGAGCGCCCGTTGCGGGACCTGGTGGCGTGGCTCGACGGCCACGTCGCCGGCTAGACGCGGAGCAGGGCCGCTGAGTCGCACATTCGGACGCTACCGGCTGGTGCGCCACCTCGCCACGGGCGGGATGGGCGAGGTATGGCTGGCAGAGGCGCCCGGCGCCGCCGGATTCGCCAAGCGCTTGGTGATCAAGACCCTACGGCCGGAGCTCGCCGCCGACGCGCGCCTGGTCGAGCAATTGGTCGCCGAGGGGCGGCTGCTCGAGGCGCTCGATCACCCCAATATCGCTCAGATCCTCGACCTCGGTGTGGAAGACGGGACGTGGTTCCTCGCGATCGAGATGGTCGTCGGCCACGACCTCCGCGCGCTGATGCGGGCCCGCGGCGCAGCGCTCGATCCAGCGCCGACGCTGGCGATCCTCGCCGCCGCGGCCGCTGCGTTGGACCATGCCGCGACCCGACCCGGGCCGGACGGCAAGCCGCTCGGCATCGTCCACTACGACGTCACCCCTTCGAACTTGATGGTGCGGCGTGACGGGCTGGTGAAGCTCGTCGACTTCGGCGTCGCCCGCACCGCGATGATGGCGCGGCTGCAGCCCGGCTCGCTGCGCGGCAAGTTGCCCTATATGGGGCCCGAGCATCTCGAGGTCCGTCGCGCCGACGTCCGCGCCGACCTCTTCTCGTTGGGGCTGTGCGCCTACGAGCTGCTGACCGGTGAGCGCGCGCTCGAGGTCGCCGACGCCGACGGTTTGCAGGTCGCTTGGTCGACGCTTCCGGCGCGGCTCGCTCGCCTGGAGGCTGCGCAGGTTCCGGGCTCGTTGGCCTTGCTGATCCGCAGCATGGTGGCGCTCGATCCGGCATCGCGCCCGGCGAGCGCAGCCGACGTCGCCGCAGCCGTCGCCCGCATCTCCCTGGAACTCGGCGTCGCGGCACCGGAACGCCGCCTCGCCGACGCGCTCGGGCCCGCCTTCGACCGCCTCGAAGCCGAGGCGCAGGGGATCGACGCGACCCTCGCAGGCTTGCTCAGCCCCGCGCCACGAACCGACGCGACCGGGACCGTCAGCCTGCCGGGGCTCTCGCTCGGCAGCCTGCAGGACGCGCCGTCCGCCGCGTCCGACGCTCCCGTGCTGCAGGCGCCGCCAGCGCCGGTCGACGCCTCGCCCGTGCGTCCGCCCGAGACGATCACGACCGACGGCGGCCGCGCGCGACGGCAGATCGAGTTGCGCCGGCGGACGTATTTCGGCGCTGCCGCCGCCCTGCTCGTCGCCGGACTGCTCGGATGGTGGCTGGGTACCCGGGACGGCGCTCCAGCAACGAGCCCGGTCGCAGCCGGCACGGACGCGGGCGGCGCCTCGGTTTCGGCCGACGCCGGCGCGGCCGTGGACAGCGATGGGGCCGGCGGCTTCGACCCCGCTGCCGTGGCGACTCCGACCACCGTCGCCGTCGCTGCGGTCGCGGATGCAGGACCGACGCCGGAAGATGGGGCAAAGGGCATGGCCGCGGCCGAGGCGGGCGACACCGGGACCGCGAGCGTGGCCTCGCCCGACGCAGCGCATTCGGGGGAGGAGACCGCCGCCGAGACCGGCCCCGCGCGCCCTGCATCGGACGCCTCCGAAGGCCCGCCGCCCGCGGCGCCGGCCCGCGCCATCCGGCGTCCCGTGGCGGCGATACAGCGGGCCGAGGTCCGGTTTCGCGTCGTGCCAGCCGACGCCGAGGTCTTCGTCGACGACCGCAGGGTCGCGGGCGGCCCCGGAAGCAGCGGCGTCCACGCGTTGAAGCTGGCGCCCGGCAAGCGGGTGATCCGCGTCCGCGAGCGGCTGAGCGGCAAGTCCGAGGAGCGCAAGCTGGACCTGCAACCGGGCGAGCAGCGTCGCATCCCGGGCTTCGTCCTGGTGCGCGGCTTGCCCTAGGGCACGGGTCGCGCGCACACTCGCGCGGCCATGCACGACGCCACCCGCACCCTCACCTCCGCGATGCCCGAACGCTTCGCGCTGCCGCAGCTGCGTCTCGGCGTCGTGGGTGGACGCGGCACGCCACCGACGACCTTCGACCGGCGCCTGCTCTACGTCGGTTCGGCGCCGGACAACGACGTGGTCGTCGAAGATCTCTCGGTGTCGCGGACCCACCTGAAGATCGAGGGCGAGCGCGGCGGCTTCCGGATCAAGGACCTCGGCAGCAAGAACGGCACCTGGATGGCAGGCTGCCGCTTGGTCGAGGGCTTGCTGACCGGGCCGACGACGTTGCGTCTGGGACAGGTCGACCTGCTGGTCGAGCCGCTGGCCGAGACCCACGAGGTGGCCCTCTCGCGCGAGAGCCGCTTCGGTGACCTGCTCGGTGAATCGGCGGTGATGCGCGAGATCTTTGCCCACCTCGCGAAGGTGGCGCCCACCGACGTGACGGTGCTGATCGACGGCGAATCCGGCACCGGCAAGGAATTGGTGGCCGAAGCGCTGCATCGCCACTCGCGCCGCGCCAACGGCCCCTTCGTCATCTTCGATTGCTCGGCGGTGCAGCCGAATTTGGTCGAGAGCGAGCTCTTCGGTCATCTCCGCGGCGCCTTCACCGGCGCGGTCGCCTCGCGCGTCGGCGCCATGGCCGAGGCCGACGGCGGCACGCTCTTCCTCGACGAGATCGGCGAGCTCGACCTCGAGCTGCAGCCCAAGCTCCTGCGCGCGCTGGAACGGCACGAGATCCGCCCGGTCGGCAGCAACGACAGGCGGCGCGTCGACGTGCGCATCGTCGCCGCGACCAACCGCGACTTGCTGCAGATGGTCAAGGAAGGCTCCTTCCGCGAAGACCTCTACTGGCGCCTGAACGTGGTCCGGGTGGGGTTGCCGCCGTTGCGTCGCCGGCCCGAGGACATCCCGCTGCTGGTCCGCCACTTCCTCGACGACGCCGCGCGCCGCGAGGGTCAGACGCGGCCGATGAGCATCGGCTTCGACACCATGCGCCGGCTGCAGAGCCACCCGTGGCCGGGCAATATCCGCGAGCTGCGCAACGCGATCGAGCGGGCGGCGGTGCTCTCCTCGGGGCGCGAGCTCGAGGTCGACGTGGCGGCGGATCAGCCGGCCAGCGTCGCCCCGGCAGACGGCCTCGCCGTGCGCTTCGACCTGCCGTTCAAGGACGCCAAGGCGCGGCTGATCGACACCTTCGAGCGCACGTATTGGGAGCGCGCGCTCGAGGCCCACGGCTGGAACGTCTCGGCGGCGGCCCGGGCGACCGGGCTGCATCGGAAGAGCTTGGAGTACGTCGTGCGCAAGTTGGGGCTCGAGCGGCCCGGTACCGACGCCTGATCGATCCCCTCGACCGCCTGCGATCCATCGAAGATCGCTGGATCTTCGCCTCCAAGTGATCGAGTTCGCTGCGAAAACGATCGAAAAATTGCGCGGCCCGCCGGATCAGGTAGCCTGATTCTCTGGACCGGGAGTGCAAGCCCCCGGACCTGGGGCAGAAAAGCCCGATCCGCCGAAGGCGGGACCAGCGGCCTCTGGGCCGCGACAGGAGCGCAACGTGACCAGGACGCAAACTCGCACCGCAACCCAGACGCGCGTGACGACCGATCGGAGCCTTCAGCGCGCCGGACTGACCGACCTCGAAGAGAAGGTCGTCCGCATGCGCCACGGCCTGCAGCTCGCGCCCGACGCCGAGCTCAGCTTCCGCGGCCAGGAGATCGCCGAGACCCGCGCCGCGCTGGCCGCCATCGAGGCGCGCGCGATCGCCGGCCTCTCGACCAGCGAAGAGGCCAGGATCAAAGCGGAGATCATCGACGAGCTGCGCGACCTGTAGCGCAACGGCGTGCGCCTCTGGCGGCGCGCATACCCGGTTCACACTTGACGTTCCGGGAA
Organism: Deltaproteobacteria bacterium; assembly: GCA_020632665.1. Lineage (GTDB taxonomy): Bacteria > Myxococcota_A > UBA9042 > UBA9042 > UBA9042 > JACKFC01. The sequence continues at coordinate 131,489 of JACKFC010000003.1, forward strand.
GACTCGGGCAGAACGCGCAGCCCTTGCCGACGGAGGACCCACATGGCTTCGCCTACTCAACAGACCAAGAAGATTCGCAAGCACAAGCGGCGCACCTGTGGCGCTGGCCGGAAGGCCGAGATCCGCCGTGCGCACCGCCTCCAGTCGGAGAAGGTGCTCGAGGCCGCCCTCGGCGAGCACTTCACGCTCGACACGGTCCGCCGCTAGCGCTCGCCCGCGCCGTCGCGCGCGGGTCCCGAGCGAATCACGCGAAACGAACAGCCGCCCCGCGCCACGTCGGCGTCGGGGCGGCTGCTTCTTTTGCGGCACGCGTTTGACGTGTCCATGGCGCTCGGGCTGAATCCGAGCGACTCCCCGTGCGTCGATAAGGGGGAAGAGGCGCGCCCCGCGACGGGTTGTCGCCCTGTCGGCAGGGTCCGGCGGGAGAAGCACGTGAGCAGGGCCGCAACGACACCCACCGAGCTCCGACCGAATCGCCTCGACGCCGCCGTGTCGGCACGCGTCGCAGGGCTGATTCGGGTGGCAGCGCGGGCCCGGCGGCGAATCTGGCTCGGCCGAGCGTCGCGGCGGCTGGCATGGGTCGTGGCGCCGCTCCTCACCGTCTACGCCGTGTGGGCCCTCGCTGCCCGCGCGACCTGGCTCGCGGCCGAAGCTGACGGGAACGTCGCGATCGCCGCGGCGATCGGCCTGGTCGGCGGTCTGCTCTGGATGCTCTGGCGTCGACCGGGTTGGCTGGAAGCGGCCGCCACGCTCGACGACCGCGGCGCCGGTGGCGATCGCGTCAGCACCGCGCTCGACCTCGCCCGCCAGGGCCGGGCCGATCCGTGGGCCCGTGTGCAGGCGCAAGAAGCGACGCAATGGGCCGAGGGCCTGGATCTGCCGGCGCTGCTGCCGATGCCGCGTCCGCAGGGGATCGGCTGGGCCGCCGCGGCCGCCGCCCTCGCCGCGCTCGCCCTCTTCCTCCCGCAGGCGCTGCTGCTCGGCGACAGCCTCGACGCGCGCCCGGCCGAGGGCCTGCAGCTCGCGTTGCCGCCCGGCCACGCCGGCGTGGTGGTGGCCGCCGAGTTGCTCGGAGCCGACGCGCTCGAATTGCTCCGCGCCGACGCTGCCTTGCTCGCCGACGTCGAATCGCAGGTCGATGACGCTCCGACCCGGCGCTGGCTGCGCGACGTGCGGCGGGTGATCGAAGACGTCGAGGCTGGCGCCATCGACCGTCGCGAGGCGCTCGCGCGCTTGGCCGAGCTCGAAGCCGCCCGCCCCGAGCCGCCCGAGCAGCGGCCGACCGAAGGGGAGGACAGCAAAGAGCCGACCTCGCGCGAGGCCGCGGGTGCCGACGAGCGCGATCGCGACCGCGCGGTGAAGAATGCCCTGGGCAAGGCGGTCGAGCAGAGCCTCGACGTCGCGCCGAAGTCGGCCGAGCGCGAAGATCTGCGCAAGGCGGCGAAAGAGGGCGATCTCGGTGCGATGGCGAAGGTCCTCGAGAAGCTCGCCGACCGCGACATGAGCGACAAAGAGCTCGAGGGCTGGGTGAAGGCCGCGGAGAAGCTCGCCAAGGCGCTCGGGGTCAAGCAGGTGCCGAAGCAATTCGACGAACTCGCCGAAAAGATCCGCCGCCTGGAGCAGAAGCGGCGTGAGCAGGGCGGCCTGACGCCGATGGAGCAACGCCGGCTGCACAACGCCCGCCGGGCGCTCGACGCCCTTCGCCGCGAACATGGTGACGTCGCCGGCGCCAAGCACCAGTTGCAACGCCTCGAGCGCGGAGCCCGCCAGGCCGCGGACGAGATGCGCCGGATGCAGCAGGAGCGCGGCCGGCTCGACAAGCAGCGCGGCGGCAGCGCCGAAGATCAAAGCCGACGCGCGGCGCAGCGCAAGCAGATGGCGAAGGACATCCGGCAGCAGATGCAGCGCGCCGCCAACGAGATGCGGCGCCAAGGCGAGGGGCAGCGCAGCCGACAGGCGCGGCGCATCGGCGACAGCCGGCTCCGTGACCTGCGGCAGGCGCTGCGTCGCGGAGCCTCCAGCGACAAAGATCGCCGCGACTTCTCGAAGCGGGCGCGCGGCCAACAGGCACAGCAAGGTCAGCAAGGTCAGCAAGGCGAGCAGGGCAGCGGCGAACAAGGCGACTCCGAGCGTCAGGCGCAGCAAGGCAAGCCGGGCGAACAAGGCAAGGACGGCGCGCAAGGCCAAGGCCGCGAGACGGCCGAGCAGGCGGCGCGTCGTCGTGCGGCGCAGCGCGAAGCCGCCGAGCGGCGTCAGGCGCAGCAGGGGCAGCAGGGCGAAGGTGGTCGCAAGCGGCCGGGCGCCGGCCTCAACCCGACCGGCCGCATCAAGCTGGGCGCCGGCGATATGCCCGACAACAGCCGGATGCGGCAGATGGCCGGGCAGGGCAAGCCCGGCGGTGCCGGCAAGGGCCAGGGAGAGGGCTACGGCGAAGGCGAGGGCGGCGCCGAGAGCGGCACGGCCAAGCGCATCGGCGCCGCCAGGACCGAGAAGGTGCGCGGCCAACAGGGCGACGGGCCGAGCACCAAGCAGGTCTTCGTCGACGCGGCCCGCAAGGGCTTCGCCAAGACCGGATGGCGCGACGTCTACGCCGAATACTCCGAGGTCGCCGAAGAGATGCTGGAGAAGGAATCGCTACCGCCCGGCCGCAAGGCCATGGTGCGCCGCTACTACGAGCTGATTCGCCCGCGCGGATCGGGCGAATAGGGGGTCGCTGATGAGTGAAAGGTCTGCCTCCGGGGCGTCGCGCCCCGATATCGACGCCGCCCTCGCCGACGAAGGGCGCCTGCGCGAGGCCTTGGGCTGGGTGCAGGAGCGCATGGCGGCGCTGCGCTCCGGCATCGGCGAGGTCATCGTCGGCCAGCAGGAGGTCGTCGAGGGGGCGCTGGTCGGCCTCTTCGCCGGTGGCCACATCCTGCTCGAAGGAGTGCCCGGCGTCGGCAAGACGATGCTGGTGCGGACGCTCGCCGCCGCTGTCGACTTGGAGTTTTCCCGCGTCCAGTTCACGCCCGACCTGATGCCGACCGATATCGTCGGCACCCATATGTTGGCCGAGGGTGCCGGGGGCCGGACCTTGGAGCTGCGCAAGGGACCGGTCTTCACCAACCTGCTGCTCGCCGACGAGGTCAACCGCGCCACGCCGAAGACGCAGTCGGCGCTGCTCGAAGCGATGGCCGAGGGCCGCGTCACCATCGGACGCGAGACGCTCTCGCTGCCACGCCCCTTCTTCGTCATGGCGACGCAGAACCCGCTGGAGATGGAAGGCACCTACCCGCTACCCGAGGCGCAGCTCGACCGCTTCATGTTCAAGCTCGACGTGCCCTTCCCGAGCCGCGCCGACCTGCACGAGATCGTGGCCCGCACCGTCAGCCATCAGGAGCAGGAGGTGCGCCCTGTGCTGCGCGGCGACGATATCCTCGCGGTGCGTCGCCTGGCGCTCGGTGTGCCGATCGCCCACCACGTCGTCGACCTCGCGATCCGCCTGGTCGAGGCCACCCACGGCAGCGCCGACGCGGCGAAGCAATACCTGCGCGCCGGCGCCAGCCCCCGCGCCGTGCAGGCCCTGATCTTGGGCGCGAAGATGCGGGCGCTCTTCGCCGGCCGCAGCAACGCGGCGCGCGAGGACGTACAGGCCCTGGCGATGCCGGTCCTACGCCACCGCGTGCTGCTCAACTTCGACGCCGAGGCCGACGGCGTCGCCAGCGACAAGGTCCTCGCCGCGATCGTGGCCGAGGTCGGCAAGCAGGCCGCCGGTGGCTGATCCCGCCACCAGCACGTCCGGCAAGGGCGGCGTCAGCGGGATCCGCGAAGATCTCTTCGACGCGACCTTCTTGCGGCGGATCGAGCACCTCGCCTTGCTCGCCCGTCGAATGGCGAGCTCGGGCCAGCGTGCCGCCCGGCGTAGCAAGAAGATCGGCGGTGGCATCGAATTCGCCGACCACCGCGACTATGCCCCCGGCGACGACCTCCGCCACCTCGACTGGAAGGTCTACGGCCGCACCGAGCGGATGCTGCTGCGGCAATACGAGGAGGAGGAGGACCTCTCGGTCTACTTCCTGCTCGACCGCAGCCCGTCGATGGCGATGGCGCCTCCCGGTGAGCTCAGCCTCTTCGACCGGGCGCTGCAGATCACCGCGGCGCTCGGCTATATCGCGCTCAGCAACCTCGATCGCGTCGCCCTCGCGCCGATGACCGACGGCAAGGCACGGCCCGAGCGACCGGTGCGCGGTCGGGCCCAGCTCTTCCGCATCCTGCGCGTCCTCTCGTCTCTGGAGCCGGGCGGGCAGACGGCGATCCGCGACTCGATCCGCGACTTCTGCCGCTACAAGCCACGCCGCGGCCTGGTGGTGCTGATCAGCGACCTCTACGACCCCGACGGCCTGGGCGACGGCCTGCGCGAGCTCGCCGCCCGCGGCTACGAGCCGATGGTCGTGCAGCTCTGCGACGAGCGGATCTTCCAGGCCTCGGTCTTCGGTGATTTGACCCTGGTCGACGTCGAGACCGGTGAACGGCAAGAGATCTGGCTCACGCCCGAAGTCGTCGCGACCTACCGCGAAGTCTGGGACGAGCTCTCGGCCCAAGTCGAGTCCGCCGCCCGCGAAGTCGGCGCCCGCGCGCTCCGCGTCGATCTGGCGCTGCCCTTCGACGAAGTGGTGATGAAGGTCTTCCGCTCCGGAGGATTCCTGGGGTGATCGGCACCTTCGACACCCTGCAGGCGCTCTTCCCGTGGGCCGCGGGCGCGCTCGGCGTCCTGACGCTGCTCTATCTACTCGAGCCGCGCCGCCGCCAGGTCGCGGTGCCCTTCGGCGCGTTGTGGCGCAAGGTCCTCGAGCGCGCCGAAGCCCGACGCATCGGCCGGCGGTGGCGTCGCTTCTTCTCTTGGCTCTTCCTGGCGGTGTGCATCAGCGCCCTGCTCGCCGCCGTCGGTGAAGAGCCGCTCGGCCTGCGCGCCCTGCGCGAACGGCAACAACCGCCGCCCTTGCACACCGTCCTGCTGGTCGACGTCTCGGCCACGATGGCGACCCTCGATGGCGATCGCGACGGCGCGCTGGGCCCACGGCAACGGCTGGACGAGGCGCGTCGACGCCTGCGCGCCGTGGTCGAAGACGCGCTGCCACGCGAGCGCTTCCTGGTCGTGGCCGCCGCCGTCGCGCCGCGGACGCAGGCGCCGTGGAGCGAAGAGAAGCGCGCCGTCCTCGCCGCGATCGACGGCCTGGAGGCGACCGACGCCGGCCTCGATCTCGAACGCGCCTTGGCGGCGGCCGTCGACGCGGTGCAGGACCGCAGCACCCCGCGGGTCGTGGTCGTCACCGACGGCGGCCCCTCGTTGCATCCCGTCGCCCGCGCGCTGGACGCGATCCGCGGCGTGCCGGTGCGCTGGCTGATCGTTGGTCCGGCGGCGCTCGGTGAGACGCCCGAAGAGGCTGCCAGCGAGCGCCTGGTCGACAACGCGGCGGTCGAGCGGGTCGGCGTCCGCTCCAGCTTGATCGACCCCGGCCGCGGCGTGGTCTCGGCCCGTGTGCGCAACGATCGCGGCCAGGCCACCCGGCTGCGCGTGCTCCTCTCCGCCGCACGCGACGGCCGCGCGCCCGAAGACTTCGCCCGACCCGAGGCCGTCGTCGCCGAGCAGGTCGTCGAGGTGCCGCCTCGCTCGACCGTCGCCGTCGCGTTCGCCGACGTGACGCTGGCCCCCGGGCGCTTCGCGGTTCAGGTCCGGCCCGCAGCCGACGCCGACTTCCGCGACCTCGCACCCTTCGACGATTGGGGCTTCGGCGTCGCGGCACGTCGGCGCAAGGTCGGCGTGCTGCTGGTCGGCAAGGGCAACCTCTTCCTCGAAGCGGCGCTGCTCGCGCACGACGGCCTCGATGTGCGCCGCGTCTCGCCGCAGGACTACCGGCCCGCCGCCTTCCCTCGCGACAAGCGACTGCTGCACGGCGTCGACGTCGCGATCCTCGATCAGGTCGAGGCCGAAGCGCCGCAGGACACGCCGGTCTGGCGCTTCGATCTGCGGCCGCACACCGCCGCAGCGCCCGGTGAGGAGGCGCCGCGCAGCGCCGGCGAGCTCGTCATCGGCGAGGAGGACCACCCCGCGGTCCGCGCGCTCTCGCTGCACGACGCGAATTTCGACCAGGTCCGCGGCCTGACCCTGCCGACCGGCGCCCACCCGCTGCTGAAGGAGCGCGGTGGCGCGGTCCTCGCCTACGCCCGCGACGACGGCGTCCGCCGGCTGGATTTCGGCATCGACCTGCTCGAGACCGACCTCGGCGGCCGCTACTTCATGCCGCTGCTGGTCGGCAATGCGGTCGAGTGGTTGGCCGGTGAAGAGGCCGCGATCGTCAGCCCACTCGAGGTCGGTCGGCCGTGGGCGATCGGGCTGCCGGTCGGCGGGCAGCGCTGGACTTGGTTCGAGCCCGGCTTGCCGCCGCGCCAGGCCCACGCCAGCGACGACGCGCTCCTCGCCAGCAGCGAGGCCCAGGGCATCCACGTCTGGACCAGCGACAGCGGGCTCGAGCTCGCGCGTCCGACCCGCCTCGCCGATGGCGAGCGCCCCGGGCGGGTCGGCAAACGCGGCCCTGCGTGGACGCCGCACCCGACCGCGGCACGGGACGATACCCCACGCGCGCCATGGCCGGCGTGGACGCTGCTGGTGGCCTTCGCTGCCGCAGCGCTCCTGCTCGAGTGGGGCCTCTACCAGCGCCGGAGGACCGTATGAGCCGCCGGCTGCAGCTCTGGCTCGGGGCGCTGCTCTGGCTCGGCGCCGGCGCGGGCGTCGCGGTTTGGGCGCAGGCGCAGGCGCCGGCGTGGCTCGGCGCGCTGGCCGCCGGCGGCGTCGAGTTGGCGCATCCCGAGCGGCTCTGGGGCTTGCTCGCGTGCTGGGCGGTTCCGCTCCTGGCGCTCGGCGCGCTCGGCGATCTGCCGCGATGGCAGGCGGCTGCCGGGGCGGTCGGTCGGATGCTCGCGCTCGCGGCGCTGGTCTTGGCGGCCACCGAGCCCCGCAGCCGGCAAGAGACGCCGCGCGGCGTCACCGTCGTCCACCTCGTCGACCGCAGCGAGTCGATGCCCGCCGCGGCGTTGGCCCGCGCGGCGACGGCGATCTCCGACGATATCGTCGCGCACCGCGAGGAATCCGGCGATTCCGCGGCGCAGGTCCACGTGATCGCCTTCGACGGCGGCGCCCGTCGCCTGCCTTGGCCGCCCACCGCGACTGCGGCCGAAGAGCCGTTGCCGCCCCTGCAGATCGACCGCGATCCGGCCGGAAAGGACGCCTCGGACCTCGAAGCCGCGCTCGACCTCGCCCTCGGCCAACTCGACCCGACCCGCGCCGCCCACGTCGTCGTCTGGAGTGACGGCGCCGAGACCCGTGGCGACGTCCGCCGCCTCGCCGGGCTGATGCGGCGCGCCGGTGCCCAGGTCCACCGCGGCGATCTCGGCACCCTGGAGCAGCCCGCGGAGGTGCTGGTCGAGTCGGTACAGGTCCCCGAGCGGGTCCGCGCCAACCTCCCCTTCCCGGTGAAGCTCCGCGTTCGCAGCACGGCGCCGGCCAAGGTTCGCTGCGAGGCCCGGGGCGAAGGCGTCGAGCTGAAGCCCGAGGCCGTCGCGATCACCGCCGGCGTCGCCACGATCGAGCTGGGCGAGGCGCGCTTTCGCAAGGCCGGCGCGCACGAGCTGGCCACCCGCTGCGCCGTCGTGCAGGGGCAGGATCGCTTCGACAGCAACAACGCGATGCGGGTGCGGGTCGTCGTCGCGGCACGGCCGCGCGTGCTCTTGGTCGACGGCAGCCCGACCACGGCGCGCACGCTGGCGCGGGCATTGGAAGACGATTTCGAGTTGACCCTGCGCGGCCCGGACGGCCTGCCGCGCGATCTCTCCGGCTTGCTCGGCTACGACGCCGTGATCGTCAGCGACCTCGCCCGGGTCAGCGAGGCGGGCGTGCCGCAGGTCGGCGACGCCGAGCAGAAAGCGCTCGGCGCGTTCGTCGAGCAGGGCGGCGGCTTGATGCTGATCGGCGGTGAGGACGCGCTGGGCTCGGGCGGCTGGCAGGGCAGTTGGCTCGAAAAGCACGTCTTGCCGGTCCGCTTGGAGATCGAGTCGACCATCGAGCAGCCCACGATCGCGATGATGCTGGTGCTCGACCGCTCCGGTTCGATGGCCGGGGCGAAGATGGAGTTGGCGAAGGAGGCGGCCCGCGCGACCGCCGACGCGCTCGGGCACGAAGACCGGATCGGGGTCATCGCCTTCGACAACGCGCCGCGCCGCGTCGTCAGCCTGCAGCGGGCCGGCAATCGCTACCGCATCGCCACCGGGATCGGCGGGATCTCGGCCACCGGCGGCACCCACATCTATCCGGCGCTGCAGCTGGCGAGCACCGAGCTCGAGCGGGTCCGCGCCAAGGTCAAGCACGTCATCCTGCTCTCGGACGGGCAGGCGCCGCGGATGGGCATCGACGCCTTGGTGCGGCAGATGCGCCGCTCCGGGATCACCGTCACGACCGTCGGCGTCGGCGAAGAGGTCGATCGCTCCCTGCTCGAATCGATCGCCGATCGCGGCGGCGGGCGCAGCTATTTCACCGATCGCCCCGAGACGTTGCCGCGGATCTTCGTCCGCGAGACCAAGGAGATCGCCGGCGAGACCGTGGTCGAGAAGCGGGTCCGGCCACGCCTCGCGCCCAGCGTCGGGCGGATCGAGCTGCTGCGCGGCTTCGACATCGGTCGCGCGCCGGTGTTGCGCGGCTTCCTCACCGCCAAGGTCAAGCGCGGCGCCGAGGAGATCCTCCGCGTCACCTCTGGCGAGCCGCTGCTGGTGCGCTGGCGTCGGGGCCTGGGCAAGGTCTCGGTGTGGACCAGCGACCTCAAGGCGCGGTGGGCCCAGGATTGGATCGATTGGTCCGGCTACGCCGTCCTCGCCCGTCAGCTCGTGCGCGATCTGCAGCGCGAAGACCTCGCCGGCGAGGTGCAGGTCCGCTTGGCCCGCGAGGACGAACGCCTCCGCATCGCGGTCGACGCGATCGTCGACGACGCCCCGGTCGGCAAGCTGCTCGCCGAGGCCACCGTGCGCACCCCCGAGGGCGATCCGCGCGAGATCCGCCTGACCGAGGTCGCCCTCGGTCGCTACGAGGCCGCGGTGCCGATGCGCGCCTTCGGTCCCTACGACGTCGAGGTTCGCCTACGCGCGGACGCCGAGCGCCCGGTGATGCTGCGTGGCCGGGCGACTGCCGTCCGCCCCTACCCCGACGAGCTGCGCATCGCCGCAGCGGGCAAGGTCGGCCTCGACGATCTGGTCGCCGAGACCGGCGGCGTGGCTGCAGCCGGGCCGGAGCAATGGCGAGATCGTGGCAGCATCACCACGCGCAGCTGGCAGCCGCTGTGGCAGACGCTGGTGCTCGCGGCGATCGCGCTATTGCTCTTCGACCTCTTGCTGCGCCGGGTCCGGCTCGGCCGCGCTCGGCCGACCAGCTGGTTCGCCGTGCGGCGCTGAACGCGCGGGCCCTTGCGCGCTACGAGATCGCCAACAACAACTTCTGCAGGTCGCGAATCTCGTCGCGCAGGGACGCGGCCCGCTCGAAGTCGAGGGCGCCGGCCGCGTCCTTCATCTCGCCCTGCAACGTGGCGACGCGGCGTTCCAGATCCTTGCGGTCCATCGCGGCGAGATCGGTGGCCTCGGCCAGCGCCGCCTCGGTCAACGGCCCCTTGCCCGCGGCGCCCTTGCCGCCACCCTCGCCCTGCAGCAGCTCGACGCCGTGGATCGCCTTGCGCACGGTCTTCGGCACGATGCCGTTGGCCTCGTTGTGCGCTGCCTGGATCGCGCGGCGGCGCTCGGTCTCGTCCATCGCTGCGCGCATCGAGCCGGTGATCCGGTCTGCGTAGAGGATGACCCGTCCCTCGGCGTTGCGCGCTGCGCGGCCGATCGTCTGGATCAGGCTGCGGCGCGACCGGAGAAAGCCCTCTTTGTCCGCGTCGAGCACGGCGACGAGGCTGACCTCCGGCAAGTCCAGGCCCTCGCGCAGCAGGTTGATGCCGACCAGGACGTCGAAATCGCCGGCGCGCAGGCCGCGGAGCAGCTCGACCCGCTCCAGCGTGTCGATATCGCTGTGCATATAGCGCACGCGCACGCCGAGCTCGGCGTAATATTCGGTCAGGTTCTCGGCCATGCGCTTGGTCAGCGTGGTGACCAGGACGCGCTCGTCGCGCTCGGCGCGGACGCGGATCTCGGCGAGCAGATCGTCGACCTGGCTGCCCACCGGGCGGACCTCGATCACCGGATCCAGCAAGCCGGTCGGGCGCACCACCTGCTCGACCACGACGCCAGCGGTCTGCTCGATCTCCCAATCGCCCGGCGTCGCCGAGATCAGCACGCCTTGCTGCACGCGCTGCAGGAACTCCTCGATCTTCAACGGCCGGTTGTCGAGCGCCGACGGCAGACGGAAGCCGTGGTCGACCAAGACCTCCTTGCGCGCGCGGTCGCCACGGAACATCGCCGCGACCTGCGAGACCGTGACGTGGCTCTCGTCGATCATCAGCAGCCAGTCTTCGGGGAAATAGTCGAGCAGCGTCGGCGGCGGCTCGCCCGTCTTGCGACCGGTGAAGTGCCGCGAGTAGTTCTCGATGCCGTTGCAGAAGCCGCGCGTCATCAACGCCTCGAGGTCGTACATCGTGCGCTGTTCGAGGCGCTGCGCTTCGAGCAGCCGGCCGCGCTCGCGGAGGTCGGTCAGGCGTTCACGCAGCTCGATCGCGATGGTCTCGCGGGCACCGGCGACCACGTCCGCCGGCGTGACGAAGTGCGAGCTCGGGTAGAGGTGGATCCGTTCGACCTTGCGCAGGACGCGGCCACGCAGCGGATCGATGATCTCCAGGGACTCGATCTCGTCGCCCCAGAGCGCGATCCGCACCGCCTCGGCGTCCTCGCCGACCGGCACGACGTCGATCACGTCGCCGCGGACGCGGAAGTGTCCGCGCGAGAGCTCGAACTCGTTGCGCTCGTATTGCATCTCGACCAAGCGCTCGAGCAGCGCCCGACGGCCGATCTCTTGCCCGACCTCCAGGCCCAAGCGCATCGCCAGGTAGTCCACCGGCGCGCCGAGGCCGTAGATGCAGGACACCGACGCGACGATGACCACGTCGCGCCGCTCGAGCAGGGCGAAGGTCGCCGCATGGCGCATGCGGTCGATCTCTTCGTTGATGAGCGAATCCTTCTCGATGTAGGTATCGGTCGACGGGATGTACGCTTCAGGCTGGTAATAGTCGTAATAGCTGACGAAGTATTCGACCGCGTTGTTCGGCAAGAAGGTCTTCAACTCGGCGTGCAGCTGCGCCGCGAGGGTCTTGTTCGGCGCCAGGACCAGCGTCGGCCGCTGCGACGCCGCAATCACGTTCGCCATCGTGAACGTCTTGCCCGAGCCGGTGACGCCGAGCAGCACCTGCCAGCGCTCGCCTTCCGCGAGGCCGGCCATGAGCTGCTCGATCGCGGCGGGCTGGTCCCCCGACGGAGCAAAGGGTGCGACCAGGTCGAATGCGGGCATGGACCTCTCCGGATGCGATTCACGAGCGGTCTGCGGTGTGGCACATGCCGGGCCTGGCCGGCAAGCGGTCGGGCGATCGAAATCCCTGGCAAGCCCCGTGACGATCGGCAGTTGACCCGCATCAACAACCCTCCTAGCATCCTCGGTCGACCGCTCTTCTACCAGGATGGGAAGGTCGCGCTGAAGCGTGTCGGGGGCCGGCAGAGTCGCGAGGAAGATAGGGAACTCCTTCGCGATCGGTCTTCGATGACAAGGGACGGACTGGGAGCGGTCTGCGGCAGCGTGCCCATCGGGAGTCTGGACATGTTCACGTTCAAGCGTTTCGCCGCGGTCGCCGTGGCCCTCGGATTTGCTCTCGCCACGACCGGTTGCGGCAAGAAGGCCGAGCCGGTTGCTGCTGCCGAGGAGAAGAAGGAAGAGGCTGCCCCCGCTGCCGAGGAGAAGGCTGGCGAGGGTGAGGCCAAGGCCGAGGAGAAGGCTGCCGAGGGTGAGGCCAAGGCTGAAGAGGCCAAGCCCGCCGAGGCCGCTCCGGCTGCCGAGGGTGAGGCCAAGCCCGCTGAGGCCGCTCCGGCTGCCGAGGGTGAGGCCAAGCCCGCCGAGGCCGCACCGGCCGCCGCGGGCGAGGCCAAGCCGGCCGAGGCCGCTCCGGCCGCCGAGGCCGCTCCGGCCGCTCCGGCCGCCGAGGCTGCTCCGGCCGCCGAGGGTGAGGCCAAGCCCGCCGAGTAAGCTCGGCGCACGCGTCAGTGACGGACGGGGCGGGGGGCAACCCCCGCCCCGCATCCTTCCGGCAGCCTCCTGCCGCCGTCGGGAATCCAGACCCATACAGAACGAGAAGCCTCTGCCGGGTCGACCGGGGAGGCGACCAGCGATTCCGAGTCGCGTCGACTCGGAGCGAACTCGACCCCGCGCAGCGGGGCAGGATCAGGGAGCGAAGCATGTGGAATATCGGGAAGCGCGCGGCCATCGCCGCCGCCATCTGCGCCGTCGCGGCCACCGCCTGCGGCAAGAAGGAAGAGGCCCCCAAGCCCGCCGCTGCGCCCGCCGAGGGTGAGGCCAAGGCCGCCGAGGGCGAGGCCAAGGCCGCTGAGGGCGAGGCCAAGCCGGCCGAGGGCGAGGCCAAGGCCGCCGAGGGCGAGGCCAAGCCAGCCGAGGGCGGCGCCGACAGCGAGAACCTCGCCAAGGCCAAGGCGCTCGTCGACCGCATGGCGGGCCGCATGGAGACCATGGCCGGTGAGATCGAGGGCGCCAACGGCGACCAGGAGAAGATCAAGGCCATCGGCGAGAAGTTCAAGGAGTTCGCCGAGAAGGAGAAGGCCGAGGGTGAGGCCATCAACAAGGCGCTCTCTCCCGAGGACAAGAAGAAGATCGAGGAGTACGCCCGCGGCAAGCTGGCCCCCCTCATGGGTCGCTTCATGCAGGCGATGATGAAGGCCCGCCCGATGGCGCCTCCCGGCGCGGCTCCGGCCGAGGGTGGCGCGGCTCCGGCCGAGGGCGCCGCCGCCCCCGCGGGTGAGGCTGCTCCGGCCGCCGCCGCTCCGGCTCCCGCGGCCCCCGCGGCCGCGGTCCCGACCGGTGAGGCCCCCGAGGCCGCCAAGTAGGCGCACAGCCTGCAACAGTCGCGAGGGGCGCGTCGGCGATGCCGGCGCGCCCCTCGCCGTTTTGCCGCAACGGTGGTATCGGTGAGCCGCCGCGGCGACGCTGCCGCGCGGAGAGCGCACCATGGACAAGGTCTTCGAAAGCGCCGAGGCCGCCATCTTCGATCTGGCGGACGGTGCCACCATCCTCGTCTCGGGCTTCGGCTTGTGCGGCAACCCCGAGAACCTGATCACCGCGCTGCGCGATCGCGGCAGCCGCGGTCTCACCATCGTCTCGAACAACGCCGGCGTCACCGACGACGGCCTGGGCGTGCTGCTGCAGAGCCGGCAGGTGCGCAAGATGGTCTCGAGCTACGTCGGTGAGAACAAAGAGTTCGAGCGGCAGTTCCTGGCCGGCGAGCTCGAGGTCGAACTCAATCCGCAGGGCACGCTGGCCGAGCGGATCCGCGCCGGCGGAGCCGGAATTCCGGCCTTCTTCACCCCGACCGGCTACGGCACCGTCGTGGCCGAGGGCAAGGAGACCCGCGAAATCGGCGGCCGGATGTGCGTCCTCGAGCAAGCGATCCGCGGCGATTTCGCCTTCGTCAAAGCCTGGAAGGGCGACCGCTGGGGCAACCTCGTCTTCCGCAAGACCGCCCGCAACTTCGCCCCGATGATGGCGTCCGCCGGGATGATCACCATCGCCGAGGTCGAGGAGCTGGTCGAACCCGGCGAGCTCGACCCGGATCAGATCCACACGCCCGGCATCTACGTGCAACGCATCTTCGAAGGCAAACGCCACCGCAAGCCGATCGAACAGCGCACGGTGCGACCCCGGCCGTGAGTCGGCTGCTCCTCGCGCTGCTCGTCGCGTTCGGCCTCGCCACGGGCTGCACCCGGCCCACCGCCGAGCCCAGCGCGCCGACCGAGCCGGCCGTCGCCACGCCACAGCCCCGCAAGACCGCGACCGTTCGCCCCGGTTACCAGCGCCCGCTGCTGGTCGATGTGCACGGTCACGTCTCGATCTACGGCGTCTGGCGCATCGAGCGCATCCTCGCCGACGTCGGCATCGGCGCGATCATCAACCTCTCCGGCGGCTCGGGACGCGGCGACGGCCGGGCCTGGATCCTGTCGCGCGTGCTCGCGGAGCGCCTCGACGGCCGGGTGTTGAATTTCGTCAACGTCGACTGGCAGGGCTGCTGCGATCCGGCCTGGGGGGCGCGCGAAGCCGCGCGGATCCGCCGTGCGGTCGAGGAATTCGACTTCCGCGGCCTGAAGATCAGCAAGGCCCTGGGGCTCGGCGTCCGCGACAGCGAGGGCACGCTCGTCGCCGTCGACGACCCGCGCATCGACCCGCTCTGGCGCGCCGCCGGCGAGCTCGGCATCCCGGTCGCGATCCACATCGCCGACCCCAAGGCCTTCTGGCTGCCCCCGACTGCCGACAACGAGCGCTATGCCGAGCTCTCCGTTCACCCGAGTTGGTCGTGGTACGACCGCGGCGTGCCCGCTTGGGGCGCGATGCTCGACGCCGGCGAACGCCTCTTCGCCCGCCACCCGAAGACGACCTTCATCGCCGTCCACTTCGGCAACGCCGCCGAAGAGCCCGCTCGGGTCGAGAAGATGCTGCAGCGCCTGCCCAACGTCTGGATCGACATCTCGGCGCGGGTCGGTGAGTTCGGCCGCCATCCGCCGGCGACGATTCGTGCGTTCTTCGAGCGCTTCTCCGACCGCATCCTCTTCGGTACCGATATCGGCATCGGCGACGATTACCTGATGCTCGGCAGCAACGGCGCCGAAATCCCCGAGATGAAGGACGTCGTGCCCTTCTACGACGCGCACTTCCGCTACCTCGAAGGCGATCAGCGGCAGATCGACCATCCGAGCCCGATCCAAGGCAATTGGAAGGTCGACGCCATCGCCTTGCCCGACGCCATCCTCGACAAGGTCTACCGCGGCAACGCCGTCAGGCTCTTCGACCTCGATCCCGAGACGCTCAAGCCCCGCCCGCGTCGTCCGGCGTCGCCACCCGGGGCAACGCCAACGCCCTGACACCCGCCAACTCGCGGCGCAGCCGGGCCGCGTCGAATTCGGCCGGGCCGACGAAATCGGGGTGGTCGCGCAGCAGCGTCTCGAATTGCGCGATCAGGTCCTGGACCACGCTCGCGTCGACGCCGCCAGCGCGCAATCCGCCGCGGCCGTCCGAGAGCAAGATCCAGCGCAGGTAGCCGAGCGCGAAGCGGGTCTCCGCCGCGGTCGGCGCTGCCCGGTAGAGCCGGTCGACCACGCCCCGCAGCACCTCGAAGCGATCGCCGAGCGCGCCGGATTGCACCGTCCGCACCACCGCTTCGATGACCAACCTGCGCGCCCCGGCGCGGTCGCGCAGGCTGGCGTCGTCTTGTCGCGACGCGAGCTGCAACAACGCCGTGGCGGCTGGTTCCGGCCCTTCGATCGTGCTCAACGTCGTCCAGATCTCGCCGAGGACCTGATGATCGGCGGCGGCGTCCGCCCCCAAGCTGCGCTCGCGCAACAGCAGCCCCGGAGGTGTCGCTTCGGGTGCGCCGAACGCCGTCTTCGCCGCCGGCTCGTGCTCGCAGCCGAGCTGCACCGTCGCCACGGCACAGACGCCGAGCAGCCCAGCCACGGCGCGGCGGCGGATCACCACGGCAGCACCGAGGCGCGGTCGGCAGGCGGCAAGTCGGCGAGCAGGTCGTTCGGGGTCACGCCCAGGCGCGGGTGGCGCCAATCGGCGCAGAGCTCGGCCAGCGGGCGCAGCACGAAGGCGCGTCGGTGGGCGCGCGGGTGCGGCAGCTCGAGTCCCTCTTGCTGCATGATCGCGCCTCCCCAATCGATCAGGTCCAGGTCGAGGGGACGGCTGCCGTGATGCCCCTCACGCTCGCGATCGCGGCCGAAGCGGCGCTCGATCGCGTGGAGCACGGCGAGCGTCTCCGTCGCGCCGGCGGTCGTATAGCCGAGGCCCACCGCGTTCGCAAAGTCGGGTCCGCTGGCGCCTTCTGCCGGCGCGGAGCGGAAGATCGAGGAGAGGAGGGGGTGTTGCAGCTGCAGCGCCGTGCAGACTTCGGTCCACGCGGCGTCGAGTTGACGGGCCGGCGTGCCGAGGTTGGCGCCCAGGGCGATCACCACGCGTCGGTTCACCGTCGGGGCCTCCGTCCATGGCAGACCTCGCGCCCTTGCGCCCGATCTGCCGCGGCCGCATCCTAACGACCCCCCGTTCGGGGGCAAGCCGTGGAGGTGAACGTGTCCATCCCCCGTCTCCTGATCGCCAGCTTCCTGGCCGTCGCGCTGCTCGGTTGCGACAAGGCTGCGGAGCCTCAGCCCCAGATCAAGCCCGCCGCGCCGGCGCCCGAAGCGCGTCCGCCGGCGACGCCGCCCGCCGCCGTGCCGGCCGCCGAGGGCGCTGCCGCCGAGAAGGCCGCGGACAAGGCGACCGCCAGGGCGGATCCGGCCAAGGACGAGCTGCCCGGCGTCGACACCAAGGACCTCGATCCCTCCGAGAAGAAGGTCCTGCTCGAGATCCTCGACGAGCAGTTCTGCCCCTGCGGCAAGTCGCGCAACTTCCGTGCCTCGCTCTCCGCTGGCGATTGCGCCCTCGCCTCGCGCTTGGCCCGCTTCGTCGTGCACAAGCTGCAGCAGGGCTACGGCAAGCGGAAGATCGTCGGGCTGCTGCTGCGCGAGGTCGAGCGCCTGAACACCGTGGCGCGCGTCGACACCAGCAAGGCGCCGCGCCTGGGCCCGGCCGACGCCAAGGTCTCGGTGGTCGTCTTCTCCGATTTCGAATGCCCCTTCTGCCGCCGCGCCGCCGCGCCGGTGAAGAAGCTGCAGCAGCACTACAAGGTCGCGGTCTACTACCTGCACTACCCCCTGCGCGCCGCGCATCCGCATGCCGAGGGGGCCGCCCGCGCCGCCTGGGCCGCGCAGCAGCAAGGCAAGTTCTGGGAGATGCACGACGCGCTCTTCGCCCACGCCCCCGAGCTCGACTGGGATCACGTCAAGGACTACGCGAAGAAGATCGGCCTCGATCTCGCGCGCTTCGAAGCTGACGTGAAGGGTGAGAAGAGCAAAGCCGCGGTCGACGCGGACTACGAGCAGGGCCGCAAGGCCGGCGTCGACGGGACCCCGACCTACTACGTCAACGGCCGCCGCGCCGAGACGATCGAGCAGCTGCAGGACGGCATCCGCGAGCAGCTCGGCATCGCCGGGGTGAAGGACCTGCCGGCCGCGATCGATGTCAGCGCCGTCGAAGGAGACCTCGACGCCGGCGACCCTGGTGCCGCTCCCGAGACCGTCCCGACGGCGGCGCACTGATCATGCCCGCATCGATGACCGGCTTCGGCGTCGGCCAGGCCGAGAACGCCGGCGTGCAGGCGCGCGTCGAGCTGCGCAGCGTCAACCATCGCAACCTCGACCCACGCTTTCGCATGCCGTCCTCGCTCGGCGCGCTGCAGGCGCCGTGGACCGAACGCCTGCGCGAGAGCCTGGGCCGAGGCCACATCGAGGTCTCGGTCGATGTGCAACGCCGCGCCGACCTGCCGCCCGAGATCCGCGTCGACCACGCCCTGGCCGGCGCTTGGCATCGCGCCCTGAGCGATCTGGCGGGTGCGCTCGCGCTCGAGCCGACCGTCCCGTTGACGACGCTGATCGCCCAGCCGGGGGTCGTCACCGTGCAACGGCCGGAAGAAGATGCCGAGGCCAGCGCCGCCGCCGCCGGCGCAGCATTCGAGGCCGCGCTGCAGGGCCTGATGCAGACCCGCGCCGAGGAAGGGGCCCGATTGGTCGAAGACCTCCTCGCCCGGGTCGACGCCATCGACGCGCTGCGCGGCGAGGTCGAGGCGCTCGCGGGCGAAGCCCTGCCAGCCGCACGCGAGCGGCTCCGCAGCCGCGTCGCCGACGCGCTCGACGGCGCCACGCTCGATCCGGCCCGACTCGAAGCCGAGATCGTGCTGATCGCCGACCGCAGCGACGTGACCGAAGAGGTCGTCCGCCTCGGCGGTCACCTGCTCGCCTGCCGCGCCGCGCTGGTGGAAGAGACGCCGGGCCGCAAGCTGGGCTTCCTGGTCCAGGAGCTGCTGCGCGAGGTCAACACCATCGGCAGCAAGGCCGGCGCGTTGGCGATCACCGAGCGCGTGGTCGCGGCGAAGGTCGAGATCGAGAAAGTCCGCGAGCAGGTCCTCAACCTGGCCTGATGGGAGAAGCGATGCAGCGCTCGGGTGAAGCCGGCTCCGTTCGACTCGCCGCCCTCGGTGGCGGCAAGCGCAGCGCGACCGCGCGCCTGGTGGTCCTGGTCGGTCCCGCCGGCGCCGGCAAGACGACGCTGGCGCACCGGTTGATCGACGCTGCGCCCGCCCGCCGGGCCTTCTCGGTCAGTCACACGACGCGCGCGATGCGGCGTGGTGAGCAAGACGGCGTGGACTACCACTTCGTCGAGCGCGCTGCCTTCGAGGCGCGGATCGCCGCCGGCGGCTTCGTCGAATTTGCCGAGGTGCACGGCAACCTCTACGGCACGTCCTATGCCGCGATCGAGTCGCACCTCGCCGCTGGCCGCGACGTCCTCTTCGACGTGGATATCGTCGGCGCCACTGCGCTCTACGAGGCGTTTCCGGACCGCACGCGGCTGATCTTCATCACGCCGCCGGATTGGACCGCGCTCTGTGCCCGCCTGGAGGCGCGCGGCAGCGAGACGCCCGAGACGCTGCGCCGCCGGCTGCGGACCGCGCGGGCCGAGTTGGACGCGGTGCTCACGCAGCTCGAAGCCGGCTTGCCGTGGGATCTGCTCTGCAACGACGTCGTCGACCTCGCCGTCGCCGACCTCGAGGCCACGCTCTCGCGGCCGCGTGGGCAATTCGTCGCCGCCGACCTCGCGCGTGTGCAGCGCATGGCAGGCGACGCAGCCGCCGATTCCCGCGCCGATCCCCTCGCCGATCCCGACCCTTGACCGGCCCCTTTGCCAGCCCGTAGCTTGCCGGCCCGCCGCGCCACGCCAGCGCACCCTTCACGCCACAGGAGCCGCCTTGAGCATCCCGACGCCCCGCCAGCCCGTGCGCGTGCGCATCGCCCCGAGCCCGACCGGTGACCCGCACGTCGGCACCGCCTACATCGCGCTCTTCAACCTCGCCTTCGCCCGTCAGCACGGCGGCCAGTTCGTCCTGCGCATCGAGGATACCGATCAGAAGCGCTCGACCGCGGCGAGTGAGCAGGCGATCTTGCGCAGCCTCGCCTGGTGCGGCCTGCAATGGGACGAAGGCCCTGATATCGGCGGCCCCTACGGCCCCTACCGGCAATCCGAGCGCGCCGCGATCTACGCCGAGCACGCCGAGCAGTTGATCGAAAACGGCCGCGCCTACCGCTGCTTCTGCACCGCCGAGCGGCTCGACGCGATGCGCGCGGCGCAGAAGGCCGCTGGCGAAGATTGGCGCTACGACGGCCATTGCCGCGACCAAGATCAACAGCAGGCCGCCGCCCGTGCCGCTGCAGGCGAAGCCTGCGTGGTCCGCCTCGCGATGCCGCAGAGCGGAGAGACCGCCGTGCCCGACGCGCTGCGTGGCGAGGTTCGCTACGAGAACTTCCGGGTCGACGATCAGATCCTGCTCAAGAGCGACGGACTGCCGACCTACCACCTCGCCAACGTCGTCGACGACCACCTGATGCAGATCACCCACGTGATCCGCGCCGAGGAGTGGCTGAACTCGACGCCCAAGCACCTCGTGCTCTACGACGCCTTCGGTTGGGAGCCGCCGGTCTTCGTCCACATGCCGCTGCTGCGCAACGCCGACCGCAGCAAGATCAGCAAGCGGAAGAACCCGACCAGCCTCGAGTACTACCAGCGCGCCGGCATCCTCCCCGAGGCATTCCTCAACTTCCTCGGCATGCTCGGCTTCTCGATGCCCGACGAGGCCGAGTTCTTCGACTTCGACGCCTTCGTCGCCGCGCTCGATTTCGGCCGCATTTCGCTCGGTGGCCCGGTCTTCGACCTCGATCGGCTGCAGCACATCAACGGCCTGTGGATCCGCGCCATGGCGCCGGATCGCCTCGCCGCGCGGGTGGCCGCGTATTTCGCCGAGGATGGCCGCTCGACCGAGGTGGCCGCCCTGGTCGCAGAGCGCATCGGCAGCCTCGGCGATTGGCCGCACCACGCCGCGCCCTTCTACGGACCGGGTGTGCTCGCCGGCCCCGAGACCCGCTACCTCCTGGTCGGCTGCGGCAGCAAGAAGAAGAAGGCCGTGCGGCTCAGCGCGAAGGCCTCCCGCGCCTTCTTCGAGGATCTGATCGCTCGGCTCGAAGGGCTCCCCGAATTCACCGCCGAGCCGATCGAGGCGGCCCTGCGCGAGGCAGTCAGCGCCGCGGGTGCCGGCGTCGGCGACGGCTTCATGGCCGTGCGCGTCGCGATCACCGGTCGCACCGCCGCCCCCGGCCTCTACGAGACCATCGCCGCCATGGGCCGCGCGCTGGCGTTGGTTCGCCTCCGCGCCGCCGCCGCCTGGCTCGCCCAGCCCGCCTCGGCGCAAGCCGAGATCGACGCGCTGGAGCGGGACCTACAGGCCTATCGCGACGCCCTCGGCCACGCGGCCGAGGCAGAAGGAGCCTCCGCATGAGCACCCCCACCGCTCGGGCCTGGCTCGAGACGGGCCGCGCCCCGAAAGAGCGCTCCGCCGAGATCACGCTCGGCATGGTCCTGCTCTCCGGCAAGGTCCAGGCCACCCCCGAGCTCCTCGCATCGCGCCAACTCGGCGAGGACGTCGAGCTCGCCTTGCTCGAGATCGCCGAAGAGCGCGCCGATTGGTCGCTGGTCGCCTTGCTCTGCGCGCACGCCCGCAGCAAGCCCTGCGCCAAGGCCGCCCGCAAGGCCGTCTTCCGCGCCAAGCAGCGGGGCATCTCCGTGCCTGAGGCCGGCGCCCCACGCCGTGCGGTCGCCCTCTCGCTGCGGCCGGACCCGCTGCCCTCGTATTGCACCGCCTTCGACAAGGCCGGCCATCACGTCGTCGCGCTCGGCGGCTGGTCGGCGACCGACGGTGGTTGGTCGCTCGCCGGCGTCATCGGCCCCGACGATCAGCTCCGCGGCGTCTATTTCCACCCGCAGACCTCCCGCTCGAAGGTCCGCTCGTTGCTCGATCGCGTGGTCCCGGATGCGGCGCTGATGGCCGAAGTCCCCGCCACGCTCGCGGCAGGGTTGCTCCGCCGTGGCCTCGATCTGGCCAAAGCCGCGGGCGTCTCGGTCGAGGGCGATCTGATGCGTGCCGGACGCCTGCTCGCCGACGTGACACCGCTCGAGACGATCGAGTGTCGCCTCGCCGACGATCCCGCCGCGCTGCTCGCCGCGATCGACGCGGGCGACCGCCACGCCCGCCTGCCGGCCGTTCAAGCCTTCGGGTTGGCCCTGCGCCTCGCCCACGGCCTCACCGCAGAGGCAAGCCTGCACGACGTCGAGGCCAAGCTCGACGCCGACGGGCGCGCCCGCTGGGCTCGCCGGCTCGAGGTCATGGCCGTCCTCCTCGATCGCGAAGGCGACCAGGAAGCTGCCGTCTCGATCGCCGCCGCCGCGACGCGAATGCGTGACGCATCGGCAGCCTTGGAGAGCATCCCGCTGCTGCGGGGACGCGGCGCGACAACGGATTAGCCGCGCCGCCCCGCCGCCTGGGGCCGGCGCCTCTCTTCGTCAGGGAATTTGGGTCGTGCGCCCTATTTTCGCTTGCTGCCGGCCTTGGGGCGCGGCTTGCGCTCGGCCTTGGCTGCGGGGGCCGGCGTATGCGGCGTGGAGACCTCGGCGATCGCGCGCTGCCAGGTCGCGATCGAGATGCCGGTGCCGGTGTGGACCGCGCGGATCACGCCGCTGCCATCGACCAACACCACGGTCGGGATGCCCCGAACCTCGAGCGTCTCCAGCAGATCGGGGCCAGTCCAGGCGACTGGCGGGCCGTCGGGCGGAAGCGCTGCGACGTAGTCTTCCAAGGCCGTCTCGTCGCGGTCGGCCGACGCCAGCACCACCCGCAGGCCCGTACCGGCGGCGCGCGCCGCGATCTCGGCGATCTCTGGTGAGGTCCGCTTGCACGGCCCGCACCAGGTCGCCCAGACGTAGAGCAACATCGCGTCGCCCGCCTCGGGTGCGCGGCCACCATCGCCGACCCAGCGGCGCACGTGGACCTCGGGCAGCTTCTTGCCGACCAGCGGATGCTGCAGCGCCGTCGGCGGCAGCGCCCCGGCGGGGTCTTCGCTCAGGCGTTGCAGCGGCAGCGCGAGTCGAACCTGCTGCCCTTCCTCGCACCGCACCGCGGTCGCCGGGGCCGTGATCTTCGCCGCGTAGGCGAGGTCGCGATGCCCACCGCCCTTGGCGTGGTGCAACGCGATCGCGCTCCAATCGCCGGCGGGTAGCGCGAACGTCGCCTCGCCGTCGGCATCGGTGAGCGCCGTCGCGGTCGGCATCACCCGTCCGGCGCCGTCGCGCAGCTCGAGCGTGATCCGATGCAGGACGAAGGCGGCATCGCCGATCGCGGCCTTGACCGTGAGCTTGCAGCCACCAGCCGGCCAATGCGGCTCACTGCCTTTGGGCGGCGCGCGCAGCATCTTCACCTTCTGTGCCGAGGGGTCGAGGGTCAGCCAATGCGCCGCGTCGGTCACCACGACAGGCAGGTTCGAGCCCGCCGCGACCAGGCGATCGTGACCCGGCCACGGCGCCAGATCGACGCGCAGATCATCGACCTGCACGGTTGCGCCGACCGAGGTCCAGCGCACCAGCCCCTCGCCGCGCGCGCCGCCGGCGGTCCCGGCGGGCTTGCCTGCCGGCGCGACAGCCCAGGCGTAGCGCAGCGCTTCGGTCGGTGTGCCGCCGTCGAGGAATCGGATCGCGATCGTGTGTTGAGCACCCGTCGCGATCAGCGCCAGATCGGCGGCGACCTCCAACGGTCGGCCGACGCGGGTCGGAAAGAGCGACTCCATCGCCACGCGCTCGACGTCGGCGCTGCGATCTCCGCTGCTGCCATCCGCCCGCACCGTGATCTGCACCCGGCTGCCGATCTTGCCGCGAATCCGCCGCGCCACGTCGGCGACGGTGACGTCGTCGGGCAAGCGATCACCGCCCACGGCGACGATGCGATCGCCCGGCCGCAGCCCAGCCGTCGCGGCTGGCCCACCGGGCACCACGCGGGCAACGTAGACGCCGGCCGTCCGCTTTGCCGTGCGCTGCCCGTCGAGGACCATCCCGACTCCGCCGTCGCCGACCGATGGCGTCTGCGCAGGCGCCTCGCGGAAGCTCCACGCCGCACCAGCCTCCGGGGCGATCGCGAGCGAGCCGACGGCGATCAGCGCGGCCAGCCACGCCGAATTGCCGATGCCGGCGCGCCCTGCCGTGACCTCGCCCGAAAGCCGCGTTCGCAGCCGATGTCCGAGCCTCTGCACTTGCCAGCCTCCCCGGCGAGACAGACCATCCTCGCGCTCCGCATCCTGCGGTGGCCCCCGCGGAGCGTCAAACGCCGGGGCCGCTACGGAGATTCCGCATGTCCAACGACGCCACGATCCGCCCGGTATGGGTGGTCGACGCCCTCCGCACCCCCATCGGACGCTTCGGTGGCGGCCTCCGCGCCGTCCGCCCGGACGATCTCGCCGCGCTGGTACTCTCCCGCTTGATCGCGCGCACGGACCTCGATCCGGCCGACGTCGACGAGGTCGTGCTCGGCTGCGCCAACCAGGCCGGCGAGGACAACCGAAACGTGGCGCGGATGGCGGCGCTGCTCGCCGGGATGCCCGACCACGTCCCTGCGATCACGGTGAACCGCCTCTGCGCCTCCGGCCTCGACGCCGTGCTCGCGGCCGGCCGTCGCGTCGCCTTGGGAGAGGCCGACATCGTGATCGCGGGCGGCGTCGAGAGTATGACCCGCGCGCCCTGGGTGATGCCCAAGCCCGAGACCGATCCGCCGCGCGGCAACTTCACCACCTTCGACACTGCGCTCGGGTGGCGCTTCCCCAACCCTCGGCTCGAGCAGCGCTTTCCTCTCGACGCAATGGGCGTCACCGCCGAAAATCTGGCGCGCGATCACGCGATCGCACGCGACGATCAAGATCGCTTCGCCGCCCGCAGCCAAGCCCGCGCGATCGCGGCCTGGGAAGCCGGTGCTTTCGCCGACGAGGTGGTCACGGTCGAGGTCCCGCAGCGCAAGGGCACGCTCATGGTCGATCGCGACGAAGGCCCCCGCTCCGACACCACGATCGAGCGCCTGGCCCGCCTGCGTCCGGCGTTCGTCGCCGACGGCACGGTCACCGCGGGCAACTCGTCGACCCTGAACGATGGCGCCGCTGCGCTCCTGCTGGCCTCGGACCAAGCCGTGCGACGGCACGGTTGGACTCCTCTGGCGCGCTACGTCGGCGGCGCTTCGGCCGGCGTCGATCCGACCCGCATGGGGATTGGCCCGGTCCCCGCGACCGAGCGGCTCTTCCAGCGCATCGGCTGGGCGTGGCGCGACGTCGACCGGGTCGAGCTCAACGAAGCCTTCGCCGCGCAGTCACTCGCCGTGCTGAAGCATTGGGACTTCGATCCGGAGCAGGTCAACGTCCACGGCGGCGCAATCGCGCTCGGCCACCCGCTCGGCATGAGCGGCGCCCGTATCGCCGGCAGCCTCTGCCATCAGCTGGCGCGCGAAGGCCTGAAACGGGGCGTCGCCACGCTGTGCGTCGGTGTCGGCCAAGGCGTCTCGGCGGCGTTCGAGCGGCCATGAGACGCGGCGGTCAGTCGCCGAGATCTTCGAGCGCTTCCTCGACGAGCATGACGACGTCTTCGATCGCCCCACCGCCGTCCAGCTCGCGCTCGACGTTGCGGGCGTAGACCGTCAGGCCCTTGCCGTCTCGGTCGAGCATCCGCAGCCGGCTCGGACCGGATCCGGGCATCTCCTCGATCAGCACCGGACCCGCATCGATCTGCGCCGCGATCGCGCGCGACATCGCTGATCGGTTCAGCCGAGGTGGAGCCGGCCAGAGCACGTCCGTCTCCTCCGCTTCACGATACAGCGCGTCGGCCGCGGCAAAGTCTCCCGCGATCTCTGCCGCCAGCGCCCGCGCACGCAGCAGCCGCGGGTCCTCCGCGTCGATATCGGCCGCCACGTCGAGCTCGATCGACGCCGCGTCGCCGCGATCTTGGTCCATCAGGATCTCGGCGCGGAGCGTATAGGCCTCGATCCACTCCGGATCGAGCTCGACCACCTGCGCCAGCGTCTCCAGGGCGCGGCGGCTGCGCCCGGCGGCGAGCTGTGCCTCGGCGAGGTAGGCCCAGACGTCCGCGTCCCCTTCGTCCTCGTCCAACAAGGCCTCGCAGAGGCGGATCGCCTCGTCGGCATCGTCCTCGATGGCAGCCTCGATCGCTTCGCTATCACTTCGTCGCATGGTCCCTCCGTGGCGGCCGCCATGCGACCACGCCGCGATTGCCGGCGCAAGTTCACAATCCGACATTGTCACAGGACCCCGATCCGGGGCCTAACCGACCGGAAAAAGGCCCCCCCGCAGATGCTTGACCGGTCGCAGAACGCGGTGCTACAACGCCGCCTGACTCTGCCGTCCGCGAGGGCGCGGGACTTGGGTTGACAGACGCTGCATCTGCTGAATGATTGGCCGGCCGCAAGGTCGGGTCCGAACCAGGCGGCAGAGGCAGGGATGCCAACCCGAACCGACCCACGATGGGCGGAGCCGGTCGAGGAGGCCGCAAAGAGTCGGGTTACAGAGGTCCGCTTGCGCCGGCGGGGTCCGGCACGAACAGGGAGACACACGGATGTTCCACAAGATTGCTGAGTTCTTCGAAGAGGGCGGCTGGGGCATGTGGCCCATCCTCCTTCACCTCATCTTCATCCTCGCGATCATGTTCGAGCGGATTTTCGTTCTGTACATCCGCTCGAGCGTGAAGAAGGACGAGTTCATCAAGCTCCTGCAGGTTCCGATCCTGAAGGGCGACCTGAACCGCGTCCTCAAGGTCTGCTCCACCTACCAGTACCCGCTCGCGCGCATCGTGCACAGCGGCGTCCTGAAGGTGAAGCGCAGCGACGAAGAGGTCCAGGCCGCCATGGACGAGGCCTACCTCCGCGAGCTGCCGCAGATCAAGAAGCGCACCGACTACCTCAACCTGCTCGGCAACTCGGCCACCCTGGCCGGCCTGCTCGGCACCATCACCGGCCTGATCCAGACCTTCGGCGCGATCTCGCGTCCGGACGTCGACCCGTCGCAGCGCTCCACCCTTCTCTCGAAGGGCATCTCGGAAGTGATGAACTGCACGGCGTTCGGTCTCGGCACCGGCATCATCGGCGTTCTCGCGTTCGCGGTCCTCTCTTCGAAGGCCACGGCCATCGAGAGCGACATCAACGAGGGCACCGTGCGCGTCCTCAACCTGATCGTCGCCAACCGCAACAAGATGGGCGACATCAAGGAGGACGCGGCCTAAGCGGCCGCGCCTTTCTGACACCTCCGGCGCCTCGCGCCGTGTGAACCTGAAGCGGACCCTGGTGGGGGGCGTCGCCCGAGAGCGGCGGCGTCCCCCACGACCTCCGCGACCAACCAGGAGCCTGTCATGGGTGGTGCAGCTAGTGGCAAGGGTGGCGTCGCTGACGCGAGCCTCAATGTCGTCCCCTTCATCGATCTCCTCGTCTGCCTGATCTGCTTCTTGCTGGTGTCGGCGGCGTGGACCACCCTGTCCCGAATCGACGTCGACCAAGCGCTGCCGAAGGCATCGAAGACGCCGCCGAAGGACAAGCCGGAGAAGAAGGCGAAGATCAACCTCGCCATCACTCCGACCGGTTACTTGGTCAACCTCTGGGACTCCGAGGATCAGCCCGACCTCGCGACGCCCAAGCGCATCCCGACCCTCGGTGACTTCAAGCTCTGCCGCGGCAAGTCGGACAACGGTGTTTGCTCCGGCGACCTCGAGGTCTACAAGAAGTACGATCGGGAGAAGCTCAAGGAAGAGCTCGCCAAGTTCATGAAGGCGGGCAAGCAGGGCGACAAGATCAAGGTGATGGTGGCGGCCCACGACAAGGTGCCGTACATCCACCTCATCGGCGCTCTCGACACGACGCTGTCCAGTTGCGAAGACGAGGCTGGCCAGAGCTGCCTGAAGAACCCGTCGGTGGGTGATATCAACCTGCTCCGGGCCGAAGGCTACACCAGCTTCGACTAGGGCCAAACCAGGCCCAGACACCGAACGACCAAAGAAAGGAGCGCCCCAAGATGGCCATCCACAACCCAGGTTCGCGCGCAGGTCACGGAATCGCACTCAAGGCGATCCGCGACGTCGTCACCCACGGCGGCGGCAAGGGCATCTTCGCCACGCTGAACGTCGTCCCCATGATCGACATGTTCGCGATCCTCGTCGTCTTCCTCATCCAGCAGTTCAACACCTCTGGTGAGCTCATGCTCATCAACCCGAACGTCGCGATGCCGAAGGCCACCGCCATGAAGGAGCTCGAGCGCGCGCCGATGGTCGCGCTCACCCGTGGCGAAGGTGGCAAGGCCGGTGCGCTGCTCTTCGAGAACGAGATGGTGATGAGCATCGCCGACATCAACGAGGTCAAGTTCCCGTCCTGGGACATCAAGCCCCTCGGTGAAGTCCTCAAGCGCGCGTGGAAGCTGCAGCAGACCTCGAGCGACAAGAAGCTCCGCAGCAGCCGCAAGATCATCATCCAGGCCGACCGCTCGGTGCCCTTCCAGGTCATCAAGATGGTCATGGCGACCTGCGGCCGCAACGAATACCGCGAGCCCAACTTCGCCATCATGGTCGGTAAGGACGTCGAGACCAAGTAGCCTCGGCCCCGCTTCACGCCATGCGCCCGCCGGCTTCCACCGCGCGGGCGCGTGTCGTTTTGGCCACAGTCCTGGGGCGCGGTTGACATCCCTCTGGCGATCCATTGCACTCGTCGCGCTACCGAAGGGGAGTCCATGTCGCCGTCGCCACGTCGCCTCAGCCTTGCTTCGTTTCGCATCATCGGCCTGCTGGCCGTGGTCGCGCCGCTGCTGGTCGCGACGAGCGCCTCGGCCATCCCGGCGACCAAGGTCTACCTCAACGGCAGCCCGGCGCCGGTCTACTTCAACGACGGCGACTCCTTCCGCGTCCTCGCCGGCCAATACGCCGGCACCAAGGCGCGCCTCGCCGGCTTCAACACGCTGGAGAGCTACGGCGCAGTGCACCAATGGGGCAAGTGGACGGCACACGAGCTCTACCGCAACGCCAAGATGGGCACGCTCAACGCGCGCCGCGGCGTGTGGCATTGCACCTCCGACCTGAAGCGTGACGGGTATGGGCGCATCCTCTGGTGGTGCCCCGATCTGGCCGAAGATCAGGTCCGCAAGGGCCTGGCCCACGTGATGACCGTGACCTCTTCCGGCGGCGATCCGCGCGTGGTTCGGGCGCAGAAGCTCGCGATCGCCGAGCGTCGCGGGATGTGGGCCCACGGCGTGCCGAAATACGTCCTGACCTCGACGCACTCCAACGACGAAGGCTACGAGGGGCGGACCTACAACCGCCTGGTCGCCACCAGCGATGGCCACTCGAAGAAGTGGTACCACCTCGACAACTACAAGGAGTGTCAGGTCGTCTGCAGCAAGGAGCGCTCCTACGACGAGGCCGCGCTGCGTCGTGGCCTGGGTACGCTCCGCGCCGACCCGGCCCTCGCTGCTTTCCAGAGCCGCTACACCGACGCGCAATGGCTGGACCTGCTGCGCGCGGCGCTCGCCAAAGAGAAGCTCGGTGGGCTGCTCGACGAGGCGCACCGCGCGCCGCTCACCGCTGCCATCGAGAAGCTGGTCGCCGCCGGCGCCCTCGGTGAGGTCAAAGTGGAGGTCGACTCCTGCATGACCTACGCGCCCTTCAACCGACGCTACGGGCCCCGCTCCGCGTCCTGTCTCCACTAGGGGCCAAGATGGCACAGCGCACGTCCTCCCTGGTCGTCCTCGCTCTGGGCCTCGTCCTCGGCGGCTGCAATTTCGGGCCGTTCGCATTCGAGCGCCCAGTCCTGCCGCCCCTCGGCTACGAGACCGACGAGGTCGCCTGCTCCGATCTGCTCGACAACGACAGCGACGGCCTGATCGACTGCGAGGATCCAGATTGCTATCCGACCTCCGGCCAATGCGGCGAGATCGTGCCTGACCCGCCGTTCTGGGAGCCGGAGAACAACTACGCCGCATGCCTCGACCAGATCGACAACGACGACGACGGCCAGTTCGACTGCGGCGATCGCAAATGTCAGACGATCGCGGAGCTCTGCTGCTCCCGCGAGTTCAGCGACAAGGCGTGCAGCGACGGCATCGACAACGACCAGAACGGCTACACCGACTGCCTCGATTTCGGCTGCCGCAACGGCCTCTTCGTCAGCGTCTGCGTCGAGGATACCGCCGACCTCTGCGGCAACGGCAAAGACGACGACGGTGACGGCTACACCGATTGCCTCGACCGGGACTGCCAATCGCAAGAGGCGTGTGCTGCGCCCAAGGCCGGTGGCAAGGACGGTCCCGAAGATACGCTCGAGGCTTGCTCGGACGGCTACGACAACGACGGCAACGGCTACGTCGACTGCAAGGACTTCTCTTGCAGCAAGTCCGACGACGCGGCCATCAAGGAACTCTGCGCCAACCCGCCGAAGGAAGAGAGCCTGCAGGCATGCAGCAACGGCAAGGACGACGATGGCAACGGCTACATCGACTGCAATGACTTCTCCTGCAGCAAATCCTCCGACCAGGCGGTGCTCGACCACTGTGCCAACCTGCCGACCGAGGATACGGTCGAGAAGTGCAGCAACGGCAAGGACGACGACGGCAACGGCTACATCGACTGCAACGACTTCTCCTGCAGCAAGGCGAGCGATCCCGCGGTCGTCACCATGTGCGCCGAAAAGCAGGAAGCCACCAAGGCGCAATGCTCCGACGGCATCGACAACGACGGTGACGGCTTCGTCGACTGCAACGACTACTCCTGCAGCGGTTCCTCCGACCAGGGCGCGCTCGACTACTGCAAGTCGATCGCCGAGGACACGTGGGACAAGTGCAAAGACGGCCTCGACAACGACGGAGACGGCTATGCCGACTGCGCCGATCGCTCGTGCCGCGACGCGACGCCGGTCGGCGGCAAGGCTCCGTGTCAGGAGAGCGTCGGCGCCACCGATAGCTTCATCAACGCCAACTGCAGCGATGGTGAAGACAACGACGGCGACGGCTTCGTCGACTGCGACGACTGGGATTGCGCGTGGAATCCGCGCGTGACGGTCTGCGACGGCAAGAAGAAGGTCTGCGAGTAGCAGGAAGAGGGGAGTCCGTGATGAGGAAGTTGTACTTCGCCCTGGTCGTGCTCTTGCTGCCGACCGCGCTGGTCGCCCAACCCCGACCGGACGGTGCCGGCGCGAGCGCGCCGAGCGCCGCGCCTGCCGCTGCGCCCACGGCCGAGCCCGACAAGGCCGAGCCGGCCACAGCGCCCGCGCGTCCGACCAAGGAGACCATCTGCAACGATCGTCGCGACGACGACGGCGATCAGATGGTCGATTGCGCCGATTCCGACTGCAAGGATGCAGCGAATTGCCAGCCGGGCCAGGGCACCGAGCGGAGCAACAAGGATTGCTCGGACTGGATCGACAACGACGGCGACGGCGCCATCGACTGCGACGATTCGGACTGCGAAGGTCCTGGCGTCACGGTCTGCAAGGGCAGTTGGCAGGGCAGCATGGACGGCACCGGCTCTGCGGGTACAGCCGCGGGCAGTGACGAGGCGCCGGAGCTCCGCGAGGGGATGTCGGTCGAAGACCTCATCGGCAAGGGCGACGACAAGGACGGCGAGCGCAACGACCAGGTCTGCTCGGACGGCGTCGACAACGACGGCGACGGCCGCATCGACTGCGCCGACTTCGGCTGCCGCTTCGATCCCAGCGTCACCGTCTGCCGCGGCAACCCGGGCATGCGCTTCTCGGTCGTCGCGGGCATCGCGCAAGACTACAACATCAAGAGCTACCGCGACGGCGACGGCACGATGGACACGCGGTTCTCCCGCATCCAGCTGCGTTCGTTCGGTCCGATCCCGATGTTGCAGAACTCGTTCTACCTGCTCTCGATGCGCGCCGAGAAGACGCCGCGCCTCACGTTCGCGATGTTCCAGCTGCCGCTCGGTAGCCATGGTCACTACCTGAATATCAACTCCGGTGGCGGCGGCCTCTCCTCGGCGCTGATCCTGTCGACCGGCAAGCAGCTGCTGCTCGACCCGGCCTACTACGTCTACTCGGCGTTCGAGCAGGGCAACGGCGCCAGCTTCGAGCTCGGCGGTCCGCTGCTCGACGGCCGCCTCGGTTACCGTGCCTTCGTCGCTGGTGGCTCGGGTCGGAGCTCGGGCAACGTCGGTGGCCGCTACTTCACCTATGGGAACAACAACTACACCTACACCGTCGGCGGTCAGCTCTCGGTCAACATCATCGGCATGTTCTCGCGCTTCGATACGCCCTTCCTCTACACCCCGGTGCCGACCACGCTCGGGTTCGCCATCGGCGCGAAATACGACCAACGGGCGCAGGAGCGCTACCCGGCCGCCAACGTCTCGGCCGTCTTCCGTTGGAGCCGATTCGTGCTGCTCGCCGAGAACTACAGCAAGTGGGAACTCGAGTTCGAGTCGTTCCAGACGGCGTACGTCGTGCAGGTCGGCTACCTGCTGATCCCGAAGCGGCTGCTGCTCGCCGCGGACTTCGGCGCCTACCTCGCGGGTGAGATGAAGAATCCGCCGGCGATCCTGGAGACGGATCTGCGCAAGCAGCTCGACGAGCAGCAGTGGCGCGTCGCCGCCCACCTCTACGTGGTCCGCAATATCGGCCTGTTGAGCCTGCTCTACACCAATCGCGCGGTCGCCAACACCGACAAGGCGCTGCCCGCCAACGTCGAGCAGACCGTGCGGCTCGAAGCGCAATACCGCTTCTAGTCCGGCTCCGCTTCCCGCCCAGCAACGGCATTCGTTCCGCACCGCGTTGCGGCTGGCGATTCGCCAGGCACGAGCGACGCATTTTCCGCTTCCCGACGATCATCCTTCCAGGGCCCATGGCGGTCGCTGGGAGAGTCGATCGTGCGCGGACGAGCCGAACCCCTCGCAGGTGCGCTCTGGAGCGCCGCCGCCGTCGCACTGGCCGCGGGCGGTGTCGCCTTCGACTGCGCCGACACCGCGGAACGCGCGGCAGCGCGGGCCGTCGTGGGCCTGCTCTCGTGCGTCGCGGCGGCCGCGCTCGCCCGCCGGGGCCAGTCGCTGCTCGGGCCGGTCCTGGCCTTCGCCGGCTTGATGCTCATCGTGGCGGGACGTGCACCCGAACCGCCGCTGCTGCCGATCCCCGCCATCGATCGGCCTGGCCCGCGCCAGCTTGCCCGGGCGCAGCGGGTCGTCGTGACCGGCGCGCCGGAGTTGGCCCGGCGCGGCTGGCGGCTGCCCGTCCGCTGGCTGGCGAGCTGCGCTCCGGACCTCCGCGACTGCGTCTCGCGCGAATTCGACCTCGGCCTCTGGCTGCCGCCGGGCGAGCCGCCCCGCCCCGGCGCCGTGTTGCGCCTCGGTGTGCCCGTGCATCCCCTCGCCGTGCCCGCGAATCCAGGGTTCTCGGGCCTGCAGGCGGCGCTTCGGCGGCGCGGTGAAGCCGGCGCGCTGCGGGTTCGTTCGTACACACAGGTCGCGGTCGAACGCCCCGGGCAGACGACCATCGGCTATCGCCTCGCGACCCTCCGCGGCTGGTTGCGGCGACGCCTCGACCGCGGGCTGGCCCCAGACCACGCCGCGATCGTGCGCGGGTTGGCGCTCGGCGACCGCAGCGGCGTCGACGACGACCTCCGCGCGGCGCTGCAAGCCAGTGGCACGGCGCACGTCTTGGCAGTCTCCGGCGCGCACGTCGGGATCGTCGCCGCGATCGCGCTGTGGGCCCTGCGCTGGCTCTTGCTGCGCGCGCCCGCCGCGACGTTCCGCCTCGCTCCCCTGGCCGTCTGGCAGCTCCCTCTCGCGCTGGCCGTGGTCCTCGCCTACGTCGCGCTGGCCGGCGCTCCACAGAGCGCCCGCCGCGCCGCCGTGATGGCCGCGGCGGTGCTCTTCCTGCGGGCGGTCAGCCTGCGCAGCGACGCGCCAGAGACGCTGGGCTGGGCCTTCGTCCTGGCGCTGCTGGTCGACCCCGATGCGGTGGCCGACGTCGGCCTGCAGCTCTCCTGCCTCGGCGTCCTCGGCGCGCTGTGGGGGGCACGACGGACCCGTGGAACGGCACCACCGTGGCAATGGCTGGGCGTCTCGCTGGCGGCGTGGGCGACCACCGCGGTCGTCGCCGTCCCGACCTTCGGCGCGTTGCCGTGGACAGCGCCGCTGGCGAATCTGCTGGTGGTCCCGCTCTTCGGCTTGGTGTTGTTGCCGCTCTCGCTCTTGGCGTTGGTCTTAGCCGTGCTCCCGGCTGCCGTCGCCGAGGTCGGGTTGGCCGGGCTCGACCTGGTGCTCGGCCTGGCCGTGGTGCCGCTGCAATGGCTCGCAGCGGCGCCGGATTGGCTCCTGCCGCAGCTCTTCGTTCCCGCGTCGAGTCGGTCCTGGCTCGGCGCGGTGCCGGTCCTGCTCCTGGCGGCGTGGTGGCTGGAGGGCGAGGTGGTGCGGCGCGGCGCCGGGGCGGCGGCTGTGGTGTGTGCCGCGGTCGGGGCGTGGGTTTGGCCTGGGCCACCGCCGGAGGGGGAGGTCGACGTGGTCTTCCTCGACGTCGGTCACGGCGACGCGACGCTGCTGCGCTTCGCCGATGGCGCGACGATGTTGGTCGACGCCGGAGGCGAGGTCGGCGACGACGGCCGGGTCGGGGCGCGTGCGGTGGTGCCGGCGTTGCGCGCGTTGGGGATCGCGCGCATCGACGTGATGGTCGTCTCGCATCCCCATCCGGACCACGAGAACGGTTTGCTCGCCGTGGCGCGGGCGATGCCGGTCGGCAGCTTCTGGAGCAATGGTCAGCCCGGTGGAGGCCGCGAACACAAGGCGCTCGCGGCGCTGCTGCGCTCCCGAGGCGTCCCGCGGCAGGTCTTCGATCGCGATGCGCCGCGGCGCTTCCGCTGGGCCGGGGCGCAGGTCGAGGTGCTGTGGCCGCGCGCGCCGACGCTGCCCTTCGATCCGGCCCTCTCGGCGAACGACAACTCCCTCGTCCTACGGGTCCGCACCGCCGGTGCCAGCCTCCTGCTGGCTGGCGACGTCGAGGCCCCCGCCGAGGCACGGCTGATCGCGACGGGGCAGGACCTATACGCCGACGTGCTCAAGGTGCCGCACCACGGCAGCAAGACTTCGAGCACGGTCGGCTTCTTGCGGCGGGTCGCGCCGCGGCTGGCCGTAGCTGGCGCGCGGCCGTGGGGCCCGCTGCCCTTTCCGGACCAGATCATCGACGCGCGCTACGCAGCGCACGGGATCCCGCTGCGGACCACGAGCGCGGGCGCGGTGCACCTTCGGCTCGGCCGCGACGGTTGGACGGCGCGTCAGGCTTCGGCGTTCTGGTCGGGTTCGCGCAGCAGCCGCAGCGCCGCCAACGCAGCGAAGAAGGTCAGCAGCGAGAGCGTGAGGCCGAGCATCCAGCCGGGGGGCACGTAGCGCATGCGCACGTGGTGCGCACCCGCAGGCACCTCGACGCCGCGGAACAGCCCGTCGACCAAGACCCAGGGGGCGGGAGCGCCGTCGACTTCCGCCTGCCAGCCTACCGTCAGCACGTCGCGGACCACCAAGAGGCCGGGACTGGCGACGCTGACGTCGAAGCCTTGCTCGGCGTTGTGGGCGAGGGTTGAGACGACGCTGTCGCCGCTGGCGCGCGGTTTGGCGGCGACCGGGCGGTCGACCAAGACGGTGTCGCGGCCGAGGCGCCCGAGCCGAACCAACGCCTCGCTGCGGTCGGCGACGACCTCGGTGCGCTCGGCCAGCGCGACCCGCGGCAGCGCGCTCGGGCTGCGCATGAGCTGAAACGTCCCGCGTTCGCCCACGCCTCGCCATCCCGGGAAAGCGCCGAGGGTCGGGCGATCCCGTCCGTCGACCAGCAGATGGTTGACGGCCATGCGATCGAGCCACGGCGAAGCGCGACGAATCTGCAGGTTGACCTGGTAGCGGTCGATGGGGCGGCCGTTGGCGAGGTTGCCGAAGCGGTTGCTCCACAGCGGCATCGCGGTCTCGTAGCCGCCGGCTCCGCGAAGCCCCGCTCCTCCAGGGCGATTGGCATGGCGCAGGCGCGGCGCCGTCACCACGCGCCCGGTGCCGACCGCCTCGCGCAGCCAATCCGTGGTCGCATCGTCCCAACCAACGCGCTCGACGGGCCATTGCCGCTCGGCGGGCTGCACGATCCGGCCCAGCTCGACGCCGTCCCACACGCATGAGGCGAGCAGGGCGAGCAGCAGCCACGACTGTTGCGGCCGTCCGCGAAAGGCCCACCACGCGGTCAGCGCTGCGATCGCCGCGCCGAGCGCCAACCGGCCACCCGTCGCGCCCTCCGCCGCAGCGCGAGCCGCGGCATCGGCACGACGACCGAAGGCCTCGGCGTAGAGCCCAGAGCCGTCGGCATCGAGGCCGAACGCCATGGCCAGCAACGCCAGCGCCCACACCCCGGGGAGCAGCGCGCCGAGCTTGCGCTTGTCCGGCGTCGACCCAGGCATGAGCGCCGGGATCGCGGCGACGGCCACCAGGACCGTCACGCCGGCCCACCAGCGCGAGGGGACGCGGAAGGCGTCGAGCCCCGGGACGACGTCGAGCAGCGCCTGCAGCAGCGGCAGGTTGCGCCCGGGCACCAGCAGCGAGAGCATGACCATCGCGCCGAGCAGCCACAGGCCTCGTCGACCGAGCTGCGCGACGCCGACGAGCGCCAGCGCCACCGCTGCGGGCGAAATGGCGCCGACCGCCTCGTGCCAGGAGAAGCTGCTCAGCCGCGCCTCGGGTGGGCCGAATGCGAGCGGTGCCGGTCCGGTGAGCAAGGCCGCGACGGGCGGCGAGAACGAGAGCGCCAACGGCTCCGATCCGGCGAGGCTGCGGTTCAGCTCGGGCGCCAACTCCGCAACCGGCAGCCATTGCGCCGCGGAGAGACCGAGGCCGACCAGGGTGCAGACCGTGCCGACGACCACGGTACCGAGCCGTCCCGCAGTCGTGTGATGTGCCAACGCGACGAACGCCAAGGCGACCCCCGCGATGTAGACCAGCTGCGGATGTCCCGCGAGCAGGCAGAGCGCCATCGGCACGCCGGCGAGGACGGCGCGCCGCGCGCGCACACGCAAGGCCAAGTCCGGTCGCATCGCCCAGAGCGTCGTCGCAGCCCACCAGGGAACGTAGGCCCAGACGGCGAGAAACGAGAGGTGACCGGCGTAGACGTGGCCCCACGTGACGCCGGCACCGGCGAAGATCGCCGCGCTCGTCACCGCAGCAGGGGACGGCTGCAGCCAGCGACGCGGCCCGGCGGCGCCGCTCAGGACGTTGCCGAGGGCCGCCGCGCCGAGGACCAGCACGACGCCTCGCAGGGCGCGGTCGAGGTCGATCGCGATCGACGCCGGCAGCGGCAGGCTGAGCCAGGTGATCGGGTCGAGGACGCCGTGTTGCCAGGCCGCGAAGAGCGGCACGCCACCGAGCACGCCCTCGTTCCAGAACGGAAACTCGAAGTCGAAGAGCAGCCGCCGTAGCAGCGCCCGCGCCGGGTATTGGTAGCTGAAGAGGTCGGTGCCGTTGCCGATATAGACCCCTTCGCGCAGCAGCGGCAAGGCGAAGAGCCCCGCGAGCACGAGAAGGGCCGCGCCGGCTGCCCAGGGCACGACGCGGTCGCGCGTCATGGCGTCGGCTCCAAGAGCATCGACGCGAGGGCGTCCAACTCGCCGAGGTCTGCCGGTTCGTCGGAGCGGCGCGGCAGGCGACGGGTCCAGCACCGGCCACCGATGGCGGTCTCGAGCGCTGTGGCGAAGTCGCGGTCGGCGAGCGCGAGTTGGGCCATGGTCGCCGCAGCAGTCGCGATGGCAGTCCGCGCGCTTTGTTCCGGAACGTCTGCCGCGATCGTGGCCGCGATCGCCGCGCTGTCGGCGCCACAGGCCGGATCGGCGGCGCTGCAGCGGTTGACGATCCAGCCTGCGACTTCCATCTGCTCGTCACGTAGCCGACTGGCGAGGAAGAGCCCCTCGTCGCGCGACGTCTCGTCGGTCGCCGAGATGACGAGGAAGCTCGTCTCGGCGCCTCGCAGCAGCGCCATGACGTCGCGCGCTCGGTCGACGAAGCCGTCGAAGGTCTCGGAGAACGAGGCGAAGAAGCCCAGCAGGTCGTGGAAGGCCTCGACGCTGGTGAAGCGGCCGAGGCCACGCATCATCAGCGAGCTCGGCGCGAAGAGCCCCGAAGCGACGTGCCCGCCGGCCGAGAAGGGACGGAGCAGGAGGCGGAACGAGCGTGAGTCGAAGAGCTCGATCATCCGCCGTGGCGCGTCGAGGAAGTCGAGCGCGTGGGCAGAGGGCGGGGTATCGAGGATGACGACGTCGTAGCCGCCGTCGGTGACCACCTCGTACAGCCGCATCATCGCCATGTATTCCTGCGAGCCGGCCAGGGCGGTCGAGGCGGTCTGGTAGAAGGGGCTGGCCATGATCGCTTCTGCCCGCTCGGCGGAAGAGGCGTAGCGCCGCACCGCCCGGTCGAAGGTCCGCTTCACGTCGAGCATCGCCACGTCGAGCGGCGTCGCGGCGTCGCAGCCGGCGTTGCGGAGTTGCTCGATCGAGAGGGTCTGCACGTCCTCGTCCAGCGCGCGCAGGCCCAGGGCGTTCGCCAAGCGTCTCGCCGGGTCGACCGTCAGCACCAGGGCGCGGCGACCCTGCCGGGCCGCAGCCACACCCAGGGCAGCCGAAAGCGTCGTCTTGCCGACCCCTCCGGCACCGACCACGACGATGATTTGCCGGGCCTGCAGGAGTTGCCCGAGACGACCGGTGCGTGCCGCGTCCGCCGGCATCAGTCGAAGGTCCAATGCAGCCCCACCGGCACGGCCCAGCCGAGGTGGTTGAAGTTCGTCATCACCCGCAGGCCGAGGTGCAGGCCCAGGTGCGGGCGCGAATGGGCGATCAAGAGCCAGCGGATCCCGCCTTCGACATGAAATGTCAGCGTGTCGCTCAGCCTGGTGCCGGCATAGAAGAGGTTGACTCCGGCTTCGCAATAGCCGCGCAGGAACGCGAAATCGGTCGCGGTCGACTCCAGCCCTGCGAAACCGCCGGCCATCAGCGCGATATTGCCGCCCGTATGGCCGCCGATCGCCAGCTGCGTGCCCAGCGTCAGCCAGCGGCTCTGCTTGCGGGCGCCGACCTGCGCCATCACTCCGAGCGGCGCGTTTTCCATCGGCAGCGCGCCGATCAGCAGCCCCACGGCGCGGCCGGCGACCTCGTTTCGCTCGTAGTCGCGCGCCGACGCGGGTGCGGCCCAGAGCACCGCGAGCGCAAAGACGCCCGCCAGGGCTCGCTTGCTGAAGAGGATGGTCGCAGTGCCACGCATCTCGGCCACGTACCGCTTTTTGCGGCAGTCGACAAGCAGGTGGGCGGTTGCGTGGGGGACTGGCTGCAGGCCGATCTCGCGAGCGGGTGGAAGGAGGGGAGGGGAGCCGAAAGCGAGACCGGCCTGCAGCCGTGCTGGGGGACCGCCGACGACCACCTTGGTCGCCAGCCGCACCTACACAACGCGGGGCCCACGAAACCTATTCCAACCTTTTCGCACTTGCCCGAGTTCGGCACACTGCGCGCGTGCGTGCTCCTCTCACCAGCTTGTTCGTGTCGACCGTCGCGCTCGGATGCTTCGCCGTTTTCGCCGGCTGTGGCGAGCCGTCGGAGCATGGGACCGATCAAGCAGCAGCGGGCGATGGCGCGCCTCATGACGCCGCAGACGGGCAGGGCGACGTCACCGGTGACGCGGTGACGGTCCCCGTCGACGGGCTCGCGGTGATCGAGCTCGGCGAGGTGAGCACCGGGGGGGACGGCTACGGGCCCTGGGTCCCGCTCCAGCTGCCGGCCGGCGTCACGACCATCACGCTCGTGCTCCGCAGCACCGACGACGTGACCTTGCAGTTGGCAGGTTGGGACCAGCCTGGGGCCGTCGATATCGCGCCGAAGGCGTGGTTGCAGACCGCTGGGACCGCCGGCGTCTGCCTCGCGCCCTGTGCCAATCGGATCCTCGCCCAGCCCGGCGTCGCGGCATTCCTCGCGCCCAACACGCCCTTGGTCGAGCTTCGATCCGGTGCCCACGCGATTCGGCCCTATGCCTTTCGCTCGGAGAACGGCAACGAGATCGGCATGGCGACGAAGGTGCGCATCACGGCCTACCTCGGCTGGTCGACGCCGGCGCGGCGCCGGCTGGCCTTGAACGTCGCGCTGACCGGCGCCGGTGGACTCGATCGCACCACGGCGCCGAAGTCGTCCGAGCTGCAGCAAGCGCTCGCGACCGCGTCGGCGTTGCTCGGCGTCGCCGGCATCGAGCTCGGCCCGATCCGCTACCGTGATGTCGATCCGACGCTCCGCTTCGTCACGTCGCGCAGTGGCCCGAAGAGCGATCTCGCCCAGTTGCTCGCCAGCGGTGCCGACTTCGAGCCCGGCCTGAACCTCTTTCTGGTCGATCAGATCTGGCTCGGCGGCGGCGGCATCCCCGGATTGGATCTGATGCTCGGCATCGCAGGCGGCATCCCAGGCGACCCTTTCGGCCATGACCACCGCCGCGCTGGTGTCGCCATCGCCTGGGGGCTCGGCACCGATCAAGAGGGGTTGCTCGGCACCGTCATCGCGCATGAACTCGGCCACTACCTCGGCCTGTTCCACACCACCGAAGCACCCGGTAGCGATGGCGCGCTCTTGCCGGACAACCTCCCCGATACCGCGGCCCCGGCGCCGCAGAACCTGATGCATTGGTCGGTGACGACGACGTGCAAGGACCTGAGTCACGAGCAGCGGCAGGTTCTGCGCCGCAGCGCCGCCCTCCGCCTGTGAGCCCACCATGCAGCGAACCCGCCACCACCGCTCACTCCGCGCCGTCGTCGTCGCTGCGGCCGCCCTCGCCGGGTTGGCCGTGCTGCCCGTGGCGTCGCTCGCCGCGGAGGTTCCTCGCGCGCTGCGCGCCTGGCTGCACGCGACCGACCAGAGCCCGACGGCGGATCAAATCCGTCGCGCCAGCGCGCACGCACAGCAAGAGCTGCGCGCCGTCGCGCGTGATCCGAAGGAGCATCGCTACGCCCGCCATCGGGCCGTCGCGCTGTTGAGCCGCCTCGCCGACCCCGCCGCCGAAGCCGCGCTGCTCGAGCTGCGCAGCGAGCCCGATGCCGCGCTCCGGGCCACGGTCGCGGTGGCGTTGGCTGCTGGGCCCGGCGCGAGGCGCCCGGCTCAGGTGATCCGCGGGCTCGAAGCCTGGTACCCGAGCCAGCCGGCCGACGTCCGCGCGGCGGTGGCACGTGGCCTCGCGATGATCCCGGATCTTGCGGCCGCTCGCGCCGCGGCGGTCCGGCTGCGCAAGGCCGAGAAGGACAAGGCCCTGCGGCAACAACTCGATCGGGTGATCCGGGCCGGCAGCCGCGGCGGTCGCTCAGAAGCGCAGCGAGAGGGCAAAGCCGGTCGTGCCGTCCCCAAAGCGCGGTGAGAGGCTGACCTTCGGCGCGGCGTCGGGCTGCGCCACCGGCGCGGCGAGGTAGGCGACCAGCGTGCCGATCGCCAAGGCGCCGGTCGCGATTCCGAACGAGGCGGTGAGCGTATCGTTGGTCAGGATGCCCTCGCGCAGGCTCTTTCCCTCGGCGATCAGAGCGGGGCAATCGGCGTCGGAGGTGGCGGTCGGTGGGCAGTCGAAGCGCTTGCGGCCGGTCTCGGTTGCCCGGCCCGTGCTCTCGTCGAAGAGCACACCGTAGTCGTTGCGCAGGCCGGAGCCGCGCACGGCGAGGACGCCTGTCGTCAGCAGGCTCGCGGCCGCGAGTCCGCCGGTGATCCAGGTCCAGGTATGATCGTGCTTCAGCTTCGAAGGATCGACCGGCTCGAGCAGCACGACGTCGACTTTGGTCTCGCGACCGGCGGTGATCGCCACCTTGCGGTCGAAGGGCAGGCGGTTCTTCATCCGCACACCGACCGTGTAGGTGCCTGCCGCGAGCTTCACTGCGCCGCGGTGATCGACCGCAGCCGCCTTGCCGTCGATCGTCACCTCGGCGCCCGAGGGCAGGTTCTGCAGCACGACGAAGCCGGGGCGCGCCGCCAACTCGGCCTCCAACGCGGCGATCCGCTCCACCGTCGAGGGCCGATCCGGATCGTTCTCCGGCGCTTCCTTGAGGAAGAGGCGGTAGTAGTTCAGCGCTCGCTCGCCGTCGCCCGCCTTGTCGAGGGTCTTGGCCAGCGCCAGGATGATCAGCGCCTCGTGTTGGTAGATGGCCTGCGCCTGCCGAAAGAAGCGCAACGCGGCGTCGTAGTCGCCGGCCTTGTAGGCCGTCCGGCCCTGCTTGAAGACGTCCAGGGCGCGGCGCCGCGCGTCGGCGTCCTCGGCCGAGAGCCGCTGCGCCGCGAGCACCGGCGAGACCGGAGCCAAGGCCATCGAGGCGGCGAGCAGGCAGGCGATCCAGCGCATCAGACGTCCCCAGACGGGCGTCGACCGCCCGCCGACCGGGTGTCGCCCGGAACGGAGCGATCGTCAAGAAAGCCCCGGCTGGACGCGTTCAGTCCTGCAACCGGAAATCGTCGCGGCTGCCGCGCGGCTTGTCGCCGTCGCTCTTCGGCTTCTCCGCCGCAGGGCGCGGCTCGCTCGCGCCGTCCTTGCCCTTTGCGACCGCTGGGGTCGGTGCCGCCGTCGTCGCGCCAGCGTCGGCCTGCGGCTGCGGACGCGTACCAGCAGTGTGCACGACGGGGTCGCGTCGCGTCGCGTTCTTCACCGTGGGGCGGACTCCCGCCGCTGCGGCGTCGACCCGGACCGGCGCCGGCGTGGGCGCCGCATCCGGCGATGCAGCTGCGATCGCGGCCGTCGCTTCGGCCTCTGCCGCATCGGGCTCGGCGGCGCCGGCGGCCACATCGGCCCCCGGCGCGGTACTCCCGGCGTCTGCCTCGGCCTGTGCGGCGTTCGGCGCAGCGGCGACGTCTGCCGTCGCCGCGACCGCTGCTCTTTGCGCGCCGGCAGATTGGCCTCCGGCCGTCTGCGACGCGGCGTCGTTCTCCGCACCGGCCGGCGCTTCCGCCGGCGGCACCGCGATGGCGACCAAGCCGATCACCCCAGCGAAGAGGAGCACGGCAGCCAACGCCAACCAGACCGGTCGCTTGCCGCTGCTCGGCTCGGCGAAATCGGCCGCAGCAGCACGTTCCGAGGCGACCCGCGGTCGTGGCGCCGGCACCGACGAGGTCTGCTGCTGCACCGGCTCGTCGGCCAGATGCGGCAGCGCAGTGGTCGCGACGGCGTCCTGAGGCTCTGGGTCGACGGCGATGCCGCGTCGCAGCGAGCCTTCCGGCTGGTGCAGCGCCTTGTCGATCTCGGCCGCGAGCTCGGCGGTGGTCTGCGGCCGATGCCGCGGATCCTTCTCCAGGCAGCGCAGGACCAAGCGCTCCATCGCCTTCGGAATGTCGGCCTCCGGCGCCCGCTTGCGTGGCTCGACCGGCGGATCGTTGATGTGCCGCACGAGCACGTTCATCGGCTGGTCGCCCTCGAAGGGGACCTTGCCTGTGAGCGCCTCGTACATCAGCACGCCGAGGGCGTAGATATCCGAGCGGGCGTCGAGCGGCTTGCCGAGGGCCTGCTCCGGCGACATGTACGTCGGCGTGCCCATGATCATGCCCATCTCGGTGAGCTTCTCGTCGTTCTCGTTGGATTCGGCGACCTTCGCGGCGATGCCGAAGTCCAGGACCTTGACGAAATCGTCCACGCCGGGGACCGAGAGCAACATGATGTTCTCCGGCTTGAGGTCGCGGTGGATGATGCCGTGCTCGTGTGCCTCGGTCAGCGAGTGGCAGACCTGGCTGATGATGTGGCCGACCTGCGGCGCGCTCATCTGCTGATCGTGATCCAGCCGTGCGGCCAGGGTGTCGCCCTCGAGGAATTCCATCGCGAGGTAGAGCGCGTGATCGGTGTGGCTGCCGAAGTCGAAGATGCGGATCGTATTGGGATGCCGCAGCTTGCTCGCCGCCTTCGCCTCGCGCGCGAAGCGCTTGACGTGCTCCTCGCTCTGGATGTGCTCACTCTTGAGGACCTTGATCGCGACGACCTGGTCCATCGCGAGCTGCGTGCCCTTGTAGACCGCGCCGAAGCCGCCGATTCCGAGCACCGAGTCGATTCGATAGCGCTCGTCGATCACCGTGCCAGAGGGGTAGGTCGCCGCCGCGGTCGTCACGGGGACGGTGGTCGCGCCGTCGTCCGGACAGGCGGCCGCCTCGGTTTGACTTCCACATCGGGGGCATACGCGCATCGAGTCCTACCTCGTCGGATGGTCCGCGCCCGAATGCGCCGGCGCGGGCTGACGCTAGCACGACGGATCGGGCCGCTCAAAACATCGGACGCACCGGCCCGCACTTCGATCGGTTGACACGCCGCGGGGGACGACCTTCCCTTGCGCTACGCCCGCGCGGGCGCCGAACGGAGAGCTGCCATGCCGTCCTACGATTACCGCTGCAAGAAGTGCGATCACGTCTTCGAGCGCTTTCAGCGCATCACGGCGGCGCCCGAAGCGACTTGCCCGGAATGCCAGAGCGACGAGACGCAACGGTTGATCAGCGGAGGGACGTTCCACCTCAAGGGCGGCGGCTGGTACGCATCGGATTACGGCGGCTCGGGTCGCACCGGCACCCACGGCACCCAGCCGCCAGCTGCCGCCGCGTGTCCGCCGG
Organism: Deltaproteobacteria bacterium; assembly: GCA_020632665.1. Taxonomy (GTDB): domain Bacteria; phylum Myxococcota_A; class UBA9042; order UBA9042; family UBA9042; genus JACKFC01. The sequence continues at coordinate 175,358 of JACKFC010000003.1, forward strand.
AAGGGTGTGGGTCGTGCGCCGAGCCTGCTGACGCGTGATCGCGCCGCGTCGCTAGCGTCGGCCGCGCAATTCGCCCGCAGACACTTGGCCGCGCGGCACCGAGACGTGGACCTTGTCCAGCTCGTCGAGGGACATATCCCACTCCGAAAGCGCGGCCTTGACCGTCAGCAGCGCGTCGCGTTTGCGCGTCGGATCGATCGCGTTTTCGCCCGGCGTCTCGGCCGCGGCCGGCTTGCTGGCGTTGAGGATGCCGGCGAGCTTGGTCGTCGCCATCCGGAGTTGACGCACGCCGGCGACGGCGATCTGGTGCTGAAAGCGCAGCGCGAGTGGGCTGTGGGCCGCGAGTAGGCGCTCGAAGACCTCGCGATTCAGCTCGAGCGCGATGGTATAGGTCGAGGCGCGGACGGTCGCCGAGCGGGGCGAACGATCCACCAACGCCATCTGACCGACGATCGAGCCCGCGCGCAGCGTCGCGAGGCCCTTCTCCTGGCCATCGATCGCCTTCAGGACCTCGACCTGCCCCGACGCGACGAGGAAGCAGGATTGCCCCATATGACCCTCGGTGCAGAGGGCGTCTCCCGGCATGTATTCGCGCGCCGGCGATACGGCGCCCAGCAGCTTGAGCTCCGCGTTGGAATAGTCGCGCAGGGCTTCCAGCGAGCGAAGGTTGATCGTGGCCACGTCGATCTCCTAGAGACGCGACCGGAAAATGCAGTTTCGCATTTTCTGGCCGAGTCTCTCTTCTGTTCTCTGGGGGGGCTGGGCGCCCCCAGGTCGCGAGAAGCGTGGTTCTCGCGAACCTTCCCCCTCCAGGAGCCGCGTCAAGAAGTCGCCTGCGGCGACTTCTTGATCGCGTCTCTAGCGCCGAATCCGGTCCCAGATGCGACCGAAGAAGGTGCCGGTATTCTCGTCCGTCGGCGCGCCGGTGAGCGTGATCTTCATCTGCGCCTTGCCGGCAGCGTTGTTCGGATCGAGCTCGGCGTCGATGCGCTTGTTGACGTTGCGTAGGCGTCGGGTGACGTCACCGATGATGCCACCGACGATCGCGGCCGCCGCGCTCGGCGCGCGCCGGCGCAGCCCCATCAGGTCGGCGCGCGAGAGCTCCAGCAGCTCGCAGTCGGTCGCCGCGACCACCGAAGCAGATCGCGGCGCAGGGTCGATCACCGCCATCTCGCCCACGACCTCGCCCGCCTCGACCTTGCCGACCGTGGCGGTATTGCCGTTCATGTCCGTGACTTCGACGCGCAGGATGCCGTCGAGCACGACCACCATCGTGTCGCCGTTCTCGCCTTGTGCGAAGACCTTGTCGCCGGAGCCGACGTTGCGGCGCCGCATCGATGCCAGCAGGACGATGCTGTCCGAGACCCCGATGGCGCGGAAGAGCTTGATCCGGCGCAGCGCGTCGGCCGTCGCGTGTTCGCTCGTGTCGTGATCGAGGACGTCGGCCATCGCCTTCCTCACCGCATCGAAGCTGGCATGCCTCGCCCAACCTTCTTACCACAAGCCACGTGGCGCGCCACAACTCGACGTGGTCGGTGGGCATCGCGATCTTGCGCCTCGGCTGTGGGCTCGGCCATCCTGGAGACGTGCGCATTTGCCCCTCCCATCTCGAAGTACCGCCCGTCGTCCCACCCCAGCGGCGCGCCCTGCGCCGTCCGCTGCTCCTGCTCGTCGCCATGCTGGTGGCGCATGGCTGCGGTCAGCAGAGCCGCTGCGAACCCGGGCTCTGCCCGGTCGGCACCAGCTGCGACGCGGCGTCGGGTCAATGCGTGGCCGTCGCCCCCGGCGCGGGCGCGATTCCCCGCCTGTCGGGCCCCTACGCGCTGGTCGGCCTGGGCGACACAGGATACGGCGTGGTCGGCTACGCGCCGGCGCTGCGCAGTGTGGTGCTGATCGAGCGCGATGGCGACAAGGCCGAGGTCAGCTACGTCGCCGGTGAAGCGACCGAGGACGGAATCCCAGCCGGCGACGCCGTCGATGCCTACGCCGCCGAAGGGGTCGTCCACGTCGCCTGGGTCCGACGCAGTGACGACACGCTCTGGTACGGCCGCCGCGACGCCGAGGGTTGGACGCGGGAGCAGGTTGTCGCCATCGCGCCCCGCCGCCCCGGCGATCGCCTCGCCATCCGACTCTGGAATGGCTTGCCCACGATCGCCGTCGACGAACTGGGCAACGGTCGCCTTCACGTCGCCGTCCGCGCGGTCGACGGCAGCTGGAGCGTCGAGGAAGTCCCGCTGCCTCCCGACGTCGATGGCCGTGTTGCCCGCGTCGGCGGCACGCTGGTCGCCTCGACCTTCGGCCCCAGCATCACGCTCGCCTTCTACGAGCCGGGCGGCGGCGATCTGGTCGTGGCGACCCGCTCGGCGAGCTGGGTGGTCAGCCGCTTGGTCGGGCGCGCCAGCGACGGCGTCAGCGACGGGATCGACGCCGGCCGCCCCTGCGCCCTGACCCGCGACACCAAAGCGGGCCTGGTCGTCGCCTACCGCGACCGCAGCGGCAACGCGGTGCGCCTGTTGCGCTCGGCTGCAGGCGCAGCCACCGACCATCTTGTCGACGATGGCGCATATACCGTCGCCACCACCGGCGCGGTGCGCCGCGCCTTCGTCGGCACCGCGATCGACGTGGTCCGCCTCGCAAACGGCGCGCTCGCGGTCGCGTGGCAGGACGCCAGCAACGTCCGCGTTCGACTGGCGGTCGAAGCTCCCGGCGGCGCGTTGAAGCAGGTGACGCTGCCGCCCTCGGTGCGGGCTCAGGTGAGGCCGCGGCTGCTGGCCCACTCCGACGGCGCGCTCCGCTTGACTTGGCTCGAACCCGATCCCGCTGGCGCGGGCAGTCGGATCGCTTCGGTGCGTTGGACCCCGCTCGGAGGCGCAGAGTGAACACCACCTCGCGCTTGCTGGTCGCGTCGCTCGCCTGCGTCCTCGCTTGCGGCGAGGTGCAGCCGCTGGACGCGCCGCTGCCGCAGTCGATGGTCAGCCCGGCAGGCGTTCGCTTGGTCCTGACCAACTCCGAGCTGCAGGGCGTCGCTGCCGCCGTCCGCCTCTTGGTCGGAAAATCGCATGCAGTGAGCGTTGCGCCTTTGCCGCTCGGCGAGACCGCGGCGATCGCCGCGACGACGATTCCGGTCAGCCTCGGCCAGGCCAGCCTGAGCGTGGCGGCGGATGCGGCGCTGCAGCTCGAGCTCGTCGTCACCGTCGCGCCGCATGGCCTCGTCGTGAAGGGAAAAGGGGCGGCGTGCTCGGTGCAATGGACGCCCGCCGGCGGCCTGCTCTCGACCCGTCTGCGCTTCGGCCGCGACCCGCTCGGCGCATTGGCGGTGACCCTGCTCGAGCCGCCGGATCTGGTCTTCGGTGCCGAGTCGCTGGATGACGTCAGCGGTTGTCTCGCGGCGCTCGGTGCCGACGCCGAGGCGAGCGTCCGCGACCACTTGCGTGCCGCTGTGCGGGGCACTGTCGCGACCAAGGTCGTCGACGCAGCGCGCGATGTGCTCGCCACCGTCTTGCCCGCCGACTGGGAGGTCGCGGTCGCGGTCGGAGCAGGAGCCAACCCGATCGCCGTGCAGACCCGCTTCATCGGGCCCGACGACGCCCTGATCGAGCACAACGGAGCCTTCCTGCAGGCCCGCATCGACCTCGCTGTCGACGCCCCTCGCCACGCTTGCGTGCTCGACCAAGCGCCACCGGAGTCGGGGGCTTGGGTTCTGCCGATCCAGGCCCCAGCAGCGCCGCAGGGAGCCGCGGTCCTGCGGCGCAGCGTCGCGGTTGGCGGCGCGGCGCTCGGCCGCTTCGCTTGGGCCATCCACCGCGCCGGCATGCTCTGCCGCGGCAACGCCCCTGGCCTCGAGGCGCGGCTCGGACCGAATTGGGCCGCACAGGTCGCGCCCGCCGTCGCCGCGCTGGTCCAGCCCGGTACCGTCTCGGCGCGTTTCTGGCCCGGCGGCGCGCCGGACTTGCGCGTCATCGAGGGCGAAGCCGGGGCCCGGTTGGAGTGGACCTTGCCGGACGCCCAGGTCGAGATCGCGGCGCCGGTCGACGGGGTCGAGCTCGTCGTGCTGCGGATCTCCGGCACCCTGCGAATCGTCGCGGCGCTGCGCGGCGTTGGCGACGCGTGGTCGATCGAGGTCGAGGCCGTCGAGACGGACAGCGTCACCGTCGACAGCCCGTTGGTCGCGCTGGGCACGGTCGCGCCCGCAGCGTTGGCTCCGCTGCTGCAGGCGGTGATCGCGGGAATCTTCGACGGGGTTCTGGCGTTGCCACCGGGATTCCCGGCCCTGGTCGGCACCGCCCGCGCCGGAGACGGACTCTGGCTCTGGCTCGACGGTGGCGTGCAGCAGCCGTGACTTTCTGCTAGGAACGCGGTTCGCGGCCACCGCCGCGAGGGAGCCTTCGATGATCAACCGTAGCCGCAACCACAAACAGCGCACGCTCTTCGCTTCCGCCGCACTGGCTTGCCTCTGCGTTGCCGCCGTCGCGACCCCGGCGCTGGCTGCGAGCAAGCGCAAGTTGCGCACAGTTCTTGATTTCGACAGCCGCCTGAAGGACGAGAACGGCAAGCCGATCACCGGCATCTTCCGGATGCAATTCGAGCTGAAGAAGCCCAAGGCCCGCCGGTCCTTCTGGAAAGAGTCGCACTGGATCACGGTCGACAACGGCAAATACGCAGTGAAGTTGGGCAAAGCGAAGGAGCTGCCGTCGAAATTCGACCCGTCCGCCGCGGTCATCGAAGTCTCGATCGCCGGCGCAGGAACGATCCTGCAGGAACCTCTGAGCGGCACGGACGCGGCGCTGACCACGGTCGACGTCGGCAGCGGCGGCGGCAAGCGGATCGTGCAATACGCCGAGAAGGCGGGATTCGCGTACGATGCCGAGCACGCCGGCGTGGCCGATCGGATCGGCCCCTACACGGGCAAGCTCCTCACCGAGACGATCCAGAAACTCGAGCGCCGCAAGACCAAACTCAAGGTCAGCCGCAACCGCATCAACCTGACGATGGCAGGCGGCGTCGGCGGCACACCCTTCGAGCAGATCTGCCCGCCCGGCACCATCGTCGTCGGCCTGCGGGGCGGTTCGGGCATCTACATCGACAACGTGCAGATCGTCTGCGCGCCGCTGGAGTAGCCCCGATGGGCCGCGGCCGGCTGCGCGCCCGCGTCGCCGCGGTGGCATGGACGTGCCTCTTCGGTGCCGGCTGCACCACCTCGACCGAGCTCGGCGGCGTCTGGCGCTCCGAGGTCGAAGTCCCTGGTCCGTTGATCGGCGGCGGTGACCCGGTCTACGCCGAGCTCTCGCTCGGTCATTACGGCCCAGACGTCGCTGGACTGCTGCGCTTCTACCACGACCTCGAGTTCGAGCAGCCCTTCGACTCCGCCGCGCCGTACCGCGCGTGCGCCTGCATCTTCGTGCACAAGGGCCGCTGGCTCGACGCCACCTCCCGGCTCGACTTCCAGCTGCGCGGCTGCATGCCCGGCATCAGCCCGCAAGAGCCGCTGCTGGTCCGTGGCGAACTCGAACTCGACGCCGACGAGCTCGAGGGCACGTTGCGCGTCGAGGAGCCGACGTCGCCACATTTCGGCACCGAGCAGCCGCTGCGCTTGGTCCGCACCGGCAGCCTCGGCGACGCCGACCTCCGCTGTGAGCAACCGGAATCCGCACAGGAAGGCAACCGGGCGAGCGGACGATGAAGCTGCTGCTGCCCGTGGCCGCCGCGTTGGCGGTGTTGCTCCCGCTCGCGAGCGCGGTTGCCGCGACGCCGACCGCGAGCCTCGCGAGCACGGATGTCCCAGATGCGCAAAAGCGTCCGCGTCGCGTCGCGTTGCTGCCGGTGAAGAGCGCGCTCGGCCGTGTTTCCGACCTCTTCGCGCCCGAGCGGGCCCCCGAGCACCTCGCCCTGGTCGCCGGCGTCGAGTCGAGCCTCGGCGACGCCTTGCGCACCCAGCCCTACGTCGAGTTGGTCGACCCCGCCGGCGTGCGCGCGCGCCTGGGCGACGATCACTCCAGTCGCGCAACCGCTCGTCTCGCGGCGGAGCGGTATCGCCTCGGCCTGGAGTATTACCTGGGCCTCGCCCCTGCCCGCGCGGTCGAGTCTCTGCGCCGCTCCGTCGCCCTGTACCAGGAGATTCACCAGGACGTCGTCGGGCCGAAGTCGATCGCGGACGCGGCGTTCATGCTCGGCGTCGCGCTGGTCGACGCCGGCAACGCCGTCGCGGCCCACGTCGCGCTCAAGGACGCGTTCGCGCTGCAGCCGGAGCGGCGCTTTCGACCCCGCTTCTTCGCGCCGCAGGTCGAGGCTGCCCTCTCGGCGGCCCTGGCGGACCATCTGAGCACCGGCAACCACGATCGACCGTACGGCGGCCACGAGCGCCTCGCCGCGTTGGCCCGTCGGCTCGACGTCGACGCCATCGTCAGCGCGACCGTCGTGCGGGACGAAGGCGGCGCGCTGGAGGTCCGCTTGGTCGCGTGGCGCAAGCAAAGGCAGGGCTTCGAGGCCGAAGCGCGCCTGCCGGTCGCCGGCCTCGAGCGCTCGCTCGAGCCCTTCACGTCGCGCTGGCTCGCTTGCGTCCCGGTCGCCGAGGCCAACGGCGCTGTCGGCCCGCGGCGGCGGCAGAATTCCGTCTGGATGGACACCTCGGCGTCGTATGCGCTCTACCTCCGCCAGCCGACCCGACTCTCGTTTCACAGCCTCGGCTTCGCGGCCGGCGTCGCGGTCGATATCCGCCCGAACCTCGAATGGTTCGTCCGGATGAATATGTACACCAGCCTCTCCGACCCCTACCGAGACTTGCTCCACGCCTTCAACTCGGTCCGCGCCGTCGCCGGCATCGGCTTCTCGCTCGAGCGCGGACGCTTGCGCTTGGTGCTGCAGCCGGGCCTGGATCTCCACGTCCTCGGCAGCTTCATCGCCACCACCGATCCGGACTGCAAGCTCTACGGCGAGAGCCACCCTCTCTGCAGCAGCGCGACCGTCAGCAATCTCGAAGCCGACGTCTTGGTCGGGCTGAACATCGCTACCGTGGCGCTCTTCGACCTCGGACGTCGCTTCCTGTTGATCGGGCGCGCCTCGACGTCGACGTATTTCTTGCCGCTCGACGGCACCGATCGGCTGAATTTCCCGGTCTCGGTCGAGCTCGGCCTCGGCTACCGCTTCTGATCCGCGCACCCCTGGGAGGCCCCATGCAGGTTCATCCGCTCCCCGTCGATCCCCGCGCGCCGCACCCGCCGCGGCCCGTGGTGCTCGCGGTCATGGACGGCGTCGGTGTCGGCGCGAAGGACGCCGGTGACGCCGTCGCGACGGCGAAGACCCCGCACCTCGACGCGCTCTGGCGTGACGCGCCGACCCGCACGCTGCTGGCGCACGGTCCTGCCGTCGGCCTGCCCGGCGACGACGATATGGGCAATAGCGAAGTCGGCCACAACGCTCTCGGCGCGGGGCGAATCGTCCGCCAGGGCGCCGGCTTGGTGCAGGACGCGCTCGCCGATGGCAGCCTCTTCCGCGGCGAAACCTGGGCATGGCTGCTCGAGCGACCACGCGCAGGCACGACGCTGCACCTCTGTGGGCTGCTCTCCGACGGCAACGTCCACGCCCATATCGACCACGTCTTCGCGCTGATCGACGGCGCCGTGCGCGCAGGCGTGCGCTCGATCCGGCTCCACGCCCTTGCCGACGGCCGCGACGTCGATGACGGCAGCTACGAGCGCTACCTCGGCCGGCTCGAGGCCCACCTACGCAGCCACGACGCCGCCGGTGTCGACGCCCGGATCGCGTCCGGTGGTGGCCGGATGGTCGTCACCATGGACCGCTACGAGGCCGATTGGTCGATCGTGGCGCGCGGCTGGCAGGCGCACGTCCACGGTGACGCGCCGCGCTTCCCCGATTGGGCTGCAGCCGTCGCGGCGTTGCGCAGCCAACCCGGCGGAGCCAGCGACCAGACCCTCGGCCCCTTCGCCATCCACGACGCCGGGGGGCCGATCGGCGCGGTGGCCGATGGCGACAGCTTCGTCTTCTGGAACTTCCGCGGCGACCGCGCCCTCGAGCTGACCCGCGCGTTCGAGGCCGGCGACGACTTCGCCGCCTTCGACCGGGGCCGCCGGCCGGACGCGCGCTTCGCCGGGATGATGCAATACGACGGCGACGCCCACCTGCCGACGCGCTACCTCGTCGCCCCGCCGACGATTCGCTGCACGATGGGCGAGTACCTGGTCGCGACCGGTCTGCGCCAATTCGCCGTCAGCGAGACGCAGAAGTTCGGCCACGTCACCTACTTCTGGAACGGCAACCGCAGCGAGCGGCTCGACCCGGAGCTCGAGACTTGGCGCGAGATCGAGAGCGACCGGATCTCCTTCGACCAGGCCCCCGCGATGCAGGCCGCGGCGATCACCGACGCGGCCATCGCCGCGCTCAACGCTGCGCCCGCTCCGGCGCTGCTGCGGCTGAACTGGGCCAACGGCGATATGGTCGGCCACACCGGCAACCTACCAGCCACCGTCCGCGCCATGGAGACGGTGGACGCCGAGGTCGGGCGCCTGCTCGACGCCTGCCGCGATGCGGGCGCGGTGCTGCTGCTGACGGCCGATCACGGCAACGCCGACGATATGTGGTTGCGCGACAAGAAAGGCGCCCCGCAGCGCGGAGCCGACGGCGCGCCGCTGCCGCGGACCAGTCATACCTTGGCTCCCGTTCCGCTGACCATCGTCGATCCGCGGGGTGGCTGGCGGCTGCGCGACGACCTCCCGGAGGCGGGCCTGGGCAACGTCGCGGCGACGGTGCTGCAGCTCCTCGGCCGCGTGCCCCCCGAGGGGATGGAGCCGTCGCTGATTCGCTGGGAAACCTAGCTGCAGCCAGAGGTCTCGCCGCAGTTCGGGCATTTGTGGCAGGCGCCGTTGACGACCATCAGCGTGCCGCAGGCGTGGCACGGCGGCGCGTCGAGGCTGGTCCGGTAGCCGTCGTCGACCATCTGCGCCGAGCCGCCGACGCTGGCGGATGGCGTGGCCGGGACCGATGTGGTCACGACCGGAGCCGGCGCGACCACCGCGGTGGTGCGGCCGCCGTCGAGGAATTTCAGCGCCAGCCAGCGGAAGATGTAGTCGGTGACCGATTTGGCGAAGCGGATATCCGGGTTCGGCGTGAACCCCGAGGGCTCGTAGCGCGTGTGGCTCAGCTTCTCGGAGAGCACCGCCAGCGGCACTCCATATTGCAGCGCCATGCTGACGCTGGTCGCGAAGGCGTCGAGCAGGCCGGAGATGGTCGAGCCTTCCTTCGCCATGACGACGAAGAGCTCGCCGGGCGTTCCGTCCTCGTAGAGGCCGACGGTGACGTAGCCCTCGTGCCCGGCGATGCTGAACTTGTGCGTGATCGCGGCCCGCTCGTCCGGCAGCTTGCGGCGTCGCGGCTGGGCCGGCGCGACCGGAGCCGGAGTCGCCGCGACGGGCTCGGCAGGGGTCACCGCCTTCAGCGCGCCGGCACCGACCGGCTTGTCCTTGCGGGTCGAGAGCGGCTGGATCCGCTTCGATCCGTCGCGGTAGATCGCCACCGCCTTCAGGCCGAGCTTCCACGCCGCGAGGTAGCTCCGCTCGACGTCCTCGACGGTCGCGTCGTGCGGCAGGTTCACGGTCTTGCTGATGGCACCGGAGAGGAAGGGCTGCACCGCCGCCATCATCTTCAGGTGGCCCATGGGCGCGATCGAGCGGTGGCCGTTCGGCGCGCGGAAGGCGCAGTCGAAGATGGCCTCGTGCTCGGAGCGCAGTCCGGGCGCGCCTTCGATGGTGTCGTGCTCGTCGACGAAGGCCTCGATCGCGGCGATCGCTTCGGCGTCGTAGCCGAGTCGCTGCAGGCCACGCGCGACCTGCCGGTTGACGATCTTCAGCGTGCCGCCACCGACCAGCTTCTTGTACTTCACCAGCGCGATATCCGGCTCCACGCCGGTCGTATCGCAATCCATCATGAAGGCGATGGTGCCGGTCGGCGCGAGCACCGTGAGCTGCGCGTTGCGGAAGCCGTGGGCCTGGCCGAGCTGGCTGACCTCGCCCCACACCTTGCGGGCCGCGCCGTAGAGCTCGAGCGGCACGTGCGAGGGGTCGATCTCGCCGACCGCGGCGCGGTGCTGGCGCATCACGCCGAGCATCGCGTCTCGGTTCTCGTCGTAGCCGGGGAAGGGCCCGAGCTGGCCGGCCATCTTGGCAGATTGCGCCGCCGCCGCGCCGTGCATCAGCGCGGTGATGGCGCCGGCGTAGCTGCGGCCCTCCTCGGAGTCGTAGGGCAGGCCGCGGGTCATCAGCAGCGCGCCGAGGTTGGCGTAACCCAGGCCGAGCGGGCGGAAACGGTGCGAGTTCGCGCCGATCAGCTCGGTCGGGTAGCTGGCGAAGTCGACCAGGATCTCCTGCGCCGTCAGCGTCAGCTCGACCGCGGCGCGGAAGGCCTCGGTGTCGAACTCGCCATCCTCGCGGACGAAGGAGAGCAGGTTCAGGCTCGCCAGATTGCAGGCCGAATCGTCGAGGAACATGTACTCCGAGCAGGGGTTGCTGGCGCGGATCCGGTCGGTCTCCGGGCAGGTATGCCAACGGTTGATCGTCGTATCGAACTGCAGGCCGGGATCACCGCAGAGCCAAGCGGCCTCGGAGATCTCGCGCATCAGCGCCCGCGCCGGGTGGCTCTCGACTACTGCGCCGTCCTTGCGCGCTCGGGTCTGCCAAGCGCTATCGGTCTCGACCGCCTGCATGAAGTCGTCGGTCACCCGCACCGAGTGGTTGGCGTTCTGGAAGTAGACCGAGCTGTAGGCCTCACCGTTGAAGCTGCCGTCGTAGCCGGCGTCGATCAGCGCCCACGCCTTCTGCTCCTCGTGTGCCTTGCTGCGGATGAACTCCACGATATCGGGGTGGTCCGCGTCGAGGATGACCATCTTCGCGGCGCGGCGGGTCTTGCCGCCCGACTTGATGACGCCGGCGAAGGCGTCGAAGCCGCGCATGAAGCTCACCGGACCGCTGGCCTGGCCACCACCGGCGAGCATTTCCTTGCTGCCGCGGATCGAGGAGAGGTTGCTGCCAGCGCCCGAGCCCCCCTTGAAGAGCATCGCCTCGGTGTGCGCCAGCCGCAGGATCGAGTCCATCGAGTCTGCCACCGAGTTGATGAAGCAGGCCGAGCATTGCGGCTTCTCTTCGACACCGACGTTGAACCAGACCGGCGAGTTGAAGCTCACCCGCTGGTGCAGCAGCAGCCAGGTCAACTCGGCCTCGAAGGCGTCGCCGTCCTCCGGGCTGGCGAAATAGCCGGCTTGCCGACCCCAGCGCGCGATGGTCTCGGCGACCCGCCCGATCAGCTGCCGCACCGAGCGCTCACGCGTCTCGCTGCCGAGATGGCCACGGAAGTATTTGCTGGTGACGACCTGCGTCGCGGTCTGCGACCAAGCCCGCGGGAACTCGACCCCGCGCTGCTCGAAGACGGCCTTGCCGTCGGTGCCCTTGATCACCGCGTCGCGGATCTCCCAGGCCACCTCTTCGAAGGGGTGGACGCCCGCGCGGGTGTTGCGGCGCGCGAAGCGCAGCCCCTCGGCCCCCGCCGGTCGGCGCTGTGTCTGCTGCCAGACCGCGGCCGCGGCCGCTTCGTCGGGCGTCGTGGCATCCGCCATCGACTCGTCCATCGTCACCTGCATCGTTTCCTTCCGCTTGCCCATGACGCCCTCCGCATGCGCGCTCGCCGGCCCGCCACGATCGAGAGTCGTCCACAACATCTTGTGGTCAAATTTTTCAGCACCCGCACCCTTGGTGGTCCGCGCACGCTTTTCCCGCCTCGGACTTGCGCCGCGGGGCCGGCCAGAATAACTAGCCTTCCGGGCGCTCGGCACAACCTTCGTTGTCAACGTCCAGCGGAGCCCCATGAAATTCATCGACCAAGCCAAAATCATCGTCAGCAGCGGCACCGGGGGCAACGGAAGCCGACACTTCCGGCGCGAGAAGCACGTCCCGCTCGGCGGTCCCGACGGCGGCGACGGTGGTCGCGGCGGCGACGTCGTGATCCAGGCCAGCGCCCGTTCGCGAAGCCTCTACAACTTCCACCACAAGCGGCGTTTCCATGCCAAGGATGGCGCGCCTGGAGCGGAGAGCAGGTCCAGCGGCAAGAGCGCTCCGGCCCTGGTCCTCAAGGTCCCGCCAGGAACGGCCGTGCACGACGACGAGACAGGAGAGCTCATCGCCGATCTGGTGTCCGACGGCGACCGCGTTGTTGTCGCGGAAGGCGGCAACGGCGGATGGGGCAACTGGCACTTCAAGACCTCCACGCGGCAGGCCCCTGACAAGGCCAATCCCGGCCTGCCGGGCGTGACACGGACCCTGCGACTCGAGCTGCATCTGCTCGCGGACGTCGCGTTGGTCGGCTTGCCCAACGCCGGCAAGTCGACGCTGATTCGCGCCGTTTCCGCCTCCAAGGCCGAGGTCGCCGACTATCCCTTTACCACCTTGGTTCCCAACCTGGGCGTGGTCCGCCACCGCGGTCGCATCTTCACCGTCGCCGACGTCCCTGGCTTGATCGAGGGCGCGGCCGAGGGCGCCGGACTCGGCCACCGCTTCCTGCGCCACGTCGAGCGCTGCGCGGTGATGACCTATGTCCTCGACCCGACCGCGATCGAGCCGCTGGAGCAACAACTCACGACGCTGCGCGGGGAGCTTGGCCGTTTCGATCCGGAACTCGCCGCGCGGCCGTCGATCATCATCGTCAACAAGTCCGATGTCGCCGGCGATTTGCTGCCCGCCCTGCTCGACGATCTTCGGCCCCGCGTCGGCCGCTCCCCGCTCTGCGGAATGTCGGGAGCTGCACGGCAGGGGCTCGACGCCTGGCTGGACGCCGTGCTCGACATGCTGCCCGGGGCCGAGCCCGAGATCGCAGATGGCCCGTGGCATCCGCTCGACGAGGCATGAGCCCGGCCCTGCGAGAACCTTTCGGTTTTCTCACATCCAGCAAAAGCACTTGCAACTTCATGGGTATCACTTGGTCGGCGGAATTGACGCTCCTTGGGTCGAGTCCTATACTTCCCCACTGTCGCCCGACTCACAGAGGATTTCCTTCGTGATCTCGGGCTGACGTCGAATTCTGCACCGCGTGGGAAGACCACGCGGTGCTGCGTCGCGCGGCAAAAAACTCGCTGCGTGGCGTAGGCGCGCACCACGACGTCTGCTACAAGCGGCGTCGCGCGCATGCAGAGTCCCGCATCCGCGCACGTCGCGACCGGGACGAGAGGGATCGATGCAGGAGCTTCGCTTCACCGTCATCTTGACAGCCGTATTGGTGATTCTGTCAGGAGCAGCTTGGGCCCAGCCGGCACCGGCCGCAGAGACCGCACCCGCGGATCCGGCCCCTGCCGCTGCGCCGGCGGCCGCTGCACCATCTGCGGCCGCGCCCGCCGCGGCGGCAGCCCCTGCCGCAGCCCCTGCCGCAGCTCCGGCCGCCGCCGACTCGGAAGCCGCCGAGGGTGAGGCCGCCGCCTCCGAGCGCAGCGGCGACGCGCGCTACGAGGCGCGGCTGCGCGAGATCGAGGAGCGCGTCGTCGGCATCAAGGAGCGAATCTTCAACACGAAGACGCGCCTGCTGCTGCTGAAGGAGCAGATCCTCGACAACGTCATCGCGGAGTCTCGCGCCGTGCTCAGCCATCGCAACGAGATGGGCAACTTCTTCGAGCTCGATCACGTGCTCTACTGGCTGGACGGTCGCAAGATCTACTACCAGGACAACTCCAACGGCATGCTGACCAAGCGCAAGGACTTCGAGATCTACAACGGCTCGATTATCCCGGGCAACCACACGCTCAACGTCGAGTTGGTCTACAAGGGCAGCTCGAGCGTGTTCACCTACCTCAACGGCTACACGTTCAAGCTGAAGTCCTCCTACACCTTCTATGCCGCCAAGGGGCGGATTACCTCGGTCTCGATCGTCGGCTACGAACGCGGTGGCATCGGCACCGAGCTCGAGGACAAGCCGTACATCCGCTACGAGGTCAAGCAGCTTCAGAACAAGGCCAAGTCGCAGCCGGCCGCGGCGAAGCAGTAGGGGGAGACGGATGGCCTTCCCTCACGGGGTTTCCCAGGCCCTGTGCCTTGGTCGACGACGCGTCCTGGGTCGCGTCGGCGGGTCCGTCGTGCTCGTCGCGATGGCTCTCGGCACGGCATCACCGGTCGTGGCAGCCGACACAGGTCGCACGTTGGCCAACGAGGTCAACAACGTCACGGCCGCGGTGCGCCACACCGGCAACGAAGTCCGAACGGCGATCGCACGCGAGCGGCGCTACCCCTTCGACAAGCGCTTCGTCGACGCGAGCCTTGCCTACCAGCGCCGCAACTATCCAGTCGCGTCGGTGCTGCTCTACGACCTCGTCTACCAGCCCGAATTCTCCAAGACGCGCGACTACTACGACGCCCTCTTCATGCTCGGCTCGGCACTTTATTGGCAGCGCAACTACATGGCTGCCAAGTCCTACCTCGAGCTCGTCACCAAGCGCGCTGGTGGGAGCCATTTCGAGGACGCGGTCCAGCTCCTCGCCGACGTCGCCATTCGGCTGCGCCGCTACCAGGACGTCGCCCAATACGCGACCTTCTTGAACCAGATCCCGCCGGGCAAGCGCCGCAGCGAGCTACTCTTCCAGTTCGGCCGGTCCTTCCTCGCCGCGGGCATGTTCGAGGACGCACGCAAATACCTCGGTCAGGTCTCGGTCGGCGAGAAGGTCTGGGCCCCCGCCCGCTTCTACCTCGGCGCGATCCTGGTCCGCCTCGGCAAGAAAGAAGAGGCGATGCGCGAGTTCCGCGACGTCCTCTCGGCTGGTGCCAGCGCGGATCCGGCGCAGCGCCCCACGGCCCTGGTGCTCGACTACACCAACGTCGCGATGGCTCGCCTGCAGCTCGACGCGAAGAACTACGACGAAGCGATCCGAGGCTACCAATCCGTCGGCCGTGGCTCCGCGCTCTACGAGACGGCGATGTTCGAACTCGCCAGCGTTCAAGTCGCCGCCAACAAGCCGCGCAACGCGCTCGCCTCGCTCGACTTGCTCGTGGTCGGCACTGCCGACGATCGCATCGCGGTCGAGGCCGCCGTGCTCCGTGGTCGGATCAATCTGCTGCTGAAGGAGTACGATGCGGCCGACGGCTCCTACAAGGACGTCGTCGAGCGCTTCGCCGCGATCAATGGCGAGTTGACGCGCTTTTCCCGCAGCACGGAACTCCTCGAGCAATTCTTCAACTGGCTCCTGCTGCGTGGCAGCAATGACCTCGGCGTCGTCCGGCCGGTTTCCGAGCGCGTCGCGCGGTATATCGAGAACGATCCCGACATGGCGCGTGTCGTCTCCCTCTTCGACGAGATGGCCGCAGAGAAGCGTGACGTCGCCGAATCGGCGCGGCTCGCCAAGACCTTGACGGCAGCGCTCGGCTCGAGCGCCCGCATCGAGATGTTCCCCAAGATGCGCGAGGCGTGGATCCGTACGCTCGAGCACGAAAACCGCCTCGTCATACTCGGCCAACGCGCCATCGCCCTCGCAGGGAAGACCGCCGAGGGCACCTACCAAGGGCCCGAAGCCGAGCGGATCAAGGCCCTCGAGCGCCTCAACAAGAAGCTCTTCGAGGCTTTCAAGCGGATCCCGGCGACTGCCCGCGCCTACAACCAGCGCCAGTCACGGGTCGACAACGCCCTGAACGAGTCGGCCGCCCAGATCAGCCTGCTCCGTTCCAACCTGACGACGCTCCGCGACGAGCTGCAAGCCGTCGAGAAGCTGCTCAGCGAGCGGCTCTTCGGCGCCGACGCAACGCCGATGCCGAAGGAGAAGGAAGCGGAGATTCGCGCCGGCCTCGACGAGGTCAAGATGCAGCTCCGCCAGGTCGCCCGCGAGGTCGAGGACCTGCAGCAGGGCCTGGAGCTCGACGCTTCGCGGATGGGCAGCGGCGACGCTGTCGATCTGCAAGAGTCACGCATCCGTGGAGCCCTGCTCGCCAACCAGCGCGCCCTGCAGGCTGCCTACCTTGGCGCGGCCCGTGCCGCTGGCAAGGTCACGGCTGACGGTGCGGAGTTGAACGCGATGCGGAGTCGCATTGATCAGACCCTGGTCGAGATCGCCGGCATCTTCCGCCTCATCGACCAGCGCGTCAGCGAGAAGACCAAGGAGATCAGCAATGTCCTCGCCCGCGAGCGGATCAACATCGCCGGCTACCAGGTCTCGGTCGGACAGTACGAGTCCATGTCGCGCCGCCTCGCGCGCGACATCGGCTACACCACCATCCGCCGTGCGCAGGCCCGCTTGTCCGACATCGTGCTCGAGGCCGACCTCGGCTTGGTCGATGTCGCATGGCAGCGCAAGCAGGATAAGTTCAACGAGATCCGCAAGCTCCAGGACGAGCGCAGCCACCAGGTCGGCACCTTGCAGAAGACGCTGGAGTCGCTGACCGTGGACGATGACGAAGAGGAGGCCGCAGAATGAGCCTCACTCAACGGAACCTGCAGACGATGCGCACCTTCGCACGCCTCACCGCGGCTGCCCTCCTGCTCTTCGCCACCGCTGCGCAGGCGCAGGTCCCGAACGTCAAGCGCATGCCGCGCTACCGCGACAGCGGCGGCGAGGAGATCGACGATCCGGCCCGCATCAAGGCCGAGGGTCGCGCGTTCGAAGCGGCATACAAGGCCTACAAGGACGCCGCGCGCGAGTACCGCGAAGAAGTCCGCGAGTACATCCAGGACGAGATCGTCAAGCGTCAGCGCGGCATCGCGAAGACCTACCAGAACCAGATCGACAAGATCGACGCCGAGCAGGTGGCCCTGCGCAAATCGGCGATCGAGCGCCTCGAGGGCTTCATCTTCCGCCACCGCGAGCACGACCGGTACACCCCCGACGCGCTCTTCCGCTTGGCCGAGCTCTACTACGAGGACAGCCTCGACGAGTACAACAAGTCGATCGACAACTACGACAAGAACCTCGACCTCTACAACCGCGGCAAGCTGCTCGATCCGCCGACCGAAAAGGACAAGGATTTCGGGCGTAGCATCGCGATCTACAAGTACCTGCACTGGGTTCCGCCGGGAACGCGGATGGAGCCGCTCTCGGGGCGACTCGCCGGCGTGACGCTGCCGCGTCGCTGGCCGAACTACCGCAACGCCGACGCCGCGCTCTACCTGCAAGGCTTCTGCGAAGCCGAGATGGGCCAGACCGACCAGGCCATCGCCACGCTCTCGGGCCTCGAGAAGCACTACCCGAAGTCGACCTACATCGCCGAGGCGTGGCTGCGCGTCGGTGAGCTCTACTTCGACAGCAACGAATTCGAGCAAGCAGCAGACGCCTACAAGCGCGCCGCCGCGACCAAGGACCCGAAGATGTACGCCCTCGCGCTGTACAAGCTCGGGTGGTCGTACTTCCAGATGTACCGCTACCCCGAGGCGGTGCGCTGGTTCCAGACGCTCATCGAATACTACGACGAGGAGCTGCCGGCGAAGCGCGCCGCTGCCAAGGCCGAGGGCAAAGAGATCCCCGAGGACGGCCAGGGCGGTAACCTCCGGAAGGAAGCGGTCGAGTACCTCGCCAAGTCGCTGGCCGAGCCCTCCTGGGACGACGACGGCTGCGACGACTTCGGCGGCGAAGAGGCGAAGGGCGAGTGCGTTCAGCTCCACCCGAAGCTGCGCGCGCTGCTCTACACCTCGTGCGTCCTCGAGCCCGACCTCACCGAGTTCCCGAACTGGATGAGCGTCTTCGGCGGCGAGCCGCTCGCCACGCTGCAGCGCAACTTCTCGGCCCGCGAGGAGGTTCGCAAGAGCCTGATGAACGGCAAGCCGTACGTCCGCGAAGTGCTCATGGAGTACGGCAACGCCCTGCTCGAGCAGGCCGAAGACGAGTACTACCGCCAGGGTGTGCGCATCATGTCGCACGTGGTCGACACGTGGCCGATGGAGCGCGAGGCGCAGGCGATCCAGAAGAAGATCATCCGCGCGGTCGACCTGCTCGCCGCGGCGCATACCTCCTACACGATGGAGCTGAAGAAGAACCCGAACAACGTCGAGGCGATGCTCGGCCTGCAGATGGCCACCGAGGCCATGGATCGGCAGATCGCCGAGCGCCGCAAATATCTCGAGATGTTCTCGCCCGGCACCCCGTGGTTCGAGAAGTGGGGCCAAGACCGCGAGCTCGCGACCCAGGTCGCCGATATGCTGCAGCAGGTCCGGATGAACTTCGCCCAGCTGATCCACGCCCAGGCGCAGCAGCTGCGCGCCGCCGGCAAGGAGCAGGAGGCGCTCGCCAAATACGGCGAAGCCGCGAAGGAATACGAGACGCTCTACAACGCCGACCCAGCCGCAGAGAATGCGTACTCCCTCGCCTGGACCATCGCGGACGTCTACTTCTTCGCCGGTCGTCTCTGCGACGCTCTGCGCAAGCCGGACGGCAGCCTGCTCCTGGGACCGGACGGCGAGCTGCTGCCGTACCCAGCCGAGAACGTGCAGACCATCAAGGACGCCTGCGCGAGCATGAAGAAGTCGGTCCAGTACTACGACACCGTCCGCGATTGGAAGGGTGCCAAGGGCAAGGACGACGAGGGCAACGCGCTCGACTACACCGAGGAAGCCGCGTTCTCGAGCATCATGGCGACCGAGAAGCTGCTGGTGTCGCGCGCCGCCTACCCGGTCGACGATCCCGAGAAGCTGCCCTCGCGCATGGTCGCCGAGATCCGCCCCAGCCAAGAGGCGGACGACAAGGATATCGCTGCGAACAAGGACGCCACCGAGACCGTGCCGGTCAAGCCGCTCTCGGTCGACCGCGCGATCGCTGACTGGATCAAGTCTGTCGACGGCTACGTCAGCTCCGGTGCGACCAACAAGGAAGAGCCGGACCGGGCACAGAAGCTGGCCCTCAAGGCGGCCGAGCTCCTCTACAAGAACCGGCACTTCGACCCGTGGAAGGATCAGCCACACAAGGACCTGACGCCGGAGTTCTGGTCCTCGCGCTTCCGCTTCGACGCGATCTTGACCAAGTTCCCGAAGAGCCCGCAGGCCTTCGAGGCGGCGAAGAACCTGCTGACCAGCTACCAGATCGAGCGTGACGTCGACGGCATGAAGAAGGTCGCCGAGCGCATGGAGAAGGAAGGCCTGGTGCCGGAAGACCAGATCAAGCTGGTCAAGAACACCCTGCGCACCATCTTCCTGGGCGAGATCGCCCGCAAGGCCGAGGGCCTGATGGCCAAGGCCGACGAGGTCGCCGCCGCCGCGCGTGCCGAGACGGATCCGAACAAGGCCTTCCTCCTCCATGCCCAGGCTCGGAAGAGCTACGAGCAAGCCGCGGACGAGTACAAGCGCCTCCGTCACGAGACGCCGAAGACCGACGTGAAGAAGCAGGCCCTGCTCAACGCTTTGGCCCTCTACTACAAGGCCGAGAAGTGGGACCAATGCTTCGAGGCGCTCAATATCGCCGAGAAGGTCCTGCGCGACGCGCTCGAGGGCAAGGGCGACGTCGAGACCAACGAAGACGGCGAGCCGATCAAGAAGACGGCGAAGCAGATCGAGAAGGAGCGCGAGCAGAACCAGAAGAGCCTGCTCGACGTCATCAACAAGCGCGCCCAGCTGCAGTACAACTTCTTCCAGATCCCCGAAGCCATCGCGAACTTCCGCGAGCTCTACCGCCTCGACCCCAACGGCAAGCTGGGCATCGACGCGCTGCTGAACTCGGCCAACCTCGCCTTCCGCAACGGCGACTACGACCTCGCGATCGAGCTGAACGAGGAGATCGTTCGCAAGTTCAACGGCGACATCAAGCACAAGAGCGATGTCGATCGAGCGAACTGGCGCATCACCGAGTGCTACGAGAAGAAGGGCGACGTTCCGGGCCACATCAAGGCCCTGTTCACCTTCGTCGACCGCTACAAGAAGGATCGCGACGCCAGCGACAAGATCTTCAAGGCCTGGACCATGGTCGCGAATACCTACCGCAGCCGTGGCGACAGCAAGAAGGAATTCGCGCTCTGGAATCAGATCGTGAAGGAGTTCGAGAAGGGCGGCTACGAGAAGAACGGCGGCGCCGAGGCGGCTGCGGCTGCCGAGGCCGAGTTCCGGCTGATGGAGCCCCGCTTCGACGCCTTCATGAAGATGAAGCTCGAGGCCAACCCGCGGATGTCGCCGACCAAGCAGATGCAGGATCTGCAGAAGCAGCTCCGCAAGATGCTCGATATCGCCCTCGGCGCGGAAGAGAAGAAGAAGAACCCCGACACGGGCCAGGAGTACATGGTCCGCGACGGTGGTCTCTACAAGGATTACCTCGAGAAGGTCGCCTTCTACGGGTCGCAGAACTGGTCCTATGCCGCGATGCTCTACCGCGCCAAGGCGCTGCAGCACCTCGCGCGCACCATCTACCAGGCGCCGACGCCGGAAGACCTCTCCGACGACGAGCAGGAGCAGCTCGCCGAGATCCTCGAGCAGGTCGGTGCGCAGATCGAGAACAAGGCCATCGCGAGCCTCGAAGCCGCGCTCAAGGACGCCGAGAGCAAGGGCGTCGTCAACGAGTGGGTGGGCAAGCTTCGCGCCGCCATCAACAAATACAAGCCGGCAGAGTACCCGCTGCTCAAGGAGGCACAGCGCCTTCAGGCCGACCCGCAAGGCGTGGTACCCGCGCCGGATAGGGAGCTCCGATGATGTCGCGAGTCCACGCGCAGCTGCGCTGGTGGCTCGCCGCCGGCGCCCTGACCTCGTTCACGCTCCAGGGCTGTGGCGGTGCCGAGACTGCCCCGACCAGCAACCTCAGCGATCAGCCACCTGCTGCCGCTGCGGATGAACCCGCCCCACCGCCGCCGCCGGGTGGCGACGAGGCTGCTCCGCCGGCCCCGACCCCGGATGCTCCAGCCGCTGGGACGCAGCCGGGCGCCGCGACACCTGCACAACCTGACGCCGCTCCAGCACCCGGTACGCCCACGCCGACCACGGCCGCCGAGGGGGAGGCAGCGGGCGCCGACACTGCGCAGCCAGACGCCGCTTCACCCGCTGGTCCCGACTCGCCGACCTACCGTCGCTTCGATGCAAGCTCGGCATCGGCCTCGATCGAAGAGGGTCTGCAGTTGCTCGAGCAGCGCAACTACTTCGACGCTCGCCAGCGCTTCCAGTCGGCCACGACCAACGATCCCAACTCCGCGACTGCCTGGTACAACCTGGGCTATGTGCAGTGGCGAACCGGGGCCGGTGGTGAGGCCATCGACAGCCTGAAGAAGGCGATCGCGCTCAACCCGACGTACTCGCGCGCGGTGTACCTGCTCGCTGTCATCTACATCCGCGCAAAGCAGCCGGACAACGCGTTGGCCGTCGTCGACGAGGCGCTCGCAAAGCGGAAGCAAGACGTGATGCTCCGCGCAGCCAAGGCAGAGGCGCTGCTCGGACGGAAGCGGCCGCTCGAGGCACAGCAGGTCCTGATCGACGCGATCAAGCTGGACTACGACAACCCCGAGTTGTTGCGCATCCTCGGTGCGACCTACCTCGCCCTGGGCCGCGAGGGCCTCGCGCTGCTCTCGCTGAACAAGGCGTTCGACCTCTACACGAACAAGCCCGAGCAAGAGGGTACACAGGTCGCGACAGCGCCGACCGAGGGCCAGGCGACCCTGAGCAAGTACGATGTGCGACGTCAGCGCGGCAGCAACGGCATGCGTGGAACGGCGGCCGAGTCGCTGAGCAAAGAGCACGGCCTCGCCCATATCTACTACCTCTTCGGTCAGATCGCGCTCGCGAAGGAGCGCTACGAGGAGGCCCGCAACCACTTCACCAAGGCCGTCGAGTATCGCTCGGATTACGCCGAGGCGTGGAACAACCTGGGCATCACCTGGATCGCCGCCAAGCGCGACCAGGACGCCATCGACTCGCTGACCCGTGCGCTCGAGCTCGACCCCGAGTTCTTCGAGGCCCGCGTCAACCTCGGCAACGCCTACCGCATCAGCAAGCTCTCCGACCGCGCGCTCAAGGCGAAGGCCGAGTACGAGCGCGCGATGAAGCAGAACCCGAACCATCCCGCGCCGCACTTCAACATGGGCATCCTCTACCTCGAGAACAAGGACTTGATGGAGGATCAGATCGCCCGCTACGACCGCGCGATGGAGTACTTCAACGCCTACCGCAACCTCGTGGGTCCCGGCCAGTTGTCCAAGGACGATCCGGTCACGGACTACATCGAAGAAGCGAAGAATATGAAGAAGATCGCGATCGACACGCGAAAGGCCGAGGAAGAGCAGAAGAAGTACCAGGAAGAAGAGAAGAAGCGCCTCGAAGAAGAGGAGCGGAAGAAGGCCGAAGAGGCAGCGAAGCAACCTCCTGTCGATCCGAACGCGCCGCCGGCTGACCCGAACGCGCCGCCAGCTGACCCGAACGCGCCGCCGGCTGACCCGAACGCGCCGCCGGCTGACCCGAACGCGCCGCCAGCCGACCCGAATGCGCCGCCGGCCGACCCGAACGCGCCTCCGGCCGATCCGAACGCGGCTCCGCCGCCGCCGCCGCCGCCCGCCGATGGTGGTGCTGCGCCTGCTGATGGTGGAGGCGCGTCGCCGCCACCGCCGCCGCCTCCGCCGCCGCCGAGCGACACGGCTCCGCCGGCCCCGCCCGCTGATGGTGGCGCACCGCCGCCTCCGCCGCCGCCGAGCGACACGGCTCCGCCGCCGCCGCCCCCGCCTGCCGACGGTGGTGGTGACGCTCCGCCGCCTCCGCCCAGCGACGGTGGCGACACGGCTCCGCCGCCGCCGCCGCCGCCGAGCGACGGTGGTGGTGATGCGCCGCCGCCGCCGCCGGCCGACGAGAAAAAGGACGACGCGCCTCCGCCCCCGCCGGCGGACGACACGCCGCCTCCGCCGCCTCCCGCCGACGACGCGCCTCCGCCCCCTCCGGCGGATGACGCGCCGCCGCCGCCCCCGCCGACCGCGGGCTGAAGCTGCCTGCACGGGCCACGACAGGAGCCACCATGCGAAGCACTGCCACCCTCCGAATCGGCGCGCTCTTGCTCGGCGCATCGCTGCTCTTCCCGGCCCTCGCCATGGGTCAGGAAGGTGGACGCAAATCCGTTCGTGGTAAGGGCAACATCAAGGTGAGCGACTACGACCGGAGCGGATCGAGCTCGGTCGACCTCGGCGTGGCCGAGATCGAAGGTCGCATCTTCAAGCCGTCGGTCTTCTTCGTGCTCGCGCGCCGCGACTTTCAGTACCAGGGCGTGCAGTTCCGCAAGACCTTCAGCGACCGGATCATCACCGAGGCGATGAAGCGGCCCTTCTAGAGACGCGACCAGAAAATGCAGTTTCGCATTTTCTGGCCGAGTCTCTCTTCTGTTCTCTGGGGGGCTAGGCGGCCCCAGGTCGCGAGAAGCGTGGTTCTCGCGAACCTTCCCCCTCCACGAGCCGCGTCAAGAAGTCGCCTGTGGCGACTTTTTGATCGCGTCTCTAGCCCTTCTGAAAGTGCACCCGGAGGGCGTCATCGACGACCTTCGGCACCACGCCCGTGACGTCGCCACCGAGCTTCGCCACCTCGCGTACCAACTTCGACGAGACGTGGAAGTGCTCGGCCTCGGTCATCAGAAAGACCGTCTCCAGCCGCGGCGCCAGGCGCTTGTTCATCGTCGAGAGCTGCAGCTCATAGTCGAAGTCCGCGACGCCACGCAGGCCGCGTAGGACGGCGATCGCGCCCGCGTCGATGGCAGCTTCGACCATGAGGCCCGAGAAGACTCGCACTTCGACGGCGTCGTCGCCCGCGAAGACAGCCTCGATCAGCTCCTTACGGCGTTCGAGGTCGAAGAGGGGCGTCTTGCTGTGGTTCTGCAGCAGGCCGATGATCACGCGGTCGAAGAGGCGCAGACCGCGTCGGACGATGCCGACGTGGCCGTTGGTGATCGGATCGAAGGAGCCGGGGTAGAAAGCAATGCGTGTCATGGTTCGGCGCGCTCCCAGTCACCCTGCATGGGCGACAGGCTCCAGAGATCTTCCAGCACCTGCGCAGGATCGCGAATTTCTGCGAGGTCCTCGGCGTCGAATTCGCTGGCGTGGTCGAAATCCTCGGGGATCTCGCCGCGCATCCGGCGCTCCTCGGCCTTCTTCCGCTCTTTCGCTCGGAGGGCCTTGAGCTGCTTCTTCGAACGTCCCTTGGCCAGCACGCGGAGCCGCGTATTGGTGTGGAACGTCATCCACATCAGGAAGTGGATCGGGTGGAAGAAGGTCAGTTGGCCGTCCCAGTTGCCGCCGGTGTCGAGGCCGATGTGCTCGACGACCTTGCCGTTGAGCCAGACAAAGGGCAGGTGGCGGTAGAGCTCGCGGGCGAAGAGGGTGCGGACCCAGCGGCCCTGCTCGTCTTGTAGGACGCGCTCGATCTCATCGATCCGTTCATCCCAACCTTCGGCCTTCACCATCGACTTGAACCAATCGACGCCGTCGCTCCACTCGCTGACGTGTCGCGTGATCGAGCGGCGGACCCAGCGCTTCTGCACATCGTCGACGACGTCGCGATTGTAGAACTCGAGGATATCGTCGCTCGTCACCGAGCGCGCCGAGAATGCGTAATTGTCGAGCTTGTGGCGGCGTCGCGCGCCTGCGTCCGGCATGATCACGCGCAGCAGATCGTCGGTGTCGACCGTGAGGTTGTCGTCGACGTCCGCCTGCAGCTCGACCCAATGCTCGCCGTGGGTGCCGAGCAGGTCGACGACCTGACGCCAGGTATTGTCGGCGAAGATCTCGACGTGCAGAACGCCCTCTTCGTCCGAGTCCGCCTCCTCACCCCAGACGCCGACCTTGCCGATGATATCGCCGGCGGCGACACGGGTCTGGTCTTTGCCGCTGATGTCGAAGAGGGCGACGTCGCCGCGACGCAGCGCCGAGAGGTGCTTGTCGACGCCGAGGAAGGGACGGACCTGGGCGGCGGCTTCTTCCGGGTCGAGCGCCTCGGCGTCTTCCTCGTCGCCACGGTCTTCGGCGTCGGCGTCGGCCGCGTCGTCATCGTCGGAGCGTCGGCGCTTTCCCTTCTTGCCCTTGCCTTTGCCCTTGGCTTTGCCCTTGTCCTTGTCCTTGTCCTTGTCCTTGTCCTTCTCGTCGCCTGCGTCTTCTTCGTCCTCCTTGCCGGAGTCGATGCGCTTGGCGGCTGTGACCCATTCTGGACACGCGTCTTCCGGCACCGCCTCACCGCGATCGTGCGGTCGATCCACGTCCTGGTCGAAGCGCCGGAGGTGCATGTAGAGCGAGAAGAAGACGAAGACCCGCGTCTCGTCGCGCGGGTCGAAGGGCACCTCGTGTCGGATCAGCGCGAAGTTGTTCGAGCCGGCCGCCGGGACGGTGTCGCCATTGCGCGCCGCCACCACGGTGCCCTTGAACATCGCCCGAATGGGGGTCCCCTCCTTGGCGTGGAGGTGGATGCCGCCGTGCCACTGACCGCCCTTGCCGATCGGGTAGAAGCCGCCGAGCTCGCTGCGTTCGGTGTTCTGGTAGTAGCGCTCTGCGACCTCTTTGACCTTCTGTTCGGTGAGCAGGTTGGCGATCGTGCGCCCTTCGACCAGGTCCAGCGGGAAGGAATTGTGCTCCTGTGCCAGGCCCTGCAGCACGCGGCCCCAGTCGAAGCCTGGGCCCGGATCGAACTTCTGCGCTGTCAGGTGCATGTGGCCGTAGATGCCGATCCGCTCGAGGTCGAATTCCGCAGGAACCTGCCAGATCACCTCGCCGCGCTCGTCGATCGGCGCCGCGAGCTTGAGCTTCGGGAAGGCCTTGTGCAGCGCCGAGAGCAGCTTGATCAGCGCGTCGTACTGCAGGTCCGTGTAGCCCCAGGAGCGCCACGGGACGCCGTTGATCTCGATCGTCTCGCTCATCCGGCGTTCGCCGCCCTGGCCGAATTGCGCTTGCAGCGCCCCGGATGCCTGCGGCGCGTCGCCGCGCGCGTAGTTCATCTGCAGGCAGTTGACGTCGATGCCGATGCCGCGGTTGTTGACGTCCTCGATATAGTCCGAGGCGGCGTGGATGGCCTTCTTCGCCGCGTCCGTCGATTGGTAGATGACGCCGTCCCAGTTGACCATGAAGTGGGTGGAGAAGCCGCGGCTCTTCAGCACGTTGAAGCAGGAGCGGGAGTCGATGGTGATGTCCGAGTGCAGCACCACCATATCGACGACTTCCTGCGCCTCGACCAGGGTCTCGCAGGGCTGCTTTTTCTGGTTCCGTCGTGGGTAGACGTAGCGCCGGTTGAGATCCCAATGCTCCAGCCGGGCGAAATCCCAGGACCGATCCTCCTCGAAGGTGACGATCTTCGCGCCCGGCACCTCGATCCTCTGGCCGCCGGCGATCAGCGTCTCCTGGGCGTTGGCCGGGGCGTTGCGGTACTCGATCGTGCCGCGCGGCGCGTCGTTGCTCATGCGTCCCCCCGGCGAAAGATGCGCGCGATCAGACGGAAGATTCCGCGCAACACGAAGAAGGTGATCAGCAGCGTGATGAGGCCGATGAAGACCAGAATGCCGATCCCGACCCAGACGTAGACCTTGTAGCCGAGGGTGTCCTGCGCCTTGATCAGGGCGTCCTCGACCTTGGTCCGGACGACCTGCTTCCAGCCGGGCACCTCGGCGACCGGCACGGTGAACGCCAGCGTGCGCAGCTTCGGGTCACCGCGGAACATCGTCGGCTCGAGCTCGAGGTCCAGGCGCACCGAGAGCTCTTCCGCGACGGCCTCCGGGCTCTGATGGACGAAGTCGATCACGACCTGCTCGAAGATCTCGGCTCCCATGGCGGCGACCGCTCCCGCGATATCCTTCTCTTCGGCCGCTTCGCGGTATGTGCCGCCGGTGCGTTCCGCCAGCAGTCGGATGCGGTCGAGCTCCCAGCGCTCGCCGAGCGCACCGACGCCGACCGCGAAGATGCGGATCCCGGCAGCGCGTGCGGCGCCGATCCAATGCAGCGCGTGGCGCTTGAACTCCTGTTGGTCGCGCTTGACCTGGTCTTCGAGGCTATCGCTGATGCAGCGCTCGCGATCCCGCTTGCCGAGGTCGGCACAGCGCGCCGGCGGCGCCTGGCGACAGAGCTCGTCGGCCTTGAGGTAGCCGTCCTTGCCGTCCGAGATCAGGATCAGGGACTTCTGTTCACCCGGATGCGCCTCGCGAAGCAGCAGACGCATCGCCTCGTCCATCGCCGAGGTCTGGAAGTCGAGCGGCTCGCCTCGCACCTCCATCGCGTCACGCTCTTCCTTCTTGCGCTGCAGGTTCTCCGGCGTGAGCGGACCGAATTGGTCGAGCACGTCGCGGGGCAACTTGCAGGGATAGCGGGAAGGCACGAAGAAGGGCGCGCCGAGGTTGAACAGGCGCGGGAAATAGCCCTCGTAGGCCTTGGCGTCGACCAGGGCCTGAACGTCCTTCAGGTCGCCACGCAGGCCGCAAAGGTCGGTCCCCGGCTCGGGCTCGGATTCCCCCGACCCCATCGTGATCGGGCCGCCGGAGAGCGCCTCCGAGCGCGCCTCGGCGCAGACCTTGCGCGTCTGCTCGACGTCCGAGAGGGTCGATGTCCGGCCCTTGAGGCCCCACCAGGACTTGATGCGGTCGGCGTACCAGAGCAGCTGCCCGCGATCGGTCTTGCCGAAGCGCTTGAGCAAGGTGCCCAACGCCTCCTTCACGCGCCGGCCGAGCGAACCGAGACGGAGCGCCTCGTGCTGGTGGCCGACGACGACGACCGCGGCGGCGTGCGGCACCCCCGCCTTGCTCGCCGGCCACATCTTGCCGTCTTCCCGCCCGTCGAGCGGCTGACCATTCTTGAAGCGGACGAGCGGTGGGGCCTGGCGCGACTTGCCGTCGAGGACGTCGAGCTTGCGGATCGCCTTGACCTCGACCGGAGCCCCGCGCTTGTCGAGGATGGTTGCGAGGACGCGCACCTTCGGCCACGCAGAGAGATCGACCGCGTCGACGCGCGCCTGCGGCAATACGATCGGGGGTACTTCGCGCGTCTCGTCCTGGTCGGCGCGCGAGTCGCGGCTGGGCGCGAGCGCCACGGCGAGCCCGAGCAGCAGCGTGAGGGTGGAGAAGCGGGGACGTTGGCGTCGCATCAGCAGCCGAACCGCAGCGGTCGGATGGCGTACCCTCCGAGCAGGCGCGGCGCCGCCTCAGCCACCGGCAACGAGGCCCAGACCTCGAACAGGCCATAGGGCGCCCGCAGCGGCGGCGTCGGTGTCGGCACTTCCAGCGTCTGACCAGCGACGAAGCGATGCTCGTGCGTCATGAGCGCCGTACCTGCGTGGCGAAGTTCCAGCACCAGCGCGCCCTCGGTGCCCTCCGGCCCGTGGGTCGGGATGCGCAGGAGAAGACCTGGGATCAGCGCAGCGGGTGCATCCGAGTCGGAAAGGCGCACCTGCGAATCGCTCGTGATCCAGCGGAATCCGCCCGCCGCCCCGACCGCGATCCCGAACCCAAGCTGCAAGAAGTCCCGCCGCTCCATGGCCGCGAGCCTAGCGCGAGCCCCCATCACCGACAAGCCGACTCCCGCCGTGCAAATAGCCACCCGAAGGGCCGAGGTACGCTTCGCCCGCGACGCGTAGCTCGACGCCGGCTCCGGCGAGGACGCGTCCGACCGGCCAGCACGCCTCGACGCCCGATTCCTGCGCGACGTCGCGATCTGCCGCGGCCGTGACCAGCAGCGCATAGTCGTCGCCGCCCGCAGCGATCGCGGCGCGCCAATCGAAGCCGCCCGTCTCCGCCTCACGTCGGGCGTCGTCGTCGAACCAAGGCGTCGGGTCGACGTCCAACGTCAGGCGCACGCCACTTGCTTCGGCGACGCGTTCTGCGTCGAGCAACAATCCGTCCGAGACGTCGATCGCGGCGGTGCGCTGACCGGTGGCGGCGAGCGCGATCCCCGCGCTGACGCGTGGGCGTGGCCAGAAATGCGCCGAGAGCGCACGCTCCTGCCAAGAGGGCGCATTGAGGTCGTCCCGCTGCAGTGTGGCCAGACCCAGGCCTGCGAGGCCGACAGGACCGACCAACCAGACACGGTCTCCGGGTCGGGCGGCGTCCCGGCGCAGCGGCATACCCAGCGCCGCGCCCAATGCAGTAGCGGTCCATGCGTCCGGGCCCGAGCGGAAGCCGACGTCGCCGCCGACGACCGCCGCTCCAGCCGCACTCGCCGCAGCGACCAGCCCGTCGATGCCACGCAGGATCGTCGCGACGGGCGTCGCCGGATCGAGCTCCAAACCGAGCAGCAGCCACTTCGGGGTCGCACCCATCGCGGCCAGATCCGAGAGGTTGACGACGGCAGCCCGGTGGCCGATCGCCTCGGCAGGTGTGCGGTCAGGGAACCAGTCGACGCCGGCTGTGACGCAATCCAGGGTCCAGGCCAGAGGTGCCGCGCAGGCCAGCAGCGCGGCGTCGTCGCCCGGGCCGAGTAGGACGCCGTCGTGCGGTCCAGCAGCGATCCGGGCGCGAATCGCCCGAATCAGGGCTTGTTCACCGATGGCGCCGACACGCTCGCCGGTCATCGCTCCTCGCGACGTCGCGCGACCGCGGCGCGAAAGGCTCCGCGCCTGCGCCATCCCTCGGCACCGACGGCATCCTCGAGCGCGAGGACTGCGGCGCGGACCTGCGATCCCGTCGCGGCGGGCACGTCGATCTCGACGCGATAGCGCAAATCGCCTCGTCCGCCCTTGCCGCGCGGCGCGCCACGGCCCGGAACGCGCAGCTCCTGACCGCTGCTGACCGGGGCGGGGATGCGGAGGCGCTCGATGCCTTCGAGGCTTGGGACGTCGACCGATCCACCCAGGACAGCTTCGGCAAGCGAGAGCGGCAGCGCGCAGACGATATCGTCGCCATCGAGCGTGAGCAGGGGATCGGCGCCGAGCCGTACGTCGGCAACGAGGTCTCCCGGCTTGCCGCCGTGTTGTCCGTGCTCGCCGGCGCCGCGCACGCGCAGGAGCGCGCCGTCACGGCATCGAACCGGCACGGCGACCTGGACCGTCCGTTGGACCTTGCGTCGGCCTTCGCCGCCACAATCCAGGCACGGTCGCAGGATCACCCGACCACGGCCGGCGCAGAAGGCACATTGGCGCGACTCTCGGCGCAGGCCGACCCGAAGCTGGCCGTGACCGTCGCAGACGTGGCAGCTCGGGTCGTCGCTGGCGCGTTCGCTACCACTGCCGTCGCAGCGGTCGCAGTGGCTCTCGTATTCGACCGAAACGGGGAGCTCGCCGCCGAGCAACGCCCGGGCGAAGGGGACGGCCACCTTCACGCGCAGGTCGCGGCCGGTCTTGGCGGCCGGCAGACGACGGCGGCCGCGCAGATTCGACGCGGCTTGGTCGAGCACGTGGACTGCGCGCTCGGCGGCGGTGTCTTCGGCGAAGCGCAGCGGGTCTCGCATCCCGAGCTCGCGGTCGTGCTTCTCGCGCTCGGCCGCGTCGCTCAGGGTCTTGTAGGCGCCCGAGATCTGCTGGAATGCTTCGGTCGCCGAGGTCGAGCCACCGGCCCGATCGGGATGGTAGATGCGGCTCAACGCGAGGTAGCGCTCGCGGATCGTCTCTGCATGAGCACGCGGTGAGACGCCGAGGAGGCGATAGGCATCAGGGCGATGGAGCCGCATCGGTCGGTGCTAGCTGAAGTCCTTGTACATGACCTCGGTGATGCGGAAGGACGAGCGCTCGAGCTGCTTCAGCGACTCGCGCAGCGGCTCGATGCTGCCCCCCTCCATCATCCGGCGCGCGCGATCGAGGTCGTCGCGGATCTGCACCAGCTCGTCGGCGGTCAGGTAGTTCGACAGCTCTGTGAGCGAACGCTCGGTCGTGTAGATCAGGCCGCCGAGCCGCTTGACGAGCTCCGCGCGCGCCATCTGCTCGCGGTCGGACTCCTCGTATTGCTCGGCGTCCGAGAGGATACGCTCGATCGAGGCCTCGGAGAGACCGCTGGTCGCGCGCACGCGGACGATCTGCTCGCGTCCCGTTCCGATGTCGCGGGCCGCCACCGAGAGGATGCCGTTCGCGTCGATATTGAACGTCACCTCGATCTTCGGCACACCGCGCAGCGCCGGCGGGATGCCGACCAGCTCGAAGCGCGCCAGCGAGGTATTGTCACTCGCCAGCGGACGCTCGCCCTGCAGGACGTGGATATTCACCAGCGGCTGGTAGTCCTCCGCCGTGGTGAAGACCTCGGTCACGCTCGCCGGCACCGTCGTATTGCGCGGGATCAGGCGGGTGAAGACGCCGCCCGCCGTCTCGATGCCGAGCGAGAGTGGGGTCACGTCGAGCAGCACCACGTCGCCGACGTCACCGGCGAGGATGCCGGCCTGGTAGGCGGCCCCGATCGCGACGGCCTCGTCCGGGTTGACGCTGCGGTTCGGCTGGCGCTGGAAGAAGCCGCTCACGGCCGACTGCACCGCCGGCATCTTCGTCATTCCGCCGACCAGGATCACGTCGTCGATATCCCCCGGCGTGAGACCCGCGTCCTTCACCGCCATCCGGCAGTGCTCGATCGTGGCGTCGACCAGGTCGGCGCACAGCGACTCGAGCGCTTCGCGGGTCAGCGTGATCTGCATATGTCGCGGGCCGGACTCGTCCGACGTCAGGAAGGGCAGCGAGATCTCGGTCTCTTCCACCGCCGAGAGCTCGATCTTGGCGCGCTCGGCGGCGTCTTTCAGGCGCTGCATCGCGACCGCGTCGGTCCGCAGATCGATGCCGGTGTCGTCGTAGAAGCGATCGGCGAGGTCGACGACCAAGCGGTTGTCGATGTCTTCGCCGCCGAGGAACGTATCGCCGTGGGTCGAGCGGACCTGGAAGACGCCCTGATCGACCTCGAGGATCGAGATATCGAACGTGCCGCCGCCGAGGTCATAGACCGCGATCGTGCCGCGTGACTCCGCCGTGATGCCGTAGGCGAGCGCCGCCGCCGTCGGCTCGTTGATGATACGCAGGACGTTCAGGCCCGCGATGCGGCCTGCGTCGCGGGTCGCTTGGCGCTGCGCGTCGTCGAAGTAGGCGGGAACCGTGATGACCGCGTCGCCTACCTTCGCTTCGAGGTATTCTTCTGCCGACTTCTTCAGGTCTTGCAGGATGAAGGCAGCGATCTCCTGCGGCGAGTAGCCCTTGCCACCGACCTGGACGCCCGCGTCGCCGTTGTCGAGAGCGACCACGTCGAAGGGCGAGGTCTCACGGACGTGTTGGATCTCCTCGCTTTCGAACCGCCTTCCCATCATACGCTTGGTCGCGAAGACGGTGCGCTTTGGATTGGTCACTGCTTGGCGCTTCGCAATCCCGCCGACCAAGCGTTGCTGATCGGCTGTGAAGGCCACCACGGAGGCTGTGGTACGGCTGCCTTCGGCGTTCGGGATCACGGTCGGCTGGTCGCCCTCGTAGACGACGACGCAGGAGTTGGTCGTCCCGAGATCGATTCCAATCACCTTCTCCATCGGTCACCTACTCCCTGCGGGTGCGCTCCAGCGTAAATGCGGTCTGCGCGCCACACTATCGCAAGTGGAGGTACGGAATGGCAAGGGCGGGAGTGGTCAGGCTTCACCTTCCGTCGGCTTCTGCGGTACGCGGTGTGCATATCGCTCGCCGGCGAGCTTGTATCCCTTGCCGTAGTAGTAGCCGTAGCCGCTGCCCGCGTGCTCGGAGCGTGACAAGATGACGCCCAACAGATCGCCGCGCACGCTCTTCAGCGAGCGCACGGCCTCGCGGACGGCCTCCTTGCGGGTGGCCTTGGCCTGGGCGACGAGGATCACGCTGTCGACCAACGAAGCGATGATGTTCGCGTCGCTCACCAGCAACAGTGGCGGCGAATCCATCAGTACGTAGCGGTAGGTCTTGCGCAGATCGCGGACCATCTCGGCGAAGCGACCGGTGTGCAGAACCTCGGAGGCGTTCGGCGGCAGCGCGCCGCTCGCCACGAAGTCGAGGCCGGGCACCTCGGTGCGCTGGCAGATGTCGCGCACGTCGGCGTTGCGGTTGAGCACGAAGGTGGTCGCGCCGACCGAGCTGCCGAGGCCGAAGACCTTGTGCAGGCGGGGCTTGCGGAGGTCGGTGTCGACGAGCACCACCGAGCCCGAGGCCGCGGCGAGCGCGCAGCCTAGCGCGACCGTACTCGAGGTCTTGCCGTCGCGCGGGTTTGGGCTGGTGACCAGCAAGCAATTCGGCGGCTGGTCCGGACGCATGAAGATGAGGTTGGTCCGGATCGCGCGCACGGCCTCTGCCGCCCGCGAATTCGGGCGGTGATAGACGAAGAGTTCGAGTTCTCGCTCGGTCAGCAGCGGGCCGTCCTCGCCATCGCCCTCACGCTGGGTGAAGCGCGGAATCGAGCCGAGGTACGGCACGCCGATCGAATCCTCCACATCGGCGCGCGACTTCACGGTGGCGTCGATGTACTCGACCGTCAGCGCCGTCGCCAGGCCGAGGAGCACACCGAGGATGCCGCCCAGCAGGTAGTCGAGGCGCTTGTTCGGCAGGATCGGCTGCTTCGGCGGATGCGCGTGGTCGAGGATGCTGACGTTGTTGATCGCGACTTGGGCGGTGAGGTCGGTTTCGGCCAGGCGCTTGGCGATGATCCCGTGAAACTTTCTGTCTTCGTTGCGAATGCCGCGTAGGCGCTCCCGTTGCGAGAGGGCCTGCCGCATCCAGTTGTCCTCCTCGCGGACTTCGTCGAGCAGCCCAGAGGCGTTGGCTTCGGTCGCCTTCGCGTTGCGCAGCGTCATCTCGGCCGCCGCGACCAAAGCTCGCGTGTGCTTGCGTGCACTTCGCATCAACAGTTCGAATTGCTTGTCGATCGAGGCGAGTTTCGGGTGCTTCTCGAGGTAGAGTTCTTCGAGTTGGGCACGCGCCAGCGAGAGTTCGACAGACTTCTGCTTGAAGTGCTCGAGCAGCGGATCGTTGAGGGACTGTGCCTTGGCGCTCAAGATATCCTTGGTATCCCGAAGCTGTCGGAGCTCACGCACCCGTAGCTCCGCCTTGAAGCGCTCCTCCCGCGCGCTGCGGAGCATGGCGTCAAAGGCCCGCATGCGCGCGCTCAAGATGGCGCGTCGGTTTTCGCTCAGGTTGTTCTTCGTCTCGAACTCGAGCAGCGCGGTCTCTGACCTCTCCTTCTTCAATTCCATGTCACGAAGGATGGCGCGCAACTCCCGGTAGGCGTCGTTGGTGGCTCGACGTCGTCGCTCGAGGTTGCGATCCCGGTAGGCCTCGACCACCCAGTTGGCGAGATTGGCCGCGAATTCGGGGTCGCCGTCACGGACGCTGAGGCGCGCGACGGGGTTCTCCGTGCCGATCATGATCTGCAGCCGACCGGATAGGCTCGTGGCGGCGTCCGCGCCTTCCATGATCTGCTGCTTTTCCTCGCTGGTCAGGTTGAGCTTCGGGTTGTCCAGTCCGAAGAAGTGCTCGTCGCGGGCGAGCCCGTGACGGTCGACCACCACCTGTGCCAGTGAACGCGACATGAGGATATCGCGCTGCGCAGCGTAGAAACCCTCGACGCGCCAAGGGCTGCCGGCACCGAGTTGATAGACTTCGTCGACGCCGGTGAGCACCGTGGGAGCCGACGAGTCGATCATGATCGTCGCGGTGGCCTGGTAGATCTTCGCCTTGAGATTGGAGGAGACCACCGAGGCTGCGATGACGACGGTCGCCACGGTTGCCAGCCACCAGATCCGCTTGGTGACGGCTTCGCGGACGAAGTGGATGATGTAGTCGACCTGAATTTGGTCGTCGCCGTCCTTGTTCGGCGCGTGCCGCGGCGGCTGGCGGGTCAACGGATCGTACATGTGCCCCTACATGATCGACTGCGGCACGTAGACGATGTCGCCCGGCTCGAGGAAGAAGTTGCTCGCGAGACCCTGCATGATCTTTTCGACAGGCAGCGGGATCCGGCGGTCATTGCGCGTCACGATCGTGTAGTTCTTCTCGGCCAGCGAGGCGAAGCCTCCGGCGAGTGTGATCGCGTCGATGATCGTCATTCGATCGACGAACACGAACTTTCCCGGTTTGGTCACCTTTCCGAGCACGTAGACGTTCTTGCTGTTCAGTTTGGCGATCGAGACGATGACTTGAGGGTTGCGGATGTAGCCCGCAGCGAGCTGCGCCGCGATGCGCTTGCCGAGGCCATCTGGTGTGAGCCCCTCGCAGTGGATTTCGCCGAGCAGCGGGAACGTGATGCCGCCGGTCGGCGCAACGACATAGACTCCGTCCAGATCCTTGTGCAGATAGACGCGTACGGCCACCGAGTCCCCGGGGCCAAGCGTCGAAGCCTGGACGGCCTGGTTGATGTCGGTGCGTTCGCCGACATACGCCGTCGTGGCGGCTGGGCTGCAGGCGGCGTGCAGGCACGCCATGGTGCAGAGGAGCAGGAGTCGTTGCCGAGTCACGAGACTTGTCGCCTACGCGCGACCGTTCTCCGGCCGCGCCCTATCAGTAGCGAATCACGGCGCCCGCGAAGAGTTCGTGCGCGGTGTAGGCACCAGCGTCGAGAATCCGGGCCGCGGCGTCGTCGGCCTGAACCTGGAAGTTGGTGATCACACCACGGAACCGGTAGCCGACGTTGATCCCGATCAACCGCGAAACGTCGAAACTCGCCCGGAGGCCGCCGCGGAGCATGTAGTCACGGCGCTCGCGCTGGGTGATGAGGACGCCGGCCGGCAGGTTGCTGAACTCGCCGAAGGTGGCGTAGTTGAAGCTGAACCATGCGGTTGCGGTCATGATGGAGCCGAAGCCCTGCTGCAGGTTGGCGACGGCACGGTGGTACTCGTAGAAGTTGCCGTAGAACGAGTCCTGAAAGTCGTGCACGTAGCCAATGCTCAGCATGGTCAACGTCGAAGGCCGGTAGAGCAGTCCGATGTCGGCGATGTAGCCCGAGAAGGTCGACGCCTCGTTGGTCGTATCGTGCAGCGACATACCCCAACCGGCCGTGGCGCGGAACGAGATCGACTGGGTGATCGCGCCAGCGAGGCCCGCAGAGACGCGCCACGGCGTCGAGTCTGCCGTCAGACCCGCACCTGAGGGACTGTCG
The DNA here is from genome assembly GCA_020632665.1 of Deltaproteobacteria bacterium. Classification (GTDB taxonomy): domain Bacteria; phylum Myxococcota_A; class UBA9042; order UBA9042; family UBA9042; genus JACKFC01. The sequence continues at coordinate 211,272 of JACKFC010000003.1, forward strand.
TAGCCACGAAAGTCCCATCGGGCGTCGAGGAGCACGGCGGTCATCGGCAGGAAGCGCCAGCTTCCCGAGAGGCGCGAGCGGATGGTCGACGAGTCACCGCTGGTGAAGTCGTCGAAGCGGTCGACGACGTAACTGCCGCCGAGGGCAATCTCGAGCGGGCGACGCTCGGGAATCTCACCGGGATGAAAGGCGATGCGGGCGCCGAGCGCGTTGCCGACACGGTTCAAGGTTTCGGTCGTCTCCCAGTTGTTCGCCTGCAGCGTACGCGCGAAATTGTCGGAGATGGTCAGCGACAGCGCGCGGCGGCGGAAGAAGGTCACGCCCAAGTCGGCCGATCCGCCGAAGTTGGTCAACTCGCCGACCGCTTCGTTGTCCGAGATGTACGCGCGCGCGTCACCGACGGCGTTGAAGGCGAACTGAATGTCCGAATCCGCACCGTTGCTCAGGCCGAGCCGCGGTGAGAGACGCAGCGACGTCGCGCTCTTCGGCGCGTTGCCCTGCTCCTTCTCGTTGCCGTTGAAGACGTTGGTGTCGAAGTGGAGGTCGAGACCGAAGCTGGGCGTGAGGATGAACTCTCCGCTGCGGAGGCCCCGATCGGCCTGCGAGGTGCCGCGCAGCGACTGCATTCCGGCGGCGCTGCCGAGCTCGGGCGCACCCAAGGACCCAGCCTGGGCGAGCGCTCCGACCGGAAGCGAGCACGCGGCTGCGACGAGCGCGAGCAGCATTCGCCCGCGTCCACGCACCTGGCGTTTCATCTTGAGGTTGGACTGATGCACGATTTGGCCTTCCCGGCACGCCCCACCGGCGTGCGAAATTTGCTCTGCCGCCACGCCTCCTCGGCGCAGCACGGTCGCGGGACTAGGTCCCATCGCCGTCCACCGCCTTCTGGGAACCGAGCTTCGACTGCTCCGCGCTGACCTGCAGCCCGGAGAGGTCGTTGCCGCCTCCCTCGCCGCCAGTGGGGTTGGTCGTCGTCGTCATGTTGTTCTTGTTCTCCGTGATCGGCGCACCGTCGATCACCGAGCCATTGCTCGGGCCGCCACAGCCCTGCATCGAGGTGTAGGCCTCGGTGACCATGTTGAAGAACGAGCTGATGCGCAGGTACGCCCGCTCGGCTTCTCCGGCGTCGTTCCGGGCAACGGCCTGCTGGAATTCCGAGTAGCTGCCGTTGGCGAGATCACGCGGCCCCTGCATCCGGCCGACGGCGTCGGTGATGCAGGTCCGATCCTTTGCGCTGCCGTCCCGCGCCTTGGTGAGCGCTTCCTGGCCTGCGTCGTAGTACGATTTGATCTGCTTCATCAGCTGCGAAGCCTGGCTCTGCAGGGTGGCGATGTCGGTCTGCGGCTTGCCGTCGGGGGCCGGAGTCTCCGCATTGTCCGCGCCGACAACCGCGACGCTGCCGAGAAGCGCGCCAATCCCCACCACGACTCCGAGAAGTTCTCTTCGCATCTTTCCTCAACCTCTAGCGGGCCGACCGCGTGCGGGCGCCGGCCTTGCGGACGCGGCGGTATGCCAGACCGAGACCTACTTCCGCAAGTACCGATTGCAGAGTCTAGGAACCGGTCAGGGGGGTGTCAACCGAGCGTACGAAGTCCATCGTATCGCTCATCTAGGCGTCCCGGGTCCCGCGTGAGGGCCCTCCCGGACAACCTTGAGTTGACGAACGGTCCAACCCGGATCAAAAAAGCTCGGATCCGTTCAAGTGTCCAGCAAATCAACGAAAGGAAGCCACCGTGATGGCCCAGCGGTCGGCGACCGGAGCCGCGGGCGCGACCGTGTCGGCCCATCGCGCGAGGTCGACGGTCACCAGACCGGCGTGGGCTGTCGCGAGGAGCGCGGCGAATCGGCGTTGGATCGTCGCGGCCGGCTCGTGAGGGAAGACGTTGACCAGCATGCCGTCTAGCGAAAGCGTCCCGTCGTCGGCAGGGACGTTGGGGACCTTGGCGAAGAAGGGCAGGCGGAAGAAGAGGTAGGTTCCGCTCAGGCGCTGGCGGGCGCGCGCAGCAGCACCGGGGCGCTGCCGCTCGAGCGCTGCGAGGTTGCGCTCGGCGAGCGCGGTCGCAGCGTCGCAATGCGCGCTGCACGGGTAGAATCCGAGCAACTCGAAGTTCGACAAGGGGTTGAGGACTGCGCGGCCTGGCTTCGCAGTGCTCAGGATGCGAATGCAGGAGTCGTCGTTGACCGTGTCCTCGTCGACCCGGCTCCCTTCCATGTCGGCGCAGAAGGCTTCGACGCAGCAAGGCGGGAAGCCCAGCAACGCGCCCGCGCTTCTGGCGTCGTCCGGCGCCTGTCGTTCGACGGCGGCGAGGGCGTCCACGCGCTCGTCACGGCCGGCGTAGATCGTGACCAGCGCTTCTTCGTCGGAGCCGACCGGGTGGGTCCGCAACATCAACCCGTCCTTCGCGTAGGGGGCGCTTCGGATCAACCGATAGTGCCCCTCGGCGCGGGCGAAGAAGGTGTCGGCCTCGGCGAGCGGGATGTCCTCGAACTTGACGACGGGCTTCTCTCCGGCGGCGAGCATCGCCAGCTCCGCGGGCTTGAAGCCGCGGTACGACAGCATCGAAGCGACGCGTGGCCGCGCTGTGTTGCCGGAGGTCGGGCGCAGGCCGGTGAGGTGCAACAAGCTCGCGTCGACTGTGCCCCAATCGTGCCTGCGGGCGCGTGCCGCGAGTTCCGCATAGATCCGGGCGAGGCGGTAGGGATGTGGCGCTGGCGGGAGGGCGTCCATCTCGCGTAGCATGGCATGGACGGTCGTCGGCAGGCCAGCCGGCGTCGCGCGCGCGGAGTCATCGATGGCAGGGAAGGGGACCGACGGCCTGGATCGACTTCTCGACCTCTTCGTTCGTGCGTCGCCACATCGCCACACCCATTGGAACCCGGAAACAGGTGAGACCTTCTCGGTCAGGGGGCGGAAGGGAGCCGCCGAGGCCGTCGAGGCGTTCGAGGAGCGGCTCTTCGAGGAAGAAGCTTGGATCGAGGTGCCATGGCTCGAGAGCGACGACGCCTTCGCCATGATGCAGGCCTTCGCCAGCGAACTGGCCCCCGGTCGCGGACGCGCGGTGTTGCTCGCGGCGCTGCAGACCGACAAGCCGTTTCGCGCGTTTCGCGCCGCCCTCGCGTCGCGCCCCGGCCTCTTGCGTCGCTTCCGTGCCGTCGAATTGGAAGAGGCTGCCGAGCGGCTCTGCCAGGTCGCGGTCGGGCTGGGCATCGAGCTTCCGTATCCCGAGTTGCAGGAGCGCATCGCGGCAATTCGGGCCGAGGTCGCGGCCTCGGTGCCGGGCCGGGTTGCCGTTGCGTCGCTGCGCATCGGTCGCACCGGGGGCCCGGGGTGAGACGGCCGCGCGGGCGCCGGTCACCGAATCGGCCGGCCTCTCGGTCTCCGGCCTGGCTCCTCGTCGTCGGCTTGGGGTTGGTGGCTTGCTCGTCGGAACCCGCCGCGCCGTCGCTGCGCTGGGTCGGCGGCCGGCCGGATTTGCGGCTCGGCAGCAGCGTCGAGGTCCTTGGCGCGGTCGCCTCCGGCCAGAAGCTGAGCCTTCGCGCGGTCGGCGGAGCGCTCACGGTGGCCGGGATCATCGATCCGGCGCGTGGGACGTGGCGCGGTGCCGTCACGCAGGTCGACGCTGCGCTTCCGGCCGGCGTCGCCTTGACGTCGCTCTGCGCCGAGCCTGCGCCGGAGTTCGGGATCACCGAGGCGCGTTGCGCGCCGCTCACCGGCATCCGCTTCTCCCCGCTGCCGGCGCTCGGGCCCGCCGTCATCGGATCGGAGGCAGCCACGGCCGCGTTGGGGCGGCGTGTCGGAGTGCAGGCGACCGGGCTACCGGCGCCGGGCGAAGGTCTGGTCTGGCTCGATCTGCGCGCCGAAGTGGCTGGACTCGCGTACGAAGCGACCGCCGCCGTCGCGGTCGACGGGGCCACCGCGACCTTCGCCATCCCCGACTTCGGGGTCGCGCTGCCGCAGACGATGCAGGTCCGCGCGCGGATGATGCGGCAGCTTCCTGCGGGGGGCGTCGAGATCGGTCCCTTCGGCAGCCCGGCGACCTGGGCTCTCGAACCACCGGTACTGCTCGGCGAGGGCGGTGGTTTCGCCGCGGGGCGTGAACTCGACCTCGCGCTCGACGGTGGATTTGCCCCGGGCGCCGCGTCGGTTCGACTGGCGGGGACATGGCGACGGGGCGAGGTGATCGTCGCAACCTGGACCGACGACGTGGCGCTCGCGTTGCCGCTGCACGGCGACGGCGTTCGCAGCAGCGCCTACCTTCCTGCGGCGCTCGACGTGAGCGCAGCGCTTGCCGCGTTGCAGCCCGGTGATCGCTTCATCGGCGAGGCGCGTTTCGTCGGAAAGGGTTGGCTCGGGCCGACGCACCCCATCACGTTGCTACGGGGCGCGCGGGTGCAACATCTCGTGGTGCGCTTCGATCCGAGCGCAGCGATCGGGCTCTGGCGCCTCGGCGTCACCGCGGCAGCGTCGCGGCTCGAGGCCCGGGTCTTGGCGCTCGTCGAGAGCCACTTCGACGGCTTCGCGGTCCAGGTTCACGGCGCGTGGCAGCCGGGGGTGGTGGAAGCGGTCGAAGTGCGGGTGCACGGCGACGATCCGAACGGCATGGGCCTGCTCGGTACCGAGCCATCACCGGGAAAGGACGTCGGCAATCACGTCCTCGACGAGCAGATCGGCGCGTTCTGCCCTGCCGCCTGGGAGGCCGGCGTACCGGCTTGGGGCGGTGTCTTCCTGGCCAGTTTCCTGCGGTTCTCGCCGACCCTCTTCCCCAGCGGCGGCAGTGTGGATGCGCGCTTCGACGCGATCTTCGGGCCTTTCGCAGCCGAGCTCGGCGGTGTGCCGGCGGTCGGGGATGGCCCGGTCCTGGACGCCGCGGTCGAGGCCCTTGCGCAGCTGGTCGCCGGGACCGTCAGCCACGAGGTCGGTCACGCGCTTGGTCTTGCCGCTGGCACCGCCGATTGGCACCACCCGGGCGATTCGCCCGGCTGGCGCATGGATCGCGGCACGGCGCGGCCTTTCGCCGAGCGTGCCGCTCTTGCAGGAGCGATCAGCGAGCGCTGGGGCGTGGTCGACGAGCAGTATCTGCAGCAGGTGCTGCCCCACGCCGGGGTGGCGCCGTGACGTCGCAGCGCGCACCATCGTCAGGTCGACGCGTCGCAGATCGCGTGCGGCTGAGCTTGGAGTGGGATTCGATGCGTGTCGCGGCGACGATGGTGGTGGTGACCGGGTTGGTGCCGCTCGCGGCGTGTGCGCGGCAGCCGGACCCTGGTCCGGTCGCCGGGCGCCGCGCCGCCGACGTTCCGACCCGGGCAGCCGAGCCGGCGCCGCCCTCCGCTCCGCGTGAGGCAGATCTGATACTGCCGCGGCGGGGCACGATGACCGTGGTTGGGCGGAGCGCCGGGCCGACGTTCCAGGTCGAGCTGGCGATCGACGATGCCGAGCGGACGCGCGGGCTGATGTTCCGGCGCCGCTTGGCTGACGACGCCGGCATGCTCTTCTTCATGGGGCGCGATCACGATTGGCAGTTCTGGATGCGCAACACCTATATCCCGCTGGACATGCTCTTCCTCGACGCGGAGCTGCGCGTGGTCGGCGTCGTCGCGAATGTGCCGCCGCTGACCGAGGCGATGCGCTCGTGCGGCAGGAAGTCGCGTTATGTCCTGGAATTGGCGGCGCATCAGGCCGAGCGGCACGGATTGGTGCCGGGTGTGCAACTGCAGCTCGAGCGGGCCGCGCCGTGAGCGCCCCACCCCCCGACGCGGCCCTGCGGGGCTGGCTCGATGAAGACGGGCGCACCTTGGCGGAGGCGCTGCGTGGCCGCGCCGGTGATCGCGACGCGCGGCGGCTGGCCCGGGCCGCGTTGGCCGAGGCCTTCGCCGTCGCTGGCGGTGAAGAGAGCTCGATCGAGGAGCTGATCCGCGTGCTGCGCGGGCTGCGCGAAGCTGCCGAGGCACTCGCGGGTCGGCCGCTGCCGGCGATCCGGCCGTTGGGCGAGGTCTGGGTCCGCCGGCCGATGCCCGATCGCATTTTGCGGCCGCGGACTGCGGGGGCGGTGACGGCGCTCGGTGATCGCATCGCGGGTCGGATGTCACCGCCGATGGCGCTCTCCGAAGAGCGCATCGCGTGGATGGAAGCGCGCTGCGCGATCGAGGCCCCCGGCTTGGTTCGACCGATGCGCAGCAACCCCGGTGAGGGGGACAAGCTCGTCGGTGGGGAGGTCGAGCTCTTGCGCAAGCGGGGGCGTTCGCCCTTCTCCTAGGTCCGCGCGTCGTGTACAAGAGCGGCCGCTTCCACGAGGAGAACGCGATGAAGAGCAAGCCCACGGCGACCTGGACCCTTCACCTGATGCTGGCGGCCTCGTTGACCGCCTTCGGCTTCGGCTGCGGCAGCGAAGACGGCGAGACCAAGACCGACACCGCCGGAGGTGGCGGTGACGTCGCGTCCGACGCGACCGCTTCGGACGTCGGCGGCGATACGACGACCGACGCCGGCCAGGATGCTGCTGGCGATACGGGCGCAGATCCCTGCAAGGGCCTGCCGAAGTGCGTCGACGACAACGGGATCGAGAACCTCGGCCTCTGCCCCGCGCCGCAAGCGGATTACGCGTGCACCGAGGGCTGCTGCGTGAAGAAAGAGGTCTGCAAGTCCGACGCCGCGTGCCAGGGCAAGCTCGGCACCCCGCTCTGCCCAGACGACCGCTTCACCTGCGGCTGCGACTTGGCCACCGGCGCCTGCATCCAGACCGTCTGCGCCGACGATGCGTCCTGCCCGGCCGGCACGATCTGCGACGGCGGGGGGTGCCGCAAGCCGCCCGCGGCCGCCGACCTCTCCGCCGTGCTGCTGCGCCCGATGTGGGTCGCACGCCCCGGCGACGCCGGTGAAGCCGCCGTGCTGCTCGGCGCCCAGGCCCGCGACGCCAAGGGTCACGTCGATCCGGCCGCGAAATTCACCTGGAAGCTCGACGGCAAGGGCTTCAGCCTCGACGGCGGCAAGCTGACCGCGGGCAACGAGGCCGGCAAGGCGACCGTCACCGCCGGCGTCGAAGGCGGCAAGTCGGGCGCTACCGCCACCCTGTGGAACCTCGGTCCGGTCGGCGCGGGCGTCGCCCTGCGCGTCACGGTCGTGGACGAGGACAGCCACGCGCCGCTGAGCGGCAAGGTCTTCGCCGTCTGCGGTCCGGCCGGCGCGACCCCGACCACCGCCGAGGTCACGCTGACCGACGGACAGGTCAGCTTCGACGCGCTGCCGCAGCCCTGCGCCATCCACGCCGTCCCCGACGACCACGACGCGGTCTCGATCCTCGGCTACGACGGGCAGAAGGCCGGCGCCGACCTCGTCATCGCCGCGCGGCTGCGTCACTTCGCCAAGCTCGCTTACGACCAGGACGGCAAGCCGATCGCCGACGAGACCGTGCTGACCCACGGCGACGTCGTCAGCGGCGCCGTCAACTACTCCGGCCAGGGCGAGGCCGCGCTCGGCATCACCTCGTTCGGCGTCGGCAGCGACCTGCTGCTCTTCAACCTCGACGCCATCATCGGCCCCAACGTCTCGCGTCCCTTCCACCCCGACGCGCCGTCGCTGGTGAACCCGAACCCGGGTGAGCCGCAGGATATCCCCGGCGGCGTGACGTTCTTCCTCGGCAAGAAGGTCGTCGAGTCCTACGTCCTCTCCGGACCGCCCGGACGCCGCGTGCTCTGGTCGCTCTCGGGCAAGCTGCCCCTCTCGGAGCTGCTGAGCCAGGTCAGCGCCATCGTCGGCGCGGTGAAGGACGGCCTCGACGTCGGCAAGGTCGTCGGCGTGCTGCTGCCCTACCTGCAGGGCTTCTACTCGCAGGTCGTGATGGACGTGGAGCTCGGCGACAAATCGGGCGTGCAGACGCCGAAGTCGCTCGACCTCACCCCGGACGTGCCGCTGGGCGTCTACACCGAGATCACCCCGCCGGCGCTGCCCAAGGCCGGTGAGGGCCAGTGGGCCGACCTGATGCTCGTCATCGGCGGCGCGATGCTGCCGGACGGCACGATGGTTCCGTTGGGCTTGGCCGCTGGTTCGGATACCGCCTCGGCGGAGGACAAGGCCGACGGCAAGGTCGACGGCGATCAGGAGACGCCCGGCGATCAGCCGCTCGAGCTGAACAGCGCGCCGCTGCACGCCGGCCTGCGCGTCGGCGCGGACAACCGCGTCCTGGTCACCGCGGCGATCAACGTCGGCGGCTCGGGCAAGAAGGAAGGCGGCAGCATCGTCTTCTCGGAGATCGGGCCGCTCGGCGACGAGGCGAAGCCGGAAGCGTTCCTGCCCTACGCCCTGGCGACCACCTGGGATGCCAGCAGCCACACGCTGACGCTCGACAAGGTCGAGGGGGCCGCGTTCTACCGCGTCGTCCTCACCGGTGCGGAAGGCCGGCGCTGGAACGTGCTGCTGCCCGCGACCGTCGGTGGCACAGCCGTTCCCTTCGGTGACGGCAAGACCTTCGGCATCGACGCCGACCTGGTCGACAAGCCGAAGCGCGTCTTCGTCGGCGCGTTCGAGCTCCGCAGCAGCGGTGTGAGCCTCTGGTCGGCGCTGGCCGACGGCACGATGCTCGACCTCGTCCGCAAGACGAAGCGCTCCTCGTTCATCGACGTCCACTGAACCAACGCCGCGCGCCGCGGCTCAGATCCGCGGAATGCAGGCGATATGCACCAACCGCCCGTCGCGGAAGACGAAGCGGTTCCGCCGCGCGGCGTCCTCTGCCGTCGCGTCAGGGTGCAGCGGATCGTCGGGCAGCGCGATGGTCGGTCCGTCATCGCTGTCTGGCTCGAAATGCGGCTGGATCCGCGGACCGACGCCGGCCTCGGCGAGCGCTGCCACCCGTGCGGTTGCATCCCCGGTCAGCGCGGCGATCCGCACCAGCGTGTGGTGGGTCGGCGGCGGCAGGACGATGGCGTCGCCCGACGCGTGCCGCTGGACCGCCTCTTGCGGAGTCAACCAGAAGCTCTCGGTCCCTTCGATGCCGTCGACCTCGGCCTGCTGGCCCGGCGGCAGACAAGCCGCATAGAAGAGGGTGTCGAAGCGCGCCGGCTCGGCGAGCGGCGTGACCCACCACGCGAAGAGCGCGACGGCGTCGGTGTCCGCGACGAGATCTTCGGTGGCGAGCGCCCGGGCGAACGCGTCGGCCGGCACCCGGTGACCCTGCCGCTCCGCCGCGACCGCGTCGCGGATGCGCAGCAGCGCGTCGAGTTGTGGCGGAGCGCCGGAGCGCTGCCGGGCGAGGACGACGCCGGCTTCCTCGCACAACTCACGAACCGCGGCGCCGGCATAGCCCGCCAACTCGGCTTCGCTCCGCCCACTCTCGCGGGCCGCCCGGGCCAGGTCGACCGGCGCAGGCCCCAGCGTCGCGTCGGCCGCGTCGACCTTGCCGCCGGGGAAGACGGTCGCGCCGGCCATGAAGCCGGCCTTGCCGGCGCGGCGGGCCAGGAAGACCTCGACCTCTCCGTCGCCCTTCGGGGCGTCGCGGAGCAGGACGACGGTCGCTGCAGGTCGTGGGGCGTTCATCGAGCCTCCGGGGCGTGCCTGGTCTATCGGCACGCCGGGTTGGTCTTTTCGTCGGTGACGCGGGCGACGAAGCGGGGCAGCACGTCGCCGAGCAATTCGTCGATCGTGATCTCGGCGAGGTCGGCGGCGTAGGGAGCCGGCGCCATGCCGTTGCCCCAGGTGCCCTCAAGCCAGCAGCGCTGGCAGCTCTTCGCCAACGCCTCGCAGGACGCATCGTCGAGCACGGGCTGGCACGGCGGCATGTCGTTGACGGTGAACCAGCCGGATTTCGACTTCGCCATCGCGGTGATCATGACGCGGGAGGCGTGCTTGCTGGCCATGCGGTGGTCGTTGCGGAAGGCGACCCGCTGGTAGCGAACCTTCACCGCCGCCGAGGCCAGTTGGCGCGCCGGCTCGCGTGGGCTCCACCAGCCGTCGTCCTTGCAATCGTTGCCGGTTTCGGTGATCGGCCACGCGCCGGGGGCGCAGATGATGCTGGCCGGCGCCGTGTCGCTGGCGACCGGGTAGGCCTCGGCGTGGCCGTGCTCGGCGGTGAAGTTGCAGGCCGATTCGGTCGCGCCGGGGCCGTCGTCGGGGCCGATCGACAAGGCCGGATTCTCGGGCGCCTGGGAGGCTGCGCAGCGATCGGAGGGGCCTTCGACGTCGAGCAGGAATTGCACGAAGCCGAGCGACGATTGGCTGAACTTTCGCAGCGCCGCGGCTGCCGGGAGCAGCCCGGTGCCGATCGTGACGTAGCCGCAGCGGGTCTTGTCGACTTGGCTGCGGTCCGAGAGCAGGCGCATCACCTCTTTGGTCGCCGCGGCGTGCAGCTCGCCGCCGAAGTCGTTTTCGCCGCCGGTTTTGTGCCCACCGATGCCGGTGCCCGGGGGGTTCCACAGCGCGACGATCGACGAGGTCGCTTCGGCGAGCCGGGTCGCGCCGTTCTGCCATTGCGGGATCGGCGAGGTATCGCGGTCCGGGACGACGACCAGCAGCGGGCAGGGCGCGACCTTGCTGCACGTCGAGGGCAAGAAGAGTTTGCCCTTGACCGTCACGCTCGCGCCGAGGTGCTGCACCGCGATCGAGATGTCATCGGTGCTCACCGCGGGGCCGGCGACGAACGAAGAGCCGGGCAGACCACAGCCGTTGCCGCCGCCGCTGTCGACCGTCGCGCCCGCGTCCTTGCCTGCTGCGCCGCCGCCATCGCCGTCGGTGCCGCATCCGAGCAGCTGGGCAATCACGCCGACGAGGAGACCCCACCGGATCGCTGACGTTCGAGACGCTCGTCGCATCGTCACCTCCTCCGCCATCCGGCGGCCGCAGGAGGATAGCGGCTCGGGGTCGGGCAGCAAGCCGACGGTATCCCACCACGCCCCACCGGCGATCGCCCACGATCGTCGCGCGATCTCAGCGCGATCGACCCGATCGGCCGCCGTCGAAGAACGCTAGGATACCGAGATCGATTATGAAAGAGCCGCCGATTCGGACGATCTGGCGGCGCGCCGCGAGTGATGTCGTGCGGAATTTCCGCATCATGCCGCCGCTGTCCTCGATCCCCGCGTCACGACGCCGTTTTTTTCTTCGGACTCGGTGCGGCGTGGTCCGCTCGGCGGGTCGGAAAACTCCGAATCGATAGAGGAACGCGTTGACACCCCACGGCGCGCACCCCCATGCTCCGCGGTGGGAAGAAGTGGGGTGAAGTGGGAGAAAATGGGCTGGCCGCGAGACGGGTGGGCAGCGCAGGAGACGGACGTTGAGCTGCAACTTCCTCGGCACGACGATTGCGAGGACCGACGCCAAGGCACGGCTGTCGGTTCCTGCTGCATTTCGTCGGAAGTTGGAGGAGGTCGGTGATCAGCGTCTGGTCTTGTTGCCGAGCCTGACCGAGCCGGCGGTGCAGGCCTATCCGATGGCCTTGTGGCTCGAGCGCGTCGCGAAGATCGCGGCGCTGCCGCAGAGTCATCCGGTCGTCCGCCGGGTCAAGAAAGTGCAGTTCGCGATGGCGAGCGAGGTCACGGCCGATAGCCACGGTCGCGTCCTGTTGACCCCGGAGTTGCGCCGTCACGCCGGCATCGACGTCGCCGACGACGTCGCCATCGTCGGTGAGGGCGAGTTCTTCGAGCTCTGGCAGGCCGCCCGCTGGCAGGAGGACGCCGACGCGGCGGTCGAGGCCCTGCGCGCCGATCAGGACGCCTTGGTGGAGCTCGGACTATGAGCGCGGCCTTTCAGCACATCACCGTCCTGCGGGACGAGGTGGTCGCGGCGTTGGGCGAGACGCCCGCCGGCTGGGTGGTCGATTGCACGCTCGGTGGTGGTGGCCACAGCGAGGCGATGTTGCAGGCGCGCGCCGATCACAGCGTCCTCGGGCTGGATCGCGACCCCGACGCGCTGGCCGCGGCGACGGCCCGGCTGGCTCCCTTCGGCCCACGTTTCGTCGCTCGGCAGAGCACCTTCGGCGCGCTCGGCGAGGTTTGCGCCGAGCGTGGCCTGAGCGCGGTCGCCGGCGTCGTCGCCGATCTCGGCGTCAGCTCGCCGCAGCTCGACCGCCCCGAGCGTGGCTTCTCGTTCCGCGAGGACGGCCCGCTCGACATGCGGATGGACCCGACCAGCGGTGAGCCGGTCCTGGAATTGCTGCGGCGGGCCCGAGCCGAAGAGCTGGCCGACGTGCTCTACCACTACGGGGACGTCGAGCGGAGCCGGCGCCTTTCGCGGATCATCGTCGAGGCGATCGGCGAGGGCGTCTCGGGCACTTCGGAGCTGGCGGCGCGGATCGCCCGCGCGGTGCCGGGACGGCCGAAGATCCACCCGGCGACGCGGGTCTTTCAGGCGCTGCGGATCTGGGTCAACGACGAGCTCGGCGAGGTCGAGCGGCTGATGGCCGCCGCCCCCGCGCTGCTGCATCCCGGCGGTGTGCTCGCGGTGATCAGCTTCCATAGCGGCGAAGATCGCATCGTCAAGCACGCGATGCGGGCGTTGGCACCGAAAGACGGCGAGTTCGAGCTGGTCACGCGCAAGAGCGAGCAGCCGAGCGAGGCCGAGACGGCGCGCAACCCTCGGGCCCGCAGCGCGCGGCTGCGGATCTTGCGCCGTCGCCACCCCGACGATCCGCCGCGTCTCTCGCGCAAGGCCCGACGTGCGCTCGAGGAGGCCGCAGCATGAGTCGCGAACCCTTCTTCTGGCTCCGTGCAGCGCTCATCCTCGCGGTCGCGGTCGCGATCGGCGTCGCCGGCGTGTTGCGCGTCGAGCGCCGCTCCGAGGGCATCCGCATCGCCGCCCGCCTCGCCGCGGTCGACGACGAGCGCCGCGAGGTCAGCGAGTTGAACCGTCAGCTCGAGGCGCGGATCGTGCGCAAGCTCGAGCCCGTGGAGCTGCTCGAAGCCGCCGACCGTCGCGACATGACCGCGCCCGATCCCGAGGCCACGGTGGAGGTCCCGTGACGCCCTTCGCTGCGGCACGCCAGCGCCTCTGCGCGAGGCTGCTCGCGACCACGCTTGTGGTCGCGTCCGGTGCCGCATTGCTCGTCGCAGGCGGCTGCAGCTCGGCCGAGACCGAGCGCAAGAAGCGGGAAGAGAAGGCCGACTTCCACTACAAGTTGGCGCTCGGCTACTTCCAGGCGCGCAATATCGACTTGGCGATCCGCGAGTTGGTCCGCGCGCTCGATTTCGACGCGACCCACCCCGACAGCCGCTACCTCTACGGCTTCATCCTCTTCGGCCGCAAGCGCTACGAAGAGGCGGCGCTGAACTTCCGCCGGGCGCTGGAGAAGCGGCCGCGCTTCTTCGCCGCGCGCAACCACCTCGGCGTCACCTACCTCGAGCTCGAGCGCTACCACGAGGCGATCCAGACCCTGGAGCCGCTGCTCAAGGAAGCGACCTATACGACCCCGTATCTGCCGCACAACAACATCGGCTGGGCCTACCTCAAGCTCGGCAACCTCCGCATGTCGGAGAAGCACCTGCGGATGGCCGTCTTCCTCAACCCGAAGTTCTGCCTCGGTCACCGCAACCTCGGCCTGTTGGCGGTCGAGCGGCGCGACACGACCGCGGCGATCGGGCACCTCGAAGACGCGACCCGCCGCTGCCCGAAGTTTGCCGCCGCGTGGTTCAAGCTCGGCGAGGCCTATTCGATGAAGCAGCGCGGTGCCGACGCGCAGGCCGCGTTCCGCCAATGCGCCTCGCTCGAGGGGGAGACGCTGCTCGGACGCCGTTGCTCGGCCCGGATCATCGGCGGAGGGACGCCATGAGCCGTTGGGGGCGCCTCGGGGCGCACGTACAGCTGCGCGATCGCGCCGGCCAATCGCCCGAGGCGCGCTACGCCCGCGGCGTGCGTCGCATGCGGCTGATCGGTCTGCTGCTGACCGTCTACCTGATCGGCGCCGTCGCGGCCTCCTTGGGTCATGTCGTGCACGTCGACGAGGTGAAGGACTTCGCCATCGCCAATACGACCTGGCGGATGAAGATCGACACCCGTCGCGGCGATATCGTCGACCGCAACGGCGTCACGCTGGCGACCGACGTCCGCAGCGACGCGCTGGTGGCCGACCCGAAGTGGTTCCTGCGCAAGGGCGCGCGCGCGCTGTCGGCCTCGGAGCAGCAGGCGTGGCGCGAGCGGGTCGCGACCGAGGTCGCCAAGCGCACCGGCGTCTCGCGCAAGGTGCTGCTCGGCAAGCTGGCGCCGACCCGTGGCTTCGTCTACCTCGCCAAGGACCTCGATATCGAGCAGAGCCGGCAATTCTCCGCCGCGATCGAGGCGGGGCAGCTGCCGGGCCTCTCGGTTCAGCCGGCGTTCCGCCGCCACCACCCGGGCAGCCGGCTGGCCGGTGCGTTGCTCGGCAAGCAGGGCTGGCAGGGCAACGTCGAGAGCTCGCTCGACGGCGTGCTGCGTGGGCAGAAGGTCGAGATCCGCGCCTACAAGAGCGCCGGCTCCGAGCGCCTCTACCTCGACGGCGCGCCGGACCCGAGCTTCTACGGCGGCCGCACGGTCGAGTTGACCATCGACAAGCAGATCCAGGCCGTCGCCGAGGACCAACTCGCCTTGGCGATCCGCGACGCCCACGCCAACCACGGCGTCGCGGTCGTGCTCGATATCGACAGCGCCGAGATCCTCGCCTTGGCGCAGAGCCCGAGCTACGACCCGGACGACCGCGTCGCCAAGGCCCCGCCCGGTGGCTTCCGCAACCGCTGCATTCAGGACCAATTCGAGCCTGGATCGACGCTGAAGGTGCTGACCTACGCGGCCGCCTTGGAAGAGGGCAAGGTCCGGCCGGACGAGGTCTTCGCCACCGCCGGCGGCCTGCGCGTCCCCGGCAAGCTGATCACCGACAGCCACCCGCACGGCGATATGACCGCGGCCGAGGTCATCAAGTTCTCGTCCAACGTCGGCATCGGCAAGATGGCGATGCGCCTCGGCAGGATCACGCTCGGTCGCTACCTCGACCGCTTCGGCATCGGCCGCCGCACCGACGTCGGCCTCGCCGACGAGATCAACGGTTCGCTGCCCTCGCCGGCGACGTGGAAGCCGGTCCGCATGGCGAATATCGCCTTCGGCCAGGGCGTCGCCGTCACCGCGCTGCAGCTTACCAACGCCTTCGCCGCGATCGGCCGCGGCGGCGTCTACAAGCGGCCGCGCCTGCTGCGGGCGCACATCGACACCGAGGGCAACCGCCGCGACTTCGAGGCTGAGCCCGGCGTCCGCGTCGTCTCGGACAAGACGGCCCGCCTGGTCCTCGATGCGATGGCGCTGGTCTGCGAGAAGGGCGGTACCGCGCGGCGTGGTCGGCTCGACGACTACCGTTGCTCGGGCAAGACGGGCACCGCGCAGCAATACGATCCGAAAGGCGGCTACAGCAAGACGCATTGGATCGCGAGCTTCATCGGCCTGTACCCGAAGGAGAAGCCGCGGCTGGCCATCTACGTCGCGGTCGATACGCCGCGGAAGCACCACCCGAAATATCCCAACCTGATCATCCGCACCGGCGGCGAGATCGCCGCCCCGGTCGTGCGTGAGATCGCCCGGTTCTCGCTGCCCTACCTCGGTGTGCCGAAGAGCCCCGGCGCACCGTGGCTGGCCGCCGACGACCCCGCCGCCGCCCGCGAGCGCGCCGAGCGCCGCGCCGCCAAATCGCAGCGCGACACCGACGAAGGTGCCGCCGACGAGCCGCACGCCGCCGCGGTCGTGCTCGCCGTCCAGCCGCAAGCGCGCCCCGGACGCACGCTGATCCCGGACCTCGCGGGCCAGAGCATGCCGGCGGCGCTGGCGGCGCTGCAGTCCGAGGGTCTGCAGCTGCGCGCGAGCGGCAGCGGCGTCGCGGTGCGGCAGCAGCCGGCCCCCGGCGTCTTGGCTCGCGCCGGGGACGTCGTCGAGGTCCACTTCGAGCGCCGTTCGGCCCAAGCCGGCGAGGCCACGCCATGAGCGGACGCCCGAGCAAGACCTTGGCCGCGCTCCTGGCGCAGGTCCCGGGCGGCTTGCTGCTCGGCAGCGAGCTCTCGGCCGCCGCCGCCACGACGACGGTGACCGACGTGGTCTGCGACTCGCGGCAGGCCGGTCCGGGTGTGCTCTTCGTCGCCGTGCCGGGACTGCGCGCCGACGGGATGCGCTTCGCCGCCGACGCCCTGGCCGCCGGCGCGGTCGCCATCGTCGCCGACGCCAACGCCGACCCTTCCGGCCTGCCCGAGGACGCCGACGTGCTGCGGACCCGCACGCCGCGGCGCGCGCTCGGGCTGCTCGCGTCTGCGCTGCGCAATGACCCCTCGTCGCGGATCGACGTCTGCGCGGTGACCGGAACCAACGGCAAGTCGACCACCGCCGTTCTGCTGGCCCAGCTGCTCAGCGCCGCCGGCCGCCGCGCCGCGGCCCTCGGTACGCTCGGCCTATGGACGCCCGAGGGGACCTTGCCCGGCGGGCTGACCACGCCCGACGGCGCAGACCTGCAGCGGCGACTCGACGCGCTGGCGGAGCAGGGTTTCGACGCCGTCGTACTCGAGGCGAGCTCGCACGCGCTCGACCAGGAGCGCCTGGTCGGCACCACGCTGCGCACCATCGCCTGGACCAACCTCTCCCGCGACCACCTCGACTACCACGGCGATATGGCCGCCTACGCCGCGGCGAAGGCGCGCCTCTTCGAGGAATTCGGGGTCCCGCCGCACGCCGCGTTCGCCAATATCGACGATGAGGCCGCAGCCCAGGTCGTCGCGCGCAGCCTCGCGACCGGCTTCAGCCTCGGCGCACCGGCGCGCAAGGCCTTGCCTGCAGCGCTCCGCGTCGGCGGCATCCGCAGTGGTCGCGACGGCTTGGAATTCAGCCTCAGCCGGGCGCCGGACCATGCCGGGCCGCGGTCGCCCCTGCTGCTGCGCAGCGGCCTGCTCGGCCGGCACAACGCCGAGAACCTGACGGCGGCGATCGCGATGGCCGGCGCGCTCGGGGTCGACGACGCGACGTTGGTCCGTGCCGCCGCCGGCTTGGTCGCGCCGCGGGGCCGGCTGGAGCCGGTCGAGAACGCGCAGGGCGTGCTGGCTCTGGTCGATTATGCCCATACGCCCGACGCGCTCGACGCGTCGCTGCGGGTCTGCCGCGACCTGGTGGCGCCGGGCGGCAAGCTGCTGGTCGCGTTCGGCGCGGGCGGCGACCGCGACCGCGGCAAGCGCCCCGAGATGGGGCGGGTCGCGGCGACGCTGGCCGACCTGGCGCTGATCACCTCCGACAATCCGCGCAGCGAAGATCCCGACGCCATCGTCGCCGCCATCGCCGCCGGTGCCGACGCGACCGGGGCGCGGCGCATCGATCGGCTGGTTCCGAGCGTGCTCGCCGAGCCGGGCCACTGCACCATCGCCATCGTCGACCGCGACGAAGCCATCCGTCGCGCCGTCGGTGCCGCGCGGGACGGCGACGTGCTGCTGGTCGCCGGCAAGGGCCACGAGACGACGCAGACCATCGGCGCCGAGGTCCTGCCCTTCGACGACCGCGAGCGGCTGGGGCATTGGCTCGCGCTGCGTCGACCGCGGCAGCAGGCTGCATCCGAGGCCGCAGCTGCGGCCGCAGCTTCGAGCGCGGGCGCGACCGCCGACGCGCCGCGCGTCACCGCCGAGCAAGCCGCCGCCCAGACCCAGGGCACCCTGATCGTCGGGAGCGGGCAGGGCGCGGTCGGCATCGGCAGCGATTCGCGAGCCGTCGCGCCCGGTAGCGTCTTCGTCGCCTTGCGCGGCGAACGCTTCGACGGGCATGCGTTCGCTGCGCAAGCGCTGCAGAGCG
The DNA here is from genome assembly GCA_020632665.1 of Deltaproteobacteria bacterium. Lineage (GTDB taxonomy): Bacteria > Myxococcota_A > UBA9042 > UBA9042 > UBA9042 > JACKFC01. The sequence continues at coordinate 229,024 of JACKFC010000003.1, forward strand.
GCGCCGGCGGCGTCGTCGTCGAGCGCGGCGAGGGCGAGGCGCTGCGGGAGATTGCAGCGGCGCAGGGGGGCTTCGTCCTCGAGGTCGACGATTCGCTGGTCGCGCTCGGCGACTTGGCCGCGGCCCACGCAGCTGCGCTGCCGGCGCGGCGGATCGGCATCACCGGCAGCAACGGCAAGACCAGCACCAAGGAGCTCACCGCCCTGGCGCTCTCGGCTGCCGGCGCGGTGCACGCGACCTACGCCAACCACAACAACCGCATCGGCGTGCCGCAGACCCTCTTCGGCGTGCGACCCGCGCACCGCTTCGCCGTCATCGAGATGGGGATGAGCATCCCGGGTGAGATCGCCGAGCTCGCGCGCATCGGCCAGCCCGAAGTCGGCCTCGTCACCAGCGTCGGTGAGGCCCACCTCGAGGGCTTGGGCTCGCTCGCGGCGATCGCCGCGGAGAAGGCGTCGCTGCTGCAGGCCTTGGGGCCCGACGCTGTGGCCATCGCGCCCCTCGGCGTGGCCGTGTTGGAGCCGGAGCTGCGGCGGGTGCGGGCCCGCTTGCTCCGCTTCGGCGTGGACGGCGGCGACGTGCGCGTGGTCGGGCGGGTGCGGACGGCCGCCTCGGCCCAAGGCGAGGTCTGGCAGCGCTTCGAAGCCGACGTCCTGGGCGCCCCGGTTGAGGTTGCGCTCCCGGCGCTCGGCGTCCACATGGTGCACAACGCGCTCGCCGCGCTGACCGTCGCCGCGGTGCTCGGCTGCGATCCGCAGGCCGCGGCGTGGCAACTGGCGCGCTATCAGCCGGTCGGTCAGCGGATGCGCCCCCGCGCGCTCGGCGATCTGCTCCTGCTCGAGGATTGCTACAACGCCAACCCGGCCTCGGTCGAGGTCGCGCTCGAGACGCTGCGTCGACTCGACGCGGCAGGCCCGAAGGTCGCGGTCCTCGGCGAGATGCGCGAGCTCGGGCCGACCGCAGCAGCGCTGCACGCGCGGGTGGCCGCGGCGACTGCCGGCTTGGACGGCTTGGTGGCGCTCGGACCGCATGCCGACGTGATGGCCACCGAGGCCCAGGCCGCCGGCGTCGCGGCGGTGGCGCTCGATGCCGACGCGATCGAGGCCGCCGCCGACGCCACCCTCGACCTGCTCGCGGGGCGCGCCGGCGTCGCGCTGATCAAGGGCTCCCGCGGCAGCAAGCTCGAGCGCGTGGTCGACGCGCTCGCCGGCCGGCTCGGCACCCAGGAGGTGGCCTGATGTTTCTCTGGCTCTCGGAGCTGCTCCGCCATGACGTCGGCGCGCTGAACGTCTTCCGCTACGTCACCTTCCGCACCATCGGCGCGGCGGGCACGGCGCTGCTCATCGGCCTGTGGCTCTACCCCTGGTTCATCCGCCTGATGCAGCAGCGGCAGTTCGGCCAAATCGTCCGCGACGACGGCCCGGAGTCGCACTTCAGCAAGCGCGGCACGCCGACCATGGGCGGCCTGCTGATCCTGATCAGCCTGACGGTGACGGTCCTGCTCTGGGGCGACCTGCGCAACCCGCACGTCTGGATGACGATGGTCCCGACGCTGGCCTACGGCGTGCTCGGATTCTTCGACGATTATTGGAAGATCCGCGACCGCAACTCCAAGGGCGTCACCGAGAAGCAGAAGCTCGGCGTGCAATTCGGCGTCGCCGGCCTGCTCTTCGGCGGGCTCTATTTCGGGGCCTTCGGCGCCGAGCTCGCCGACACGCGGCTCTACGTCCCCTTCGTCAGCGCCGACCGCTTCGCCATCGACCTGCCGTGGTGGCTCTACGCCGGATTCGCCACCTTCGCGGTGGTCGGCATGTCGAACGCGGTGAACTTCACCGACGGGCTCGATGGCCTCGCGATCGGCCCGATCATCATCGCGGCGGGCGTCTTCGCCATCCTCTGCTACCTCGCCGGCGCCAGCTTCGGCTTCGTCGTCGAGGGCCAGGTCCACCGCTTCGTCGTCAGCGACTACCTCTTGATCCCGAGCGTCCCCGGCATCGCCGAGTTGACCCCGGTCGCCGCCGCCGTCATCGGCGCGGGCATCGGCTTCCTCTGGTACAACTGCTATCCCGCGCAGGTCTTCATGGGCGACGTCGGCGCGTTGGCGCTCGGCGGCACGCTCGGCATGTTCGCGGTGCTGTCGAAGAACGAATTGCTCACCGTCATCATCGGCGGCGTCTTCATCATCGAGATGCTCTCGGTGATCATCCAGCGGTACTCATTCAAGTTGCGCGGCAAGCGGGTCTTCCGCATGGCGCCGATCCACCACCACTTCGAGAAGCTCGGCTGGCCCGAGCCGCGGGTCACCCTGCGGTTCTGGATCTTCAGCGTGATCCTCGCGCTGGTCGCCCTGGCCAGCCTGAAGCTGCGCTGACGCCGGAGGAGTTCGTTCATGTCGCTGCACGCCGCATCGCCTGCCGATCCCGTCCTGGAGGCCGAATTCCCCGCCAGCGGGGATGACGTCGAGGCCGTGGTCGAGGGTGTCGTCGAGGGTGTCGTCGAGGCTGTGGCGCCGCAGGGCGAGGGGCGGCCTCTCGGCACCGATTGGACGCTCTTCGGCGCCGTCGTCGCGCTCGGCACGCTCGGCGTCGTGATGGCGTTCTCGGCCAGCTACTACCTCGCCGTGCACCGCATGGGCGACGAATTCTACTTCCTGCACCGCCACCTGCGCTACGCCGCCATCGCCATGGTCGCGCTGCTCGGCTTCTCGCGGCTGCCCTATCAGGCGCTGCGCACGCTCGCTCCGGTCGGGTTGTGGGCGTCGCTGGGCATGTTGGTCCTGGTCCTGCTGATCGGCGAGACGCGCAACTACGCCACCCGCTGGCTCTTCGGCTTCCAACCGGCGGAGCTCGCCAAGCTCGGCTTCATCGTCTTCATCGCCCACGCCCTGGTGCGTCGGGTGGAGAAGGGCACGCTGCGCAACTTCTGGCGCGGCATGGCGCCGTTGCTGCTGATCTACGGCCTCTTCGTCGGCCTGCTGATGAAGCAGCCGGATATGGGCACGGCCTTGGTCCTCGGCGTCTTGGTCTTCGGCATGGCCTTCATCGCCGGCGCCCGGGTCGCTCCGCTCTTCTGGCTCGGCTCGGTCCTGATCGCCGCGGCGGGCGCGTTCATCGCGCAGAACCCGATGCGTCTGGGCCGAATCATGGCCTGGCTCGACCCCTTCGGCGATTTCCACGGCAAGGGCTACCAGCTCGCCAACTCGATCTTGGCGGTCGCGCTCGGTGGACCGTTCGGCCGTGGCCTCGGCGCCAGCCAGCAGAAGCTCGGCTTCCTCCCTGAAGCACACACCGACTTCGTCCTCGCGATCCTGGCCGAGGAGCTGGGGGTGGTCGGCGTCTCGTTGGTCGCCGTCTTGATGCTCGTCGTGGTCTGGCGTGGCCTCGCGATCGCCGCATCGGCGCGGTGCGAATTCGGCCGTCTGGTCGCGTTCGGCGTGACGTTGCTGGTCGGCACCCAGGCCGCCGTCAACTTCGGCGTGGTCCTCGGCATCCTGCCGACCAAGGGCCTGACGCTACCCTTCGTCTCTTACGGCGGCACCTCGCTGATCGTGATGGCGGCGGCGGTCGGGATCTTGCTCAGCATCGGCCGCGGCGGCGATCCCGAGTGGCGTGAGCACCTCCCCGATCTGCCGGATTGGCGTCGCGATGGCCGGCCGCGCAACCGCCGCTCCCGGCGCAAGGGAGCTGCCGCGTGAGCGCACCGATCCTCGCCATCGCAGGCGGCGGCACCGGCGGCCACGTCAACCCGGCGTTGGCCGTCGCCGACGCGTGGGTGCAAGCCGGCGCAGCCAAGCCGCTCTTCATCGGCACGGCGCAGGGGCTGGAGCAGCGCCTGGTGCCGGCGCGCGGCTACCGCCTCGAATTGGTCCCGGGCAGCCGGCTGGTCGGCGCGGGCGTCTTGGGCAAGGTCCGCGGCCTGCTCGGGCTGATCCAGGGCATCTGGGCGTGTCGGCGGCTGCTCCGGCAGGAGCGGGTCGACGTCGTCCTCGGCGTCGGCGGCTACGCCAGCGGCGCGGCCTTGCTCGCAGCCCGGATCCTCGGCCTGCGCACGGCCATCCACGAGAGCAACGCAGTCCCCGGGCTGACCAACAAGGTCCTCGGCCGCTTGGTCGACAGGGTCTACCTCGGCTTCGACGCGGCGCGCGACGCCTTCCCGGCCAGCAAGACCCACGTCGTCGGCAACCCGGTGCGGCCCGAGATCGCGGCGCTCTCCGAGCAGGAGCGGCAGCCCGCCGGCGACGACGCGGCGCGGCAGGTGCTGGTCGTCGGCGGTTCCCAGGGCGCGCTCTACCTGAACCAGAACGTCCCGGCCTTGCTCGGCGCGCTCGCCGGTCGCGGCGTGCGCCTGCGGGTTCGGCACCAGGTCGGCAAGCTCGACGCCGCCTCGGTCGAGCAGGCCTACGCCGCCGTCGGGATCGACGCCGAGGTCGTCTCCTATATCGACGATATGGCCGCCGAGCTGCAGCGGGCGGATTTCGCCATCACCCGCAGCGGCTCCGGCACCGTCGCTGAGCTCGCGGCCGCCGGACTTCCGGCCTTGTTGGTGCCCTTTCCGTTCGCCGCAGGGGATCACCAGGCGGCCAACGCCGCCGCCTTCTGCAGCGACGGTGCGGGGGTCTGGTGCCGCCAAGGCGATTGGGACGTCGAAAAACTGGCGGCGTCGATCGAGCCGTTGTTGACTGATAATGCGTCGTGGATCCGGGCACGCGCGGCCGCACGGGCGGTCGCCAAGCCAGCGGCGGCCGCGGCGATCGTAGCGGATTGCGAGGCGTGGTCGAGGAGGCGGTCGTGAAAGCGGGCAAGCGAACCTTCTGGTCGCACTTCCGCGCACAGCGGCAGGTGCCACCGACTCCGTCGAACGGCGGCGAGCTCGAGCCCTCGGTCTTCTGGCCGCGGATCTTGCAGGCCGTGGCCGCCAGCGTCGCGGTCGCGCTGCTCTTCGCGGTCGGCGCGAGCTACGACGTCTGGTCGCAACGCACCCGGCAATTCAAGGTCCGCGCCTTCTCGGTGCAGGGTCAGCAGCGGACGCCCGTCGCCGCGATCCGCAGCGCCACCGGCCTGCGCAAGGGCAGCCCGCTCTTCGGCGTGCGCGAGTCGGACCTCGCCGTGAAGCTGCGCGCGCTGCCGTGGGTCCGCGAGGCCGAAGTCCACATCCGCATGCCCGGGACGGTCGAGATCAGCGTCCGCGAGCACGAGCCTGCCGCGCTCTTGGTCGACGGTGGGCTGTGGGTGCTCGACGCCGACGCGCACGTGATCAAGCCACTGCAAGCGCAGGACCGGGTCGCGGTGCCGATGCTGACCGGCGTCGCCGTCGACGACCTGCTGCCGGCGCCGCCCGGCGTCTTCCGCGCGCTCCGCGGCCTGCCTTGGGTCGGCGTCGCCGCCCGCCGTTTGGAGACGGCGCAGGCCGCCCGCACCACCTTGGCCCACGGCCGCACCGAGGCCCTGCTGCGACTCGCCGAGCGCGTGCTGGGCAGTGACCTCGCGGCCCGCTTCGAGCTGGGCGAAGTGGCGTGGGACGACGTCACCGGCGCGACGCTGGTGGCGGCCAAGGACGGCGCGGAGCTGCGCTTCGGCCACTACGACGAAGACGAACTCGACCGCCTGATCGATCAGGCGGCCCGGCTGATCGGGGTGCTGCAGCGCCGCGGCGAGCGGCTGCGCTATGCGCTGCTCGACGACCCGCTGCACCCCGACCGCGCCGTGGTCTCGTCGGTCCCGCTGCAGCAGAGCGGCGGACCGGTCGGCGGGCCGCGAGCGATCGCAACACCACGGCCGCAGGACGCGCCGTGATCGGGATGAGCAAGGGCGCCCTCGCGCTCAAGCGGCGGGAGACCGCCATCAAGGTTCGAACGGACGGAAGGCATCGGGAGGGACGAATCATGGCGCGCAAGGACGAGGTCATCGTCGGTCTGGACGTCGGCACCACGAAGGTTGCCGCGGCGGTCGGTGAAGTGAAGGAGGACGGCACCGTCGACATCGTCGGCGTCGGCATGAGCCCTTCGCACGGCATCAAGAAGGGCGTCGTGGTCAACGTCGCCGACACCATCGACGCGATCCGCCGCGCGGTGCACGAGGCCGAGTTGATGGCCGGCTGCACCGTCAACGCGGTCTACGTCGGCGTCTCGGGCGCGCACCTGCGCTCGTTCAACAACCGCGGCGTGGCCAACGTGCAGGGCGGCGAGGTCACCGAGGAGGACGTCGATCGCGTGATCGAGAACGCCCGCGCGGTGCAGATCCCCGCCGACCGCGCGATCCTGCACACCGTCCCGCAGGAATTCCTGGTCGACGACAACGACGGCTTCAAGGACCCGATCGGCATCAACGGCAACCGGCTGCAGGTCGGCGTGCACATCATCACCGCGCTGAATTCCGGCGTGCAGAACGTCGTGCAATGCGCCGAACGCGCCGGTCTGCACGTGCTGCGCACCTACTCCGAGCTGCTCGCCTCCTCGGTCGCCGTGCTCGAGCAAGACGAGAAGGAGCTCGGTGTGGTGCTGGTCGATATCGGCGGCGGCACCACCGACGTCGCGGTCTACCACGACGGCGCCATCGTCCACTCCGCGGTGCTGCCCGTCGGCGGCGACCACATCACCCACGATATCGCCGTCGGCCTGCGCACGCCGCGGACCGAGGCCGAGCGGGTCAAGCTGAAATACGGCTGCGCCATCTCGACCCACGTCGGTGAGGAAGAGGATATCGACGTCGCCTGCGTCGGTGGGCGTGAGCCGACCAGCCGCAAGCGCACGCTGCTCTGCGACATCATCGAGCCGCGGGTGGAGGAGATCTTCCGCCTCGTCGAGCGCGAGATCGTGCAGAGCAACTTCGCCGACGTCCTCGGCTCGGGCGTGGTCGTCACCGGTGGCTCGGCGCTGCTGCCGAGCATCGCCGAGGTCGGCGAAGAGGTGCTGAACCTCCCCGTGCGCCTGGGCCGTCCGCGCCCGACCGGCGGCCTCTACGAGCTGGTCAAGGCGCCGAGCTACTCGACCGCCGTCGGCCTGGTGCAGCTCGGCGCGCAAGACATCGAGGCCGCGCGTCGCCCGGCCACGGCACGGCGGAAGAAGCCCCGCGCCGAGAACCCCGAAGGCGCCGGCCGCCTGCTGACCACCCTCGGTGGCTGGCTCAAGGACGCCTTCAAGTAGGACCCCAACCCTCTTTCCACCCCCCAGGAGCCAGGAATGTTCGAACTCGTCGACATGGAGCCCGCCAGCCCGCCCGGTGCACGGCTCATCGTCGTTGGCGTCGGCGGAGCGGGCGGCAACGCCGTCAACAACATGATCGCCGGCGGCCTCGCCGGTGTCGGCTATGTCGTCGCGAATACCGACGTGCAGGCGCTGAACCGCAGCGCGGCGGCGACCAAGCTGCAGATCGGCGCGGAGGTCACCCGCGGCCTCGGCGCCGGCGCCCGGCCCGAGGTCGGCGCGCGCGCGGCGGAAGAGGACGAGGTCGCGATCCGCGAGGCCATCGGCGACGCCGATATGGTCTTCGTCACCGCCGGCATGGGCGGCGGCACCGGCACCGGTGCAGCCCCCGTGGTCGCACGCATCGCCCGCGAGGCCGGTGCGCTCACGATCGGCGTGGTGACCCGGCCCTTCCGCTTCGAGGGTCGCCAGCGCAGCCGCCGCGCCGAGTCCGGCCTCGCCGCGCTCGCCGAGCAGGTCGACACGTTGATCGTGATCCCGAACGACCGGCTGCTCGAGATCGCCGGCGCCGAGACGACCCTCGAGGACGGCTTCCGCCTGGCCGATTCGGTGCTGCTCGACGCCGTCCGCAGCATGACCGACATCATCCAGACCCCCGGCCTGGTCAACGTCGACTACGCCGACGTCGTCACGGTGATGCAGCAATCCGGCCTCGCGCTCATGGGAACCGGCATCAGCGAGGGCGAAGGACGCGCCCGCGAGGCGGCCCACGCCGCGATCTCGAGCCCGCTGCTCGAGGGCGTCGACCTCTCCCGCGCCACCGGCCTGCTGGTCAACCTGACCGGCGGCTCGGGCATGACCCTGCGCGAAGTCGACGAGGCGATGTCGCTGATCCAGGACGCCATCCACGAGGACGCCGAGACCATCTTCGGGGCCGTCATCGACCCGGCCATGGGCGCCGCGATGCGCATCACCGTGGTCGCCACCGGCTTCGGCGATCCGGCCCGCGACGAGAAGGAAGACTCCGGCCGCAAGGGCAGCGGTCGCAGCGATCCCGGCCTCTTCGACCGGCCGACCATCCGCACCGACCGCAACCCCAGCGCCGCGCCGAAGGAGCCCGCGGCTCCGCCGCCGCCGCTGCCGCTCTTCGCCGATGATCACGGCGATCTCGAGATGGAAGAGGCGGTCACCGTCGTCCTCGCCGGGCGTCGTGCCGCGGTCGCCGAAGCCTCGGTCGCGATGCCGATCGCGGCGCCAGCGCCGGCGGTCGATTTCGCCCGCGTGGTGCAGGAGCCGATCGCCCAGGCTGCGCCGGTCGCCGACAGCCTCGGCGCGCCGACCTTCGTCCGCAACGGCAGCTCCAAGCCCGCCGTGAAGCGTCAGCCGCTGATGCGCAACCCCTTCAGCGACGACCGCGCCCTCGGCGACCTCGACGCGCCGGCCTTTCTGCGCAAATAGCGGCTACGGCGTCAGCGCGGCCGTGGTCGCCGGCTTTTCGTGACCAGAGGGCGGGAATTTCTCCGCCGCCGCGAGCAGCCGCTCCGCCAGCATCTCGGTCGTGATCGCCTCGGGCAGCAAGTCGTGGCTGCCGTCGGGAAGGTAGATCACGTACGCCGGAATGCCCGAGCGGCCGAGCTTCTCGAGCCAATCGTCGAGCTCTTCGTTCTCGTTGGTCATATCCGCCTTCATCGGCAGGATCTTGGTCTGCTCGAGCACCTCGCGGATGCGGTCGGTCTCGATGAAGAGGCGCTCGTTGGCCTTGCAGTTGGCGCACCACTCGGCGGTGAAGTCCATGAAGACGGGCCGCTTCGAGGTCCGCTCGCGCTCGACCCGGCTCGAATCGAAGGGCGCCCAGTTGATGTGCCCGTCGACGACCACGGCATCCGACGCCACCGCGACCGTGGTCGCCTTCGGCTGCGGCTTCAGGTCGATGAGGTAGAAGCCGGCGACGATCGTCAGCGCCGCGGCCAGGCCACGCACCGTCATCCGCCGGGCGAAGGAGTGCAGCAGGCCGCCGAAGGTGTCGAGCGACCAGAGCGCCACGCTGAGCACCAGCAGGAAGCCGAGGAAGAGGGTCGCCGCGTCGCGGCTGATCTGCGCCTGCAGCGTGCCGTAGAGCCAGACGGCCGCCGCGAGCAGGGTGAAGCCCATCAACTTCTTGAAGGTCTCCATCCAGGCGCCGGGGCGCGGCAGGACCTTGCCGATCGCCGGGACGAAGCTGATCAGCAAGAAGGGCGACGCGAGACCGAAGCCGATGAAGCTGAACATCAGCAGCGTCTGCCACCACTCCGCGCCGCTGCCCAGCGCGAACGCCGCCGCCGAGCCGAGGAAGGGCGCCGAGCAGGGGGTCGACATGATCGACGCGACGATGCCGTTGACGAAGGTCCCGAAGTAGCCCTCGCCGCTCTGGCCGCCGTCGAGGCTGACGGTGAATTCGAAGACGCCGAGCGAGTTCAGCCCGAAGGCGAAGATCAGCGCCGTCATCCCGGCGACGAACGCCGGGCTCTGGAACTGCATGCCCCAGCCGAACGACTCACCAGACGCGCGCACCGCGATGACCGCCGCCGCGAAGACCAGGAAGGTCGCCATCACGCCTGCCGTATAGGCGAGGCCGTGCATGCGGTTCTGCCGCGGCGCATCCGCCGCGTGCTCGATGACGTGGAAGACCTTCATCGTGAGCACCGGCAGCACGCACGGCATCACGTTGAGGATCACGCCGCCGAGGAAGGCCGCGCCGATATAGCTCAAGAGAGTGAAGGATGTTTCGTCCATGCTCCGACCGTTGTCGAGCGAGCCGTCGCTCCGAGGGGCAGCAGTCTAGCGCAGCCCGCCGCTGTCGCAAAAGCACCAGGTCCCAAGCCGCCGTCGGCATTCCCCCAACTCCGCCGACGTGCTACAGACGCTGCCGCCGCGGTGCGCGTTACAGTCGACGCCGAGGGAGACGCCGAGGGAGACGCCGATGTCCGAGCCGACAGGACGCAGCAAGCGCAAGGGCAAGCAGCGATCGGCGATCGGCGAAGAGCTCTTCAACCTGCCGAACGCCCTGACGATGGGCCGCGTCGCGGTGATCCCGGTGGTGATGTGGCTGCTCGCGGCGAGCGATCCGCTCGCCTCGGGCGAATGGTCGGCGCGGCAGGCGACGTTCTGGGCGACGCTGCTCTTCTTCCTCGCCTCGGTGACGGACTTCCTCGACGGCTGGCTGGCCCGGCGGCTCAACCTGCAGTCGGCGTTCGGCCGCTTCATGGACCCTCTGGCCGACAAGCTCCTGGTCATGGCCGTGCTCATCGAGCTGGTCGATCTCGAGCGCGCGCCGAGCTGGTTCGTCGCCCTGTTGCTCTCGCGCGAGATCGGCATCACCGGCCTGCGCGCGATCGCCACCGAAGAGGGCATCCCGCTCTCCTCCGATCGCTTCGGCAAGTGGAAGACGGCGCTGCAGATGACCGGCCTCGGCGGGATGATGCTGCACTTCCCCACGGCCACCGATTTCGGCTTTTTCGCTGCCGTCATCGACTACCACCGCGTGGGCTTCGCGCTGATGCTCGGCTCGATGGTCTTCTCATTGCTCTCGGCCGGCGGCTATATGCTCACCTTCCTGCGTGGCGCCTTCGGTTTGCAGAACGAGCGCCGCGGCGCCAGCTGAGCGCGGCCAGAGGCGACGAGATCTGGCGCGAAGCGAAGGCGCTGCTATCGTGGGAGTGAAGGATCGCCGCACCCCGGCCGTTGAAGGCCTGCGGGCGCGCGTGAACCCGCGAGGAGGGCGCACCATGGCGAGGTCGACAGCGCGAGCGTGGTTGGTCACGGTCCTGGCGCTCACGACCGCCGTCGTCGCCCTGCACCCTGACGTCGCCCGCGCCGTCGATCGGACCGAAGCGCCGCTGCGCATCGGTCAAGCCGGGCTCGAGCGCCGCGCCGCCGACCGCCGCCGCCCCGCTGGCCGCCGCGGCGAGAGCGCCGAGATCGACGCCGAGACGATGCCGATCTGGCGTCGCCCGCACCCCCGCATCGCGACCCATGTCCGCGGCTCGATCGCGATCGGCACCGTGACCGAGGGCTTCCTCGTCGCCCCGGCCGAGC
>JACKFC010000030.1 GCA_020632665.1 Deltaproteobacteria bacterium
CGGACCGAGCGAGGACCAGGGCCGGCGAGCAGGCCGATGCGCTCTTCGCCGCTGCGGCCGAAAAATTCGCTGCGGCGCTCGCCGTCAAGCCGGACAATCACAATGCGCTCTTCAACCTCGCGTGCCTCCACGGCCTTCGCGGCGACGTAGCGGGCTGCATTGCGGCATTGGAGCGCCGCCTGAAGGTTCGGCCGACGCTGACACAGGCCAATCTCGACGCAGATCACGACTTCGACGCTGTACGAAGCGATCCTCGCTTCACCGCCTTCCGAGAACGACTCGCGCCTTGAAGCTCTTTGCTTCGGCACTGGGCGCTAGGATCCAGGCGTGCTCTGTGACGCGATCGCCGTTGAGGGCGGACGGGGTGCTCTGCGCCGACTGGGCCCCGAAGGTTTCGCGCTCCTGACCGACGCATCTGTCGACATCGTCCGCGCTGCCGAGCTGCAGCTGCGTCGGTTCCGCCGCCGTCGCCGGGCGCACGGCGGCCAGCAGCGCGAAGAGCGCGACCGTGGTGATGGTGCGTCGGCAGCGATCCAACCTGGGCATGGCATCCTCCTGCGGCGATCCCGTCGCCATCCTGAACGATCGTCGGGTGGACTGGCCAGCCGGGGCGGTTCGGCGGCCGCGCGGCTGCGATTGTTTCCAAATGGTTTCCAGCACTGATCCTCTCGATGAATTCTGCGTCCGGCGCGTGGACGACGGCGCGCGGGATGGCGAGGGTGCCGGCGCGGCCTCTTCCCCTGGGCCGCCGTGCGAGGCTCGAATGCAACCCACCATCAACGCCGCCGACACCGCCTGGATGCTCGTCTCGACCGCTTTGGTCCTGCTGATGATCCCCGGTCTGGCGCTCTTCTACGCCGGCATGGTGCGGGCCAAGAATATCCTCGCGACGATGATGCAGTCGATGATCGCGCTCGGCATCGTCGGCACCCTCTGGGTCACCGTGGGCTACGCGATCGCGTTCGGCGACGACGTCGGCGGCATGGGCCTGGTCGGCTGGTCGAGCGATTTCGTCCTGCTCCGCGGCGTCGCTCCGAGCGCGGTCTGGCCCGATACGGGCGTGCCGATCTACGTCCACGCGATGTTCCAGGGCATGTTCGCGATCATCACGCCGGCGCTGATCTCCGGCGCATTGGCGGAGCGGCTCCGCTTCTCCCGCTGGTGCCTCTTCGTCGCCCTCTGGTCGGTCGGCGTCTACGCCCCGCTGGCCCACATGGTCTGGCATCCGAAGGGCTGGCTCTTCGAACTCGGCGCGCTCGACTTCGCCGGCGGCACGGTGGTCCACATCGCGGCGGGCGTCTCGGCGCTGGTCGCGACGCGGATGCTGCGCGCCCGAACCGGCTGGCCCGAGCGCCCGATCCACCCCTCGAGCGCCGCCAATACGCTGCTCGGCGCGGGGCTGCTCTGGTTCGGCTGGTTCGGCTTCAATGGTGGCTCGGCCCTGGCCGCCAACGCCGCCGCCGGCCTCGCGCTGACGGTGACCCACGTCGCTGCCTCGGCCGGCGCGCTCTGCTGGACGCTGGTCGAGTGGCGCAAGGCCGGTCAGCCGACGGCGATCGGCTTCGCTTCGGGCGCGGTCGCTGGCCTGGTCGGGATCACGCCCGCGGCTGGCTTCGTCGGCCCCGGCTCGGCGATCCTGATCGGCGTCGTCTCGGCGGTGGGCTGCTTCTACGTGGTCACCTCGAAGCAGCGCCTCGGCCTGGACGACGCGCTCGACGCCTTCGGTGTGCACGGTGTCGGCGGGGCGATCGGCGCGCTGTTGACCGGCGTCCTGGCCACCGGCTCGCTCTACGGTGGCGACGGCGGCTGGCTCTTCGACGGCAAGATCGCCCAGGTCGGCGTGCAGGCGCTCTCGATCGTCGCGACCATCGCGTTCGCTGCTCCGCTGACGGCGCTGATGATCTACGCCTTGGGCCGCGAGAGCCTGGTGGTCGACGTGCGCGACGAAGAGGCCGGCCTCGACGCCGCGCTGCACGGCGAGCGCGCCTGGGACCTCTCGGAAGACGCCGTGGTCGCCCTCGACGTCGTGCCGCGCGCCGCCGAGCGGCCGCCGGTGATCGTCACCCTCGAGATCGACGTCAGCGGCATCTCGACCGCCGCGCTGCACGCGCGCTGGTCCGAGCTCTGCAGCGTCGCTTCGGAGGCTCGCTCGGTCGCGCTGGTCGCGCTGCAGCCGTACGTCGCCCGACTCAACGGCTCGACCTTCCGCGTCGTCGGGCTCGCCCCGGAAGAGGCCTGCGCCCTGATCGAGCGCGCCTTGCCCGGTTGCTCCGCGACCTTGGCCGGCGAGCCGATCGTCCACCGCTCGCCGCGCGAGGCCGGCGTCGCGCTCGCCTGAGCCTGACCCCGCCGAAGGAAGAACCCGATGAAATACGTGATTGCCATCATCCGGCCGGATCGCCTCGACGAGGTGCAGCGGGCGCTGCTCGAGCGGGATATCTACCTGATGACCATCTCCGAGGTGCGCGGCTGCGGCCGGCAGCGCGGCGCTGTCGAGCAGGTCCGCGGTCGGCAGATGTTGCGCATGGTCGACAAGATCAAGCTCGAGATGGCGGTGAACGACGAGTTCGTCGACGCCGCGGTCGACGCCATCACCCTCGGCGCGCGCACCGGCGAGACCGGCGACGGCAAGATCTTCGTGCTACCGCTCGAGGAGTGCGTCCACGTCCGGACCGGCACCAGCGGCCCGAGCGCGATCGGCCCGTAGCTGCCTCGGCTGCCGCGACCCGCGGCTCAGAACGCGACGTGCAGCCCGAGGCCGCGACCACCGGGCCAGAGCGTCACGGTGGCCGGCGTCTTCGGCGAGAGCGCGAGCAAGACCACACCGATGCCGACTCCGGCGACGGCGCCGCCTGCCAAACCCCAGCCCAGCGCGTAGTCGGCGTTGATGTCGTTCTGCCGTTGCGACGCCGTGGTCGGGTCGATGCCGACGATCTTGCCGTTGCCGTCGCGCACCGCGAGGGCGGCGTCGAGCGAGCTCTGCTCACCGAGCGCGCCGGAGAAGACGATCCCCGATCCGATGCCGAGCAGGGCGCCGCTGGCCAGAAGGACCCAGCCGACGGTGCGCCGCGTGCTGCCGTCGGTCGCTGTGGGGCCAGCGGCGGGTCCGACCGGCGATGTGCCGGCCGTCGGCCGTTTGCGCGCTGCGTGGACGGCGCTCAACGCGGCGCGGACCTCATCGAGGTGGCGCTGCGCCTGCTGACGCATCGTCGCGGTGGCGCCACCGTGCCGCAGCGTCGCGACGAAGCCGGCCTCGGCGGCCTCGAGCTGGCCGGCGAGCTGGGCGGCGCGCGCCGCGTTGTAGCCGTAGGCCGGATCGTCCGGATCGGCGTCCGCGGCGGCGCGGTAGAGCTGCGCGGCCTTTTCGTACGAGCGCGCTTGGTAGAGGTCGTAGGCGCGTGCGGCGAGCGCGCGGGCGGCGACCGGATCCCGCGCGACGGCGTAGGCGCAGCGGGCCGGCGCGCCGAGGGCGAAGAGGGTCGTGAGGAGCGCGGTGAGCAGCACCTTGAACACCTTCGTCGACGTCGATTGCGGCAACGTCGACGCGCACCCGATCCGTGGGGCGTCGGCGCGTGGAGCGAGGTCCGAATGCGGCGGTCGTGCGTTCACGCCGCCGATGCTCGGGGGTCGGCGCTGCTGCGTCAACGGTCGATCCGGCCTTGCGGCGGCCGGATCGAGGCCTAGCATTGGGGCCCGGTGGATCGCGCGATGTTGAGAATCACTTTCAGTCCTTGAAATTCGTTTTCAACAGTGTACGATTCCGCGGCTCCGAAGGAGGCTCCTTGTTGCAGACCGCCCGACCCAACTTGCTCCCGATGCGCCCCGCCGCTCGCGCGCGCGTCGTCGGGATCGATGCGGCCGAGCCGGGCAGCCTGCGCTGGATCATCGCCGCGTCGGCTGCGCTGCACGTCGGCGCGCTGCTCTGGGCGACCTACGGCCTGCCGCAGGGCGGGCCCAAGGTCATCGTCGACCCGGCGGATCTGGTCCGCGTGGTCCACGCCGACGTCGCCCTGCCCAAGCCGCCCGAGCCGCCCGCGGCGGTCGTGCCGCCGCCGAAGCCCGAGCCGATCCAGCTCGCGGCCGCGCCCGCGCCGCAGCCCGAGCAGCCGAAGAAGAAGACCCGCAAGCGCCGCAAGCGCGCCCAGCCGACCCCGCCCGCACCCTTCGAGTCCGAGCAGGCCCGCGAGCCCTCGCCGTCGGCGGAAGCGCCCCCGGCCTCGGTGCCGGCGATGCCGCTCGCGGCCGGTGCAGGCAGCGTCGAGGTCCCCTCGGCCCCGCCGGCTTCGGGTGAGGCCGACACCGACGGCCCGGCGGACGCCGACGCCCCGGCAGGGGACGGCGAGGGCGTGCCGGACGGCGTCTTGCTCGGAGGCTACGGCGAGCGTCTGCGTCGCCGTGTCGCACGGCAGCAGCGCTATCCCGGCGAGGCGATGGACGAGGGCTGGACCGGCACGGTCGAGGTCGAGGTGCGCGTCGCCCGCGACGGTACGCTCGTCGGCTCGCCCAAGGTCGTCCGCAGCAGCGGCCACGCCGTCCTCGACCGCGAGGCCGTCCGCATGGTCCGCGCCGCGGCGCCGTTCACCGCGTTGCCGCAAGGGCTGCGCGGCGACGTCGCCACCCTGAACGTGCCGATCGTCTTCGAGCTCGAAGACGAGGATTTCTGATCCACCTTGCGTCGTGATCGCGCGTCCGGCTACGGCGTCCGCACCGTGCACCTCCACGTTCGGACGGGCACGCACCTGCTCGCCGGTACCGAGGCGCGGGTCTGGCTGCGCCTGCACGGCGACGACGAAACGACGCAATGGTTCGCCGTTTCTTCGGAGTCCGGCGCGTTCCGGCGCGGTGAAGTCGACGAGGTCGTGCTGCGCCTCGGCCCGAAGGTCGACCCAGGCCCGATTCGGCGGATCGACGTCTACCACGACGACGCAGGGGCCTTCTCGGGCTGGTATCTCGACCAGATCGAGGTCGGGGGCGAAGCGCTGCACTACGATTGTTGGCTCGCCGCCGACGAGCCGCCCTATCGCCTCGACGCGTCCTCGCTCTTCGACGAGCAGTTGCGCGCCTACGACCTGCGCATCCGAACTTCCGAGGCGCTCTTCGCCGGGACCGACGCCCGCGTCTTCCTGCAGATCTTCGGCAGCCGCGCGACGACCCCGTGGATTCGCCTGCACGATCCCTCGCATCACCTCTTCGCGTCGGGGCAGACCGACGAGCTGCGGATCTTCGCCGAAGACGTCGGCGCCCTGGTCGGCGTCTGGATTCGGCACGATAGCGCGGGGCTGCTCGACGGCTGGCGGCTGGACTGGATCGAGGTCGATGGCCGGCAGTTGAGCTTCGATCGCTGGCTCGCCCGCAGCCGCGGCAACGGCCGGATCGACGCCTTCCACCGCGTCGTGCCGTGGATCGACGCGCAGCGACCGCTCTCGCTCAGCCTTTGCACCTTCGCCGGCCTGGAGCAGCAGGCCGAGCGGGCGCTGCAGCGCGATCTCGAATCGCTCGACCACCTCCTCGGTCGGCACGGACTCGAGATCCGTCGCGCCGACCGCGAACTCGACTTCGTCCTGCCCGAGCCCTGGGTCGCGTGGCAGGCGCGGCACGCCGATCCGCACGCGTTGCTCGACGCCGTCGCCGACGCCCGCCGCGCTGCGCTGCCCGCCCGCGCCTCCCGCGTCGTGCCGGTCTGGTATGGCGGCAAGCTCGAGCTGCACAGGACGTTGCATCCCGGCCTCTCCCGCGAGCGCAACGGCGTCTTCCTCAGCCTGCCGTCGCAGCACGATGCCAGCATCGGCCACGAGATCGGCCGGTTCTTCGGCCTCGCGCCGTCGTACGGCTGCGAAGATCCCGATGGTCCGAGCTCGCGCCTGCGCCACCTGCGCAACCCCAGCGACGTCCTCGATGGGCACCGCTCCAACGTGATGAGCATGTCCGACGCGCCGCTGCGCGATCAGGGCTTCACCGCCGGCCAATTCGACGCGATGGCGCTGCGGATGCTGCGCTACGTCGGCTGATGCGGCCGCGCTACGGCGAACACCCCGGGATCGGGGTGTAGACGCAGGCGCCGGTCTTCGACTCGCAGGCGTCGACGCTGCACGGGTTGTTGTCGTTGCACGCGACCTGCTCGGTCGCCTTGCAGCTGCCGGCTTGGCAGGTGCTCGCGGTGGAGCACGGGTTGCCGTCGACGCAAGCGGCGCCGTCGGCTTTCGTGACGAAGGCGTCGGCCTTGCTCGCGGCGCTGCAGCGTTGGCACGGCTTGGCCGGATTCTCGGCGCCGTCGGCCCAGCACGCGCCGTCGATGGCGCAGGAAGGGCCGCCGTCGTGGACCTGCCGGATCCGGTGGTTGTTCTGATCTGCGACGTGCAGCACGCCGCCCGGATGGACCCAGATCCCCGCCGGTGAGGAGAAGCGCGACGCGGCTCCGGCGTCGAGGAATCCCGCGACGTTGCCGGTGACGGTCGTCACCACGCCGCCCGCCAGGCGCCGGATGCGGTGGTTGCCCCGGTCGCTGAACCAGACCCGGCCCGCGGCGTCGACGGCGACATCGAAGGGGCTGCTGAGCAGCGCCTTGGCCGCCTCGCCGTCGAGCCAGCCGTTGGTCCCTTTGCCGGCGACCGTGATGACGTTGCCTTCGCCGTCGACGCGCCGGATGCGGTGGTTGCCGGTGTCGGCGACGTAGATGCGGCCGTCGGCGTCCACGTCGACGCCCGAGGGGTAGGAAAAGCGCGCCTTCGCCGCGTCGCCGTCGGCGAATCCGGCGCCGATGCCGGCCAGCGTGACGACCAGACCCTCGGGCAAGATCCGTCGGATGCGGTGGTTGCCGCGGTCGCTGACGTAGAGCACACCGGCAGGGCCGGCCGCGACGTCGGCTGGCTGATTGAAGCGGGCGTCCGGCGTGGCGTCGTCTTGGTAGCCGGCGACGCCGCTGCCGGCGATGGTCGTGACCTTGCCGGCGGCGTCGACGCTGCGGATGGTGTGGCTGCCAGCGTCGGCGAAGGCGACGCCGCCGCCGGCGAGGGCCGTCGCGCCCCACGGCGTGTGCAGCCACGCCGCGGTGCCCGTGCCGTCGACCAAGCCGGCCGAGCCGCTGCCGGCGAGCGTGGTCACGCTGCCGTCGGCGGCGAGCAGGCGCAGGCGACGGTTGCCGGTATCGACGACGACCACGCCCAGGTCCTTGCCGGAGGCGTCTCGCAGGGGCGCGAGCCCTTGCGGCGCCAAGAGCCGCGCCCCGATGCCGGTGCCGTCTTGGTAGCCGGCCACGGCGCCAGCGCGGGTGGTGACGACCACAGCGTCGCCCTGGATGCAGCTCTTCTTCTCGCAGCGCGCGCCGAGGGTGCACGGGTTGCCGTCGTCACAGTGGGCGTCGAGCTCGCAATAGCCGTTGCAGCCGATGATCGGGGTGTGCTGGCAGGCGCCCGTCGCGGCGTCGCAGGCGTCGGTCGTGCAGGCGTCGCCATCGTCGCAGGATTTGGCCACCTGCGCGCAGCTGCCGGAGCCGCAGGTGCCGGGGGCGGTGCACGGAGCGCCGTCGTCGCAGGCGGTTCCGTCGCTGGCCGGCGAGAGCCCCTTCGCGCTGACGTCGCGGGCGCAGACGCTGCACGGCGCGCCGGGCGAGGCGGCGCCGGCGATCCAGCAGCGACCGTCGACGTTGCAGCTCGCCGCCGAGCGCCAGACGCTGCGCAGCCGCGCGTTGCCGGTGTCGGAGACGACGACCCGTCCGTCGACCCCAACGGCAATTCCGCGCGGGCTGTTGAAGCGGGCTTGGGTCGCCTCGCCCTCGACCAAGCCGGCGACGCCGTTGCCGGCCAGCGTCGTCGTCGCGCCGCCGGCGGCGATGATGCGGATCCGGTGGTTGTTCTGGTCCGCGACCAGGACCCGCCCGAGCGGGTCGACGCCCACGCCGCGCGGATAGGCGAAGCGCGCCGCGCCCGCCTTGTCGTCGACCATCCCGGCGGCACCCGCGGCCGAACCGGCGAGGAGCTGGGTCTGGCCCTCGGCGCTGACGCTGCGGATCCGGTGACCGGTGTATTCGGCGACCACCAGCGCGCCGTCCGGCCGCACGGCGACGTCGATCGGCCCGTGCAGCCGCGCCGCCGTGCCGAGCCCCTCGAGGAAGCCCGCGGTGCCGCCGCAGACGGTCGTGACGGTGCCGTCGGTCGCCACCCGGCGGATGCGGTGGTTGCCGTAGTCCGCGACGTAGACGACGCCGGAGGGCAGGGCGTCGAGCCCCCATGGGCTGGAGAAGCGCGCCGCCGTGCCCTTCCCGTCGAGGTAGCCGGCGACGCTGCCGGCGAGGGTCGAGACGATCTGCTGCTCGTGGTCGACCAGGCGGATCCGGTGGTTGCCGACCTCGCTGACGACCAGCGCCTGCGCCGCGCCGAGCGCGACGCCCGCCGGCGCGTTGAAGCGGGCGACCGCGAAGGGGCCGTCGACCAGCCCCGCGCCCTGGCCGCAGAGGGTCGAGGTATTGCCGCCGGCCTCGATCCGGCGGATCCGGTGGTTCGCCTGGTCGGCGACCCACGTCGTCCCGGTCACGTCGATGGCGAGGCCGTAGGGCTGGTTGAAGCGCGCCACGCCGGCCACGCCGTCCAGCAGGCCCGCGCTGCTGCCGGCGAGGGTCGAGACCTCCACCGCCTGCCCGGCGGTGCAGACGCCGGCCTGGCATGCGTCGCCGACCGTGCAGGCGTCGCCATCGTCGCACGGCGCCGGCGTCGAGGGGCTCGACGTCAGCTTGGCGTGGCCACAAGTGCCGAACTTCGCGCCCGGCGCTCCGGCCGCCCCAGACGCGCCCTTGCAGGTATCGGCCGTGCATGCGTCGCCGTCAGCGCAGTCGGCGTCGGTGAAGCACCATCCGTCGCAACCGGCGACCGGCGCCCAGGCGCAGGCCCCCGCGGCGTCGCAGCTATCGGCCGAGCAGGCGTTGCCATCGTCGCAGTCGCGCGGCTTGCCCTTGCAGGAGCCCTCGCTGCAGGTATCGCCGAGGCTGCACGGGGCGCCGTCTTCGCAGCCGAGGCCGTCCGCGACCGGGCTCCACGCCTTGGCGTCGACGGCCGCATCGCAGACCTTGCACGGCGCGTCCACGGCGCGGATGCCGGCCGCCACGCACGCCCCGCCGATGCTGCACACGCCGCTGCTGTCCCGCACGGTGCGGACCCGGTGGTAGATATAGTCGGCGAAGTAGACCAAGCCGTTCTGGTCGGTATCGAGCGCCAGCGGCTCGCGCAGCCGCGCCGTGCTGAGGCCGTCGCCGTCGACGAGGCCCGCGCTGCCGGTGCCGGCGAGGGTGCCGACGAGGTTGCCGCGGATGGTGCGGATCCGGTTGTTGTAGCGATCCGCCACGTAGATGACGCCGGAAGCGGCGACGTGGACCTTCCAGGGCTGGTTGAAGCGGGCGCTCGCCAACGGGCCGTTGACGTAGCCCGCTGTGCCATTGCCCGCGAGCGTCGTCACCGCGCCGTCGGCGCTGATCCGCCGGATGCGCGCGTTGCCCAGATCGGCGACCAGCAGCGAGCCGTCCGGGGCCACCTCGACGTCGTAGGGATAGCGGAAGCGTGCGGCGGCGCCGAAGCCATCGGCGTCGCCGAAGGTGCCGCCGGCCAGCGTCGTGACCGTGCCGTCCGCGTCGATGCGCCGGATGGTGTGGTTGCCGTATTCCGCGACGTAGACGACCTCGCCCTTGCCGCGCGTGGCCACGCCCACCGGCTGGCGGAAGCGCGCCGCCGTGCCCTTGCCGTCGAGCAAGCCCTGCGTGCCACCGGCCAGCGTCGAGAGGGTGCCGTTGGGCAACAACATGCGGATGCGATGGTTGTTGGTGTCGGCGATGTAGCCGCGGCCCAACGCGTCGACGTCGAGGTCGGACGGCGTGCTCATCTTGGCCGCGGCGCCGACGCCATCGGCGAAACCGGCGCTGCTGCCGGCGCGCGTGGAGACGCTGCCGTCCTTCTGCACTGCGCGGACCAGGTGGTTGTTGCCGTCGAGGACCCAGAGCAGGGCGCCAGAGGGATCGCTGCCCGCCGGAAGCACCGCCAACGCCCGGATGCCGTTGAAGCGCGCGGTCGCGGCCGGGCCGTCGAGCAGCCCGGCGCTCGAGCCACAGAGCGTCGCGACTTCGGTGCGGTCGCCCGGCTTGCAGCTGCCACCGCTGCAGACGTCGCCGTAGGTGCAGCTCTGGCCGTCGTCGCAGGGCTGGGCATTCGGCGAGAGCGCGCATTTGCCGCCGGTGCAGGCTTGGTCGGTGCACGGGTTGCCGTCGTCGCAATCGCTCGCGACCTTGCAGTTGCCGCCGCAGCCGACGATCGGCGAATGCACGCAGGCGCCGCTGGCGCCGTCGCAGCTGTCGATGGTGCAGCCGTCCTTGTCGTCGCAGGTCGAGCCGTTGCCGCCGGCGAGGTCGGTGCCGCCGCAGACGCCGCCGGTGCAGGAATCGCCGCTGGTGCAGGCGGAGGCGTCGTCGCAGCTGCTGCCGTCGATCTGGGCCGAGAGCGCCGCCTGCGTCTTGGCCGGCAGACAGCGAGCGCACGGCGCGTCGACACCGGGGAATCCCGACGCGTAGCAGCCGCTCTCGGCTTGGCAGGGCGTCCGGGCGTCGACGATCAGCCGGACCCGGTGGTTGTTGGAGTCGGCGACCGCGATTCGACCGAAGGGGTCGACCGCGATCCCGGCGGGATAGTGCAAGCGCGCCGTGGCGGAGGTGCCGTCGACGAAGCCTGCGCTGCTGCCGACGAAGGTCTCGACCACGCCGCCGTCGAGGCTGCGGACGCGGTGGTTGTAGCGGTCGGCGATCCACAGCACGCCGCGCGCGTCGACCGCCACGCCGTAGGGATAGTAGAAGCGGGCCGTCGCCGCGTTGCCGTCGAGAAAGCCCGCGTTGCCGCTGCCGGCGACGGTCTGCACCGTCCCGTCCGGCAAGATCCGGCGGATGCGGTGGTTGTGCTGGTCGGCGACGTAGAGCCGCCCGGCGCCGTCGCGCGCCACGCCCACGGGGTAGTTGAAGCGCGCCGCGGCACCGACGCCGTCCTTGTACCCCGCCGCGCCGCCGGCCAGCGTGCTCACCGTCGCGGTCGAAGCCACCTGCCCAGCGCCGAGATCGACCCGCCGGACGCGGTGGTTGTAGGTATCCGCCACCCAGAACACGGTGTTCAAGGGTCCGATCGCGACGTCGTAGGGGCGATTCCAGCGCGCCGTGTTGCCCGGGCCATCGGCGAAGCCCGCGACGCCGTCGCCGCTGAGCGTGACGACCGCACCGTCGCCGCCGACCCGACGCAGCGCGTGGTTCTCCCGGTCGGCGACCAACAAGCTGCCGTCCTTGCGCAGGCCGAGGCCCATCGGCGCGTTGAACCAGGCCGCGTCACCGGCGCCGTCGAGCAGCCCCGCCTTGCCGGCTCCAGCCAAGGTGGTGATGGCGCCCGAGGCGTCGATCCGGCGGATGCGGTTGTTGCTGGTATCGCCGACGTAGGTGACGCCGGCAGCATTCAGCGCCACGCCGTAGGGTCCGTTGAGCTGCCCCGGCGTGCCGTCGGCGAAGCTGGCCTTGCCGTCGCCCGCCAGGCTGCGGACGTGGATCGCGGCGACCGCCTTGCAGACGTCGCCGTCGCAGAGCTCACCGACGGTGCAGGGCGCGCCGTCGTCGCAGGCCACGCCCGGCGTGGCGACGTGGATGCAGCTGCCAGCGCTCTGGTTGCAGGCGTCGTAGGTGCAGGCGTTGCCGTCGTCACACGCGGTATTGCCGACCGATCCCTGCGGCACCCCCTTGCAGACGACCTTGCTCCCTGGGCCGGCGAAGAACGCGCATGCGTCCGGGCCGGTGCAGGCGTCGGCGTCGTCGCAGGTCGTTCCGGTCGCCGCCGGGGCGAGGGTGCAGGCGCCGCTCTTGCCGTCGCAGCCGTCGACGGTGCAGGGATCGCTGTCGTCGCAGACCTTCGCCTTGCCGGCGACGCAGACGCCGCCGCTGCAGCTGTCACCGAGGGTGCAGGCGTTGCCGTCCTCGCAAGGGCCGGGGGCGGCGCTGTAGGTACACTTGCCGGCGGCGCAGGCATCGGTCGTGCAGGGGTCGCCGTCGGCGCAATCGCCGACCTTGGCGCAATAGCCGCCGCAGCCGGGGATGCCGCTGTGGACGCAGGCGCCGTCGCCCTTGACGCAGGCGTCCTCGGTGCAGGCGTCGCCGTCGCTGCAATCCTTCGGTGCGCCGGCGGTGCAGACGCCCTCGTTGCAAGCGTCGAGCGCGGTGCAGGCGTCGCCGTCGTCACACGGTCCGGCCTGGGCCAGGTGGACGCAGCCCTTGCCGGCGACGCAGCCGTCGAAGGTGCAAGGATTGGCGTCGGCGCAGGGCAAGGGCGCGCCGACGCAGGCACCCGCTGCGCAGCCGTCCGCGGTCGTGCAGACGTCGCCGTCGTCACAAGCCGTGCCGGTCTCGTCGCTGTGGCTGCAGCTGCCGTCCTTGCACGAATCGGTGGTACACGCCTTGCCGTCGTCACAGTGCGCGTCGAGCTCGCACAACCCGCCGCAGCCGGGGATCGGCAGGTGCGCACAGGCACCCTCGGCGCTGTCGCAGGCGTCGGCGGTGCATGCGTCACCGTCGTCACACGACTTCTTCGGCCCGGCGACGCAGGCCTTGCCGACGCAGCTGTCCGGGCCGGTGCAGGCGTCGCTGTCGGCGTCGCAGGTCGCGGGCGCGGCGAGGTGGACGCAGCCGACGCCGGATTCGCAGAGGTCGGCGGTGCAGACGTTGTCGTCGTCGCAGTTCAGCGGTGTGCCGGCCTCGCAGCTCCCGGCCTTGCAAGCATCGCCCGGCGTGCAAGCCGTGCCGTCGGCGTCGCAGGGCAAACCGCTGGCCGCGGCGCCGTCGTGGACGCAGGCGCCGGTGGCCTTGTCGCAGCCGTCGACCGTGCACGGATTGCCGTCGTCGCACGCCTGCGCCGCGCCGGCGACGCAGACCTTGCCGACGCAGCTATCGGGGCCGGTACAGGGATCGCCATCGGCGTCGCAGGTCGCCGGAGCGGCGAGGTGGACGCAGCCGGTGCCCGCTTCGCAGGCGTCGGCGGTGCAGGGATTGCCGTCGTCGCAGGGCAGGGCGGGCCCCGCGGTGCAGGTGCCCTCGGCGCAGGCGTCACCGACGGTGCAGGCGGTGCCGTCGGCGTCGCACGGCTTGCCGTTCGGCACCGGGGCGAGGCTACAGCCGCCGAGATTCGCGTCGCAGATGCCGACTTTGCACGGCCCGCCCGATTCCGTCGCGCAATTCGGCACCGCAGAGGTCTCCAGCTTGCAGACCCAGGCGGCGCCGCTCTTGTCGCAGACCCGCTTGCCCACGCACGGGCCTTCCGGGCCGAGGCCGGCACAGTCGGCGTCGACCTTGCACGCGCAGCTGGAGCTGCCGGCGAGGCAGCTGCCGGCGACGCAGAGATCCGGCGCGGTGCAGGGGTCGCCGTCGGTGCAGGTCGACTCTGCGGGCAGATGGACGCAGCCGGCTGCGGCGGCACAGCTGTCGGTGGTGCACGGGTTGCCGTCGTCGCAGGCCGCAGCGTTCAACGGCGCGCCGACGCAGGCACCCGCAAGGCAGAGGTCGGCGTTGGTGCAGGCGTCGCCGTCGTCGCAGACTGCGCCGCTGCTCGGGACGTGGGTGCAGCTGCCGAAGCTGCAACCGTCGTCGCTGCAGGGGTCGCCGTCGTCGCAGTTCAGGCCGGCGCACGGGTCGGGTTGGACCGTGTCGGGGGCGATTCCGTCTGTGGCGTCCGCTTTGGCGTCGGCGGCAGCGTCGGCGGCAGCGTCGGTTTCAGGGGCAGCGTCAGCATCAGCGGCAGGGTCGGCGTCGGCGGCAGCGTCGGCCGCAGCGGCAGTGTCGGCGTCGGCGGCAGCGTCGGCCGCAGCGTCCGCGTCGAGGCTGCCGATATCCGCCGCCGTATCGGGATCGAGGACGATGTCGGGGCCGGCGACCAAGGTGTCGCTGCCGCAACCGCCGCTGAGAAGCAACGCGACCGCCCACGCCAGAAGCGCGAGCGGTCGCGTCGGATTGCCTCGCTGTCGCCGCATCGTCGCCCCCGCATCGGCGCCGTCGCTGTGGTGCCGCCGGCATGGTGCCGGTGAGCCGCGGGGGGAGGCAAGCGGCGCGTCGCCGAGAGGGCTACGCGTTGGCGCTCTGCCAAGAGCGCGCCGACTGCCGGCCGAACTCCACCGCCTGCCGGGTCGACTTCTCGAGCAGGTCGAGCTGCCAGCGCATGCCGGCGTTGCCCAGGCGGGCCGCCTCGTCGAAGAGGTGCTGCGCATGCTCGGCGCCCTGCTTCTGCGCCTCGAGGATCTCGCGCGACCACGTCTCGAAGCCCTCGACGCTACCGGTCGCCATCTTCTGCCACAGCTCGAGGCCGGGGTTGCGGATGCCCTCGGGCGCGGCGAAGGCCGCACCGAAGAGGTCGCGCGACGCGGTCATCGCCTCTTGCGCTGCAGCAAAGGCGCTCTGCACCTGCTCCTTCACCGCAGCGCCGACCTGCTCGGTCGCCTGCGCGGCGGCGGAGGCCGTGGCGTTGGTGGTGGTGTCGTTGTTCTCGGTGGTCTGGGTCTTGCGGGTGCTCATGTCGGCTCCTTCGACGCCCGGTCCCGGGCGTGCATCTTGGCGGCAAGGTAGGGAGGCGTCGGAGGGGTGTCAAGGTGAAAATGTTGCGGCGCAGCAAACAAGAAAAACGGGACGTTGTGAGTCTTGCGTGGGGTGGAACGTGTGCGCCGCAACGCTCGCCTTGACTTCCCGATCCGGCTCCGCGACGCTGCGCCCGCCCCGCCACCCGGCGGAGACGTGGAGTGTGGTCATGTTCTTGCGCGCTGTCGTGCCGCTGCTCACCGCTGTGGCGGTCCTTGCCACCGGCTGCGATGGCACCGAGCAGGGCTGGATCTGCCGCGTCGACGCCGAGTGCGCCTCGGGACGCTGCCTGCCCGACGGATCCTGCGGCGAGCCGCCGACGGCGTCCGACGACGCCGGCGCAGGCTCGCGCTTCGGCGACGCCGCGCAGGGCGGAAGCGACGCCTCGGCCGACGCCGCGAACGGTTCGGATGCCGCAGCGACCGACGTTGGTACGATCGACACCGCGGGCTCCGACACGGGCGACGCGCCCGCTTTCCTCTGCAAGCCCGACCACGACGGCAAGGTCGACCGCAAGGAGATGCACTTCGCAGCGGGCCTGAGCGCGCCGTTCCGGGTCGCGCGGGACGCGAAATTCCAGGCCGCGGGCGAAGACGTCGCCGGGCAGGGCAAGGTCTGGGATTTGGTCGGTCCGTTCGAGGGCGACGATGACCTCGCGGTCGCGACCCTGCCGGTGCAGGGCGCCTGGTTCGAGGCCGATTTCGTCGGCGCGACCTACGCCGCCCAACTCGACACCGGCAGCCCGCTGCTCGGCGTCTTCGAGGCGACCGGCGACCGCTTGCTGCTGCGCGGCGTGGTCTCGCCGGAGAACGACCTCTTCAAGACCTCGCTGATCTACGACCCGCCGGCGGTGGTGCTGCAGTTTCCGCTCGATCTCGGCACCAGCTTCCAGTCTGTCTCGGAGGTCAAGGGCTTCAAGGACGGCGTCTACTCCCTCTGGTACGAGACCTGGAGCAGCAAGGTCGACAGCAAGGGCGCGGTGAAGACGCCTTACGGCAACTTCCCGGCGCTGCGGGTGCAGACGACGTTGACCCGCAAGGT
Organism: Deltaproteobacteria bacterium; assembly: GCA_020632665.1. Taxonomy (GTDB): domain Bacteria; phylum Myxococcota_A; class UBA9042; order UBA9042; family UBA9042; genus JACKFC01. The sequence continues at coordinate 15,659 of JACKFC010000030.1, forward strand.
CGGCGTCATGGACTTCGTGACCCGCTCGCTGGCCTGGGTGGCCGAGTGCTACGGCACGGTGGCGTCGGCGCGGAGCCCGCTCGGCGCGTCGTCGGTGGACTTCCCGGTCGCCGACGAGCTGCGCCGGATCGCGCCGCCGAAGCGTTGAGGACTCAGGAATCGCCCTCGCGCAGCGTGGTGTGGGCCGTGAGGTGAAAGTCGACCACCAAGGGCAGGTGGTCCGACGCCTCCCGGGTCAACTGGCTCTTGACCAGCCGCGCCGCGCGGACCTCGATCGGCCCCCGGACGAAGGCCTTGTCCAGCGAGCCCATCGCCATATAGGCCGGAAAGCTGCGGAATTTCGACGGTGGCCGGGTGACGTGATCGAAGCCGGCGGGCCCGTAGACCTTCAGCTCGAGCTGGTTCCGCCAATCGTTGGTATCGCCGGCGATGATCGTCGGCAGGCCGCGCAAGGCCAGCAGATCCGGGTCGGAGAGCAGCTTCTGCACCTGCCAGCGGCGCTCGATCTCGGCCAGACCGAGGTGATAGTTGATGACGACGAGGTCGCCTTCGGGGCTCTGCACCCGCGCGATCTGCGCCGCGCGTGGCTTCTTCACGCTCATCCGGAGATCCAGCGTGCGGTGCCAGGGAATCGGCCAGCGGGAGAGCAGCAGGTTGCCGTAGCCGCCGTCCTTCAGCGCGACGTTGAGCTGGAACAGGCCGGTATGAGCGGCGAGCTGCTCGACGAAGAGCACGGGCTGGTCGTGGAAGCGCGAGCGCCGAACGCCGGAGTCCACCTCTTGCAGCAGGACCAGATCCGGGTTCTCGGCTTCGATCACCTCCAGCACGCGCTCGAGGCGGTAGAGCCTGTCCCGCCCGCCGATGCCCTTGTGGATATTGTAGGTCAGCAAGCGCATCGGGACCCTCGCGGCCGGCGTCGCGCACCACCGCCCTGGCGGCGTCGCGTCGGCTTGGTCATGATAGGCCGGTGGCGCGCGTTGCCCAAGCTGCCCGCGCCGAGGGGGGGAGATGTGTCGCTTGTTCGGTTTCCGATCCGTGATCCAATCGGCGGTTCATCGCAGCCTGGTCGACGCCGACAACGCCTTGGCGGTGCAGAGCAATCAGCATCGTGACGGCTGGGGCGTCGCCTGGTACCTCGCCGGCGCGCCGCACCTGATCAAGGGCGTCTCCCCGGCGATGGAGGACAAGATCTTCGACCGCGTCAGCGGCGTGGTCGCTTCCGAGACGGTGCTGGCCCACCTCCGCTTGGCGACCGCCGGGGACGTCAACATCCTCAACGCGCACCCCTTCCAATACGGTCGATGGGTCTTCGCGCACAACGGCAAAATCGCCGACTTCGACCGCCACAAGCCGATGCTGCGCCGCGAGGTCGCGCCGGCGTTGTCGCGCTTCATCCTCGGCGACACGGACTCCGAGATCCTCTTCTACCTCTTCCTCAGCGAGCTCTCCCGGCGCGCCGATCTGCACCGCAAGGGCGTCGCGATGGCCGATATCGTCGCGTCGCTGCGGGAGATCGTCGCGCTGGTTCGCGAGCGCTGCGATCCCGGCGCCGAGGAGCCGTCGCTGCTGACCTTCGTCGTCACCGACGGCCTGACCATGGTCGGTCTGAAAGAGGGCAAGCCGCTGCTCTTCTCGACCTACAAGGAGCGCTGTGCCGATCGCGACGTCTGTCCCTTCCTCGCCGACGCCTGCGAAGCGCCGACGACCGATGGCCACGTCAACCATTTGATCATCTCTAGCGAGCCATTGCAGGGAGAAAACGAGTGGATCTCGCTCGACGATGGAGAGGTCGTCGGGGTCGATTGGCGGATGGTCCTGCACCGCGGGACGCTCGCCGACGGTGTGACGCGGGTCGGTGGCTGAACCACGCCCGGGCCGCTCGGACCGGCGAGCGCTGCCCGCTCAGCGCCCGGCGAAGCGCGGCGCCCGCTTCTGCAACAAGGCCGCGACGCCTTCCTCGGCGTCCGCCGTCGCGATGGTCTCGGCCTGCGCATAGGCCTCGCGCAGCGCCGCCTGCCGCGGATCGAAACCCGCAGCCGTGCGCAGCAGCTTGCGCGTCAGCCGCAGCGCGATCGGCGCGTTGGCGGCGATCACCTCGGCGAGAGCGACGGCGCGCGGCAAGACCTCGTTCGGCTCGCACGCCTCGAGCAAATAGCCGTTGGTCAGGCCCTCGGCGGCGTCGAAGAGGCGGCCGGTCAGCAGCAGCTCGGTCGCGCGGTGCGGGCCGACGACGTGGGGCAGGGTCGCCGAGATCGCCATCCCGGGGCTCAAGCCGATGCGCGTGAAGTTGGCGCCGTAGCGCGCTCCGATCGCGCCGATCCGCAGGTCGCAGAGCAGCGAGAGGCCGAAGCCACCGCCGACCGCGTGGCCGTTCAAGGCCGCGATGACGGGCACCTCGACGTCCAAGACGGCGAGGAAGGGCGCGTACATGGCGAAGGAGCGTTCGTGCGGCAGTCGGCCGTCGCCAGTCTGCAGCGAGGCGCGCAGGTCGGCGCCGGCGGAGAAGCAGCGCCCGGTGCCGGTGATCACCAGCGCCCGCAGCGCCGCATCGTCGCGGGCCGCGGCCAGCGCGGCGCCGAACGCATCGAGCAACTCGGTGGTCATCGCGTTGCGGTTCTCCGGCCGGTTCAAGGTCAAGACGCCCACCGCGCCGCGGCGCTGGTAGTGGACGGCCGGGTCTGCGGCGGATTCGGCGGCGGTGTCGGGCGTGCTCTGCATATGGCCTCCTGCCGGCGAGGTAGCGCGCCCGCGCCCCGACGGCAAGCCCCGGCGCGTCCCGAATTCGCGGCCGTTGCGCCAGACAATGCGCTGCGTTAGGGTTCGCCCGCCAAACATCGGGGCCCAGCAAAGCCCGTGCGGAGATGACGCGATGCACAAGACCGTTCGATTCCTGCTTCCTCTCGCCCTCGCCGGCGTGACCGTCCTGCCGGGTTGCGGCACCAAGCGCCAGACCGGCATCTGCGCCGATCTCGGCGTCGCCAGCGAGAAGGGCGATGCCGACGCGCTCGTCGCCGCCGGTGACGCAGCCTGGGAGCTCCGCCGTGAGCGGGCCAAGCTCGAGGAGTCCATCACCAGCTGGGCCAAGGCGCTGCGCATCGATCCGAAGCGCACCGACGTCCGGGTCAAGCTCTCCCGCGCCCGCTACCTGCTCGCCGACGGCCACCTCCGCAACGACGACGAGAAAGAGGCCGAGATGCTCGCCTCCTTCGACCAGGGCATCAAGGACGCCGAGGTCGCCATCGCTCAGCTGTCGACCGGCTACCGCGAGGATATCTGCGCTGAGAAGCCCTTCACCGAGGCGATCAAGAAGACCGACAAGACCGCCATCGGCGCGATGTACTGGTACGCCAGCAACCTCGGCAAGTGGGGCCTCGCCAAGGGCATCTTCACGATCTTGAAGTACAAGGACAACATCAAGGCGATGATGGAGCACATCCTTTCGCTCGAGCCGACCTACTTCTACCACGCGCCCGACCGCTACTTCGGCACCTTCTACACCAAGGTTCCGTTCCCGAGCGGCGACATGGAGAAGAGCAAGATGCACTTCGAGCGCTCCATCGCCGGCTCGCCGCAATACCTCGCCACCAAGGTGCTGATGGCCTCGACCTATTGCACCAAGGTCAAGGACCGCAAGCTCTTCAAGCAGCTCCTCGACGAGGTCATGGCCTTCGACCTGGCCCAGGCCCCCGAGATCGCCGCGGAGAACGCCATCGAGAAGAAGAAGGCCGAGGACCTCCTCGACGATATCGACACCTACTTCGGCGAAGCCGAGTAGCGCAGCCTCCGTCCTCAGCGACGGCGCGCGCCCGGATCCGCACCCGCGGGTCCGGGCGCTTTGCGTTCGGGCCCGCGGAAGACGTGCAGAATTGCGTGAAACCGATGCGTCCATCGGCAAGAGACGCTAGCCTCATCGCGGAGAGGCTGCGCCCCGCGGGCGTCAGGAGTGAGTCATGACACGCGTATCCATGCTGAGCACCTTTGGTTCGTCTGCCGGTCTCGCGGTCGCGGCGCTTCTCGCGCTGGGCCTCGGCGGGTGCGGAACCTCGGATGTCAGCGTCGGCGGTCCCGACATCAGCGCCGATGTCGGCGGTGGCGGCGGTGGCGGTGGCGGTGGCGGCGGCGACGGTGGCGGTGGCGGCGGCTCCGACGCCGGCTCCGAGGATACCAGCGGACCAGCCTGCCTGAACGACTTCGATTGCAAGGCGATGCCCGGAGTCTCGGTCTGCAGCCAGGCCAAATGCATCGGCGGGACCTGCAAGCTCGCGGTCGAGACCAAGGGCACGTCGTGCAGCATCGACGGGCTGCAACCCGGCCCCTGCCAGGTCAGCGTCTGCGACGGCGTGGGCAAGTGTACGTTCGCCGCCGGCCCCGAGGGCAGCCCGTGCGGGGACGGCCCCTGCGGTGACGTCTGCGTCGCTGGGCAGTGCGTCCAGGGCGGCGGCGTCGACGACGGCAACCCGTGCACCAAGGACGTCTGCGAAGGCGGGCAGGTCCAGCACCTGCCGATCACCGATCCCAGCGTCGACTGTGACGACGGCAACCCCTGCACCGCGTCGGCCGGCTGCCTCGGTGGCGCCTGTGCCGCCAAGCCGCTCCAATGCGACGACGGCATCGACTGCACCATCGACTTCTGCGCCGCCGGCAAGGGCTGCGACACCATCGTCGCCGACGGGCTCTGCGACGACGGCAACCCCTGCACCCAGAGCGCGTGCGATCCCGCTGCTGGCGGCTGCGTCGGCAAGCCCATCGTCGGGGCACCGTGCGACGACGCCAATACCTGCACCAAGGGCGAGAGCTGCGACGCCGACGGCTTCTGCGGTGGTGGTCAGCCGGTCTGCCAGTGCAAGACCAGCGCCGACTGCAATGGCGGCAACCTCTGCCTGCAGCAGGTCTGCGAGCAGGGCGTCTGCCTCGCGACCCCGGGCGTCGACCCCTGCGCCGGCAAGGACGGCAGCGCGTGTGGGGCGTATTTCTGCGATCCGTCGACCGGAGACTGCGCGTTCAAGCCGCTGAAGGAGGGACAGCCCTGCAACGACGGCGACGCCTGCACCTCGGCCAGCCAATGCGCCGGCGGCAAATGCGTGCCGAGCGCCAAGGCCGAGTGCGATGACGGCAACCCCTGCACCGTCGACGGCTGCGCGCCCGACAGCGGCTGCGTCAGCAAGCTGGCCGACGGAATGCAGTGCAACGACGGCAACGCCTGCACCGACAAGGACAGCTGCAAAAACGGCGGCTGCTTCGGCATCCAGAAGAACTGCAACGACGGCGACGCCTGCACGGCCGATAGCTGCAACCCCGCCACGGGTTCCTGCAACCACAAGCCGATCCCCGGCTGCGGCGGCTGCAAATCCGACGCCGATTGCGACGACAAGCAGCCCTGCACCAAGGACGCCTGCTTGGTCAACGACAGCGGCACCGGCGGCATCTGCACCTCGACGCCGATCCCGGGCTGCGGCCAGACCTGCGACTCCGACACCGCTTGCGACGACGGCGACCCCTGCACCAAGGACGGCTGCAGCATCGACGCCGCCGGCCAGCAGGTCTGCACGCACATCAAGGACGCGAATTGCGGGCCTGAGTGCACCTCGGCGAAGGATTGCCCCGACCCCGGGCAGGTGTGCATGCAAGCTGTTTGCAACAACGGCAAGTGCGGCGCCGAGTTGATGCCGGACACGTGCGTCATCGGATGCAAGACCGCCGCCGACTGCGAAGACGGCGACAAATGCACGGTCCACGAGTGCGTCATCAAGAGCGGCGTCGGCACCTGCCAGAGCAAGACCATCCCGGACTGCGGCGGCTGCACCAGCGATAGCCAATGCCCGCAGCCCGGCGGCGTCTGCAGCGTCGGCTATTGCGAGGCCGGCGTGTGCAAGATCAAGACCGACCCCGCCTGCCTGGGCTGCCAATCCGACAAGGAATGCGACGACGGCGACGCCTGCACCAAGGACGCCTGCCTGATGTCATCGAGCGGAAAAATGGCCTGCATGCACGAGCAGATCCCCGGCTGCGGCTCCGGCTGCAAGAGCGAGAAGGAGTGCGACGACGGCGACGCCTGCACCAGCGACAGCTGCGCCAACGGCACCTGCGTCAACAAGGCGAAGAGCTGCGATGACGGCAACGCCTGCACCAAGGACGCCTGCTACCAGGGCAAGTGCAACTACGTCGCCACCGAGTGCAACGACAACGACGCCTGCACCCAAGACACCTGCGATCCGAAGAGCGGCAAATGCCTCGCCGCGCCGATCTCGAATTGCGGCGCGAAATGCCAGAGCAGCCAGCAGTGCCAGGACAACAACCCCTGCGTCTACTCGTACTGCTCGCAGGGCGAGTGCAAGGCCCAGCCGAAGACGTGCAACGACAACAACGCCTGCACCTTCGACAGCTGCAACCTGCAGAACGGCGCCTGCGTCTACACCCCGATCCCCGGCTGCGACAACGCCTGCAAGCAGACGGCGGACTGCGACGACGGCAACCCGTGCACGTACGACACCTGCTCGGCCTTCCAGGGCAAGTGCTACAACCAGACCATCCCGAACTGCGACCCGACCAAGCCGAAGTGCAAATCGGCCGCGGATTGCGACGACGGCAAGCCCTGCACGACCGATAGCTGCTCGACCTTCTCGGGCAACTGCTCGCACTACAACGTGCCCAACTGCGTCATCGGCAACCCGTGCAAGACCGCGACCGAGTGCAACGACAAGAACGGCTGCACCACCGACGTCTGCGAGGCCGGCAAATGCGCCCCCAAAGCGATCTCGTGCGACGACTTCAACCCGTGCACCAACGATTATTGCCAGACCTCGACCGGCAAATGCGTGCACACCCAGAAGTCCGGTTGCGTGCCCGAGACCTGCAAGCTCGACACCGAGTGCGAGGACGGCAACGCCTGCACCAAGGACATCTGCCTGTTCGGCTATTGCCAGCACCTGCTGAACCCAGCCTGCAACTAGCGTGCTATCCTCAGCCGGCCTGCTGAGGAGGTGTGCACATGTCCGCTCGAACGAGATGGTCGTTGGTCTTCGGACCGCTTGTCGCAACGTGCGCCCTGGTGGCGCCGGCCCTTGCCGAAACCGAGAACGTCGAGGACGCCCTACCGAGGGCGCCGAGTCGCTTGGATCACGTCACGGTCTACCGCGGCGAGGCGCTGGTCACCCGCGTGGTCGAGGTGCCCGCTGGCAAGGGCGACGTCGACGTCGTCGTCGAGGGCCTGCCGGAGCGGGTTGTCCCGGCCAGCCTCGCCGCGCGCCCCGACGGCAAGGGCGTCTTGGTCCGCGCGGTTCGCTTCCAGTCGCGGGTCAGCAGCCACGCGCCGGATCCCCGCATCGCCGCCCTCGACGAGGCGCTGCGCAAGCTCTCGGAGCGCGACGCCGACCTGCGCACCGCGCTGCGCAACGCCGAGCGCCGGCAGAAGCTCGTCGAGTCGCAGGCGACCGGTTGGGCGGTGCCGACCTTGAAGCACGATATCGGCCGCGGCGCGATCGACCCGAAGAAGGTCGCCGAGCTCAACGCCCACGTCTTCGGTCTGCTCGACAAGGCCGAGGCCGAGGTCGCCCGCCTGCACGGCGAGCAGCGCGCGCTGCAGCGAGAGCGCCAGCAGACCCAGCGGGAGCGCAACGAATTGGTCGGCGGCAGCCGGCATCGTCGTGAAGCGATCATCACCGTTGCGCGACAGAAGAGCGGCAAATCGAAGGTCTTCCTCGATTACCTCGTGAGCAGCGCGAGCTGGTCGCCGACCTACCACATGCGCCTCGGTGCACGCGGCGACAAGGTCCGCGTCGAATACCTCGCCGAGGTCGCGCAGCAGAGCGGCGAGGATTGGGACGGGGTCGCGTTGGTGCTCTCCACCGCGACGCCGCGGATGAGCGCAGAATCGCCGGTGCTCGCGCCGCTCTGGATCCAGCTGCAGCAGAGCAACGCCGGCAAGGGCAAGGCGAACAAGAAGTTGGGCGGTGCCAGCTATTCCTCGATGCAGTCGAACCTGCGTGCGCAGCAGCGTCGCCTGCTCGCCGATCAGGATCAGGGCCGCGCCGGCTGGGAGGTCAACAAGGCCGCCGCGCGCAGCCAGCGTGCCGAGATCGCCGCGGACCGCGAGTCCGTGGTGCAGGCCCGCGAGGCGCTGCGCCAGGCCGAGGAGACCTTGGCCGTCAGCTACGCCCTCAACGGCCGCCTCTCGCTCGGCAGCCGGCGTGAGCGTCAGTTGGTCGAGATCGCCGCCTTCGAGCTCGACGCGGCGAACTTCTACGAGGCCGTCCCGCTCTTCTCGAGCTACGTCAACCGCTACGCCCGGGTCACCAACAAGAGCAAGGTCCCGCTGCTCGCAGGGCCCTACAGCGCCTGGTCGGAAGGCGAGTTCGTCGGTCGCGGCAGCATCGGCGTGGTCGCGACCGGGCAGGACTTCGTGGTCGGCTTCGGCGCCGATCCGCAGCTCCGCTGTGCCCGCGAGCTGGTCGACAAGAAGGACGAGACGAGCTGGGGAACCCGGACCCAGACCTTCGACGTGCGCCTGCGGGTCGAGAGCTACAAGGACCGACCGGTGCGCGTATTGCTCTACGACCGCATCCCGGCGACGCGCGACGCGACCGACCTGGCGATCAAGGTCGCGAGCAGCGGCCGACCGCTCTCGACCGACCCGGTCTACCTGCGCGACCGCAAGCCGGCCGGCATCCTACGCTGGGATCTCGACGTGCCCGCGGGCAGCAATGGCGCCAAGGCCAGCGACCTGCGCTACCGCTGGGAGATGGCCTACGGCAAGGACAAGCACGTCGGCAAAGAGGCCGCCGAGCGGCTCGACCTCATGCGGAAAGACTACGAGATGATGATGCACTGATCAGAGGATCTTCATGCCGGCCGGAAAGCCGTAGCTGACGAAGTTGTCGTAGCCGTAGACGACCGCGCCGACCGGCTCGCTGCTCTCGATCTTGTGCGTACCCGGCTGCACCGCGATCCGCGTCGCCTTCCACGCGCCGCTGCCGAAGATGGAGAAGCCCGAAGCCGCGACGGGCTGGCCGTCGATCAAGATCGCCGCCGCCTTCGGCGCGACGATGTTGATGTAGTTCTCCTTGTATTTGTCGGGGACCAGTACGACGTATTTGTCGAGGAAGCGGTCGGTCGCGACGGCCAGCATGAACGCCGGGTCGCCGATCTTCGCATCGGTCTCCTGCTTGATATTCGGGCAGTCGGCGTTCTTGTTGCACATCACCGGCTCGCCCAGCGTCTGGAGGTAGTATTCGCAGACCTTCGAGCCGGAGAACTTCGCGGTGCAGGTGTCGTTCTTCGGATCCGGCGCGTTGGCGCTGGTCATGAACTGACCGACCATGATCGGCTTGTTGGCCAGGATCACGAAGTCGGCGCCGGCCTCGAACTCGAAGTGCTGCCCCTTGCCGAGGATCGGGATGCTTGCCTGCGGCGGGTCGGTAACGACGGTGGTGCCATCTTCCGCAGCAAGGATGCGCCAGACGTCCTTCTCGGCGCCGCGCGGCTGCAGCTTGCTGGCGAGGTAGACCTTGCCCCATTGGTTGACCGGGATGAGCTGCTCCTCGAGGTGGTCGGCGCAGCAGGTGACCGGGCAATCGTCGTTGCTGGTGCACGGCCAGCCCTGGACTTGGCAGCTGCCCTGCGTCGCGCCGGGTGGGATCACGCAGGTGTTGGTGTCGGGCACGTTGCTGCCCTCGGAGCCGCCGAAGACGGCGATCGGCTTGTCCGCCTTGATCCAGGTGCCGGTCAGGTCGGCGCCGAGCTCGTTGGTCTCGATATTGAGCACCTCACCCTGGGAGAGCGTCGCCTTGAACGCCTCGCCCTTCTTCAGGCCCGGGATGCCCTTGCCGGGCAGGGTCTTGGCCGACGAGACCAACTGCACCTGGGTCGTACCTTCCGAGACCGCCACGACCGTCATGCTGCCGCGCAGGTTGTTGAAGTTCTGCTGCCGCGACATCACGTAGTATTCGTTGCCGACGCCGTTCGCCGGCAAGAGCAGGCTGGCGTCGTTGCTGAAGACGCCGACGTTCTGCAACGGGTTGAACTGGTAGGCGATGATCGGGACGTTCGCCTTGATCCGGTAGGCGGCGGCGCTGATGCCGGTGCCGTCGACCTGCACCGGCGCCGCGAGGCCCCAGGCCGGATCGGGGAGATCGAGGACCTTCAGCGCGTTCGGCGGGATGGTATAGGCGCTGGACTTGCCGGTGCTGGTCGTGACGGTGACGGTCGCCGCCTTTGGGCGCGTATTCGAAATGATCACCGAGTACTGCATATTCTGCGCGTCGCAGAGCTTCGGGCCGCACGGGACCTGGGCGTTGTCGAGGTCGACGGCCCAATAATCACAGCCGACGTTGGTATTGGACTTGAAGTCCGCGCCGCACGGATCGACGCAGAGGCCGCCGAGGCAGGCGAGGTCCTTCGATGCGCAATCGTTCAGCACTTGCCAACCGGTGCCGTCGTCCTTGCAGGTCACCGCCTTGCCGTTGTCGCATTGCTTCAGGCCCGGCGTGCAGATCTGGCATTTGCTGTCGATGCAGGTGGTCGCGCCGCCGCAGCTCAGCACGAACTCGGCGTCGCTGCCGGTGGCGTTGCACTTCAGCACCGCCTTGGACGGCTTGCCCGCTGCTGCTGGCGCGCAGAAGGTCTCGTTCGGTTTGCAGACCCGGCATTCGCCGCCCAGGCAGTAGGGCGCTCCGTCGGGGCACGTCGTCAGGTCCCAGCCCTTGCCGTCGGCTTTGCAGGTGGCGAGGAAGCTGCCTTGGCATTCCTTGATGCCCGGTTTGCAGTTCACGCTCTGGCAGGTGTAGTTCTTGCACTTCTCGTCGCCGGAGCAATGGTTGTCGACGATGCACTGCACGCAATAGCCGTCGAGGATCGCGCAGTGCGGGGTGGCGTCGAGGCCGGCGCAATCGGAGGGCTTGCCGCAGGTCTTGCCGATCGGCTTGCCGCCGCCGTCTGCCGCGTCCGTGCCGGTCGAGGTGTCGGTCTTGCTGCCGGTATCCGCCTTCCCGGTGTCGCCACCGGTCGCGGTATCGGGCGTCGCGGTATCGCCGCTGCCGGTATCGGTCACCGCGGCGTCGCCCGCGGCCGTATCGCCGACCGCGGTATCCGCCGGCGCACCGCCAGTATCGCCCGTTCCGCCGGTATCGGTCGTGCCGCCGCCGGAGTCGCCAGTCGGCAGTCCACCACCGATGCCCGAGGTATCGATCGCGTTGTTCGGGGTCGTCGTATTCGAGCAGCCCAGCGCGGGCACGAGCAGCAGGGCGAGGAGCATGGCCGGTAGGTCCGGTCGTTCGAGGCGGGCGCGGGACATTCCGTCCTCCGGGTCGGCGCCGCGGGTCTGCGGCGATGCGTGTGGCCGCAGGGTAGCGGTCCAGCGCCAACTCCGCCAGGGCGCGGCGGAACCGCTCGCGGCGACGGAAGATCGCAGAGGTCGTTCAGCTGCCGAGGTCGAAGGCCATGACCTCGATCTCGTCGAGCGTCGCGGCGGCGGCCTCTTCGAGCCGGACATTGCCGATATCACGGGCGATGGCGACGGCTTCGGTGGCCGCGGAGAGCGCGCCGGCGATATTCTCCAGCGCGACCCGACACAGCGCCAGCAGGCGCAGCGCCTCCGGCAGCAGGTCGAGGGCGCCCATGCGCCGCATCGCGGACTCGGCGGCGACGAGCTCGCGCTGCGCGGCCTCGACCTCGCCCTTGTCGAGCAGGACGTTGCCGAGGTTGGTCCGCGCCGCTGTCAGGCCCTGGACGTATTCGATCGCCTCGCAGCCGGTCACGGCGTCGCGGTAGCGGGTCTCGGCTGTGTCCAAATCGCCGGTGACGTAGGCGGCGTTGCCCATCGAGAGCATCGCCATCGCGGCGCCGATCCGGTCGCCGCCGCGCTCGAAGCGCATCCGCGCGCGCTCGTAGTGACCGATGGCCGCGTCGACGTCGCGCTCCCGTGTGGCGAGGTGGCCGAGGACGACCTCCATCCGGCCGAGGCCGTTCTCGACGTCGGCGGTCGGCGGCGCGGCCGAGAAGTCGGAGATCCCGCGCTCGGCCAGGCTGTGCGCCGCGGAGGCCTCGCCGCCGCGGAGCAGGACCATCGCGTTGCGGCCGGTCGCCAGCGCGGCGAGGCCGGCGCCCAACGCGCCGCGGGTGCGCACCTCGGTGGCGCGGGCGAAGGCGTCGGCGGCGGCTTGGTACTCGCCGCGGCGGCTGTCGATCTCGCCGCGCGCGAGCAACGCCCGGGCGCGCTGCAGGTCGAGGCTGACGTCGCCGCCGACGGCGAGGTCGAGGGCGTCGTCGGCGGCTTCGCTGGCCGCGTCGAGATCGCCGGTCTGCGCCCCCAGCTCGGCGCGCAGGACCAGGGCGTCGAGCAGCAGCGTCCGCGCCTCGCGCTCCTCGCCGCGCTCGAACCAGCGCCGCGCGATGACGGCGGTCTCGCCGAGCGCGTCGAAGGCGTCGCGGTTGGCGAAAGCGCGCATCGACTCCTGCGCCGCCTTGAAGAGCGCCCGGGTCGCCGCCGCGTCATCGCCGGCGCCGAGGTAATGCCGCGCCGACATCGCGCCGAAACCGGGTGGCCTCGGGCCTTTCCAGCCGCTCAGCCAGCGACTCGCCCGGGCGTGCAGCTCGCGCGACCACGACGTGCTCACCGCGTCCCGCAGGGCGTCGCCGACCAGGCGCTGCCGCAGCTCCACCTCGCGTTGACCCGGGAAGCGAGAGGGACCGGCTCCACGCAGGAGCCCGCCTCGTAGCAGCGCCTCGATCTCGGGCTCGGAGACGGCGCGGTCCAGCATCGCCGAGAGCATGTCGACCGGAACGCCTTCGGCTGCGACGGCGACGGCCTCGAGGATCGCGCGCTCTGCCGGCGGCAGGCGACCGATGCGGTCGAGGACCAACGAGGCGAGGCCGCGTTCGAGGGCGGCGTCGATCGCTGCGGCCGTGGCGACGCGGAAGCCCTCGCCGTCGTGCCGAATGACGTCCGCGCTGAGCAGGGCCTCGATCGCTTCTTCGACCATCGCCGGCATGCCACCGGCGAACTCGTGCACCCGCGCCGCCAGCGAGGGCGGCACGGCGACCCCTTGCAGCAGCTCGGCGATCAGCTCGCGGGTCTCTGCTTCGGTGAGCGGTGGCACGTCGATCCAGGCCACACGGCTCGGCGGCAAGGGTAGGGTGTCGAGCAACTCGCGGGTCGCCGCGGGCCGGCCCGAGAGTGTGATCAGCACCGGCTCGTGCTCGAGCTCGCGGCAGAGGTGGGCCAGCAATTCGAGGCTCGGTCCGCGGGCGCAGTCGACGTCGTCGATCGCGAGCACCGCCGCAGAGCCGCCGATGCAGCCGCGGACGAAGGCGGCATATGCCTCGAACGCGGCAGCCTGCTCGGCCTCGGTCGCCGGGCGGGCGTCGCGCAGGTCGACGGTCCGCTCGGCAGCGCCGCCCAAGCGGATCAGCGAGCCGACGCGACGCTGCAGCCGTTCGGGGCCGTCGTCGGCGAGGCCGGGCAGGGCGGCGACGCGCGCGGCGAGGTCACCGCTCACCGTGGTCCGGGCCGGAAGTTGCGCCTGCATCAGGTCGACGAAGGGTTGCCAGGCCGACCCGGCATAGGCCGTGGCGCGGGTCGTCAGCAGCCGCCAGCCCTGTTGTCCGAGGCTCTGCAGGCTCTCGTGCAGCAGCCGGCTGCGACCGGAGCCGCGCTCTCCACCGAGCCCGACCACGCAGAGCGCGCGCCGGCGACTGGCCGAACGCGCGACTGCGCTGAGCTCGTCGAGGGCCTCGAAGCGCCCGACCAGGCGCGTCACCTCGCGCGGTGCGACGCCGGCGGCAGGCTGCAGCGTGTCGCGCCGTCGCCCGATCACGACGGCGTCACCCTCACGCTCGCCGTGGTAGCGCTTGCGCAGCTCACGGAACGCCGCGACGTCGGAGCGAATCTGCCCCGTTTCGCCGCCATCCGCCAAGGCGCGCGCTGCGTCGACCGGTGGACCGAGCAGGGCGATCTGGCCCCAGGCCGCGGCTTGCGCCCGGGTGGTGAGCGGACCGAGGGTCAGGCCGACGCTGCCGCGGGCGCTCGCCAGCCAGTCGAGGCCGGCGCCGATCGCCGCTTCGACCTCGCCGTCGCGCATGCCGCCGAGGCCGAAGACCGCGATGCACTCCGATCCGATCGCAGCCAGCATGCGGCCGCCGGCGCGCTCGACAGCAGAGGCGAAGCGCCCCGCCGCAGCGGCCGGGTCGTCGTCACCGCGCAGGCGTGCGGCGAGGACTGCTGCCACGATCCGCGGCGGCGTCGCGTCGCGTTCTTCCAGGAGCCAACGGGCCGGAGCGCGCAGGCTGCTGCCGCAGGCGACGCAGAACCAGCGCTCACCGTGCCGACGGCTATTGCAGGCCGGGCAGCTCGGCAGCGGCAGTTGCCCGCCACACGCTTCGCAATACGCCGCGCCGCTGCGACCGCGGTGACCGCAGGCCGGGCAGCTCGTGGTGGTGCCGCTGGTCGCGTCGCCGCCGACGGCCGCCCGCAGCGCCTCGGCGAATTCGGTCACGTCGCCGTAGCGGTCCTCTGCGCGCTTCTGCAGCGCGCGCTGCAGCACCGCGTCGAGCGCGTCACGGACGCCGGCCTCCGCACCTTCGAGCGTCGGTAGGTGCGCCGGTGCGTCGACCAGATGCGCGATCAGCAGGCCCTGGGTCGTGCCGCGGTGGATCGGCATCGCGCCGGCCAGCATCCGGTAGACCAGCACCGCGAGCGCATATTGGTCGGCGCGGCCGTCGAGCTGGCCGTTCTGGATCTGCTCGGGCGGCATGTACGCCGGCGTGCCGAGCAGGCGCGAGGTGCGTGTGACCGCGCTGTCGGGACTGGCCGAGAACGCACGCGCCAAGCCGAAGTCGACGACCTTGGCCAGCAGCGCGCCGGTCGCCAAGCGTCGCACCAGCACGTTGCCCGGCTTGATGTCGCGGTGCAGCACGCCGATGGCATGCGCCTCGGCCAGCGCGCTGGCGATCTGGCGGGCGAGGGTGACGGTCTCCTCGACGCTCAGTTGGCCACGCTCTTCGAGCAGCTGCTCGAGGCTCGGGCCGTCGACCATCTCCATCGCGATGTAGAACGCCTGGCCGTGCCGGCCGAAGCCGTGCAAGGCGACCACGTTCGGATGGGCGATGCGGCTGAGCATCTGCGCTTCACGCTGGAAGCGCCCGGTCGCTTCGGCGTCGCCGTGCAGGTCCGGCAGCAGCAGCTTCAGCGCGATCGGGCGATCGAGGCGCATATCCCGCGCGACGTAGACGCTGCCCATCCCGCCACCGGCGAGAAAGCGCTCCACGACGTAGGTATCGGCGATGCTGTCGCCGGCCTGCAGAACTTGCCCGGACTCACTCGCCACGGCCTCTCCCTCCACGGCGTCGGGCGCGGACCATAGCGCCGCCCGCCACCTTGCGCGACAGACAACTGTCCGCTAAACCGAGTCGAGCAACGAGGGACGAGCCATGGGCAAGGCCAAGATACCGGGACAACAACGAGGATCGGCGGTCGGAGGGGCCAGCACACGCAGGCCGCGCGGTGAGACCCGGTCGCGTGTCTACCGCTATGTCGCCGATCGCCTGCGCGCTGGTGACCCGCCCTCGGTGCGAGAAATTCGCGACGCGCTCGGCCTCGGCGCGACCCAAACGGTGCAAGCGCACCTGCAGGCGCTGGTGGCGGAAGGGCGCCTGGAGCAGGAGCCCGCGACCGCGCGCGGCCGTGCCCGCGGCTACCGTTTGCCGCGGCAGGCGCCGCCACCGCAGATGATTCCCTTGCTCGGTGGTGTCCAAGCGGGGCTGCCCAACCTCGCGATCGAGGAGGTCGAGGCCTACCTGCCGGTCGCGGCGCGGGCGGGCTCGGACGCCGATTTCGCCCTGCGCGTGCGCGGCGATTCGATGCGGGATCGCGGCATCCTCGACGGCGATCTGGTCTTGGTCCGGCGCCAACCGAACGCCGATGACGGCGACGTGGTCGTCGCTTTGGTCGAGGACGAGGCGACCGTGAAGACGCTGCGGCGGCTCGGCAGTGTGGTCGAATTGCATCCAGCGAACCCCGATTTTCCGATCCTGCGGCCGGATCCGGCGGCGATGCAGCTACTCGGTCGGGTGGTCGAGGTTCGGCGCCGGCTCTGAGCCCGCTCGCGGCGCGCCCGCGGCCGGCGGGACGATCTCGACCGTCGTCGCGCCCTCGGTCGGTGCAGCGCCTTCACCACCGGGGCCTGGCGCGGCGTCGGGGCTCTCTTCCCGCTGCTTCGGCTTGCCGTCGGCGTCGCAGCCGAGCTGGGCCAAGAACCAGCTCGAGGAGACCGCGACGTCGACGCCCAGCTTGCCGCCCTGCGGATCGAGGACGCGGGCCTGATCGAGCAGTTGGCTGAAGCGCTCCTTGCCGTCGTAGCGCGCCGCCTGCCGGCCGAGGGTCAGCAACGAGCGAACCGACTTGCCGAGCTCGGTGGCGTCGTGCTCGCTGCCCGTATGCAGATCGAGGCTCATCGCCGCGTCGCGATCGACGTCGACGCGGAAGCCGACCCGGCCCAAGACGCGCCGCATCAACGCCATCGCGTCGGTCGCGGCGTCTCCGGCCTCGCCCTGCTCGCGTTCCTTCCCGAGCAGCGGCGCGAGATCTTCGGGCAGCAGGACGCCCTCGATATCCGCCCGGCCAGCGCGCGTATCGTCGGCGGGCGCGCGGCCCTCGAGGCGATCCACCGCCGCGCGCAGAGCCGCGGGCGAGTCGGCCAGCAGCGCAGTGTGGCCGCCGACCAACGCGAGGTGGTTGCGACCACCGCTCTGTAGCTCGAAGAGCCGCGCGCCCTCGCCGTAGGCCGTGCCAGGACCGAGATTCTCCGGCAGCCGCAAGGCGCCGAGCCGGCCACCGAGCGCCACGACGTCGGCGCCGACGCCGATGGTGTCGATATCCGCCTCCGGGTCGAGGCCGATCTCGTCGCGCAGGCGATCGATCCCGCGCCGCGCACGCTCGCCACGGCAGCGCAGGAATTTCTTCGCCAAATCGCTTCGACCCAGCGCCGCGAAGTCGATCAGCACGTGGCCGCGTCCCGGTGGGGCCAGGGCGCGCCGCAGCGCCTCGCGGCCGGTCATCGCGCGTTCGCCGAGCGCGGGGAGCTGGCCGGGCAGGGCGAGGCGCTCGCCCTTCGGCCCCGCGTCCTCGACTTCGTTCGCTTCGGCCCGCACCACGGGGGCGCGTCGGGCCGCAGCCTGCTCGTCGGCAGCGGCGTCGCGGTCGCGGGGGTAGACGACTTCGAGCGCGATCTTCTCGCGGTCGAGCAGGCCGACGAGCAGCGCCCCGGTCAGCAGGACGACGGCGGCGAGCAGCCAGGGCCAGCGTGGCGCACGTCTTGCCATCTCACCAATCCTTGCCTTGGACGACGTAGGCGGCCGCAGCGAGCGCCGCGGTGGCGAAAAAGAGTGTGGTTCCCAGCGGCAGTATCGCGTCTCCCCAATCGATCGTCACGCCCGCCGCGAGATCCGCGCCGATCCGCGAGAGCCCGAGCAGCCGCGGCAAGGGCGCCAGCAGCACGGCCGCGGTGTCGCGCGGCCAGCCCGATTCGAACCACGAGAGCACGGCCTCGCGCTTCGAGGTGGCGGCCGCGACGATGTAGAGCAACATCCCGCTGCCCGCCGCCAGGGCCGGGGAGCGCGCGATCGTGGTGATCAGCAGCATCGCCGCGTAGACGGCAGAAAAGCCGAGCGCTGCGGCCACCGCGCCGAAGAGGGGCGCCGGCGTCGCGACCCCGGCCTTCCAGAGCAGCACCGCCGAGAAGCCGCCGACGGCGAAGAGCGTTCCGCCGAGCGCGACCAGACCGACGCCGATGTAGATGCCGAGCACGAGCTCGATCCGGCGTACCGGCAGCGAGAGCAGCAACTCGACCCGCCCCGGCGAGAGCGCGCGCGCGGCGATGTCGGAGGTCACCACCACGCCGAAGATCATCCCGAGGTGGAAGACGGCGTGGGTCATGAATTCGAAGACCGGGCGCAGCTGTTCGCGGACGCCGACGCCATTGCGTCCGAGCCCGATGGCGTCGCCGAGCATGCGCGAAGAGACGATGGCGCCCTCGACGACGTCGAGATCGAGCGCCAAGCCGAGGCCGATCTGGCCCAGCGCGAGCACGACCAGGATGCCGAGCACGGTGCGGCGGGCGAGCGCTTCGCGGATGACGTCGAAGGCGACGTGCAGCGCGTTGCGCAGCGGCGGCGGCGGTGGATGACTCATCGGGCCCCCCGCTCGGCGTCGTCGATGGCGAAGCGCATCACGTCTTCGAGCGTGCGCATCGGCCGGCCGACCTCGACCACCAGCCCACCCGCGGCCAGGACCTGCGCCAGCGCCGCGGACGTCGCCTCGGCGCTGGCTTCGTCGAGCGTGAAGCCGAGGACGTCGGGCTGATCGGCGTCCGGATCGCGGCGCAATCCACCGGCGGCGGCGGCGGCTTCCGCCTCCGGCCGCGCGGCCAGGCGAATCCGCACCCGGTCGGTGGCGCGCAGCAGGTCCAGCGCGCCCTCCAGCACGACCTTGCCGCTGCGCATGACGGCGACGCGATCGCAGATCTGCTCGGTCTCGGCGAGGAGGTGGCTGTTGAGAAAGACGGTCGCACCCGCTTCCGCCGCGTCGCGCACGACCTCACGGATCGCGGCGCGGCCGAGCGGATCGATACCGTCGGTGGGCTCGTCGAGGACCAGCAAGTCCGGCGAACCGAGCAACGCAGCGGCGAGGCCGGCGCGCTGACGCATGCCCTTCGAATAGCCACCGGCGGGGCGGCGCCAGGCCTGTTGCGGCAGCCCAGTGGCCCGGAGGCTGCGGTCGATCGCAGGCCCGATCTCCGCTGCCGGTAGGCCCCGCAGCCGCGCCACGCTGCGCAGGAAGCCGACCGCGTCGAGGTGGCCCGGGATCTGCAGGTTCTCCGGCAGGTAGCCAATCCGCGCCCGCACCCGGACGTCCTCCGGGGCGCCGCCGAAGACCTCGACCTCACCCGCGTCCGGGCGGGCGACGCCGAGCAGCGTCTTGATGAAGGTCGTCTTGCCGGCGCCATTGGGACCGACCAAGCCGAAGATCGAGCCGCGCGGCACGGTCAGGCCGAGCCCATCGAGCGCGACGGTGGCGCCGTATCGCTTGCAGACGTCGCGCGCGGAGATCGCCAGCTCGGTCACGCGTTGGCCCCGGCGCGGCGCAGGGTCAGGACGGTGAGCTCGTGCTGCGCTCCGAGGCGCATCGGCGGGCCCCAATAGCCGGTGCCGCGCGAGACGTAGATCGCCGAGCGCGCCGTATGCCAATGCAAGCCGGCGACGTAGGGCTGGACCAGCTTCACCAAGTAGCCAAAGGGCCAGATCTGGCCGCCGTGGGTATGACCCGAGAGCGTGAGGTCGATCTCGCGCTCCGCCGCCTCGGCGATCTGCTTGGGTTGGTGCGCGAGCAAGACGCTCTTCACCGTGGCGTCACGGTCCGCCGTCGCCCGCTTCAGGTCCGGTCCGTGGTCGCCACCAAAGCGGCCTGCGGTCCAATCGTCGACCCCGATCACGTCGAGCGCCGCGCCATCGTGCTCGAGCCGGACGTGCTCGTTGCGCAGCGGCTGCACGCCGAGGCTCCGCATATGCGCCAGCCAGGCGTCGGCGCCGGAGTAATATTCGTGGTTGCCAGTGACGTAGAAGACGCCGTGCCGCGCCTGCAGCGTGCCGATCGGCGCCATATCGTCGCGCAACATCGCGACCGAGCCGTCCATCATATCGCCGGTGAGCGCGACCATATCGGGCGCGGCGGCGTTGGCCATCCGCACCACCTCTTCGACGTAGGGGCGGGTGATCGTCGCGGAGACGTGGAGATCCGAGATCTGCACGATGCGGAAGCCGTCCAGCGCCGCCGGCAGGTCGCGGATCGGCACCTCGACCTCGACCTGCTTCGGCGGCTTGTTCGCCGAGCGGAAGGCCGTGGCACCCGCCGCGACCGCGCCCAGAGACGCGCCGCCGCCCAGCGCACGGGCGAAGAAGAGGCGACGCTCGGGATCGAGCGCCTCGTCCGGCCCGCCGAGGTAGCGGGTCCACAGCCCGGCAGCGGCGCGGAAGAGCTCCGCACCCGAGAGCGCCAGCATGAAGACGAAGAGCACGCCGAGCCAGGTGAAGGCCGCGGTAGCGACGGTGCGGCCGAGGTCGGAGCGGGTCATCCGCGCGATCGCCGGGCCGGCCACGGTGAAGACCGCGAGACCGACGATCAGGCCGGTCGCCAGATGCCGCAGCACGCCGGGCAGCGCGGGATCGCGGACCAGCCGCAACCAGAGCCAGCGGTGCACGCTCGCGACGAGCAGGCTGCCGACGCCGAAGAAGAGCACCATCTGCAATACACGACCCATGGCTGCCCCCCTCGGCCCGTCCCGCTTGGCCGCGTGGCGAGTGCAACCCCGCGGCGTTCGATTCGATTCCGCCGCGGTGCTCGCCGCGCCGCGCTACCAGCCGCGGGTGCGCGCCATCGTCATCGCGCCGTAGATCAGCACGATGACGAGCAGCTGCAGGCCGGTGCCGAGGCGCACCTTGCCGACATCGCCGGTGGGTGTGCCGCGCACATTGGCGCTGACCAGGCGCTTGCCGAGCACTTCGACCGGACCCCAGAGCAGCAAGCCGAGCCACGGTGCGACGGTGAAGAGCGGACGGTGCGCCTCGCTGTTCAATACGAGCAGCAAGGCGATGCCGAGTAGCACGTTGAGCCTGCCGACCATCATCAGGCCGAAACGATGCACGCGATCGAGCGCCTGGCTCGGCCCTGGTTTGCTGCCGGCGCCGGCGAGGGCGAACGCGAAGCCTGCGACAGCAAGCGCGAAGACGAGTTGGCCGAGGCCCTTGTGGCCGTGGATGAGGTACATGAGCATGATGCGCTCCGTTCGCGCGGCGACGGCCGCGGCAGGGGCGCGGACCATATCGGCAGCGGCGCGTGGCGCAAAGCCCGCTCGGAGAGACGCCTTGGAAAGCATCGACGTCTACGTCGCGCGCCCGGTCACCTGTCCCTACCTGCCCGAACGGCAGGAGCGCAAGCTCCTCGTTCCGCTCGCCGATTCCGCCGTCTACGACGAATTGATCCAGCACGGCTTTCGCCGCTCGGGCCGGTGGGCGTATCGCCCGCAATGCGTCGGCTGCGTCGCCTGCGTGCCGGTCCGCCTCGACGCCGCCGGCTTCGCTCCGTCTCGCTCACAGCGCCGTGCCCGCAACGGCTTCGCCGCGCTGACCCGCAGCGTTGCGCCGGCCCGGGCGACGCCGGAGCTCTACGAACTCTTCGCCCGTTACCTCGGTTCCCGTCACGGCGACGGCGCGATGGCCGGCATGGGCGAGGCCGAATTCGCCGAGATGCTGGAGGGGACCTCGGTCCACACCGAGCTTCTGCTCTACCGCGACGGGGCCGGCGCGCTCGTCGCGGCCATGCTCGTCGACGTGGTGGCAGATGGCGTCTCGCTGGTCTACAGCTTCTTCGCCCCGGAGCGCGGCGGCAGCCCTGGCGTCGCGATGATCGTCGACGCCGTCGCCGTCGCCCGCGAGCGCCGACTGCCCTACGTCTACCTGGGCTATTGGGTGCACGGCTGCCGCAAGATGGAGTACAAGGCCGACTTCTCGCCGCTGCAGGTCTGCGGCGCATCGGGCTGGCAGCCCTTCGAGCCGCCGCTGCCCAGGGGCTGAGATGGCGGAACACATCAGCGACAAGCCTCACGCCGTCCCCTTCGAGCGCAGCTTGGCTGGACTGGTCGAGCGCGTCGGAGCCGACGTCGACGCCTGGGATCGCGACTTCGCCTTTCGCCTCGCGCTGACCCTGGCCGAGGTCCGTGGCCGGCTCTGGATCGCCCCACTCGAATGGCTCGGGCTGCGCGACGTCACCCTCACCTTGCAGCTCGACGAGGTGCTCAGCGTGGTGGTCACCGGCCATGTGCCGGGCATCGCGGGCGGCCTGACCTGGCGCTTCACCGAGTCGGAGATGCGTGACGTCGAGGTCGAGATCCGGGCCGAAGAGCAGCCGTTTTCGCTCTCGATCTGCGCTCTGGACGGCTCCTGTCGTGGCCGCCGCGCCCGGCTCCTGCAGCGCGCCGGGCCGATCCCGGAGGGCCAGGTCGTGCGCCTGCGCGCCCGCGTCAGCATCGACGGCGAGGAGAGCTACCGGGTCGAGGGCCTCGGCCTCGCTGGCTCGGTCGTCCCCGGCGGCTTGGTCCTGCTCGACGACACGGAGGGCGGCTGATGATCGACGCACGTTGGCGTCACACCCGGGACCTGGTCGCAGCGCACCGCGCGCTCGATGCGGAAGAACGCGACCACCAGCGCGCGATCCTCGCGCTCATCGACAGCGCTGCGGCGAGCGCCGGCCCCGACGTCTTCTCGCGCCAGCACTTCGCCCCGGGACACCTGACGGCGTCGGCCTTCGTCATCGACGCGAGCCGCACCTCGCTGCTCTTGGTCTGGCACCTCAAGCTCGAGCGCTGGCTGCAGCCCGGCGGTCATATCGAGCCCGAGGATCCCGACGTCTTGCTGGCGGCGGCGCGCGAAGTCGCGGAAGAGACGGGACTCTCGGGCTGCACGCCGCTCGGCCCCGGCTTGTTCGATGTCGACGTGCACGCCATCCCGGCCCGCGGCGGCGCCCGCGCCGAGCCGGCCCACGCCCACCACGACCTGCGCGTCGCGCTGGTCGCCCCGGCAGGCGCCGAGGCCATCGTCGGCGACGGCGTCGGCGCGGTGCGTTGGGTCCCGCTCGACGCGTTCGATCGCCTCGCCCACGACGGCAGCCTGCCGACCGACCGCTCGGTGATGCGCGCGGTCGAGCGGCTGCAGCGCCGCCTCGGCCCCATCACCACGGAGAAAGCATGAAGAATCCGCTGCGCATCGGCACCCGCGGCAGCCCCCTCGCGCTCGCACAGGCCTTTGAAGTCCGCGACCGCCTCGCCGCGGCGCATCCTGCGTTGGCCGCCGATGGCGCGATCGAGATCGTGGTGCTCTCGACCAAGGGCGACCGGATCCTCGACCGCCCACTCGCCGAGATCGGCGGCAAGGGCCTGTTCACCGAGGAGATCGAGGCCGGGTTGCTCGACGGTTCGCTCGATATCGCCGTCCACTCGATGAAGGATATGCCCACAGCGCTGCCCGAGGGCTTGGTGATCCCGTGCCTGCTGCCGCGGGAAGACGTCCGCGACGCGGTGCTCATGCGCCCGGACCTCGGCGTCGACCCAGGCGCCATGCAGCGCGACGGCGTCCTGGCTGCGCTCCCGGCTGGGGCGCGGATCGGCACCTCCAGCCTGCGTCGGGCGGCGCAGATCCGCGCCGCGCGTCCGGACCTCGCGATCGTCGGCTTCCGCGGCAACGTCCAGACCCGCATGCGCAAGCTCGAGGCCGGAGAGGCCGACGCGACCTTGCTCGCGCGGGCCGGCCTGAACCGCCTCGACCTCGCGGTCGGCGTGGATCTCGCCCCGGAGGCGCTGCTGCCTGCCGTCGCCCAGGGCGCGATCGGCGTCGAATGCCGCGACGGCGACGCCGAGACGCAGCGGCTGCTGGCCGCGATCCACTGCCCCCTGACCGGAGATCGCGTCGCGGCCGAGCGCGCGATGCTGGCCCGGCTCGACGGCTCGTGCCGCACCCCGATCGCCGGCTTGGCGCTGGCCGAGGCCGACACGCTCTGGCTCCGTGGCTTGGTCGCGCGCGAGGACGGGAGCGGGGTCTGGCGCGCCGAGGCCCGAGGTCCACGGTCCGACGCGGTCGCGCTCGGCGAGCAGGTCGCCGCGGCGCTCTTGCAGCAGTGCGGCGACGCCTGAGAGGAGTTTAGATCTCGGGGTCTGCGGGCCGCTCGCTGGCGTCGCGGACGGTCTCGACCAAGGCGTCGAGCTGCTCGCGGGTGAAGCTGAAGCGATCCCGTCGCCGCGCGCCGTCCTCGCCGACCGCGACCCGCTGCACCGTCGTGCTGCCGTCGTCGCGGTGCTCGACCTGCCAATACCGGCGCCGCACGATGGCGTGCTCTGGCGTCCGCAGCACGGCCAGACCCTGCCGTGCCGAGATCTCTTGCGCCTGCAGCGGACCGCCGAGGTGGCGGGGCAGGGCTTCGGCCAATCGCTGCGCCCGCGCCTGTAGCGACGCCCGCTCGTCGGGCGTCGGCGTCCGCAGGACCAGCTCGTCACCGGCGACGGCGAGTTGCTCCAGCACGGCGCCGCCCAGCTCGACCTCGACCTCGGGATCGCTGATCTCGAGCTTGCGCCGGCCGTCGCTCATCGTCGTGCCTCCTCGGCCCGCGCCTCGGCATCGGCGTCGACGTCGTGGCGTTCGAGCGTCTGTCCGTCGTGACGCAGGACGATGGCGGCGTCGTCGACCAGGGTCTCCAGCTCGACCGGCCGGCCCCAGAGCGCGGCGAGGTTGCCCAGCGCGGTCTCGGCCCAATCCAGCTGCACGTCCAGGCCGTCGTGGCGGTGGACCAGCCGCAGCTCGCCGCGGTTGTGCAGGTTGGCGTCGACGGCGTAGATGCGCGGGTTGCCTTTGCTGGCCAGCGACGAGAGCAGGCCGCGCTTGACGTCGCGGAGCTCGCGCGAATCGATGATGTATTTGCCGGTCCGCTGGTCGCGTTGGGTGGTGAACAGGCCCTGCTCGGCGCAGAAGTCGGCGTCGAGGAAGTCGTCGAGGAAGGTCACGTCGTTGTGGCTGGCCCGGACCTCGAAGAGCTTCTCGCGGCCCAGACCGGCGCCGGTGTCGATCCGCGCCCGCTCGGCCGGGTCCTCGATGGCCGCCCAGTCGCGACCGAATTGGCCGCGATCCCAGCGCCGCTCGATGTGGCGCCACAGCTCGACGCCGAGCTTGTACGGGTTGAGCTGACCGGGCCGGGTCGCCGTGGTGCCGCTGTGGTGGTCGCAATAGTCGATGACCTCGTCGTCGGCGAGGATCTCGCGGGTCATCAGGTGGGTATGCCAATAGGTCGCCCACCCCTCGTTCATGATCTTGGTCTGCACCTGCGGCGCGAAATAGAGCGCCTCCTCACGCACGATGGCGACGACGTCCCGCTGCCACCGCTCGAGCGGGGCATGCTCCAGCAGCAGGCCCAAGATGTCGCGCTCGGGCCGCTCGGGGACCCGCTGCATCGCCGCGAGGTCGGCCTCCTTTCGCGCCCGTTCGGCCTGCAACGCCGCGGGCGGGTTCACGTGGCGCTCCATATACGGGCGGGTCGGGATGCGCGTCACCTCCACCGGCGCCGGTTCGGCATCCGGCTGCAGCGCCGAGCGTCGCCCCTTCTCCGGCGCCCGGCGGACCAACGCGGCGTGGGTGTCGATCAGGTTGTCGAGGCTGCAGACGCGGTCGATGAACGCCTCGACCTCGGCCTGGCCGTGCCGGTCCATATGCCGCTGGATGCGCGCGGCGTGGTTCGCCATCGTGTCCAACATCTTCCGGTTCGTTTGGCTGAACCACACGTTGTTCTTGAAGAAGTCGACGTGGCCGAAGACGTGCGCCATCACCAACTTCTGGTCGACGACCATATTGTTGTCGAGCAGGTAGGCGTAGGAGGGATCGGTGTTGATCACCATCTCGTAGATCTTCTGCAGGCCGTATTCGTAGCCTTTCTGCATCTGCAGGTAGGCCATGCCCCAGCGCCAGTGCGGGTAGCGCACCGGGAAGCCGTCGTAGGCGGCGAGCATGTTGATCTCGTCGGCCGTGCACATCAGGAAGATGGTCTCGAAGGGATCGAGGCCGTGGCCGGCGGCGATCTCGGCGATGCGCGCGCGCTCCTGCTCGAGCTCGGCGGGGAGGTCGCGACCGCGGCTGACGAAGCGGGACGGCATGCTCATCACAGCCCCCTACCGAGCAGCGTGCGGATGCTGTCGAGGATCGCGTCGCGGTTGGGCACCCGGGTCAACACGACGCGGTCGTCGTCGGCGAAGGCCTCGGCCAAGACCTGGAAGAAGCGGCCGGAGCCGTACGCCGACTCGGTCTGCGCGTAGCCGAATTGGTTGACCCGCGGCATCAACTTCTCGCGCACGATGCGGACCGACGTCTCGTTGTCCTTCTGCCCCAGGTTGTCGCCGTCGCTGAAATGGAAGGGGTAGATATTCCAGACGTCCGATGGATAGTCGTCGTCGATGATCTTCGCCGCGAGCTCGTAGGCGCTGGAGATCGCGGTGCCGCCGGCCTCGCGGACGCGGAAGAAGGTCTCTCGGTCGACCTCGCGCGCCTCGGCGTCGTGGATCAGGAAGCGCGCCTCGAAGCCCTCGTAGTGCCTGCGCAGCCAGGCGTCGATCCAGAAGACCTCGTTGCGCACGATCGCCTTCTGCTCCGAGCCCATCGAGCCCGAGACGTCCATCATGTAGAGCACCGCCGCGCGGGCGTAGGGCTCCGGCTCGAGCACCGGCGCGCGGTAGCGTCGGTCGTCGCGGACCGGGATGATCGATGGCCGCCGCGGGTCGTAGCTGCCGCTGGCGATCTGACGCTTGAGCGCCTCCTTGAAGGTCCGCTTGCCGTGGCGCAGCGACTCGGGGCCGCGGCGCGAGATGCTGGTGTAGCGCGCCTTTTGGCTGTCGACACCGGCACCGCCCTTCGGCTCGATCCGCGGCAGCTCCAGCTCCTCGCCGAGGATCGCGGCGAGCTCGTCGACCGTGAGCTCGACCTCGAGCATATGCTCGGCGGTGCCCTCGCCGGCAGGCCCTTGGCCATCGCCCGGTTGGCCCGCCTCGGCGCCGGCCTCCCCCTCGCCCTGGCCGACGCCGCCTTTCTGGTTCTTGCCGTAGCGCAGCCGGGGCAGGTCGATCTGCGGCAGCGGGATGCTGACGATCTCGTCGCCCTTCTTGCCGAAGAGCTCGGATTGACCCATCCAGCGGCGAAGATCGCGACGCACCCGGCCGCGCACCACGTCGCGGAAGCGCTGCAAGTCGCGGTCGATCGCCATCATCGCGCCATCCTCCTCGGTTATCCGGCCTGACGGGTGTCGCCGCGGGCGAAGATGCTCGCGACGTATTGCAGCACGTCCGCCGCCGACTGCGGGTCGTAGCCGTAGCGGTCGACCAGCCGCGCCTTCACGACGTCGATCCGGGCCTGGGTGTCGGGGTCGGCCGGCGCGCTGGCGAGCGAGCTGAGCTTGATGCTGTCCTTGCTGTCCTCGAAGAGCTTGAGCTCGAGCGCGCGGGCCAGCCGCTCGTTCTGCCGCCAATCGAAGCTGCGGCCCTTGAGCGAGAGTCCGGCGATATAGTTCATCAACTCGGTGCGGAAGTCGTCCTTGCGCGCGTCGTCGATGTCGATCTTCTCCTCGATATCCCGCATCAACCGCTCGTTGGGCGGTTCGTTGGCTCCGGTGAAGGGGTTCTGCACCTTCTCGTGCAGCACGTAGGCGCGGAGGTTCTCGATGTAGTTCTGCGCCATCCGATCCATCGCCCCATCGTCGGCGCAGATGGCCTTCTGCACCTCGTTCTTGACGATGTCGTCGTATTCGGACTTCACCGTCGCGATGAGCTGGCGGTAGCGGTCGCGCTCGTTCTCGTCGCTGATCAGCGAGTGGTGATCCAGCCCCGCTTCGAGCTCGTTGAGCACCATGAAGGCGTTGAGCGCGCGCGCGTCCGGGTCGCGGACCAGGGCGTTGCTGATCTTGTCCTGCACGTAGCGCGGCGAGATGCCGATCAGCCCCTCGCGCCGCGCCGTCTTGCGCAGCTCCTTGACGTGCTCCTCGGTGAAGCCGGGCACCGCCTTGCCGTCATAGAGCCGCGCCTTCTGCAGCAGCGAGAGCTTGGCGTTGCTCGGCTCTTCGAGGCGCGTCAGCACCGCCCAGAGCGCGGCCATCTCGAGCGTGTGCGGCGCGATATGGGCGGCGACGCGCTCCCGATTGAAGTCCTTGCGGTAGATCTTCACCTCTTCGGTCGGACGGGTGATGTAGGGCACGTCGATCTTGATCGTTCGGTCCCGAAGCGCCTCCATGTACTCGTTGTTTTGCAGCCGCCGGAACTCGGGCTCGTTGGTATGCCCCAGGATCACCTCGTCGATCTGGGTCTGGGCGAATTTCTTCGGCTTGACCCGATGCTCCTGGCTGGCGCCGAGCAGGTCGTAGAGGAAGGCGACGTCGAGCTTGAGCATCTCGATGAACTCGATCAGGCCGCGGTTGGCGACGTTGAATTCACCGTCGAAGTTGAACGCCCGTGGGTCGCTGTCCGAGCCGTATTCGGCCAGGCGGCGGTAGTTGATGTCGCCGGTCAGCTCGGTGCTGTCCTGGTTCTTCTCGTCCTTCGGCTGGAACGTGCCGATGCCGACGCGGTCCTTCTCCGAGAGCACCATCCGCTTGACCACGATCCGCTTCTGCAGCTCGAGGAAGTCGCCGCCGACTTCGCCCATCACCTTGCGGTAGAGGAAGCGACAGACCGGGTTGAGGTCGCCGTCGATCCGCACGGGGTAGCGCGCCTTGCCGCTCGCGTTCAGCGCCGCCAGCACCGGGCTGCGGGCTTCGTTCGGCAGCAAACGAATGGGATCTTCGTGCATCGGCGAGAGCAACTCGCCGTCCTCGGTCTGCCACGCATAGGTGTAGAGCCGACCCTCGGGCTGGCGCGAATACCACTCCAGGCCCTTCTTGAAGAGCCGCGCGATGGTCGATTTCGCCGAGCCCACCGGGCCGTGCAGCAGGAGGATGCGCTTCTCCGGGCCGTAGCCGAGCGCGGCGGCGCGCAGCACGCGCACGATTTTCTCCAGTTGCACGTCGATGCCGAAGATGCCGTCCTTGCCGTTCTCGAAGGGGTCGTCGAAGAAGTGGTAGCGGGTCACTTCCTTCTTGCTGTCGACGTAGGTCGTGCTGCCGAAATGCTCGACCAGATCGAAGAGGCGCTGCCACGCGTTGCGGCAGACGCTCGGATCTTCCGCCACGATCGCCATATAGTCGGCGAAGCTGCCGGTCCACGAGAGCTCGCGGAAGCGGTCCTTGTCCTGCTTCTCGCGGACCAGGTCGAGCAGCGATGGGCCGGTCAGGGCCGAACCCGTGCTCGGGGTGGGGGTGGTACCTTCGCGGGTGTTGTCGGCGTGCATCGCGACCTCCAGGGGTTGGGCCCGCCCGGGGTCGGGCGGCCGCCCTCTCCTCACTCTCTGACGCACGAACACGGCGAAGGCTTCATTTTCATCCCGGCGCCGCGTTCTGCGCCTCCACGCTTCAAGGTGGCGTTCTCGCGCAGCGGCGCAAGTGCGACATCGAAGTCATATCTCCGAAATCGTTATCGAACGCCGATTCTGCGCGGATCCTCGCGGGCTGCTGTGCGGCCGTGCACGACCGCCCCATGACAGCAAAGTCCGGCAGAATTCGCCCGCTCAGGGGTCGAACGGGCTCCCGGCCGGCAGCGCCGCGATGGTCTCGGCGCGGGCGAGGAAGCCCGACCACGGGTGGCGGGCCTTGGCTTGTTCGATCCGTGCTGGCTCGACCGGGCCCAGGGCCTGCTGCAGCACCGCGTGGATCGTCTCGGACGCCTTGTACGCCGCCGCGGCGTCGATGCCGACCGATGCCGCCAGCTCCAGCGCCGCCGCAGCGACGTCGCCGTTCTCGAACATCGCGTCGTCGAATGCGTCGATCGCGACCGCGCCCGGCACGGCGAGTGCGGCTTGGTGCGCTGCGCGGATCCGCGCCGCGACGTCGCCCTCAGCTTGCGCCTGGGCGAGCACGCGAACGGCCGCGAAGGCCTCGGAGGCGAAGGTATTGTCGTAGTGCCGATAGCGTTGTCCGAGCAGCGAGCTGGTCGCCAGCGCCGCCGCATGGACGGCCACCCAATCGCGCAGCAGCTCCTTGCGCCCTGCGTCCTCGGTGACGGTGAGCGCCTCGGAGAGCACCGCCGCCTCGAGGTGGAGCAGGGCGATCCCCTCGCTGATCCGCGGATAGAAGCCTTGGCCGCACGCTTGGACCGCCACCCAGCCGGCTTCGAGCTCGCGCAGACGGGTCATGTAGGTGGCGATCACCCGTCGGCCGAAGGCGGTGTCGGCCTGTGGGCCGGTCGGATCCGCCGGGCCCGGCAAGCGCACGACGAGCAGCGACTGGCCGGCGATCTCGAGGTCCGAGGCGCCGTCCAGGCCAACCCAGACGCCGGATACACCGGCATCCCAGCGCCAGACGCTGGGTGTCGCGCCGGGGCCGGGCAGGGCGTCCGCCGGCATCGCGCCGCCCAGGCGATAGCCGCGCTTCGGCGTGCCCTTGACGTCCACCGCGAACGCGAAGATCGGCGCCTGGTGCAGCGCGAACTCCGGCCACGCAGCGGTCGCTGGCCAGGGCAACGTCGCGAGCGCGCTCGAGGTGTTGCGCAGCTGCTGCAACAGCGCGAGGGCCGCCTCGTCCTGTGGATCGATGGCCGCGCTCTGCCCTGCGTCGGCGGTATCGCTGCCGGACGCGGCGTCCGCGCCGGGTACGTCCGCAACGGATGCGACAGCGTCGGCTGCATCCACGCCCGCGGCGTCCTGACTCTGCGCGTCCGTGGCGGCCTGCGCGTCGGCCGCGGCGCCGCCGTCGCGCCCCTCACCGCCACAGGCGGTCGCGGCGGCCAGCAAGAGCAGGGTGGCCAGGGAGTTCGCCGCTGCGGCACGCGGCCTGAGGCGCAGCCCGGGGGATTCGACAGTGACGGTCGCGGGCCACATCGAACGCCCTCAGAAGCCGCCCGAAGGCATCCGGCGGTGGTCGGCGACCGACTCGGTCTCGGCCTTTTCCAGCATCCGCCAAGGCTCCGACTCGTGGAAGAGCTGCAGCAGCTGCGGGCAGATGGCGCCAGCGTCGGCCTCGAAGCCGAGGATCTGCATCGCCCGGTCGTGCGGAACCGCCGATTTGTACGGCCGATCGCGCGCGGTCAGGGCGTCGTAGATGTCGACGATCGTCATGATCCGTGCCTGCACCGGGATGGCGTCCGGCCCGAGCGCCTGCGGATAGCCACGGGCGTTGAGCTTCTCGTGGTGCCGGTGCGCGATATCGGGGACCTGCGCCAAGTCGCGGGTCCACGGGATCTGGCGCAGGAAGTTGTAGGTGTGGACGACGTGGTCCTCGATCTGCCGGCGCTCTTCTTCGGTGAGCGTGCCGCGCGGGATCGAGAGCGACTTCAGCTCGCCCGGCTGCAACAGCGCGACCGGCTGTCCGTCGTGCATTTCGAACGAGCGCGCCGCCAGCTCACGCAGTCGGTCGAAGCCGCCTTGTTCGAGCACCGTCGGCCGGTTGCACTGCAGGACGAAGGCCCAGAACTCGTCGAGCTCCCGCAGCGACCGATCTTCCGCCGCGGCGATCTCGGCGATCATCCGCGCTGCCTCCTCGTCCATGCCGCGCGGTGCCAGCGCCTCGATGCGCCGGTGATCGTGGTCGTGCCGACAAGCCAGCCGCGCGCACTCGAAGCGACTCTCGAGCAGGTCCAGCTCGTGCGGATAGAGCTTGTTCGCTTTGACCAGGACGTTCTCGCGCACGCCGACCTTGCCGAAATCGTGCAGCAGCGCGGCGTAGCGCAGCTCACGCAGCTCCGCGTCGGAGAGGGAGGTCCCACGGTAGAGCGGCGGCGCGTGGCGGTTCAGCGCCTCGGCGGTGCCGACGCTCAGCAGGGCGACGCGCTCGCTATGGCCCGATGTGGTCGGATCACGCGCTTCGATCGCGTAGACGCTGGCGCGGATGAAGCCTTCGAAGAGGCGCTGGATATCGCGGTGCAGGATGGCGTTCTCGATCGCGACGGCGGCGATCGCGCCGAGCGCCATCAACATCTCCTGATCTTCGCTGTCGAACTGGCGGTTGCGCGTCTTGTTGAGCGCCTGGATCACGCCGCGGCACTCCTCTTGGTCGTCGATCATCGGCACCGCGAGGATATTCCGCGTGCGGTAGCCACTCTGCCGGTCGACGGCCTGATTGAAGCGTGGGTCGGCGTAGGCGTCGGGGATGTGAATCGTCTCGCAGGTCGTCGCGCATTGACCCGCGATGCCTTGGCCGAGCGGGATCCGCAGCCGCTTTCCGCCCATGCCCTGGGCGATCTTGGCCCAGAGCTCGCCGCGCTTCTTGTCGGCGATGAAGAGCGTGCAGCGATCCGATTCGGTCACGCGCTTGGCTTCTTCGAGGATGATATCGAGCAGACGATCGATCTCATGCTCGGCGCCGAAATGCTTCGCCACCTCGAGCAAGCCCTGCAGCTTGCCGTTGCGCCGCTTCAACTCGACCAATTCGTCGGCAAGTCGGCCGACCTCGAGCGCCACCGCGACCACGTCGACCTGCGAATCTTCACGAATTGCGACCGAAAGCTCGTAGGGATCCGATAGGTCGCGAGGCTCGCGCATCTCTTGCTCCGCAGCCCGCAGATCGACGCCATCGTGGGGGCGCAGCGATCGGTCGGCGGGACAGTCCCGGAGTATCGCTGCTCTCGCCGGCCGCGTCCAATCCTCCCGGTCAGGAATTGGCCATCCCCGGGGGCAGGCGGCCCGGCAGCGTCACGCTCTCCGCCTCGGTCGATGCCATCGCCCAAACGCAATAGTCGACGCTGAAGAAGCCTGCAGGGCGATGGTTGCCACTCCAGCCGCTGCCGCCGAAGGGCAGCGTCGAGAGCGCGCCGTTGGTCGGGCGATTTCGGTTCACGATTCCGGCGCCGACGGCGTCGCGAAATCGCTCGAAATCCGTGACAGAGCCGCCGCACAGCGCCGCCGAGAGACCGTAGCGCGTGTCCGCCGCGGCCTTCAGACCCGCGTCGAAATCGTCGACCCGGATGACATGCAGCAGCGGGCCGAAGACCTCGGTGTCGGGCAGCCGGGCGTCGGTCACGTCGAGCACGCCGGGTGAGAGCGCCGCCGGCGAGATCGCGCCGAGTCGACGCATCGGCAGCAAGACCTCCGCACCCTCGGCGACGCGCGCCTCGTAGGCGGCCAAGACGGCGTCCGCGGCTTCGGGCGCCACCAGCGGGCCGCAGAAGGGCTCGGGTTCCGCCAGCGCGTTCGAGATGCGCAGGCCGGCGCACGCCCGCAGCACCGCCTCTACGACGGCGTCGCCGTGCGCGCCGCGCGGCACGATCAAGCGGCGCGCGCTGGTGCAACGCTGACCGGCCGTCAGCATCGACGAGAGCGCGACCAGCGGCCCCATCACCGCGGGGTCGGTATCGTCCAGCACGAGCATCGGGTTGTTGCCGCCCATCTCGAGCGCGGTAATGACCTCGGTCCGGCCGCCGAGGGCACGGTGAATCGCGCGTCCAGTCGTCGAGCTGCCGGTGAAGGCGAGCCCACGCAGCAGCCCGTGCGCGACGATGGCTTCGCCGGTCTCGCGCTCGCCCGGCAAGAGCTGCACCGCCTCGGCCGGCAACCCGGCTTCGAGCAGCAATTCGACCAAGGCGAGGGCGCTGCGCGGAGCGTGCTCACTGCTCTTGATGACCACCGTATTGCCGCCGAGCAGCGCCGGGACGAGGTGGCCGTTCGGCAGGTGCATCGGCAGGTTGTAGGGCGAAAAGACCGCGAAGACGCCGTGCGGCCGGTAGCGCAACATGCCGCGGAAGCCCTCGAGCTCGGTCGCGCGGTCGACGGCGCGTTCGGCGAAGGCGCGGACGGTCAGATCGACCTTGCCGGCGATCGCGCCCGCCTCCTCGCGGCACTCCCAGAGCGGCTTGCCGACCTCTTCCGCCAGCAGCCGGGCCAACGACTCCCGTTGCGCGCGGGCGGCGTCGGCGTAGCGCTGCAGGATCTCGAGGCGCTCGGCGAAGGGCGTCCGCGACCAGGCCGGGAACGCGCGCGCCGCGCTGCGCATCGCCTGATCGACGTCGTCGGCGTTGGCAGCACGGAAAACGGGGCGGTCGTTGCCGAGCGGCCCGCGGCGTCGCACCGGAGCGCCACGGCCGCAGCACCGCCTGCCGTCGATGAAGGCGACGTCGATCGTCTCAGCCATGGCTTGCTCCGCGGCGACTCGCCGGCAATGCGCACGCCCGGACCAGCGCGCCCTCGGCGATTTGCAGCGCGTCCATGGCCTCGGCCGAGAGCAGGATGCCGCCGTCTTGGGCCGGCTCGGTCTCGAGCAGGATGGCGCGAAAATCCCGCAGCCCGCGGTTGCTCACCATGATCGGCTGGGTGGTGGTCGGCGGCGTGGTGCGGGTCCGCGCGGTGACGACCTCGCTCCGAGCGACGGTCCGCAGCTCGCCGACGTCGGCGATCAGCACAGGCCCGGCCTCGAAGGGGTCCAGCCAATCCGTCAGCGTGAAGCCCTCGTCCTTGAGGATGTCGAGCGCCGGCAGCGTATTGGGGTGGACGCCGCCGATCACCTCTTGCGCCTTGCGCGGAAGCATATCGACGAAGATCGGCTGCCGTGGCAGCAGGTGCTGGACGAAGCCGCGGATCGTGTGGGTGTGCAGGTCGGCTTCCGGCAGGTCCATGCGGAAGAAGTGGCGGCCGACCGCGTCCCAGAAGGGCGAGCCGCCATCCTCGTCGATCCAGCCGCGCAGCTCGGCGATGACGCGGTGCTCGAAACGGAGCCGATGGTCGGCCATGAAGAGGAATCGGACCAAGGAGAGGAAGCGTCCGACGCCGCGGCCCCGGGCGCTCGGATCGAGCAACAACGAGCCGACCATCGCCGGGCCGTGCTGCTGCTCCATCACCTCGAGGATCCGGATATCGCGCGGCATGTCGATCTTGCCGCCGATCCGCATCGTGTCGAGCCGGTAGGCGAAATACGGGACCTCGCCGCCGACCTGGCCATAGCAACCCGAACAGCCCGCGAGTCCGGCCCGCTCACGGTCTTCGAGCGCGAAGAGGTAGCTCGTCTTCCAGCGCGGAAGGTCGCTGCGCTCGAACGATTCGAGGCTGGTCTCCAAGCGTTGCTCGAGGATCGCACGATCCTTCGGCAGCGACGTCAGCCCGTGGTCGGCGCGACCGACCAGGGTGACGAACGCCGGCAGGTCGTCGTGCTCGATCGGGCGGTAGACGAACACCTTACGCCCCCGCGACTTCGCCGAGCGTCCGTTCGAGGATGGCGGCGGCGGCGTCGATCTCGGCGTCGCTCACCACCAACAGGGGCGGCAGGAAGCGGAGCCGGGTCGGCTGTGCGCCGGCGTTGAAGCCGAGCAGGCCGTTGTCGTAGAGTTTGCGCAGCAGCGCGCCGGCCATCTTCGCGTCACCGCCGAAGGGCGTGAAGCCGATCATCGCGCCGACGCCATAGGGCCCTTGCACCCACTCGGGGTGCGCCGCCGCGATCCGCTCGAGGTGGTCAAGGAAGCGAGCGTGGATCGCCGCGTTGCGGCCGTCCTTGCCGAAATGACCGCCATCCGTGAGGCGACGGACGATCTGATCGCCGGCACGCAGCGCCGCCGAGGAGCCGGTGAAGGTCTGGCTCAGCAGGCCGGCGCCGGGGTTGTGCTCGGCGCGGAAGATGGTCGCGCAGACCTGGCTCAGCTTGCCGACGGTCACGACGTCGATCAGGTCCGAGATGCCGAAATGCTGGAAGGCGAACATCGACTCGGTGCGGCCGAACGACTGCACCTCGTCCGCCAGAACGGCGACGCCACGCTCGCGGCAGAGCTCGAAGATCGCGCGGAAGAATGCCTCGGTCCCGGTGTAGTAGCCGCCCTCGCCCTGCACCAACTCGGCGATGAAGAAGGCGTGTTGACCGGGGTAGCGGTCGAGGTGGCGGCGCAATACGGTGACCGCGTGACGGGTCGAGGACTCCGGCTTCTCCGGGTCGTAGAAGGGCACGTAGTCGACGTCGACCGCCTTCGGCACCCCGACGCGGTACCCCGGTTTGTCGGTGACCCAGCTCATGCCGAGGGTGCGGCCGGCGAAGCAATGCGAGAAGGCGAGGGCGCGGTTGGCCGGCGCCTTGGCCTGGAACAGGATCTTGGCCGCGTTTTCGTTCGCCATCGCGCCGGTGGTGGTCAGGAAGCAATGCGAGAAGCGACCGGGCGCGTCGCGGTTGGCTTCGGCCACCAAGCGCTCGGAGAAGAGCAGGCTCTCGGGGTTCTGCTGCAGGTTGCCCTGCATGATCGTGTCGCCGAGCGCGGCGTCGAGCGCCGCGTCGAAGACCTCGGCGTCGCCGTGGCCATAGGGATGTGCGCCGATGCCGCTGATGAAGTCGAGCTTCACCGAACCGTCAGCCAGCTCGACCCAGGCGCCGTTGCCCAAGCCCGAGCCGAGGTAGGGGAAGAAGAGGCCGCGGCCGCGCGCCGAAGCGAAGCGCTCGAGCATCGCGGCGTAGCCGGCGGCGAGGCTCGGATCCGCGGCCTGCGGCTCGGCGGGCAAGGCGCCGCGGTGTTCGGCCAGCGCGGCCTGCAGCAGCGCGCGGGCTTCGTTGACGCGAGGATCGTTGCGCAGTCGGTCGAATCGGGTCTGTGCCATCTCGTGCTCCCTGTGCAGCCGGCGTCGCGGGCCGGCGCGCCCCCTGCTACCGCATCGGATGGCGCAGCGGAAGTCCCGGAGCGCGTCGTTGCGCGCTTTCGTTCTCGTCCCGGCTCCGCTACGGTCCGGCGCCTCGGCCGTCGCGGTCGCTTGGGAGGTGCTCATGTCCGTGCCCGCCGCCTTTGCCGGCAAGACCCGGCTGCCGGTGATCGCCGCGCCGATGTTCCTCGTCTCCCTACCGGAGCTCGTCGTCGCCGCCTGCGAGGCCGGCGTCGTCGGTACCTTCCCGGCGCTGAATCACCGCACTTCCGAGGGTTTCGACGCCTGGCTCGGCGAGATCGAGACCCGGCTCGAGGCCAGCCGCAACGCCCGCGTCGGCACCGACCTGCCGCCTGTCGCGCCCTATGGCGTCAACCTGATCGTCCACCGCACCAACCCGCGGGTCGAGGCCGACTTGGCGATCTGCGTCGAGCATCGCGTGCCGCTGGTCATCACCTCGCTCGGCGCGGTCCGTGAGGTCGTCGACGCGGTGCACAGCTACGGCGGCGTCGTCTTTCACGACGTGACCAACGTCCGCCACGCCGAGAAGGCCATCGCCGCCGGCGTCGACGGCCTGATCCTGGTCACCGCCGGCGCAGGCGGGCACGCCGGGACCACCTCGCCCTTCGCGCTGCTGCCCGAGATCCGGGCCCGCTTCGACGGCACGATCTGCCTCGCTGGCTGCATCTCCGATGGCCGCGCCGTGGCCGCCGCGATCGCCCTCGGGGCCGACTATGCCTATATGGGCACCCGCTTCATCGCGACCCGTGAGGCCGCGGCCTCCGAGGACTACAAGCAGATGCTGGTCGACTCGGCGTCGGCCGATATCTACTACACCGCCGCGATCTCCGGGATCCCCGCGAGCTTCCTGATGCCGAGCCTGCGCCGGGCCGGGCTCGACCCGAGCAAGCTCTCCGCCGACAAGGAGATCGACCTCGGCAAGGAGCTCGACCCCGACGCCAAGGCCTGGAAGGACGTCTGGTCTGCCGGCCAGGGCGTCGCCGCGATCCACGACGTGCCGACCGTGGCCGAATTGGTCGACCGGCTCGCGGCCGAAATGGACGTCGCCCGCACCGCGCTGGGCGCGTAGGCATCAAACCCCCAAGGGTTTCGTTTCTCCCATCCTCTCGAGAGGTCCGACGATGAGCACCGTGCATCACTACAAGGCCAACCTTCGCGATATCTACTTCAACCTCTTCGAAGTATTGAAGGTCCAAGAGACCAGCATGGGCCACGGCCCGTTCGCGATGGAGGAGGACGAGGCGCGCGGCGCACTCGAGGCCGTCGCCGAGCTGGCCGAGGGGCCCTACGCCGAGGGCTTCGCGTCTGCTGACCGCGAGGGCCTGCGACTCGACGGCGCTGGCAACGTCACCGTGCCGGCCGGCGTGCGGCGGTCGCTTTCGACCTACTTCGACGCAGATTGGCACTTGCTCGAGACGCCCGCGTCGCTCGGTGGCTTCGAGGCGCCGCATTCGGTGTCCTGGTCGGCCTTCGAGCTCCTCGCTGGCTCGCACGCTGCCGCGACCTTCTACCTGCTCGGCGCGGTCAACGCGCGGGTGATCGACAAGCTCGGCACGCCTTCGCAGAAGGAGCGCTTCGCGCGCCCGATCATCGCGCGAAAGTGGGGCGGCACGATGGTGCTGACCGAGCCTGACGCCGGCTCCGACGTCGGCGAGGCGCGCAGCTCGGCGGTCCACGTCGAAGGCGATCTGTGGAAGCTCGAGGGCACCAAGCGCTTCATCACCAATGGCGACGCCGACACCTTCGAGAACATCATCCACTTGGTCCTGGCACGGCCCCAAGGCGCGGGCCCGGGCACCAAGGGCCTGTCGATGTTCATCGTGCCGAAGTTCATCCCGAACGAGGATGGTTCGCTCGGAGATCGCAACGGAATCTACGTCAGCAAGCTCGAGCACAAGATGGGCCTGCACGCATCGGCGACCGCCGAGATGGTGATGGGCGACGACCGCGGCGCCTGCTACGGCTGGCTGGTCGGCGAGGTCCACGACGGCATCCGCCAGATGTTCCAAGTCATCGAGCACGCACGCATGGCAGTCGGCGTGAAGAGCTACTCGACCCTCTCCACCGGCTACCTCAACGCGCTCGCCTACGCCCAGGAGCGCATCCAGGGGCCCGACCTGGCGCAGGCCGCAGACAAGGAGGCGCCGCGCGTCGCCGTCATCCGCCACCCCGACGTTCGCCGCATGTTGATGAGCCAGAAGGCCCACGCAGAAGGCATGCGCTCGCTCGCGCTCTATACCGCATGGTGCCAAGATCAGGTCGCGATCGCTGGCGGTCACGGAGCGAAGGAGGCGCGCGCCTGGGACAAGCGCAACGACCTGCTCCTGCCCCTGGTCAAGGGCTACAGCTCGGAGAAGGCTTGGGAGCAACTCACGCTTTCGCTGCAGACCTACGGCGGCTCCGGCTACATCGCTGATTACCCGGCCGAGCAATACCTTCGCGATCAGAAGATCGACACGCTCTACGAGGGCACGACCCACATCCAATCGCTCGATTTGCTGTTCCGCAAGATCGCCCGCGACGGTGGTCAGACCTTCGGTGCGCTGCTGGCCGAGATCGCCGAGACGGCGCAGGGCAAGGGCGAGACCTTCACCCCCGAGGTCGCCGAGGCGCTCGCCGAGGAGCGCGGTCGCCTCGCCCGCGCGCTCGGCGATATGGAAGGCATCTTCGCCGCATTGATGGAGAAGATGGACGCCTCGATCTACCACGTCGGCCTGCAGGGCAACCGGATCCTCTTCGCCGTTGCCGAGCTCGTCATCGGTTGGCGGCTCGTCCTCGGCGCCTCCGTCGCCAGCGCCGCGCTCCCGGGCGCCAGCCGCAAGGACCAGGGCTTCTACCAAGGCAAGCTCGCCGCGGCCCGGTGGTGGTGCGAGAACGTCCTGCCCGGCCTGACCCTGACCCGGAAGATGGTCGAGTCGAGCTCGCTGCAGCTGATGGAGCTGAGCGACGAGGCGTTCTGAGTCTTCTTCCGATCCGGCCATGTGCGGGCCCTTTGGCTGTTGACCCAGCAGCGGGCAACTCTAGACTGCGCATCGGGGCCGGTCGGCGTGCCGTCGATCGGAAGTTGCGGGGGCCAGATGCAGAACAGAGCCCGTTCGAGTGGCGGCGCTTCGGTCGGAGTCCTGACTCTGGTCGTCGCCGTGTCGTTGCTCGGTGCCTGTAGCGGCGGCGACGACGCCGGCAACAACAGCGGTGCGGACGCGCAGACGGCGACGGATGGCTCGATCTCCGGCGAGGTCACCGGCGATATCGGCAGCGGTGACACCGCGACCACCGACACCGGCGGAACCGATATCGGCGGTGCGGACACCGACGACGCCGGCACCGGTGACGCTACGACCGCCGACGGCACCGACGTCGAGGATACCGGGCCGGACACCGCTGGCCTCGACTGTCCAGGCGGCGCCGGATGTGTCTGCAGCGGCAACAGCGACTGCGACAACGGCCTCTGCATCGATACGCCGGACGGCAAGCGTTGCGCCGAGAAGTGCATCGACACCTGCAAGAACGGCTACTCCTGCAAGCAGTTCGGTGATTCGGACGTCGTCTTCGTCTGCCTACCCGACTACCTCTCGCTCTGCTCGCCGTGCCAGAGCAAGTCCGATTGCGCCTACCAGGGCGTCGAGGCGCTCTGCTTGGACTACGGAGCGCTCGGTCACTTCTGTGGCGGCAAGTGCAAGCAGGACTCTGATTGTCCCGACGAGAACTACGCCTGCGTCGACGTCCTCGACGAAGACAGCGGCAGCCTCGTCAAGCAATGCAAGCGCAAGCCCGACGACACCGGTGCGCCGACCCTCTGCCCGTGCACTGCGTGGTCGAAGGCCGCGGCGAAGAAGACGACCTGCACCGTCACCAACGCCATCGGCACGTGCAGCGGCACGCGGCAATGCGGCCCGAACGGCATGTCGGATTGCTCGGCGCCGACGCCGGTCGAAGAGTCCTGCAACAACCTCGACGACGACTGCGACGGGCAGACGGACGTGCTGCCCGCGTCGGCGGTCTGTACCCAATCGGCGTGGCTCCCGCTCGGCAGCGCCGCCACGTGCACGACCGACTCGGACTGCACCGTCGCCGGTGAGAGCTGCGATCCCGCGGCCAAGCTCTGCCACAAGCTGATCGGCACCTGTTCGGGCAAGGCCGTCTGCGAGGGCGGCAAGCAGGTCTGCAAGGACGTCGCGACGCCGAAGCTCGAGTCCTGCAACGGCGACGACGATGATTGCGACGGCGCGATCGACGAGGACTTCGCCTGGGAGCATCCGCAATC
>JACKFC010000031.1 GCA_020632665.1 Deltaproteobacteria bacterium
ACGGCGCGACGAAAAACCTCGGTCACCGCCGCCTGGCCGAGGTCGAGCTGGCGAACC
The DNA here is from genome assembly GCA_020632665.1 of Deltaproteobacteria bacterium. Lineage (GTDB taxonomy): Bacteria > Myxococcota_A > UBA9042 > UBA9042 > UBA9042 > JACKFC01. The sequence goes on from JACKFC010000031.1 coordinate 58, forward strand.
GCGGCGACCAGCTGCTCATAGGCGTACGCGCCAGTGGTGTCACGGTCGGCGTGTGCCAGCCCGCACCACGACGCGTAGTGGAGCTTCTGCAGCGCCGCGCCACCGCCGATCCGGTCGAATCGCTCGATCAGGAAGTGGAACGCGTCGCCGTCGGCGATGTATCGGATCGCCGGCACGTCGATCCCGACCTCGCGCGCCAGCTCGGTATAGATGTACTCGACCTTGGTCATGCCGCGCGGGTCGTCGCCGTCCCGGTCCGCGTTGCCTGCCACATCGAATTTGAGCACCCAATAGCGCGCGTCCGGGCCGTGGTCTTCGGTTCCGTCGAGCAAGGCGCCCCCGACCTCGGCGACGACCGCCTTGGCGCGCGCGCCGCCTGCGCTGCTGCCGACGCGGATCAGTCGCAACCCCTGCGCACGCGACTCCGCGCCGAGGAGCTGCTGCCGCGCCTCTGCTCTTCGGCTGGCGACCGCGCCGGCGAGCGCGGCGAGCGCCTCGAGGTCCAGCGCGAGCGTGGCGTTCTCGGCGACCGCGAACCTCTCGCTCGGTTCGTATTCGAGGGCCCCCATGCCGCGCTTGCCGACGTAGAGCAGCCGGTCCAGCGTCGTGACCGCCTCGGGCGCGATGCCACGCTCCGCCATGAAGATGTCGATGAGTTGCCTGCCGAACTTGTCCGGGAGCGAGTCGGCGATCACCCCGGGGACACCCTTGAAGGTCCGCTGGCTGATGGCGTCGAAGCTGTGCAGAGGTGGCGGGTAGCGCATCGTCAGCGGCGAGATCTGCACGCCCGAGCGCATGAACGGCGCGGAGAACTCGAAGGTGGCGACCTCGGTCTGCCCTGGCGCGTAGCCCAGGTGGCCGACGGTCGTGCCCCAAAGCCGAACCGTGACGGCGCCGCTCAAGTCTCGTCACCCCACTGGAAGTCGTCGTCGGCTGGCGTCGCCGACTTGCCGCGGATGCGCTTGGGCGGCTCGACGAAGCGCTGCTGCGCAGGGCTGAAGACCGGCTCCGCCGGCGGCAACAATCCCTCGAGTCGCTCCAACTCGCCGATGCCACGCAACAGGCGGATGAACGAGCTCAGCGTGATGTCCTTGTTCGAACGCCGGAAGGCGACGAGCGTGCGGACGCTGACGCCGCCGCGCTCGCACGTCTCCTTGTCGGTGTAGGCCTTTTGGCGACGGAGATGGTCGATGCGGGCGGCCAACTCTCGCAAGATCTCGGCGTCGGTCTGGTGTGCGAAGGACATGACGCAACATGCGTCTTTCTGCGTTTCAAGTCAACACGAGCTAGATAAAGTGCGGGATCGCGCGTTTATGGTCGTGATGTGCACGGCAGCGCTCGTCTTGCAGGCCCAAGCAACGCGCGGGTACGACCGACGAGCCGCCAGGACAGCCCTCGCACGCGACGGTCGACCCCGCCGCCACGCGGCATCGCGATCGACACGGTGACGCTCTCGTGCTCGGCATCCGCCGCCGCAGACCGTGACGCTCGGAGCGGCGTACTCGACCACGCGGTGCCCCGCGCCTAGACTTCGATGGTTCGGTCGCCACGTCATGGGCCATGACGCGGCCGAATTCACGGCCGCTGCGCCGGGGAGTCGCGATGGGCGGGGCAGTCTGCGAGGGGCGTGACCGCAGTGGCGTGCGACGTCGCGTCGGCGCGATGCTCGTCGTCATGCTCGTCGTCGCCTTCGGCTCCGAAGCGGGCGCAGCCGTCCAGGGCGTCGTGCGGCCGGAGGGGGCACAGCAGATCGACGCGCTGCTCGCGGCGTCGCCTTCGCCCTGGAGTGGCGTCGACGTCGAGGTGCAGGGCGGCGAGGTGCGGCTGCGCTTCTGCCCCGATCTTCCGGCTGGCTGCGGCAGGGCCCAGCTCGCACGCGTCGGCGATTCCGTGGCGCTGACCTGGTCACAACCCGCCACGGCAGACGTGCAGCGCGAGGCCGCCGCGCGCGTTGCCAGGCTCGACGGCGCCGCCATCTGGTCCAGTCCCGACGATGCCGGCGGCGAGCCTGGTGGGCAGCAACACGCAGCGGCTCCGATGGGGCAAGCGGCTCAGCCCGCGACGTCGGCCGACGCCGAACGGGGGGGGCCCGCGCCGGCTGATGCCGGGCAGGTGCGCCCGCCAGACGCAACGGGCCCCGGGACTGCACTCGTCATTGCCGCGCTGCTCGGCCTGCTCGGCGCCGCGTGGGAGTGGCGTCGGAGCCGTCGCCGCGCGTCGGGCACCGAGGGCGCCGGTGTCGGGACGGCCGCGGTCCAGGGGTCGGTCGCCCCCCTTCCTGCGCGCGCCGCGTCGGGAGCCGTCGCGCTGGTGCTCGTGACGTTCACGACGGCGAGCCTGGGCGTCTACCACTGCTATCCGCTCTTCGTATTCGACATGTATTCGCAAATCTATCTGAACGCCAACCGGATCGTCGGGCTCGACGAGGGAGGCCATGCGCACGAACTCGACGCATTCGTCGCGCTCGATTGCGACGATGCGCCCGCCGCCGACTGGGTCCAGCACCGGCCCGAGTGCCCGCAGGGAGAGCGTTTTGCCTCGCGTGACCGCTACAGCGCCGGCCTCGTCCGCAGTCGCGGCGCGCGGATCGAGGCGGGCTCCGAGCCGGTCGTCGTCGCGCGTCGACTCTGGCTCTTCGAGGACGCGGGTGTGCGCGTCGTCGATTGCCCCTTGCGCCGCTGCCGCGGGCGGAGGGCACGGTGAGCGGAGCGCGCATTTCCGGGCTTTTTGTCGGGTCAGCGGCCGAGCGCAGCCCGTGGGGCCTGCGTGACCGCCAGCCGCTCCGCGTCGCCCTCGCGCTGGTCGCCGCCTACGACTTGGTGCTGCTGACGGTGCTCGCCCTGCGCGACAATGGCGGCCTCGATCCGATCGCGGGTGCATGGATCTACCAGCAGCTGGCGCTGCACGGCGCGCTGCTCGGAGCGATCGCTGGCATCGGCCTCGTCGCGGCGCTGCGCTTTGCCCGTAGCGGCAGCCTTTGGGCCGCAGCGCTGACGCTGGCCGCGCTGCACCTCTGCGAGGAGACGGCGGGCCGGGCCTTTCGCACGCTCCCACCCGAGCCCTTTCAGCCCGGCCTCTTCCTCTTGGGCTGGATCGCGGGGGCCACATGGGTCCGTGCCGGCCTCGGTGACCGCGTCGCGCCGGCGTTGCGACGTGCCCACGAGGCGCTCGGCGGTGAGTTCGGCGCGATCGCCGCGTGCGCCGCTTCGTACGGGCTCGCCGGCTTCGCCAAGCTGGCGCGCTCGGGTCTGGATTGGGACCATCGTCTGATTTGGCACGTGATCTACAGCGGCCGTCCGGTCGATGGTGGCTGGATCGGCCAGGCGTGGGCCGACGCGCTCGTGGCGACGCCGGCGCTCGCGGACCTGTTGGCCTGGATGGCGATCGGCATCCAACTCGGCGGCCTGCTGCTGGTGCTCGGCCCGCGCATGCGCCGTCTCGCCGCGGCGTCGCTCTTCGGCCTGCATCTCTCGATGTTCGTGCTCGGCGCGCTCTTCGACCCCGAAGTGATGACGCTGCTCGTCGTCTGGGCGCGGCTCTGGCCCGGTGCGGACGCCGTAGATCCGGCGCAAACGGCCGGCCAGGTCGCGGGGTCCGAGCCGACCGCGGCGCCGTGGCGCACGCCGTGGCTCGTGGCAGCAGCCGGCGCCCTCCTGGTGGCCATCGCCTGGTTGAGCCCGCTGCGCGATTGGATGAGCTACGAGCCGATGCTGCCGCGCTGGCCTTTCGACCCGTGAACTCGGCTCCCCTGGCCACCCACGACGCTTCCGGCACCGCGCCGATCGCGTCCGACGTGCGCACGCGTCCGAACGATTGTCCGGGCCTGCTCGGGCGCGTCACCACCTCGGCGGCGCTTGCCGCTCCGCACCCGCCCGCATAGCCTCGCCGCAGGAGGTGACGCCGTGCCCCGAGACCGCAGCAAGCGCACCGTGCGCCAGGACGACCGCCCCCGCGTCCGCCGCCCCGATCGGCTCCGCCTGCTCCCTGCCTTCGACGACGCCGGCGGCCTGCGCCCTGGCGCCACCGCCGAGGTCAGCGCCGCCACCGGCGTCCCCGAGGCCCACGCCTATGGCACGGCGAGCTTCTTCCACCTGCTCGAGCGGCCCGACGTCGAGGCCCGCGTCTGCGACGGTACGCCGTGCCGGATGCGCGGCGCCGACGCGCTGCTCGCCGGCCTGCGCGCCCGCGGCGTCCGCGCCGAGCCCTGCGCCTGCCTGGCGCAATGCGATCAGGCCCCAGCGGTCTTGCTCGGCGAGGGCGGCCACTACCGACCCTACCGCGGCGTGCTGCCGGTGCCGCCGACCCTGGCGCTGCGGCCGCTGGCGGGTTGGCTGCGCCCCGGCGAGGCCGGCGACGTGCTCCCCGACGACCCTGCGCTGCCGATCAACCTCGCCGGCGACGAGGACGCCGCGACCGCCTTCGCCGGCTGGGACGCCGTCGTGCCGCAGGGCGACGCCGGGCGGCAGGCGCTCTTCGCCGCGCTCGAGGCCTCGGGGCTGCGAGGCCGCGGCGGGGCCGGATTTCCGGCGCATTTGAAGTGGCGCGCGGTGGAGAAGCACCGCGGCCGGCAGGACGCCCGCCCGGTCGTGGTCTGCAACGCCGACGAGGGCGAGCCCGGCACCTTCAAGGATCGCGCGATCGCGCTGCTGCGGCCGATGCTGCTGCTCGAGGGCCTGGCGCTCGGGGCGTGGGCGGTCGGCGCCGAGGAGATCGTCATCTACCTGCGCGGCGAGCAGGGCGGGGCGCTGGCGAGCCTACAGCAGGCCATCGCGGCGCTGCGCGGCGCCGGCCGGCTCGACGGCCTCGTCGTCGAGATCGCGCTCGGCCACGGCGCCTATATCTGCGGCGAGGAGACCGCCCTGCTCGAGGCGCTCGAAGGCCGCCGCGGCATGCCCCGGCACAAGCCGCCGTTCCCGACCGACAGCGGTTACCTCGGCCGGCCGACGCTGCTCTCCAACGTCGAGACCTTCGCCTCGGTGCCGGCCATCGTCCGCCGCGGCGGCGATTGGTACGCCGGCCTGGGCGCGCGCGACGCCGACGGCAAGCCGATCGCCGCCGGGATGCGGCTCTACTCGGTGAGCGGCGACGTGGCCCGCCCCGGCGTCTACGAGCTGCCCTGCGGCAGCACGCTGCGGACGCTGATCGCGACCGCCGGCGGGATGGCGGGCGAGGCGCCGCTGCAGGCGTTCATCCCCGGCGGCGCGGCCTCGGGCGTGCTCCCGGCGCGGCACCAGGACGTCCCGCTCGACGCCGGCCCGCTCGGCGCGCTCGGCAGCATGGCCGGCTCGGCGGGCGTGGTGGTGCTCGACGGCAGCCGCGACGTCGCCGAGCTGGTCGCCGATTCGCTGCGCTTCTTCCGCGACGAGAGCTGCGGCCAGTGCGCGCCCTGCCGGGTCGGGACGCAGGTGCTGGCGAAGGCCTTCGAGGACTACCGCCGCGCCGGCAAGACGGCGGCGGCACGGCAAGCGCTCGAGCGGGTCGCCGAAGAGATCGGCTGGGAGATGGGCGAGGGCTCGATCTGTGGTCTGGGCCAGGCGGCGCACTTTCCGCTGGGGCATTACTTGCGCGATTTTGCTTCGTAGGCAGATCGGCCGTGGCGCACGGCCGATCTCGACTCGGGTCGGAACGCGAGCGCCGAGACCCTGCGGACGAGAACAGGACCTCGGGTTCTCGCTGTGGCGCTGCGGCGGCTGATCCGAATCGGATCAGCGCCTCCGAGATTCCGTAGTGCGGACACCAACATGACAAAATCGCAGCGAAGTCAGCAGCCAAGGGGGAGTTTTCTCGCTTGCCGCTGCGGCCCGGACGCTCTAGCTTGGGCGGCGAGAGCAGGCAGAAGAGTTCCGATATCTGACCACGGCGGTGGCACGACTTCTACGACCCCGTCACCAACGAGCTCCGCTGCAAGAAGGACTGCTTCGAAGCCGGCGCCCCTGGCTACGCCCCGGGCGAGGCCGGCACGCCCTAAGCCACCGCCCGCAGGAATCGGTCGAGGCGCCCGATCCATGCGTTGTACGCCGCGTGCGCACCAGCGCCTCCGGTCGCGCCGACCAGGTCGTAGAGGGCACGCTCCGGCTCGGTCGTGACCTCCACATCGGGCAGCGGCACGCCGGCTTGTCGCAGCCGCCGTGTCGCGACCAGGAGCAGCCACGCCTCGGGCCCGCGTTGGCCTGCAGCGAGCTGGCGCAGCCCCTCGGCGATCACATCGGCCCCTGGCAGGCCGCGCGATTCTGCGTACCAGGCGTCGATCTTTTCAGCGTCCGTCACGGCCGAACTCCTCGACGCGTCGTCGTAGCGCCGCCGGGTTCAACCCAGGATAGCGAAGCAGTTCTGGCTCGATCGCCGCAAAGAGCGCGACCAACGTGCTCGGCTCGACCAAGCCGTCTGCGACAGCGGACGCGATGTCGCCGAGGTCGCGGTCGTGGCCGCGCGCGAGCTTGGCGAGCACCTGGCCATAGAGGTCTTCGTGGAAGAAGTCGACCGCGCCGTGCCGGCCGATGAAGACCGCCCGCTCGTCCGCCCCAGGGAGCGGCGGCACGAAACTCCGCGGCCCGGCGAGCTCGATGTTGACGTCGAGCGCCTCTTTCAGCAGCGCGATGGCGGCGAAGATGCCCGGAGGCTCGGGGTCGAGCCGCAAGTCGACGTCGATCGTCGAGCCGCGCCAGCCGTGCAGCAACGCCGTGGCGCCGCCGCAGACGTAGATGCGCCCTGGCCCGCTCGCGGCGGCGCCGAGTTCGCGGAGCAAGCGGAGCAGGCGGGGGCGGTCCAGTGGTGAGCGCATTCCTCTCCAGCGCGGGTCATGCGCCTCGGCAGGCGCTGCTGTCACCAGCGAGCCTAACGAGTCTGGGCTCGGGTCGGCAACGTGGGAGCGCCGCTGGTCGGGTCGTGGATCGCGGCTGGCGCAAACTCGGCCTCGACGTGCCGGGCCAGCACAGCACGCGGCGTCCCTCGGCCAGGATCGGCGCGACTTCGCCGGCTAGCTCCCGCCGCAGACGCCGCCGCTGCAGACCTTGCCCGCGCCGCAGCCGACGCCGTCCTTCATGGTCGAGTAGACGCAGCCCTTGGCCTTGTCGCAGGTCTCGGTAGTGCAGGCGTTGCCGTCGTCGCAGGAGTCCGCGGCGCCGGGCTGGCAGAGTCCCTTGCTGCAGCTGCATCTGCCGCTGCATCTGCCGCCGAATCTGCCGCTGCATCTGCCGTACTGCTGTCGCTCGCCGTGTCCCCGGCACTGGAGCTGCCGCCCTCTTGCGCACAGCCCACCGCGACCGCAGCACAGAGCGCCACCGCCATCCATCGTCGTCCGAACAAGGCCGGCTCCACCGGTGCGATCGCGTCCGGGGGGCGCGGTCCTTCGTACACTCAGAAAATGCGCACTTATTCTAACTGTTTACGACGATTCGCGTCAAAGCGGGATGGGGCCAAAACGACCGACGCCCCCCCGCGAGAGCGAGGAGGCGTTGGCTGTTCTGGCGGTCGAAACGACGACCGCAGCGCGTGACTAGGTCTTGGGCACGATGACCAGCTTCAGGTCGTCGATGAAGACGCCCTTGCCGCTGTTGCTCGTGGTGTCCTTGCTGTCGAAGCGGAAGCGGACCTTGATCTTCTTGCCGGCGAAGGCCGTGAGGTCGGCGCTCTGCTCGTGCCACTTGCCCTTGTTGTCCGAGGTCTTCGGGATCTGCCAGCTCTGCGCCACGGTCTTGAAGTCGTCCTCGGAGATCTCGACGAAGAAGAGATCGTACGAGGACGAGGTCTCGATGTCGTAGTAGAGCATGAAGCTGCCCTTCGCCGCCGTCGCGCCCGTCAGGTCGATCTCGGCGCTGGTCGCGGTGCCCTTGGTCTCCACCGACTTGCCGTCGACCTTATCGTCGTAATCCTTGCCGTTGTTGAAGTTCATCGTGCACTTCGGCGAGGGGACGCCCTCGACCGCCGGGCTCTCGTCGACGGCCCAGCCGCTCACGCCCTTGGCGTCGTCGGCCGCCGGCTCGACCACCCAGGTGCCGTTGCTGCCGCAGGGGAAGGCGTCGTTCAGCGCGTCCTTGCACTTGCCCGAGGGCGTCGCGGCGCATTTGGCGTCGGCGGTGCAGGCGTCGTTCTCGGTGCAGGGGTCGCCGTCGTCGCACTTGCCACCGGCAGCGATCGGCTCGTTCTTGCAGTCCTTGGAGAAGGCGCTCTTCGGCGTGCAGGAGTCGAGCGTGCAGGGGTTGTCGTCGTCGCACGCGTTCGCCGGGCCCTCGCACTTGCCGGCGTTGCACGTGGTGCCGGTGGTGCAGGCGTCGTCGTCGGTGCAGGAGTCACCGTTCTTGCTCTCGTCGGGCGCCGACTCACAGACGCCAGCCTTGCAGCCGGTGTCCTTGGTGCAGCTGTTGCCGTCCGAGCAGCTCGCGCCGTCGGCCTTGTTCGTCGCCTCGCACTTGCCGGCCTTGCACTCTTCGGTCGTGCAATCGTTGCCGTCCGAGCAATAGCCGCCGTCGCTCTTGTCGCTGTGCTTGCAGTCGCCGGTCTTGCTGTCGCAGGAGTCGATGGTGCAGCCGTTGTCGTCGTCGCAATCCTTGCTCGTGCCGAAGCAGTTGCCGAGCGCGCTGCATTTGTCGTCGGTGGTGCAGACGCTGCCGTCGTTGCAGGCGGTGCCGGCGGCCTTGGGCGTGCCCTCGCAGTCACCCTGCTCGCACTTGTCGTCGGTGGTGCATTCGCGACCGTCGTCGCAGGCGCCGCCCTCGTTGGCGTCCTCGTATTTGCACGAGGTCTTGTCGACGCAAGAGTCCTTGGTGCAGGCGTTCTTGTCGTCGCAATCCGCGTCGGTCTCGCAGTCGGGCTTCTTGCAGAGCTTGGCGTAGTCCGCGCAGCAATCGTCGTAGGATTCGCACGAGCTGTCGCATTGGCACGCGGCCGCGCTGTCGTAGTCACCGCAGCGATCGAGGCAGCTGCCGCCGGTGCTGGTGCCGTCGCTCGAGTCCGCGCCGGCGCTGTCGGTCGAGGCGGTGTCGGTCGAGGCGGTGTCGGTCGCGGTCGTGTCCGTCGTCGTCGTGCCGTCGGTCGCCGTCGTGTCGCTGCTGGCGGTGTCCTCGGGCGCCGTATCCGAGCCCGCGGTGTCGGTGCCGCCGGCGCTGTCGACCGCCGTCGAGCCGTCCTCGCCGCCGGTCGCGTCGCTGCCGCCACCGCTGGTGTCGGTGCCGCCGCCTCCGCCGGTGTCGGTGACGGTGCCACCGCCGGTGCCGGTGCCAGTGCTGCCGGTCGGGCTGCTACATGCCGCGGCCAGGCTGGTCACGGCGACGAAAAGAGGGCTGCGAATCCAGGACTTCATCGAGTGCTCCGATGGTGGGAGAGGGCGTGCCCGGTCGGACACAATCGTTCACGAAGATCGTGCCGCGCCCACGTGTCGCTTGCAAGTCGAAGGTGTCGATTTCGTGCCGACGCGACCGCGGCTTGGCCTCTCCGCGCTTGCCCCCGTCCCCGCGCGAATCTACGCTTGCACTGCTGGAGTTCCCGATGCCCGACGACGACCACCGCCCACCCTCTGCCGCCCCGGCCGCGTCGCCCGACGCCGCGCTGCCAGCCGCAGGGGCGACGGCCTTGCAGCTCGTGGTCGACGGCGAGGTGGTGCAGGCCCAGCCGGGGGAGACGCTGCTCGATGTCGCCCGCCGTCGCGGCGTGATCGTGCCCACCCTCTGCCACGACGACCGCCTCCACCCGACCGGCGCCTGCCGGATGTGCCTGGTCGAGTCGAGCGACAGCCGCCGCCTGGTCCCCGCCTGTCGCCACCCGGTCGCCGAGGGCCTGCAGGTCCAGACCGACAGCGAGCGCGTGCAGCGCCACCGCCGCGCGCTCTTGGCGCTCTACCAAGCCGACCAGCCCGAGGCCGTCGTACCTGGCAGCGAGCTCGACCGCTGGATGCGGCGCTACGGCGTCGCCGCGGGCGTGCCGGCCTTGGAGAACCAGCGGCAAGGGCGCCCCGACGACGACAACGCCTTCATCCGCTTTCAGCCCGAGCGCTGCATCCTCTGCGCCCGCTGCACCCGCTATTGCGACGAGGTCGAGGCGGTCGCGGCGATCGGCATCGGCCACCGCGGCCCGCAGACCACTGTCGTCACCGCCGAGATGCGCGGCCTGCTCGACACCTCCTGCGAGCTCTGCGGCGGCTGCGTCGACACCTGCCCGACCGGCGCGCTGGTCGAGAACAAGGCGCTGCCGCGGCAGATGGAGCTCGCCGACCTGCCGACGGTGCGCACGACCTGCGGCTATTGCGGCGTCGGCTGCCAGATGGACCTGACGGTCGACCGCGAGAAGGGCGAGATCGTCCGGGTCGCCTCGCCGCCGCCCGGCACCACGACCAACGACGGCAACCTCTGCGTCAAAGGCCGCTTCGCCACCGGCTACGTCGGCCACCGCGACCGGTTGACCACGCCGCTGGTGCGCGATCACGCCACCGGCGAGCTGGTGCCGACCGATTGGGAGACGGCGCTCGACCGGGCGACCGCATCGCTGCGGGGCGTCGCTGCCCGCCATGGCGCCCACGCCCTCGGCTTCATCAGCTCGTCGCGGGCGACCAACGAAGAGAACTACCTGGTGCAGAAGCTCGCGCGCGCCGCGTTCGGGACCAACAACTGCCACCAATGCGCCGCTACGTGACACGCACCCACGGTCGCCGGTCTGGTGACGACATTCGGTGCGGGCGCGATGACCAACTCGATCGGCGAGATCCGTGACGCCGATCTGGTCTTCGTCATCGGCAGCAACACCACCGAGGCCCACCCCATCATCGCGATGGAGATGAAGCGCGCAGCCCTGCGCGGCGCCAAGCTCATCGTCGCCGACCCGCGCGCCACCTGGCTCGCCGGCTTCGCCGATATCCACCTGCGGCTCTGGCCCGGCACCGACGTCGCGCTGCTCTCGGCGATGGCCCACGTCATCCTCGACGAAGGTCTGCACGATCGCGCCTTCGTCGAGCAGCAGACCGAAGGCTTCGAGCAGGTCCGCGACGCCGTCGCCGAGTGGACCCCCGAGCGCGCCGAAGCGATCTGCGGCGTCCCCGCCGCCGATATCCGCGCCGCCGCCCGCGCCTACGCCACCACCCGCCGCGCCGGCATCTACTATACGCTCGGCATCACCGAGCACACCCACGGCACCGACAACGTCTACTGCCTGAGCAACCTCGTGCTGCTCACCGGCCACCTCGGCGTCCGCTCTGCCGGGCTCAACCCCCTGCGCGGACAGAACAATGTCCAAGGCGCCAACGACGCCGGGGCGAGCCCAATCTTTCTCCCCGGCTACCAGCGCGTGGCTGACCCATCGGTCAGGGCGAAGTTCTCTGCCGCGTGGGGGGCCGAGGTGCCCGAGACGCCGGGCAAGAACCTCAACGAGATGATGCACGATCTGCGCCACGGCGCGATCCGCGGCATGTTCGTGATGGGCGAAGACATCCTCGTCAGCGAGCCCGACGTCGCCGGCCTCGACGCGGCGCTGCCCGGGCTCGAGGCGTTGGTCGTGGTCGACCTCTTCCTCACCGAGACGGCCAAGCGCGCCGACGTCGTGCTGCCGGCCGCCGCTTTTGCCGAGAAGGACGGCACCTTCACCAACTCGGAGCGCCGCGTGCAGCGGGTGCGTGCCGCGGTGCCGCCGCCGGGGGATGCGCGGCCGGATTGGCAGATCGTCTCGGCGTTGTTGCAGCGCGCCGGCGTCGACCCGGTCGCCGGCAAGGCCGCGGACGCCGTCGTCCCCTCCGACATCTACGCCGAGCTGGCCGGGCTCTGCGACAAATTCGCCGGCATCGACCACGCCCGCATCGAAGCCGAGGGTGGGTTGCAGTGGCCGTGTCCGCTGCCGAACCACCCCGGCACCCCGACCCTGCACGAAGGCGGCCCGATGCGCGGCAAGGGCCTGCTGGTGCCGGTGCAATACCGCGGCAGCATCGAGACGCCCGACGCCGACTACCCGCTGCTGATGAGCACCGGCAGGACGCTCTACCACTACAACGTCGCGACCCAGACCCGCCGCGAGCCCGGCATCGTCGCCCGGCAGAGCGCGTGTTTCGTCGAGGTCCACGCCGAAGATGCCGATGCGCTCGGCCTGCGCGACGGCGGCCGCTGCGAAGTGGCGACCCGGCGCGGCTCTATCGAGGCTGCGGTCCGCGTCACGCCGCGGGTGCAGAAGGGCATGATCTGGCTGCCGATGCATTTCGCCGAGGCGCGCGCCAACCTGCTCACCATCGACGCGGGCGATATCGTCACCGGCACCGCCGAGTACAAGGTCTGCGCCGCCCGCGTCCGTCCGCTCCCCGAGCCCGCGGCGGGATGAGCCAGCGCCCGGTCGTCTCGGGGCGTGGGCTGCTGCTCTCCGCGCTCTGGCTGCAGCTCGCCTTCGCGCCGCCCGCGCTGCTGGCCGCCACCCCGGTCGTCGCGCCGCTGCCGGCGTCGTTGCGCTTCGCCTGCGAGCTCTTCAGCTACGGCCGGCTGCACCTCGGCGCCGGGTTGTTGCTCGGGACCTTGCTCGCGGGCCTGCTGCGTGAGCGACGGCTGGCGGCGCTGAGCGGCGTCGCGGCGTTGTTGTCGCTCGCGCCGCTGCTGACCGTGCCGTTCCACGTGGAGCCGGAGCCGACGGCGGATGCTGTGCAGGTGCGGCTGCTGCAACTCAACGTCAAGACCGAGAGCCGCGCCTACGCGGGGGTGGCGGCGCTGCTGAATCGCGAGGAATTCGACGTCGTGGCCTTCGAGGAGGTCGACGCGGCGTGGCTGCAGGCGTTGGCGGCGCAGCGGGCGGGCTTTCCGTTTCGGGTCGAGCAGCCGCGTGACGACAACTTCGGCATCGCGTTGTGGAGCAAGCTGCCGCTGCATCGGGCGCAGGTGGTCGAGGTGGGGGCACGCGGCTACGCCACGATCGACGCCGAGATCGAGGTCGGCGGTGGGCGTTTGCGCGTGCTCGTCGCGCATCCGCCGCCGCCGATCGGGGCGCGGGCAGCAACGGAGCGGGACCGGCAGCTGCTCGGGATCGCGGCGTTGGTGCGCGGCGGGCATCGGCCGGCGGTGGTGGTCGGTGATTTGAACGCGACGCCGTGGTGCCCGGTTTTCCCGGCGATGGTCGCGCTCGGCAGGCTGCAGGACGTGCCCGCCCAGCGCTGGCCGCTCGGCACCTGGCCGGCTGCACTTCCGTTCGGAAAAATCTGGATCGACCACCTCCTGCCCACCGAAGGGGTCGTGGTCGAGCGTTTGGAGGCCGGACCGGACGTCGGCAGTGACCACCGGCCCGTGTTGGCGACGTTGCGCCTCTGAGCGGCAGATCAGCCGTCGGCGTCCGCGCGGCTCCAGGCGAACGTCGGGTAGTGGTAGCCGTGCTGCTCGACGACGTCCCAGCGCCTCGTGCAGCTGCGGCAGCGCACCTGCCAGATGATGGCGTAGCGCTCACGGTCGGTGGTGTCGCTCAGCCGTTCGTAGTCGCGCGAGACCGGCGGAGCTCCGTGCGCGGCGTCGACCGCGCAGCCGCAGCCTCCCTCGGCGCGGGCTTGCAGCATCGCGATCGCGCGATCGACCTCCAGCCGCCAATCGCGCAGGGCGGTCCGCGGTCGCAGCTTCGGTCGCAGCGCGCGCACGGCGTCGAGGTGTTCTGGTCGGCCGAAGCGTCGTAGCCAATCCGCGGCGACCATGTCGAGGCTGCCATCCTCGGCCCGGAGCGTCGCGAGCAGCAGCAGCGCGGTGTCGGCCAGGACCGTGCGGGATTCGGGCGTCTCGGCGCGCTGCTCCAGCGCGTGGAGCAGGGCGGTGCGTTCGCCCGCGGCGCCGTGGTGGGCGACGCGGATAGCAGCTGCGAGGGCCTCGGGGCCGGCGTCTGCGGGCGGTGCTGGGGTGTGGTCGGGCATCGCTGGAGTCTGCGTCCTGTGGTGCAAGCCGTCGAGCGCTGGCGCTGACAGGCCTGGGTGCGCTCGGGAAATTCGGCTAGGATTGCGAGGAGTGTGGATTGGGCATGCGGCACGGCGAGCGGCCGACGAGGGGACGGTCATGCGTTTGCGATCGATGGACAGAGGGGCCGCGCGGGGCGTTCGATTCGCGCTGACGGCGTTTGGCCTGTTTGGCCTGTTCGGCCTGGCGGCACCGGTCCGGGCCGACGTGGCACCTCCCGAGACCCCGGCGTCGCGGGCGATGTGCGCGATCTTCGCCACGGCCGACGCGGAGACGCAGATCTCTTGCCGGATGGCTTGCAAGGTCTGGCCGCAGAGCAGCAACTGCGGCGTGCTGCGCCGCTTCGGCCACGCCGCATGGGCCTACGGGGCGGAGATCTTCGCCGCGATCCGGGCCGGCAAGCCGATCGACGTGCCGGCGGTGGACGCGCGCTTCCCGCATCTGCGCGTCTTCCTCGAATACCGCGTGATGCCGCCAGGCTTCCACCCACCGTGGCGCACCCCGGCGCAGCGTGAAGCGGTCAACCGCGGCGCCGCTGCGCTCGGGCGTTTCGCCCGCCTCGACGCAGCAGGACAATACCGCGAGGCCGTCTCCGCCGCTGTCGCCGCGGAGACTGCGATGGTCGAAGGCCTCGGCCAGAACCACCCGATCGTGGCCATCGCCACCAACAACGTCGCGCTCGGGCAATGGCACGCGGGAGACTACGCGGCGGCCGCGGCGACCTTCCGCCGCGCGCTCGCCGCCGTCGCTGGCCCACTCGGCGAGGAAGACCCCTTCCTCGCCACGCTGCACGACAACCTCGGCACCGTCCTCGCGGCCCAAGGCGACGCCGAAGCCGCGCTCGCCGCGAGCCAACGTTCGCTGGCGCTGATCGAATTGCTCTTCGGCCCCGACGCCAAGGAGCTCGCCAACGTCCACAACAACATCGCCACGGCGCATTACCTCCGCGGCGACCCGCGCTCGGCGTTGGTGTCGGCCCACGCCGCGCTGGCCCAGGCCGAGCGGCCGGCGGTCGGCGTTCCGGCGGCGGTGCTCGGCCATATCCTCGGCAACCTCGCGACGATCTACGCCGCGCTCGGTGACGTCGCCGGGGCGCGGCGCTATCACGAGCGCGACCTACGCCACACCGAGGCCACCGTCGGCGCCGAACATCCCGACTTCGCCCACGACCTCGGCAACTACGCGACGCTGCTCTACCGCCTCGGCGACCTCGCCCAGGCCAGGGCCCTGCTCGAGCGGGCGCTCGGCATCTACGCCGCCTCGGTCGGCAACCGCCACCCGAATTACGCAGAGGTCTTGGCCAACCTCTCCGCAGTGCGCGACGCGCAGGGCGACGCCGAGGCCGCCAAGGGCCTGCTCGAAGAAGCGATCCGCATCCGCGAGCGCGCCCTCGGGCCGACCCACCCCGACCTCGGCCTCTCGCTCAACAACCTCGCCGGCTTGCTCGGTCGCCTCGGCGACAAGGCCGGCGCGCTCGTCGCGAACCAGCGCGCGCTCGCCATCTACGAGCGCGCCTATGGTAGCGAAAGCGCCAAGCTATCGGTCCCGTTGCACAATATCGGGATCTTGCAGATCGCTCGCGGCGAGAAGGCAGAGGGCCTGCAGAGCCTGCGCCGCGCCCTCGCCCTGCGTGAGCGGCAGAACGGCAAGGACGACCCCGACCTCGCCCCGCACCTCGAGGTCCTCGCCGTGGCCGAGGCCTTCGTCTCTGGCGCCGACGCCTGGCCGCGGATGCACCGCGCCGCCGCGCTGCGCCGCGTCGCGTTCTGGCGTGCGGCCGAGGCCGCCGACTCCGACGCCCAACTGCTCTCGCGCTCGGCGCTGGACGACGACGCCATCGCCATCCTGCTCGCCCTCGGCTGGCGCGGCGGCCACGACACCGCTCTCTGGGCCGAGCTCCTCGACCGCACCGGCCGCGCTGCCCGGGCCGAGCGGCAGCGCCGGCAGCAGGCACGCGCCGCCGCATCCGCCGGTTCTGCCGCGGCGCCCGTCGACCTCGCCGCCTCGCCGACCGCCACCTGCGCCGTGCTGCGCCGCGAGGGCGCCGCGATGATCCACTGGCTGCGCGCCGAGCCGCTGCCGCTCTTCCCCGGGCTCGAGCAGGCGCAGTGGCGTGCCCTGGTGGTCCGGCCGCAGGGCCAGCGATGCTCGGTTCAGCGCATCGATCTCGCCGCTGCGGCCGCGGTCGACGCCGCGATCGAGCGCTTCCGCGCCGCCGTCGCCGGGGTCGAGGAGGCGCTGCGCCGCAAGCGCCTGGTCGCCAAGGCCGAGGCGGACCTGAGCAAGGCGGCCGCGGCGCTGCACGCGTTGGTCTGGGCGCCGCTCGAACCGGCGCTCGCCGGCGCGACGCGCGGCTATCTCGTGCCGGACCGCCGGCTGTACGAGGTGCCGCTCGGCGCGCTCCCTGCGGCAGACGGCAGGCCGCCGCTGCGCACGATGGAGCTGGCCTGGTTGCCGGTCCCCGCGGCGCTCGCGGCGCCCCTGCACGGGCAGGCTGCGAAAGCGGCACAGGCGACCAGCGGGGCATTGGTCGTCGGGCAGCTCGACCACGGCGCGGCAGCGGGCTCCCCGGCGCAGGCGCAGGCGGCCTGGCAGCGCTGCGGCAAGCGTTGCGCCAAGGCGACGTATGCCGGACCGGCAGCCGCTGCCAGCGTCGCCGCGCGCGGTGGGCGGCGCGCCTGCGGTTGGGGCCAGCTGCATTGGGGGCCGGTCGGTGGCGAGGCGGCCGACGTCGCGCAGACGCTCGGCGCGGCGTGGCGCGGCCAGCCGGTGTGGTTGGTGCAGGGCGATGCGGGCGAGGAGCGGGCGCTGGCCGCGGCGATGCCGCATCGGCGGGTGCTGCACTTCGGGACGCACGGCTTCTTCGCGCCGGCCGCGGGGTGTGCGGGGCGGGTCGAGCATCAGCGGGCCGGGTTGATGGCGGAGGCGCCGCCGCGGCGTGGGCTCGATCCGATGCAGCTCTCGGCGCTGGTCCTCTCGGGCGCGAACCGCGTCGCGCCCGACGCACCGAGCGAGGCGGACGGGGCGCTCTCGGCGCGGGAGATCGTCGGGCTCGACCTCGGCGCGGTCGAGGTCGCGACCCTCGCCGCCTGCGAGACGGGCCGCGGCGCGACCGTCGCCGGCGAGGGGCCGCAGGGCTTGGGCAAGGCCTTCTTGGTCGCCGGCGTGCGGGAGGTCCTGGTCTCGCTCTGGCAGGTGCCGGAGCAGGCCACCGCCCAGCTGATGCGTTCGTTCTACGGCCGGTTGCCGCGGCGCGGCGAGGCGGGGCAGGCGGTGCGGGCGCTGATCGCGACGCAGCGGGAGGCGGTCGCCAAGGCCGGCGAGAACTCCGCCGCCGCGCTCTTCTCCTGGGGCGCCTTCGTGCCGCTCACCAGCGCGCCGGTCTGGAGCGCGACGCCAACAGCCAAGAGCCGGCGGTAGCGCAGCCCGAGCTCAGAGCCAATGCGCCTCGAGCCACGCGACGGCGTCCGGCGCCGCCCGCAGTGCCGCGTCGGCCTGCCGCGCCCGCTCGGCGCTGCGATCGCCCGGCGGCAACGTCGCCTGCGCCGCCCGCACGTGCTGCAGCCAGCTCGCCAGCTCGAAGTGGTGCAGCAAACAGCCGAAACGGTGCCCCTCGTGCCGCACCAGCACCGCCAGCGCCTGCTCGGCGGTCTCGGCGGCGAGCAGGCCCATGCTCACGTCGTAGATGAGCTGCCGCAGCGCCTCGAAGGCCGCCTCCGGCTCGGCCGCGACCTGCTCGACCAAGGCCTCGAAGGCGTCGGCGTCGGTCCCGGCCGCCTCGGCGACCTCGGCCATCGCCGGCAGCTGGGTCGAGACGAAGTCGCCGTCGGGCGCGACCGCGAGGAGCCGGCCGAGGAGGTAGAGGTCGAAAGCGCTGGCGACCGACTCGCCGAGCAGCATCGCCTCGGGCGAGAGCGGCGCGCCGGCGTCGCCGAGCGCCACGGTCGCGACGTGGTGCCACGCCATATGGCAGATGACGTCGGCCGGGACTGTTCGATCGGTCAGGATATCGCCGCCTCGCTGCGCGTCCCAGAAGGCGAGGTTCAGCAGCAGGGCGTGGTCCCAGCGCGCGGCTTGTTGCGGCAGGACGCTGACGCGGTAGTCGTCGGCCAGTAGGCGGCGCTTGAGGCTGGCGTAGAGGGCGACGGGGCGCATCGCGGCTTCGTCCTCGATGCGGAGTTGATCGAGTGGTAGCGAGCGCAGCGGAAGGTTCATGGGGCTCCGGTGGTGTCGTGCAGTGCTTGTGCGACGGCGCGCAGGGCGTCGTCTTCGTCGGGGAAGCCGAGCGGCCCCTTCTTGGCGACGATGGCGCCTTCGACGGCGACTTCGTAGATGCCGCCGCTGCCTTCGATCAGGGTGGTGTCGTGGCCGAGTTCATCGCGGATGCGGGCGGCCAGCCTGGCCGCGCGGGGGCGGTAGCCTCAGCGGTTGCAGTAGCGGATCGTGATCATGGTGTCGGCTCCGATGCGGCGGTCCTTGCCTCGACGCCGCTCACCTGAGGCTAGGCCGTGTTGGCGTCTGGCTCAACGTCGACGTCCTCTGGCGCAGCGTCTATGGTCCGAGCCGCAGGCGCGTTGCGCGCCGCAGGAGCAGCGATGAACCCAGATCTTGACGCGTCGGGTCCACCGAACGCCTGGTCCCGCAGGCCGCAACCTGGCGAAGAGCGCGTCCTCACGATCGACGGCATGGCCGACAACGGCGCCGGGCTGGCGCGCGCGGTGCTGACGGTGCCGGACGGCTCGCAGTTCAACTGGGCGGCCGAGGTGCGTCACGCGCTGCCGGGCGAAGAGGTGCGGGTGCGGATCGTACGCGCGCGGCGTCGGCGCGCCGAGTGCGAGCTGCTCGAGGTGCTGCGGCCCTCTCCGGCGCGGGTGGTGCCGCCGTGCGTCCACGCCGGGCCCTACGACGGCGCCGGGCGGGGCTGCGGCGGCTGCATGCTGCAGGCGATGGATCCCGCGGCGCAGGCGGCGAGCAAGGCGGCCCGGGTGGCGACGCTGCTCACCGAGGCCGGCGTCGATCCGGCCGTGATCGAGCCGATCACCACGCTCGAATCGCCCTTTCGCTACCGCAACAAGATGGAATTCAGCTTCGGCGACGACTACGACCGCGCGCCGGCGCTGGGCCTGCACCCGAGCGGGATGCGCTTCGAGATCTTGGACGTACCCGATTGCCACCTGCTGCCCGCGTGGGCGATGGCGGCGACGGGGTGGGCCCGCGCCTTCCGCCGCGACCGCGAGCTGCCGCACCACGAGGAGGGGCGCGGTCGCGGCTGGCTGCGGACCCTCACCATCCGCCTCGCCTTCGCCACCGGTCAGTGGTCGCTCGACCTCTGCACCGCCGACGCCGAGGCGCCCTCGCGCGCCGACGGCACGCCGATCGACGCCGAGGCCGAGGTCGCAGCCTGGGCCGCCTACGCCCGCGGCCGTGCCGAATCCGCCGGGATTGTCGCGCCGAACCTGTGGTGGACGCGGCATCGCGCCCGCCGCGGCGAGCGCACCGTGCGGACCACCGTCGCGCTCGGTGAGGCCCAGCCGCTGCACGAGGAGGTGCGCCTCTCCGGCCGCGCGCCGCTGGCGCTGGAGATCCCTCCCGCCGCCTTCTTCCAGCCCAGCACCCCCGGCGCCGAGCGCATCTACGGCACCGTGCGGGAATTCTTCGTCGACGGCCTCGCCGCCGGGCAGGCGCCGCGCGTCCTCGACCTCTACTGCGGAACCGGCAGCGTCGGCCTCGCCCTCGCTGACCGATCGGCCAGCCTGGTCGGCGTCGAATTGGTGCCCAGCGCCGTCGACGCGGCCCGCCGCAACGCCGCGCTCAACGGCGCCACGAACGCCGAATTCCATGCCGGCGACGCCGCGAAGGTGCTCGTCGAGCAAGGCTTCGATCAGCCCGGCGCCTTCGACGTCGTCGTCGTCGATCCGCCGCGGGCTGGCCTCTCCGCCGCGGCGATCGAGGCGGTGCTGGCGATCCGCGCGCCGCGGCTGCTCTACGTCAGCTGCAACCCGCAGAGCCTCGCCTGCGACCTCGGCCCGCTCGCTGCTGCCGGCTATCGGGTTCGGCGGGCGCGGGCGGTCGATCAGTTCCCGCATTCGCCGCACGTCGAGACGGTGGTGGAGGTTGTGGGCGCAGGAACGACTTCATAAACCTTCACAAAAACCGGACGGAATCTGCTTGCAGGCAGGCAGGCAGGCAGGCAGGCTATCGTTCGCTCCAAGCACGTCAACAGACCACCGGCAAGCGGAACAGCCCGACCGGTGCGCGAGGAGAGAAGCATGGCCAACTGCAGCTGCAACGGAGAGCCGCTTGTCGCGGCGATCGATCAACGTTTCGAGTCCGAGGCCGACGGAAGCCCGGTGATCCACTGGCTCGATGCGAGCACTTGGTCGCGGTTCGGAGGCAAGCTCGGCCTGCTGCAGTACTTCACCCTGCTCGGGGTCGAAGGGACGTCGACGTCGGTGACGATCGTGGCGCGCGGCGGCTCGGACGGCAAGTCATGGCAGTTCATCGATGGCCTGCAGGAGGGGCCCTACAAC
Source organism: Deltaproteobacteria bacterium (assembly GCA_020632665.1). Taxonomy (GTDB): domain Bacteria; phylum Myxococcota_A; class UBA9042; order UBA9042; family UBA9042; genus JACKFC01. Next base: position 20,471 of record JACKFC010000031.1, read on the forward strand.
AGCGGCGTCATCTCGACGACGCCCATGCGCATTCGCTCGGTGCCGTCGAACGACGCCCGGCTGCCGCCGTTGGTGCAGCTCGGACTGAAGGTCGACGGCTCGACTGAGTTGGGCGCTGTCCGAGTGACGTGGCTGATCGAGGCGATCTCCGGCACAGGTGTTCCGATCGTGGTGCAGGGGAACGGCACGATGGGCACGGTTACCGCTGGCCAGGTCCTGACCGACGGCACGCTCGACTTGCTCGGCGAGGCCGACGTGATCTTCGGTGCCGTTGTGCCGTCCACCACCGACATCGAGCTCTACACGTCGGGGGATGGCAGTACTTGGTACCTCGCCGACGCGATCTCGTTCGGCGGCGCAGGCAGTGGAGCGCGGAAGGCGACGAATGTGTTGCGTTACGTGGAATTGAGGAACAAGACCGAGGTGACGACGGGTACCATCAACTGGTCGCTCAGCGCGGTGGCGCGGGGCTAGCCGGAGGCGCGTGATGAAGTCGCGGACGATTCAGGCGCGGAGTATGGCGGAGCTCGTTGCGGTCGCTCACGGCGGGGACTCTGGTCCCTGGTCCGGGCGTGCTGGACCCAAGCATCCCAAGCCTCGCTACGGCGGTTCTCCGCAGCAGGCCATGCGCGAGCGTTTGGCCTGGCGTGGCGATATGCTTGAGTGGCAGCGCTCGAGCGAGGACGAGCCAGCAACGATGGAGCGCAAAGTGCGGCACGCCACGCGGCAACCCGGGTTCGTCGATTCCAGGGGCCTGCCCGCTGGATTCTCTTCCGCGGCCCCAGCCGATGACAGTTGGTCCAAAGCACAACTACAAAAGAAGTGCGACGAATTCGTACCGGCCGGTCTTGGGGAGACCCTTACCAATCCGCCACAAGGTTGCTCCAAGCCAGCCTGCGCACCCGGCCTCGAGCCTCGTGTCAATGGCTTCAACTCCTTCGCGTGCTGCAAACCGGGATTGGCGTCGGCGGGATGCCCCTGCAAGAATACAGAGTGGCCAGATCCGGAGTTCGTCGGCCCGCAGACCGAGGCGGAATACAACAATTGGGATCAGACCGTTCCGTGCAAACCGGTGCCCGAGTGGGCGTACAAGTGTCTCTTCTGCGGAGAGGGCACGTCCTGTGGCATGAAGTGCAGCGACTGGGCAAAACAGAAGAAGCAAGGAGTTTGGCAGCAGGCATTCGAGAGTTTTCATTGGAATCAGGACAAAGGCTTCGCTCCGATCCAAGGTCCGCACGCTTGTGACCCGAAGGTGATTTGGAACTCATGGGCACTGGTCGACTCGAGTTCGAAAGGAAAGCAGGCGTTTCTCAAGGCATTGCCGCTTTCTCCGAATCAACCGATACCCACATGCAAGGGCTAGCTGCTGTCGCCGCATTCGCTTTCCTGGCATCACTGTGCGGCCTTCATGGCTGCTCGGATCTGCCGCATGGTCGAGGCCAGTCGACGTCCATCGAATACCGACTGACGCCCGGAATCACGTTCGCACGCGACATTGATCCCACCGCCGATTCGTTCGACATGGACGACATGACGGACGTCGCGTCGCAGGACCAGACGATGATGGCGGGAAGTTGGCGCCTCGTCGCTGCTTCCGCCGCGCGGTGCAGCGCCGCGGGAATGTCGCGGTGTTCCGAGTCGGAGTGTGCCGTCTCGCTGCTCCTGCGAGCATCCGAGCAACCGCCCAAGACGATGCGGCTTCAGGTCCCGGGACGTCCCACCGACCTCTACCTCGACGCGGATTGCACGCCGCACCTGGTCGGCACGCGTTCGACCGAGATTCGGCACGTCACCCGGACGCCGAGCCAGGCGAGCTTTCGGGCGATTGTGGCGCCGGATGCCTCGATCGAGGTCACCTGGCGCACTACGATGCGACCGACTCGTACTCTGCAGGCGCTCATTGCGACCGGTGTCGACGCAGAAATTGGCCTCGCCGTCGAGCTCGAGGGAGACGACAAAGGCGCAAGCTGGATCGTGGGCTATGGCGCGGCAGGTAGCGTCGAGATTCGCCGCCGCGCCTTGCCGGACCTCGGAGGATACGTTCACGCATCGAACTACGGTGGAGCGATCGCGGAACGCGGCGGCACCGTGGTCGCCGTCGATGGTTCATCGCTCGGCCCGCCATGGGAGAGCGCGCCTGGAGTGCTCTTCGCCACAGTGTCACGTGGGAATGCGCTCCTGGCCGGTCGCCGGTTGACGGAGCTTCACATCCCTGGCGAGAAAGGGCTGGCGCGGCTGCGCAGCCTGACCGGCTTGGCAATTTCTGCGCGCGACGAGGTCATCGTGGCCGGCCATGGGAACGCCGGCGACACCGCGGATTGGTCCTGTCTTCCGTTCGTGGCGGCCTACGATCTCGACTTGCAGCCGCGATGGGTATGGCGAAGCACGACGTGGTCTCCACTTCATGCAGCAACCGCCGCACTCCCCGTCGTGGCGGATTCTGGCTACGGGCGCGTCGTGAGGTTGGGCGGCGACGAGGCGCTGGACCCGTCGGCCACACTCGCAGCGTTCGGGCTCTTCGATCCACAAGGACCAGCAAAGCCTGTCGCTGGAGCGATCGACCTGCAGGGCGTGGCGTTCGCCGCCGCCGATTCGCATGCCGAAGGCAGGCCGACCTTCGCCCTTCGATCCGCAGACGGGCTCGCGATGCTGGTGACAGACGGCTGGGGGCGCGTTCAGGTCGCGACGCCGGACCCCTGCGGCGGCGACGGCGACGAGTCGTGTTCCGACGGCGACCCGACGACGATCGATCGGTGCACCGAGGCGGGATGCCAGCACGTGGCCAAGGGCGAATCGGATACGCCGTAGATTCTCCGCATGCTTCGCAGGTCGAGACCGTGGTCGAGGCGTGCATCGCTACGGGTCGAAGTGATCAAGATGCCGGAAGCGGACTGACCCCCAGGCGCGAGGTCCACAGGCGGCAGCGGCACTGCCATTCGCGCTCCCGTGTGGGTAAGCTGCAACAGCGCTGGCCAGCCCAGGGAACAACCCCACGCCCCCGCGGGTTCGCCGCAAGCCATCGAATCCCCGATGGTTCGGAGTCATCCATGAAGCATCCCCGCCCCCTCTCCCTCCGCCTGACGACCGCGTTCGCGACCCTTTTCGCCGCCGCGCTCCCCGGGCTCGCCGCCGCCGAGACACCTCTGGTCGCGACCGGCGCCGACGCCGATACCGCGTTCGGCGTCAACGTCGCGACGCAGAGCTTCGTCGGCACCGCCCCCTCCGGCATCACCGGCATCGGCGGGCTCGGAGGGCTCGCGGGAGGCGTGGGGCTCGGCGTGCTCGGCGGCCTCAGCGGCGAGTCGCCCTCGCTGACGGCGACGGCGGAGCGCAGGCTCGCCCCGGCGCATTGGCTGGGCCTGACCCTCGCCGTCTCCTACGCCGACCAGAGCGCCAGCAGCGCGGCGAACAGCAGCAGCTCCGCGGCCGAAGTCCAGAGCGCGTCGCTCTCGGCGGCGGCGGCGGTGAGCTGGCGCATGGTCTGGAACCCGGGGAGCCGGGTCGAGGTCGGGCCCTTCGCGATGCTCGGCTACCGCCGCGTGGCGAGCGACGCGACCACCCAGCTGCTCGACGCCGACGGCAAGGTCGACGCGACCAGCGAATCCAGCGCGCGCAGCCAGAACGTCGCGATCTCGGGGGGGCTGAACCTCGACGCGCAGCTGAGCGAGCACGTCGGGCTGCGCCTGGCCGTGCAGCTGGCGCAGGCGGGTTGGTCGACCCAGTCGGCCGTCTCGACCAGCGATACGGCGCAGACCTCGCCGAGCGAGTCGGAGTCGACGTCGGTCAGCGGTGGGCTGGCGATCGCGCCGAGCCTGGGGCTGCGCGTCCGATTCTGATTCCCCGCGACTTCGCAGCATCGCGTTCTTGCGCCACGACCCCGCCAACCGCACGATGGACGTCGATCCGTCGTCGACCGCTGGCGGTCGTGGAGCCCAGATGCAGATGCAGACCCTTCGGCTCCTCGCCCTGCTGCTGCTGATCACCGCCTGCGGTGGCGAAAAGCCCGGAACCACGGCCAACACCGGGGCAGCCGACGCCGTCGACGCCGTGAACGCGGCCGACGCGACCGCCGACACCTCCGCCGACAGCGCCGGCGATACCGTCAGCAGCGATGCCGCCACGTCCGACGCCGGCCTCGACTGCCCCGGTGGGGTCGGCTGCCCGTGCAGTAGCAACCTCGACTGTGATTTCCCGATCTGCGTGCAGGCCGCCGCGGGTCGGGTCTGCGCCCGGCCCTGCGTCGACGCCTGCCCCGACGGCGAGAGCTGCGTGCTCTACGCGCCGCCCGGCTCCGATACCGTCAGCGTCTGCGCCCCCACCGGCGGCTTGCTCTGCCTGCCCTGCGACGACGACGCGCAATGCCGCACCATCGGCGCCGAGGCCGCCACCTGCGTCAGCCACGGCGCGAACGGCGGCTTCTGCGGCCTGCCCTGCGTCGCCGACCCCGACTGCCCGCAAGGCACCGTCTGCGCCGACCGCATCACCCGCGCCGGCGCCGCGACGCGGCAATGCGTCCCGGAGAAGGCCGCCTGCACCTGCTCGCCGGGCGCCGTCGCGGCGAGCGCCAAGACGACCTGCTACCTGCCCGACGTCAAGCAGGCCGGTCGCTTCTGCGCTGGCGTGCGGAGCTGCTCGAGCGGCGGCTTGACCGATTGCCAGCCGATCGAGGGCGCCGCCGCCTGCGTCGACACCCAATGCCTGCAGGACGGCAGCGTCGGCCTGCCGCCCCTGGCCGACGACACCGCCTGCAACGACGGCGTGCTCTGCACCACCGGCGACACCTGTCAGGGCGGCCGTTGCAGCCCCGGCGCGCTCGACTGCGAATGCCAGAAAGACGCCGATTGCCCGGACGACGGCAACCCCTGCAACGGCAAGCCCTATTGCGATACCACCAGCGGCAAGGGCAGCTGCAAGACCAAGCCGGGCTCGCCGGTCGAGTGCGATACCAGCGCCGATACCGCCTGCCTCTACACCCTCTGCGATCCCACCGACGGCGCCTGCAAGAAGGTCGACGCCAAGCTCGACGCGCCCTGCGACGACGGGCAGAACTGCACGGTCGGCGACGTCTGCGACGGCAAAGGCGGCTGCGTCTCGGGCATCGACGTCTGCTCGTGCACCCAGGACGAGGACTGCCTGCAAGACAACGACAAGTGCAACGGCGTGCAATATTGCGACAAATCCGCCGTTCCCTTCACCTGCAAGGCGAACCCGGCGACGGTCGTGGTCTGCGAGACCAGCGCCGACTCGGTCTGCGCCCAGACGGTCTGCGAGCCCAGCACCGGCCAGTGCGGCAAGGTCCTCGGCGCCGACAACAAGCTCTGCGACGACGGCACCGACTGCACCGCCAACGACGCCTGCAAGCAGGGCAAATGCACGCCGGGGCAATACGTCTGCCAGTGCAAGAGCGACGCCGACTGCGCCAACAAGGACGACGGCGACCTCTGCAACGGCGTGCTCTATTGCGACTTGGCCAAGGGCGGCTGCGTGCTCAACCCGGCGACGGTGGTGGTCTGCCCGACCGCCGACGATACCGCGTGCAGCAAGACCGTCTGCGCGCCGAAGATCGGGCAATGCCTGCAGCAGAACGTCAACCAGGGCGGGGCTTGCGAGGATGGGCAGATCTGCACCGTCGGCGACACCTGCCAGGATGGCGCCTGCCTTTCCGGCAAGCCCGGCGGCTGCGCCTGCCAGAGCGACGTCGAATGCGCCGGCAAGGATGACGGCAACCTCTGCAACGGCACGCTCTTCTGCAACAAGGCGAGCGGCCAGTGCGAGCTCGACCAAGCGTCGATCGTCACCTGCCCGAGCGTCGACGATACCGCCTGCCTGAAGAACCTCTGCGACCCGAAATCCGGCACCTGCAGCAAGAAGGCCACCGCCAAAGGCGCCCCCTGCGACGACGGCAACGCCTGCACCGTCGGCGACGCCTGCGCCCTGGGTGACTGCAAGAGCGGCGTCAACACCTGCATCTGCAAGGCCGATTCGGATTGTAAGGACAAGGAAGACGGCGACGCCTGCAACGGCACCCTCTTCTGCGACGTGAACCTCACCAATCCGGTCTGCAAGTTGAACCCGGCGACGGTCGTATCCTGTCCGAGCGGTCAGGATACGGTCTGCGCCATCAACACCTGCAACAGCCAGAGCGGCGCGTGCGAGATGGTGCCGCAGCCCAACGGCAAGGCTTGCGTCGACGACGGCCCGTGTTCGGTGAAGTCGGCCTGCGTCGACGGCGCGTGCAAGGTGCTGCAGAGCAAGCAATGCGACGACGGGCTGGTCTGCACCGACGACGCCTGCGACCCGAAGATCGGCTGCGTCCACACCGCCAACAAGGCGAAGTGCCCCGACGACGACCCCTGCACCAAAGACGAGGTCTGCAACGACAAGACCTGCACCGTCGCGCCGGTGGTCTGCGACGACGGCAATATCTGCACGCTCGACGCTTGCGCCAAGCCGATCGGCTGCCTGCACGCCGCCGCCGCCAACGGCTCGGTCTGCAACGACGGCTCGTCCTGCTCGCTCGAAGAGACCTGCCAGAAGGGTAGCTGCACGGTGCAGAAGGAGGTCGTCTGCGCCGACGATCGGGTCTGCACCGACGATAGCTGCGACCCGAAGACCGGCGCCTGTGTCTGGTCACCGACGGCGCAGCAGGGCAAGGCGTGCGAGGCGAGCGGCAAGGGCACGTGCCAGGGCACGGCGTGCGTCTACGAGACGGCCGATATCGCCTTCGTTTGGGTCCCGGGTGGCAAGACGGCGATGTCGATCTTCGGGCAGAACTACCCCTTGGTCGAGCAGGTCTTCCTGCCGCCGGTGGTGGTGCAGGTCAGCGGCTTCTGGATCATGCGCGACGAGATGAGCATCGCGCTGCACGATAAATGCGTCGTCGGCGTCGCGCCCTTCGACGGGGTGAAGAAATGCTTCGAGCCGGTGCACTACAACGGCATCGGCTCGGGCTCGGGCGAGACCTGCAAGGGCGCGCCGGGGATCACGGCGAACCATCCGCAGGCCTGCATCGGCCACAACGGCGCGCTCACGGCCTGCCTGCACCTGCTCGGGCCGCACGGCAAGGTCGGGCAACTGGCGACCCAGGCGCAGTTCAGCCGCGCGGCGCGGGGCGGCTGCGAGCAATACGCTGGTGAGTGCATCACCTCGGCGCGGGTCTATCCCTGGACCGACAAGCCGTACGATCCCGCCTACGACGCCTGCCAATTCGCGAAATGCGGTAGCACGTCGCAGCCGGTCGGTGGTGGCAAGGACGTCTCGCCCTACGGCGTGCACGACCTCGCCGGCAACGTGGTCGAGATCTCCCGCGACTACTACTTCGGCGCGTGGTTCTACCAGCTCGCCCAGGCCGCCACGATGGCCGTCGATCCGGTGCAGAAGAGCTACGGACCGCCCTACAAGGCCGTCGGCATGGGCGGCGACTATACCGCGAACAAGGCCGGCTACATGACGGGCGTCTACCTGCGGCAGATCGATATGGAGCCGCAGCCGCGCAACGGCATCCGCTGCGTCTGGGAAGGCCCGTAGAGACGCGACCAGAAAATGCAGTGTCGCATTTTCTGGCCGAGTCTCTCTCCTGTTCTCTGGGGGGCTAGGCGCCCCCAGGTCGCGAGAAGCGTGGTTCTCGCGAACCTTCCCCCTCCACGAGCCGCGTCAAAAAGTCGCCCGGGGCGACTTTTTGATCGCGTCTCCAGGCCACGCCGCTCAGCGCATCCCTTCGCGCAGCCACGCCACCAGCGGCGCATAGATCTGCGCGTCGTTCGCCATGGTCGCATGCGCCACGCCGGCGACCTTGCGCCGGGTGACGTCGAACGCGTCGAGCCCCTCGGCGTCTTTCGCCAACGCGCTGCCGACCGTGACCATCCCGTCGCCGAGCACCGCGGTCGCCGCGTCGGTGTCGCTGGTGACGGTCGAGGCCACGAGCAGCCAGCGCGTCTGGGCCGGTGAGCGCCAGGTCGGCTCGCCGCGGGCGAGGTCGCGGATGCCGGCGCTGCGGATGCCGAGCAGGGCCGCCGGGATGGTCGTGGCGGGCCACGGGATCGGCGTCAGGACGCGGGTCAGCGCGGCGACGACCTTCTCCAGCGGCGCGCCGTGGTGCGGCGTCCCCAGCGTCGCGACGCCGTCGATCCGCTCGGCCCACGCGCTGCCTCGTTCCATCCCGAGCGCCAGCGTCGCGCGGCTCACCAGCCCGCCCATGCTGTGGCCGATCAGCACGTAGCGCGTCTCGGCGTGACCGTGCCGGGCCAACGCGGCGTCGAGTCGGTCGAGCCACGCCGCGAAGGCCTCGCCGTTCTGACCGATCGGTCGGCCCGTATTGTAGCGGGCGAACAAGGGCAGCAGGCCCAGCTCGTCGTGCAGGCGGCGAGCAAAAGTCATGGATTTGTCGCCCCAATTCTCCTCGGCGCCGAGGCAGAAGCTCCACTCGGTGGTGCAGAGGCCGTGGACGAAGATGGCCAGCGTGACCGGCGCTTCGAGGTTTTCGACGCGGGCCGCGAGCTGGGCGTCGAGCGCCGCGTCCGGCTCTTCGCCGCCGCCGAGGGGGGCGAGCAGGACGTCGCCGAGCCCGCCGGCGTCGCCGAAGCGCAGGCCGAAGCCGAGGTCGAGTGGCGAGCCCTGCAGCGCGAGGCGGTCGCCGATCGCGCCGTTCAGGCCGCCGAGCGCCGCGTCGACCGCGATGGTCGGGGACTGCAACGGGTCGCCGCGCAGGGGCGCGAGGCCGAGGACCGGGCTCGGGGTGCCGCGCTCGCGCAGCACGTCGCTCGCGGTGTCGCCGGCGACGCGGACCGCGGCGTTGACCCCGCGGACGCCGACCAGGCTGGCCTTGGTCACCAGCTTGCGGACTGCGTCGAGGGCCTCGGCTTGCTCGCCGACGCCGGCGGCGCGGGCGACGCGGACGACGTGGCCCGCGACTTGGTCGTGGGCCTGTTCGACCAGGTCGGTGACGCCGTGGACGGCTTGGTGCAAGAGGCGGCGGAGGGCGTCTGCGGCGTCGTCGCGTTGCGGCATGGCGGTCACCTCGGGAAATTGGTTCCAGGTGCTTATACTTTACACTTTCTGCAAAGTGTAAAGTATAAGCACCTGGAACCCCCTTTATCCCAGCTCGTACAGGAAGAGCGTCACCGGCAGGCTGCCGTTGGTCAGCGCCATGCGGTCGGTCCAGCGCAGGCCGAAGGTGGGCGCGAAGTCGTCGTGGCCGACCAGCAGGTGCGCCTCGCAGCCCGTGAATCCGGCCCAATGCCGCCCGAGCTCGGCGTAGAGCACGGTCACCTCGTCGCCGCCGAGGCGTTCGCCGTACGGCAGGTTGCTGATCAGCACCGAGCCCGGCTCCGGGGCCGACGTGTGCCGAGCGTCACCGGCGCGGAGCTGGATGTGGCGACCCAGCCCGGCGCGCTGGACGTTGGCTTCGGCGAGGCGCAGCACCCTCGGATCGATGTCGAGCCCGCGCACGTCGAGCTTTGGCTTCGCGATGGCCGCGTGGGCCGCGTCCACGGCGGCGCGGCGCTCGGTCGCGATCTGCCCCGCGAGCTCATGGCCCCGGTGACGCCAGCGCTCGGCAGCGAAGGTCCGGTCGCGGCCTGGTGCGAGGCCGAGCGCAGCACTCGCGGCCTCGATCAGCACCGTCCCGGAGCCGCAGAGCAGGTCGCGCAGCGGTTGCTCGCCGTGCCAGCCCGAGGCGCGGACGATGGCGGCGGCGAGGGTCTCGCGCAGCGGCGCAGGCCCGGATTCGACGCGGTAGCCGCGACGGTGCAGCGCGGCGCCGGCCGGATCGAGCCAGAGCGAGCAGGCGTCGCCGGAGAAGCGGGCGACGATCCGCACGTCCGGATCGTCGAGGTCGACCGAAGGGCGCTCACCGGTGGCGTCGCGGAGCTGGTCGCAGAGGGCGTCCTTGACCCGCTGACAGGCGAAGACGTGGGTCCGGATCGGGCTGTCGCCGCGGACCGCCTTGCTCGGCAAGCGGCCGCTGGCGGCGACGGCGATGCGCTGCCCCGGATCGAGCCAATCGGCCCAGCACACCTGGGCCGCGCCCTCGTACAGCGAGTTGCCGCCGCCGCACGGAAATTGCTGCAGGAAGACGAGCACCCGCTGCGCGGTCCGCAGGTAGATCAGGGCGCGGGCGATCTCCGGCCAGTCGAGGTCGAGCTCGACCCCGTGCGCGCGGACCTTGCGTGGACGCAGGCCGATGTCGCCGCACTCCTCGGCGAGGAGACGGGCGGTTCCGGCAGAGGCGGTGGCGAGGACGCGCATCGGCGGGATGCTGCCGCACCGCCCGGCGAGATGCCAGCCGCGGCCCAAAGCGGTTCCAGCCAAAGCGGTTCCAGGTGCTTATACTTTACACTTTCCGGAAAGTGTAAAGTATAAGCACCTGGAACCCCGATGGAACCCCGATCTCCCCGATCCTGGAGCCTCCGATGACCCGCGTCCTCATCCACCGCGACGGCCCCATCGCCCGCGTCGAGCTGAACCGACCCGAAAAGCACAACGGCGTCGACTTTCCGATGATCGACGCGCTGATCGCAGCTTGTCGCGAGCTCGCCGCCGACCGCGCCATCCGGGCCGTCCTCATCCACGGTGGCGGATCGTCGTTCTGCGCCGGGCTCGACGTCCGCTCCGTGCTCGGCAACAAGAAGGCCGCTGCGTGGGCCGCTGCCGCGCTGCTCAAGCCGACGGCCAATCGCTTTCAGCGCGTGAACCTGGGCTGGCGCGACCTCTCGGTGCCGGTGATCGCTGCGATCCACGGCAATTGCTTCGGCGCGGGGCTGCAACTCGCGCTCGGCGCCGACATCCGCATCTGCCACCCGGAGGCGCAGCTCTCGGTGATGGAGGCGAAGTGGGGCCTGGTCCCCGATATGGGCGGCACGGTGCTGCTGCGGGAAGTGGTCGGCCGCGACGTCGCGCTCGAGCTCACGCTCAGCGCCAAGGTCGTCAGCGGCGTCGAGGCCGCCGCGCTCGGTCTGGTGACCCGCCTCGCCGACGACCCGCTCGCCGAGGCCCACGCCTTGGCCGAGGCGATCGCGGCACGCTCGCCCGACGCCGTCGCCGGCGGCAAGCGCCTGCTCCACGAGGCCTGGGAAGCGCCCGAAGCCGAGGCGCTGGCCGCCGAGCGGCGCTGGCAGCGACGGATGCTGCGTGGGCGGAACCAGCGGATCGCCGTGGCGCGCAACAGCGTCCGGGAGGGCGAAACGCCGCCCGCGTGGAAGCCGCGCGGTTGGTAGGTCGGGCGGCTGGCTCCGCTCCCGGCTCGATGCGTCAGGAATCGAGCCCCGACACCCGCTTCAGCAGCCGTCGTAAGCGGTCGAGCAGGCCGAGCGAGGGCGCCTGGGCGGCGTCGGGATCGCTCGGTGGTGTCGGCTCGGGAGCCAGCGCCGGCGCGGCCCGATGCGCGGCCAGGGTGGCGGCGTCGACCGCCGCGTATTTCGCGGTCGAGCGGGGCAGCGCGGCGTCGGCCGGCAGCACCTGCGTCGCGGCGGTGACCGGCTCTTTCCGTTCGACCCGCCAGCGTCCGGTGTCCTTGGTGGTGACGATCTCCGGCTTGACCGCAGGGATCTGCCACGAGGACGAGCGATGCCGCTTGCCGGGCGCCGGCGTCGGCTCTCCGCTCATCGCCGCGCGCAGCGCCGTGCGCATCGCGCGCGCGTCGCCGAAGCGGTCCTTCGGATGCTTGGCCAACCCCTGCCGCACCCAGGCGGCGAGGCCGTCGCTGATCGGCTGCGGCGCGACCTGCCGCGGATCGGGCACCGGGGAGCTGCGGTGCATCTCCAACACCGCGTGCGCGTCTTCGCCCTCGAAGACCGGCCTGCCGCACAGCCCGCGGTAGGCCAGCGCCGCGACGGCGTAGAGGTCGCTGCGCGGGTCGAGCTCCTGGCCGGCGCATTGTTCCGGGCTCATCGCGTCCGGCGTGCCGACGCCCGCGCTGCGCTCCTTCGCCGCGTCGGCGACCAGCATCGCGATGCCGAAGTCGAGGACCTTGACGAAGTGCTCGTCCGCGACCTCGTGCAGCATCACATTGCCCGGCTTGATGTCGCGGTGGACCAGGCCCTTGTCGTGCGCCTCGGCGAGGCTGCTGAGGATCGCCTCCAAGATCGGCGCCAGCTCGGCCGGCGGCATCGCCCGCCCCTCGCGTTCGAGCCCGGTGAAGACCTCCTCCAAGGTCGGCCCCTTCAGCCGCTGGCTGGCGATGTAGAGCGCGCCGCCGGCGGTCCGGCCGACGTCGAAGACCCGCAGCGTATTGGGGTGCTGCAGCGAGGCCATGATCTGCGCCTCGCGGAAGAAGCGCGTCTCGGCGGCCTGGTCTTCCACCGGCAGGTTGCGCAGCAGCATCTTCAGCGCGACCTGCTGGCCCGTGCGCCAATGCACCGCGTCGTAGACCATCGACCAAGCGCCACGGCCCAGCGCGCCCTCGATACGGTAGCGGCCGTCGACGAGCTCGCCGACGCGGGCGTGGTGGGAGTGGCTCGGCCGACGGGACGCGTTGGTCATCGCGGCCAGGATGGAACGCGGTGCGGGGGGGCGCAAGGCGGGTCGAGGCCGAATTGCCGCGAAACGGAATCGCGCCTCGCAGGCTCTGTCGGCCGAGGAGGTGACCCATGATGAACCACGACCTATCGCTCAACCCATCGCCCGAGCAGGTGCTGCGCCGCTTCCAGCGCGTCGCTGTGCTCGGTGCCAGCGCCAAGGTCGAGCGACCTGGCCACTTCGTCGGCGCGGACCTGCACGCCCACGGCTACGACGTCGTCGCGGTGAACCCGATGCTCGCCGGGTACGAAGTCTTCGGCGCGACGGCGGTCGCCAGCCTCGCCGACCTCGGCCCGGTCGATGTGGTCGACGTCTTCCGTCGCAGCGCCGACCTGCCGGCGCACCTGCCCGAGCTACTGGCGATGCAGCCTCGGCCCGCGGTGGTCTGGCTGCAGAAGGGCGTCGCCGACGATGACTTCGTCGCCGCGCTGCGCCGTGAGGGCGTCGCGGTCGTCGAGGGCGTCTGCATGAAGGAGGAGCGCGCGCGCTTCGGCATCGAGGCGCCTGCGGCCAGCTGAACCGCCGTACCGGGAGCGGGGCGAGATGCGTGGCGGCTCCGCTCCTGGCGGCATGGTGGTGCTTTGCGCAGTCGTCGTCAGGCGCAGTCGCGATGCAGGTCTGCGAGCATCTTCGACAAATCACCGAGGCCTGGTTGCTCCGACGCGACGCAGTCTCGGACCTGTGGCCCTTCGTTCCACGCCACCTTCTGAAGCACGATGTCACGCGCGTTCAGGTTCTTGCACGGCGGAGCTCGCAGGCCGCCGCAGCCTTCGATGGACGCCAGCAAACCCTCCATATTCGGGCGCAGGAAGAAGACGCTCAACTTGGCGGGTGCGTCGCTGCGCTGCCGAAGAGCTTCTATGATTCCAGCGTCGTTGCTGTCGGGAGTGAGGCCGAGATGCCGCGCGATACGGTCGTGATCGACGACGACGCACAGCTTTCCCTGACTCGCGATCACGTCGGTCTTGGCCAGATCATTGATGAGCTTGTTGATCCCACGGCGTGGATTGCAGGGGATTCGTCGCCGCAAGCCCCAGACTTGCAGTTCCTCGTCGGGAAGCTGGTCACAGACCATGGCAAGAACAAGATCGTGCAGTGGAAATTCGCCGCCTGCGCCTGCCGCCATACTGTCTTCGTAGAGCACGGTCGCGAGTGGCCTCACGGTGCATCCTCGGAAACTTGCAGCGCGCGTTCGAGGTACCCACTGGCTCGGACTTGACCCAGGTCACCGAAGGCTTCGCGCCAGCGAGGCCACGCAGCCTCGTCCAACCGACGAATGGTCGCTCGCGACCGGTTGGATTCGCACACTCGCAGCGCCTTCGCTGGCTCGTCGATGAGCTCGAGCGCCCGATCGGAGTGCGTGGCGACGAGAGTTTGCGTCTTCATGGACGGCGAACCGAGCGCTGCCATGACCCGGCCCAGCAAGGATGGGTGCAAGTGGAGCTCGGGCTCGTCGATCGCGACGATGGTTCGTTGCTGCGCGAGTAGCACGATCGCGACGAACGCGAGCCAGGTGAGCTGACCATCGGATAAGTCGGATGCGAAAATCGGATGCTCTGGGTGGTCGCGCAACCTGACGGCCAAGTGGATCGTGCCCCCGCCGGGGTCTGGCCGCACCACAACGTCTGAGAATGCCTCACCAAGCCCAAGCCTCACCATGCCCAGGGCCTCGTCGCGCTGGGCAGCCGGACGCGTGAGCAGCTCGTTCCATGCATTCGCGAGGTTCACACCCAGCAGGTCGAGTCGGTCAGCAGGGTACAGTGTGGCGGCGCCTCGAATGGTCTCTGGTCGCCGATAGGTACGCGCCGCCCACGACGCCCGCGTGTCGAAGCCGAGGTGGACCTCGATTCCGCGAAGCGCCTTGGCAACAGACCGGATTCGCTCGTCTTCCTTCGCAGCGAGTTCGGATCCGATCGCAGTGTCCCCGCTGCCCTCGCTTCGCACGGGCTCTTGCTTGGACCACACACGAGTGCCTGCAGGCCCTTCGATCAGGATCGCAAAACCGTCCTCCACGTTGCGCAGTGTCTCGCGAATTCGAGCGTTGCCTCCGCCTCCCTGCTCAATTTCGAGGTCGTAGTCGAGCAGCCAGTCGTCGTCGGTGGCGATTCGAGTACCAATGACGAGCTTGTTCTCGCCCTTGCGCAGCAGCGCAGGAAGACCACGGTGCACACCATAGAACTGCGGCAAGAACCCTGGATGTGCAGCCTTGCGGAGGATTTCGAGGCATTCCAAGATCGTGCTCTTGCCGGAGCCATTCGTCCCCACCAAGACCGTGAGTCCAGCGTCGAGTTCGAGATCGACCCGGTCGAAGACTCGGACACCTCGGAGTCGGAGTTGAGTGATGCGTGGCAAGGTTGGTCTCCATCCGTGGGACTTTGCACGGTCCTGCGGGAGGAAGCGTATGCATCGCAACGGTCTTTCAGCAAGTCGACCAGCGCGAGTAGGTGGTAGACTGTCGCCGTCAGCAACGAGGAGGTCGCCATGGAAGGGCTCGCCGATCTGCACCGCCACCTCGATGGCTCGATGCGCGCCGCGACCTTGCGTCGCCTCGCCGCCGAAGTCGGCGCCCCGCTTCCCGAGCTGCCGCGCTTTTTCGCCGGCATGGGGCTGGACGCCGCGCTCGCCTGCTTCGCGACCACCCTGCGGACCTTGCAGCGCCCCGCCGCCATCGCCGAGGTCGCCGCCGAGATCGCCGAAGACGCGGCCCGCGACGGCGTGACCACGCTCGAGCTCCGCTTCGCCCCGCAGCTGCACTGCGACGCCGTCGGTGGCGCCGCCGCTCCCGGCGCGATGGCCGCGATGGCGGCGGCGGTCGACGCCGCGCTCGAAGGCCTCGATCGACGGGCCGGGCTGTTGCTCTGCGTCCTCTATGGCGACCCGCCGGCGTTGGCCGAGGCCCTGGTCGACCTCGCCGCGACCCGCCCGGGCGTGGTCGGCGTCGATCTTGCCGGGGGCCCCGCGCCGACCCACGACTTCGCGATGACCGACTACGCACCGGCCTTCCGCCGTGCCCGCGGGCTCGGCCTCGGCGTCACGGTCCACGCCGGGGAGGGCCGCCCGCCGGCCGAGATCGCCGTCGCTATCGAGCAGCTCGGCGCCCTTCGCATCGGCCACGGCACCACGCTGCTGGACGATCCCGCGGTCACCGAATTGGTCGCTACGCGCGGCGTCACCATCGAGGCCTGCGTGACCTCGAACGTCCACGTCGGCGCCGTCGCGACGGCCGCGGACCACCCGCTGCCGCGCTGGCTCGCGATGGGCATCAAGGCCTGCGTCAACACCGACAATACGCTGCTATCGGCGGTCGACGCGGCGGAAGAGCACCGCAGGGTGCGGGCGCTACCGGGGATGGACGACGCGCTGCTCGCCGCTGCCGTCGCGCACGGCCACGCCGCGGCGTTCGTGCGTGGCTGAGAGGGAGGGAAAGGCGATGCATCAGGAGGAGCTCGATGCGGTCCTGGAGCGCGCGCGCGCCTGTCGATTGTGTGAGGCGCAGTTGCCGCTGGGGCCGCGGCCGGTGCTGCGCGCCCATGTCGAATCGCGCGTGCTCATCGTCGGACAGGCACCCGGGACCGCCGTGCATCGCACGCAGATGCCATGGAACGACCCGAGCGGTCGTCGGTTGCGGGAGTGGCTCGACGTCGGCGAGCCCGAATTCTACGACCCACGCAAATTCGCCATCCTGCCGATGGGCTTCTGCTATCCGGGCAAGGGCAAGGGCGGAGACCTGCCACCGCGCCCGGAGTGCGCCCCGACCTGGCACCCGCCGCTGCGCGCGCTCCTGCCCAATCTGCGCCTGACGCTGCTGCTGAGCCGCTACGCGGTCGACTTCTACCTCGGCGATCGGCAGCGCGAGACGCTCTCAGCGACCGTCGCAGCGTGGCGCGAGCTGCCGCCCGACCTGCTGGCGTTGCCGCACCCGAGCCCCCGCAACAACCGCTGGCTGCGTGAGCGGCCCTGGTTCGAGGCCGAAGTCGTGCCCGAGCTACGACGACGCGTGCGGGCGGCGCTCGCGACCTGAGCCGGCGAGCCACGCAGATCGTGTAGGGCTTGCCTCCGGCGGTCGGCTGGCCCATCGTCGCGGCCCCACGTCGCGGTCCCACCATCGCCACCCTCACCCCGTTCGGGATCTTGTGTCCCAAGGAGTCGAACCATGAGCTTGAACCTCGCGAGTATCCTCCGCGTCTCGGCGCAGAAGCAGCCCAAGCAGCCGGCCTTGACCATCGGCGAGCGGACCTTCGACTACGGCACCCTCGACGCCTACGCCCGCCGCTTCGCCGGCGGTCTGCAGGGCCTCGGCGTGGCGCGTGGCTCGCACGTCGCGCTGCTGCTGCCGAACGTGCCGCACTTCACGATGGCCTACTACGGCGCGCACTACGCGGCGAACCCGGTGGTGCCGCTGAACGTGCTGCTCACCGCCGACGAGATCGCCTACCACCTCGAGGATAGCGACGCGGTCGCCGTGGTCGTCTGGGAAGGCTTCTTCGAGGCCGCCCACGCCGCCTTCCTGCGGGTCGAGACCTGCCGGCACCTGATCGTGGTCAAGGCCGACCCGACCGACACCGCCGCCCCCGAGGGCTGCGTCAACTTCACCGCGCTGCTCGGTGGCGCCACGCCCGTCGCCGAGCTGCCCGATACGATGCCCGACGATACGGCGGTCATCCTCTACACCTCGGGCACCACCGGCCGGCCCAAGGGCGCCGAGCTCTCGCACTTCAACCTCTACTACAACGCCGAATACACCAGCACCCGCCTGCTGCCGCTGGGCTCGGACACCGTCGCGCTCGTCGCGCTGCCGCTCTTCCACAGCTTCGGCCAGACGGTGTTGCAGAACGGCGTGCTCCGCTCCGGCGGCCACCTGGTGCTGATGCCGCGCTTCGAGCCGACCGCAGCGTTCCAGCTGCTCGCCGGCCACAAGGTCTCGCTCTTCGCCGGCGTGCCGACGATGTACTTCGCCCTGCTGCACCACCCCGAGGCGGCGAGCTTCGACCTCTCTGCGCTGCGGCTCTGCGTCTCCGGCGGCTCGGCGATGCCGGCCAGTGTGATGCTCGCCTTCGACGAGCGCTACAACGTCAACATCCTCGAAGGCTACGGCCTCTCGGAGACCTCGCCGGTGGCGAGCTTCAACGTCCTCGACCGGCCGAAGAAGCCCGGCAGCATCGGCCTGCCGATCGAGGGCGTCGAGTTCCGCCTCGTCGACGGTGAGGGCAACGTCGTCGCCGACGCCGAGACCGCCGGAGAAATCCAAATCAAGGGCCACAACGTGATGAAGGGCTACTACAAGCGGCCCGAGGTCAACGCGACCACCATCGTCGACGGCTGGTTCGGCACCGGCGATATCGGCGTGCGCGACGACGAGGGCTACTACCGCATCGTCGACCGCAAGAAGGACATGATCATCCGTGGCGGCTTCAACGTCTATCCGCGTGAGATCGAAGAGGTCCTCTACGCCCACCCGGCGATCGGCGAGGCCGCGGTCATCGGCGTGCCGCACACCAGCCACGGCGAAGAGGTCAAGGCCGTCGTCGCCTTCAAGCCCGGCCACAGCGCGACGGTCGAGGAGCTGCAGGCCTACTGCAAGGAGCACCTCGCGGCCTACAAATACCCCCGCCTCTTCGCGGTGATGGACGCGCTGCCGAAGGGCCCGACGGGCAAGATCCTCAAGCGCGAGCTGCGCGGCTAGCGATCGCCGAGCCGCCGGCGGCGCGGCTCAGAGCGTCGGCTGCGCCGGTGGCCACGACCGCTGGTAGTAGTGCGGGAAGTGGTAGTAGGCGAGCTGTCGGCTGCGCCAGCGGGTGAGCACGGCGCCGAGCTGCGGCGCGATCGGCGGCGGGCTGGGGCCGGCGAGCAGGTTTCGTCGCTCCTCCGGGTCGTTTTCCAGGTCGAAGAGCGCCTCACCGCCGCGCATGCGGTCGCGCACCAGCTTCCAGCGGCCCGCCGCCCAGACCGCGTCGATCCGCGCCAGCGGGTTCTCGACGTGGGCGAAGACCAGCCGCTCGGCCAGCGCCGGTCGATCGGCGGCCAACGCGTCGATGCCTTGGAAATTCGGGTGCGGCGCCCAGCCCATCGCGGCCAGCGTGGTCGGCACCAGGTCGATCAGGGCCAGCGGATAGCGCTCCCGCCGCGGCGGCAGTCGGCCCGGCGCCGCGATCAACGCCGCGGTCCGCGCCACCGGCTCGGTCGGCAGCCGGCCGTGGGTGACCTGGCCGTGCTCGTGGAAGGCCTCGCCGTGGTCGCCGAAGAGCACCAGCACCGCGCCCGGGCCGAGCGCGTCGAGCAGCCGTCCGAGCTGACGGTCGGCCTCGGCGAGGGCGTTGAAATAGGCGTTGCGCGCCTGCTCGGCGTAGCGCGCCGGGTAGTCGACGAACGAGGCTCCGAAGTCCATCGCCGAGGGCGAGAACGGCCGCGGCGACGCCGACGGCAGGTAGTAGGGGAAGTGCGAGCTCTGCAGGTTGAGGTAGAGGAAGACCGGCTTGCCGCTCGCCCGCCGCGCCTGCAGCCAAGCGAGGGCCGCGGAGGTGGTGCGGGCGTCGTCGAGCACGCCGCCTTGCAGGTCGCCCAGGCGAACCGCCTCGGCGACGCCGGTGTCTTCGGCCAGCACGCGGGTCGGCTCACCGCTGCGTTCGGCGTCGTGGAAAAGCTGCAGCCCCGGCGTTTGCAGGAAGGCGTCCTTGCTGCCCCAGCGCTCGTTTTCCGAGGAGAACAGGGCCGTCTCGTAGCCGGCCTCGGCGCAGAGGTCGTAGACGAGGGTGCGCGGCCACGGGTCGCTGCTGCGGTAGTAGTGGTGCTTGCGCGTGCGCAGGGGGTGCAGCGAGGCGAGCACCGAGGGATCGGAATAGTCGGTGTGGGTCGTCGGCGCGTAGGCCCGCTCGAAGACGACCGCGCGCTCGGCGAGGGCCGAGAGCCGCGGCATGACCAGCCGGCCTTGGTGCTCGCGGCCGATCACGTCGTGGCGCAGCGACTCGATCTTGACGAAGACCAGGTCGGGTCGGCGATCTGCCGGCGGGATGGGCCACGGCGTGCCGTCGCGCGGCCGCAGGTCTTCGGGCTGCAGCACCGCGGCGATGGGCTCGCGGACGCGCTGCTGGCTGCGCCACAACGTCAGGACCGGGCCGAGGCCGCGACGGATCGCGAGGTCGTGGGCGCGGCGGCGCATATCGCTCACCGGACCCGGCCCTGCGTCCAGAGCCAGCGCCATGCCGGCGAGCCAGAGGATGGCCACGCCGGCGCGGATCTGCATCGTGCGGCGATCGCTCGGCCAACGCACGGCCCGCGAGAAGCGACGCAGCAGCAACGGCAGCGCCACCAGCGCCGCCGCGACCGTCAGCAGCGAGCCGGCCTCGGCCAGCGTCGCCTGGGCGATCTGCGTATCGGCCATCAGCAGCGGGTTGGCGAAGAGGAAGCGCACCGTCTCGGCGTCGGCGAACAGGCCGCTGCGCAAATAGAGCGTCCAGCTCACGACGTAGAGCGTCAGCGGGCCCGAAACAGCCAGCAACAACGCCGCCAGCAGCGCCGCCACCGTCGCCTTGCCACGCAGCCCGCTGCTTCGCCCGGCCAGCAGCCGCGCCGCGAGACGGCCCAACGCGTCGAGCAGCCAGCCCAGGCCGAGCCAGAAGCCGCCCAGCCAGAGCGGAACCAGCCACCACGCCCGCGGCGTCATCCGGTAGGCGCTCTCCGCCGACGCAGCCAGCATCGCCGCCTCGAGCAGCGCGCCGCCCAGCGCGAAGAGCAACGCCGGCCGGCTCGGAGCGATCAGCCCCCGCCAGCGTCGCCAGCCGCGCTCCTCCTCGTGGGTCGTCACGCCGCCGGCTCCCTACTTCAAACCGGCCGCTTCGGTCTGCCTCCGGGCGTGGGCGCGCTCGTCGTGCAGGTGGGTGAAGTGCCAGGGGTAGTCGAACTCCGGGAGCATATTGTCGTCGGTGATGCTGGGCGTGCTGCTGCGGTTCTCGACGATGGTGCTGCAGCGCTCGTAGAAGGCCGGCTGCGTCGGCAACGCCAGGGCGCGGTCGAGCGCGGCGCGGTGGCTCTCCTGGCTGAGGTCGAGGACCTTCTCGCCGTGGATCGTCCAGCGGGTGAGCGCCTCGCGCCAGCGCGGCAGGTCGAGCTCGAGCCCCTCGCGGTCGCTCACGTACATGAAGTTCAGAATCCGCAGGCCGGAGCGGAAGACCCGGCACGGCGTCACCATCGCCGGCCGGTAGCCCGTCGTGTTGAAGAGCAGCACGCCGCCGGGGCGCAGGTGGGCCTGGCCGATGCGCATATACTCTTCCGAGAGCAGGTTCGCGCTGTGACCGCGCCAATACCACGTCGTATTCTGCACGATGACGTCGAATTTCTGGTCCGGATGCGCCTCCATTCAGCGCCGGCCGTCGTCGGTGTGGATGTGGACCTTGGGGTGCTGCAGTAGCGGCGCGACCAGCGGCTCGGTGGCGATGAGCTTGGTGTAGTCCGGGTTGATCTCGACCACGTCGAGTCGCTCCAAGCCCGGAAGGTCGGCCAAGATCGTCGCCCACGAGCCCGAGGAGAGCCCGATCATCAGCATCCGCTTCGGCGCCGGGTGCAGCCCGGCCACGGCGTAGGCGCGAATGACCATATTCGTGTCCGGAACCAGCCCGACGTTGAAGCCGCCGTCGTAGACGCCGCCGCCAAAGACCGCGCCCTCCTGGCTCACCGTGATGACGCCGCTGCGGCCCTCGATCACCGTGCGGAAGCGCTCCTGGCCATCGTACGCCGTCTTGCGCTGCAGCTTCTCCCACAGCCCTTCGAAGGCCCACGGCGCGGCCGGCGCCGTCGCCGCCGCCAACGCGACGCAGCCGACCAAGGGCAGAACCGCGCGCCGGGCGCCCCCCGCCGCGACGGCGAAGAGCAGCGCCGCCATGCCGAGGCCCACCGCCGTCAGCACCGCAACGACGTGGCGCAGCGGCAGGTGGTCGAGCAGCACGAAGCCGGTCGTCAGCGAGCCCGCCGTGCTGCCCACGATATTGGCGAGGTAGAGCCAGGAGAGGCGCTCGCCGGCGCGGTGGTCCGGTGGCACGCCGAAGTGGGCGATCAGCGGCAACAACGCGCCGTTCGAGCCGGCGACCAGCGCGACCAAGGGCAAGGTCGCCGCCCAATGGCCGTGCGTCACGTACGCCGCCACCGCGGGCGCCACCGCGAAGCCCAGCGCCGAAGCCGCCACCGTCAGCCACGCCGGCAGCAGCAGCCGCGACCGCTCGCCCGTCGCCGTGGCGTCGCGACACGCCGCGCGGGCCGCCAGCGAACCGAAGGCGATGCCGGCGAGGTAGGCCGCCAGCAGCACGCCGAAGCTCGCCGTGGTGCCGCCGGTGACGAAAGCGTAGACCCGGAACCACACGATCTCGTTGCCGAGCGCGACGAATCCGGCCAGCGCGACGACGAGCAGCGAGAGGCCGAAGCTCATGCCGCCCCCGCGGCCGGCAACCGACCGCCGCTGCGCCCGGCGCGGATCAGCACGAACAAGCCCACCGCGGCGTTGATCGCCGCCGCGACCCAGACCGTTCGCTGTTGCCCCAACCCGGCGAGCAGTACGACCGAGGTCGCGAACGAGGCCAGCGCCGAGCCGAGCGTGTTGACGAAGTAGAGCAGGCCGACGCTGCGGCCGACGTTGCCGGAAGTGCCCACGGTGTGCGCGACCAGCAGCGGCAACGTCGCGCCCATCAGCGTCGTCGGCAGGACCAACAAGGCGAAGGTCAGGGCGAAGACGGCCGGCATCGGCGCCCCCGCGGTCAGCTCGCCGACGCTGCGGAACAGGCCGAGCGAGGCGGCGCCGAAGACGCCGATCGCCAGCTCGATGCCGCCGAACCAGCGCAGCAGCGCCCGTCCCGGCCGGGCCGAGAGCTTGCCGCCGGCGAAGCTGCCGATGCCCAAGCCCAGCATGAAGGCCGAGACGACGATGGTCACCGACTCGATGTTCACGCCGTAGATCGCAAAAAGGCTGCGCTGCCACACCACCTGATAGATCAGGGCCGCGAAGCCGGAAGCGAGGAAGACCAGTGCGAGGATGGGCGCCCGTATCATCGCGGGCGTTGTCGCACGGTGAGGCGCGCGCCGCTAGTTCCGGCGCTGCGGTCGTCGTTACTCCGCGACCTTGCAGCAGCGGAAGCCACGGTTCGCATGCTCGGTCGAGGCCGGCGCCGAGTTGCGGGTCGAGGTGCGGATCGACTGCCAGCCGTCCCAGAAGCTGCCGCCGCGGCTGAGCCGATTCGCCCCATCGCCTGCGATAAACGTCGGGTCTTCCTGATAGCCCGAGGGATAGACGTGGTCGTCGTCGAGCACCCACTCCATCACGTTGCCCGCCATATCGTGCGCGCCGAACGCGCTCACCCCCTTGGGATGCTTGCCCACCGCGTGCGGCTTGCCGTTGCAGCTATTGTCGTTGGCGCGGTCGCAGCTGCCAGGCAGCTCGTTGCCCCAAGGGAACTTCCGGCCGTCGTTCCAGCGCGCCGCGTACTCCCACTGCGCCTCGCTGCAGAGCGTCCGCTGTAGCCAACCGCAATACTTCTTCGCTTGGAATTTGTTGACGAAGTTGATCGGGTGGTTCTCTTTGCCCGGATCGTTGTAGGTCGCCAAGGAGTCGCCCTTGACCTTCGACGGCTTGGAGCAGACGCCGGCGTCGACGCAGCTCTTGTAGGCGCTGGCGGTGACTTCGAATTGGTCGATGAAATAGGCCTTGTTCAGCTTGACCGGGTGGGCCGGGTGCTCGTTCGCGGCGCAGTTGTCGTCGACCTTGGTGTTGCAGCCCATGTTGAAATAGATCGGCCACGGCACCATCACCATCCCCGCAGGCTTGTTCGGCCAGGAGCACTTGCCGCCGTTGCAGGTCATGCCGACCGAGCCGCAGTAGTGGTATTTGTTGGCCGCGATGTTCTCGTGCTTGCAGCCAACACCGGGGTCGCAGGTGTCGGTCGTGCAGATTTCGTTGTCGTTGCACTTGCCGACGTTGACGGTGTGCTTGCAGCCGCTCTTGGCGTCGCACGAATCGTCGGTGCAATTCACGTCGTCGCTGCAATTCTTCGCCGTCCCAGCCTTGCACGTGCCGCCGGCGCAGACGTCGCCGAGCGTGCAGACGCTGCCGTCGCTGCAGGCCGCCGTATTCGGGCTGTGCTGGCAGCCGGCCTTGGCGTCGCAGCTATCGTCGGTGCAGGCGTTGCCGTCGTCGCAGGCGGCGTCGCTGGCCACGTTGCTGCAGCCGGTCTTGGCGTCGCAGCTGTCGACGGTGCAGGCCTTGCCGTCGTCACAGGAGACCGCCGCGCCGGCCTGGCAGCTGCCACCGCCACAGGCATCACCCTTCGTGCAGGCGTCGCCGTCGTCGCAGCTCACCGAAGCGTCCGCCGCGGTGTGGGTGCAGCCGACGGCCAGATCGCAGCCGTCGAGCGTGCAGCCGTTGCCGTCGTCGCAGTCGACCGCCTTGCTGGTGCAGGTTCCGCCCTTGCACAGCTCATCCTCGGTGCAGGCGTCGGCGTCGGGGCAGGTCGCCGCGTTCGGCAGGCTGACGCAGCCGGCCTTGGCATCACAGGCGTCGTCGGTGCAGGTGTTGCCGTCATCGCAGATCACCTGCTTGGTCGCGGCGCAGACGCCCGCGACGCAGCCCGCCGCGGCCGCGCAGACCCCGCCGTCGTCGCATGGCGTCCCGTCGCCGAGCGGCTGCAGGCTGCAAGCGCCCGTGGCAGCGTCGCAGAGCTGCTTGCGGCACGACGTCTCGCCTATCGACGGGCAGCTGACGACCGTCACCGGGTTCACCTCGCAGGCGCCCTTCTGTTGGTTGCAGAAGAGCGTGCCGTTGCAGAGGTCGCCGTCTTCCTCGCTGGCACAGTCGGCGTCGCTGGCGCAGGCGCAGACGACCTTGCCGCTACACGCGCCGCCGCTGCAGACGTCGCCGACCGTGCAGGCCTTGCCGTCGTCACAGGCCTTGCCTTCCTGCACCGGCAGCAGGGCGCACGCGCCCGTGCCCTTGTCGCAGGTATTCTTCGCGCAGGCCGTATTGCCGGCCTCCGGGCAGCTGACCACGGTGGCGCCGTTCAGCTCGCAATGTCCCGCCGCGAGGTCGCAGAAGAGCGTGCCGTTGCATGCGTCGCCGTCCTCGTAGGCGCCGCAGTCGCCGTCGGCGGTGCAGGTGCAGACGTTGGCCAGGTCAGCGACTTCGCAGGCGCCGGCCTTGCAGGCCTCGCCAACGGTGCAGAGGTCGCCGTCGTCGCAGGCCGTGCCGTCTGCCGCCGGCTGCTGGGCGCATGCCCCGCTGCTCGGCACACATGCCGCTTGGCTGCACGCGGTGTCGCCGGCGGTCGGGCACTTCACCACCGTCGCCGGGTTGAGCGCGCATTGGCCCTTGCTCAGGTCGCAGAACATCGTGCCGTTGCAGAGGTCACCGTCGTCGGCCCCGACGCAATCGGCGTCCGCGCCGCAGGTGCAGGTCCAGGTCCCGGCGCTGCAGGCGCCGGCCGTGCAGTGGTCGCCGGTGGTGCAGGTCTCGCCGTCGTCGCAGGGGGTTTTGTCGGCCACCGCCTGCTTGCTGCAGCTGCCGTCGGCCGGGTCGCAGCTCGTCTTGTTGCAGTCGGTGTCGCCGGCGGTGCTGCATTGCGGCACGGTCGCGGGGTTGGGGGCGCAGGTCCAGGGCAGCGCGCTCTTGTCGCAGAAGAGCGTGCCGGTGCAGGGGTTGCCGTCTTCGGCCGCGGCGCAGTCGGCCGTTTGGGTGCAAGCGCAGGTCAGCGTGACGACGCATTCGCCGCTCGCCGAGCAGGTCGCCTCCTCGCAAGGGTTGCCCGCGCCGCAGTCGGCGCCGGCCGGCTTGCCTTCGCAGCTCACGTCGACGCAGCTCGCCGCCTCGCCTTGGAGGGCGACGCAGGGTGAGAGGCCCGCGGCGGTGCAGGTCCGGCGGCCGGCGCAGCGTTGGATCGTGGCGGTGCCGGCTTTCGCCACGTCGAGCTTGCAGTCGGTGCCTTGTGCCGTGGCGACCGCTTCGGCGCCGCACGGGCAGGTGCCCGGTCCGCTGTCGCCGCCGGCGGCTTTGCGGACGCATTGCTTGCTCGTGCCACCTTCGACCCGCTCGGCCTGCATGCAGGCGTAGTCGGCTGGGCAGTCGGTGTCGGCGCTGCACGACGCGCCGCAGAACGCGCCTTGCTCGGCGCCGTAGCGGACGCACGCGGGGTCTTTGATGCCGGCCGCGGCGCATTGGCTCGACGCGTCACAGGGGCGGCAGAGCAGGCCCCAGCTCGGGACGCAGAAGGTCGCCGCGTCGGCCCCGCCGCCGAGCAAGGCGCAGGTCCAGCCGGCCTCGCAGCTCAGCGCACACGGCTTGGCGCAGACCGAGCCGTCGACCGTGCCGATGCATGCGCCGCTGTCGCAATCGCCCGGCTCGTCGCACGGGCAGCCCGCGCCGCCTGGGCAATCCAAGGTCGCGTCGGGAGCTGTCGCGGCGTCCTTGGGCCCACCGTCCGCCGCGTCTGCGGTCACGTCCGAAGCCGTCGCATCGGGGGTGGCGTCGCTCGTCCCGTCGTCGGCGTCGTGGCCGCCGCTCTGATCGGCGCCGGCGTCGACGACGCCCACCACGTCGCTCGACGCCGCAGCAGAATTCGGCTCACTGCACCCGATCGAGAGCGCAATTGCTGCCACCACGGCGATCTGCCGGAGTGCTTGGAAGGTGCGCAAGTCCATGAAACCTCGGCCTGTCGTCAGGACCAAGGCTACCTGCCGCTGGGGGGACATTGTCAACCCGAATCATGGCACAGCGGCGCGCTACTCGATCCGGCACGCCGCCTCGACCTCCACCTGCTGCGGGCCGAAGCTCTTGCGCTGCAACACCTGCCGCGCGCAGGCCGAAAGCGCGGCGTTCGCGTGGCCATCAACGCTCGCCTCGGCGCTGGCGACGACGCCCGCCGTATCGACCCGCACGCGCAGCGTGAAGGGCGCGTCGCCCGCAACGGCCTGGGCGCAGGCGCGGAGCCGGCCGAGGCTGGCGCGGCAGGTGCTGCGCAAGGTCGCCGCGGAGATCGACGTCGTCTCGACCCGCATCGCCACAGGCGTCTCGGTCCGCCCGCCGACCTGCGGCAAGGCGGCCGCCATCTGCTCGCGCGCTTGCCGCTCGACCGCGCGACGCTGCGCGGCGTCCAGGTGCACGACCGGCCCGGCGGTGGCGGTGATCGCGGCACGTCGGCGCTCGCGGCTCGCGTCTGCCTTCCTGTGCACGACCGTCTTCAGCACGTTGGCCAAGACCGAGACCGTGTGCTGCGTGGGTCGGGCGACCGGCTCTGCCGCTGGCGACGCGTCGCCGGCGTCGTTCTCGCCGTCGAGCGCGACCGCGACCGCCGACTGATAGTCGAGCGAGAAGACCGCCAAAATCGCCCGGCTGTCGCGGATCAGCGCCGTCCGCTGCTGCCCCTGCCAGAAGAGCAACGCGCCGAACGCCGCGACGCCCGTGACGAGCAGGCCGAGCACCACCGCGATGGCGACGCGCTGCCGCCGGTCGCGCCGGTCCAGACGCACCATCACCGAGAATTCCTGCAGCAGGTCACGATATTCTGCTTCGGTCGGCCTGTGGCTCGCGTGATCGGGCAGCGGCGGCGGGGTGGCGTCCGCGGTGGCGGTGAAGAAGGACTCGCGCGGGTCGGGGGGCTGAGACATGGTGGCGCTCCATTGCTGGTCGCGGCCACGGCGTGGCGACCGCGGGTGGGATGTGCACCGATGATGTCACGACAACCCGGTGCGACGCATGCATATTCTGACGCACGAGAGACCGATTCGGTCTCCACCGACCAGCGATCAGCTGCCGGTGCCCCCTTCACCCGGGCGCAGCGGCTCCACTGCGACCACGCGCGCCGGCGGCGCAGGTGCCAGGTAGCCGAGCAAGAGCAGGAACGAGCCGACCCCGATGAACGAGACGATGCGCGCCAACGTGCCGGTCCCGTCGAGGTCGACGACGAAGAGCTTCAGCACCACCAACGCGAGCAGCGCGGCGCCCGCCATCCATTGCGTCCGCCCGCCACGTCGGGCCGAGCGCCACATCAGGCCGAGCGCCATCGCCGACCAATAGACCGTCAGGGCCGTCTGCACGACGCGGTCGTCGAGGAGCGCCACCGCGCGCCACTCGACGCCGACCACGACCGCCAGCGTCCGCAGCAGCACGCCGTGCAACACCACGAAGGCGAGCGCGATCAGCCCCGCCCGGACCCGTCCGGCGAGCACGGGATCGCGCGAACCGTAGCGCCACCAACCCGCCAACAAGGCCGCGAATCCGGCCACCGTGCCGAGGTCGAGCGGGTTGGCCAGCATCATCCAGGCGTCGGGTTCGGTCCCGCTCGGGCCGTGGACCGTGACGGTCAGCAACCACAGCACCATCGCCACCACCGCCGGCGGCATCAGCGCCTCGCGGTAGGCCTGGCGCTGCGCCGGCTGCGGCCACCAGCCCCGGCCCTCGAGCCACGGCGCGAGCACCAACACCAACGCCGAGCCGACCCCCCACGCCGCCAGCCGCCACGCCGAGCCCCAGCCCTGCGCCGCCGCATCGTAGGCGAGCTCCATGCTGAGCTGCAGCGCCAGGGTCCAGGTCGTCGCCAACGCCGCGAGCGGCATCCGCAGCAACGCGCCGGACGGCCGAATCTGCCGCAGGCCGAGCGCGACCGCTGCCCACAGCAGCGGCCAGACCCAGAGCCCACCGGCCGCGCTCGGAGCGTCGCGCTGCGACAAGAGCGCGACGGTGCCGACGACGCCGGCGAAGACGCCGAGATACGACGTCTTTGCCAACGCCGGCAGGCGCAGCAGCCGCGCCGCGCCGACGTAGAGCAGCACCGTCCCCGCGAGCCAGCCGAGCGCCGCGTGCAGGCCCGAGAGGCTGGGCGTCGCCTCGGCCAGCCAGCGTCCGCCGTGCAGCAACCAGGTCCCGAGCGCCAGCAGCAGCAGCGGTTGCGGCGAAAGCGCCGGGGGCTGCCGCTCGTGCCGACGCCAGAGCCAGAGCAACCCGGCGAGCAGGTGGCCCACCACAGCCAAGGCCAGGCCGACCGCGTGGTCGCCGTCGCGCAGCGTCGCCCACTGCTCGCTGGCCCACAGCCCGACGACCAGCCACCACGCCACCTTCGCTTCGAATCCGAGCAGCGGGTTCTGCCCTGCACCCGCCGATCGACGCGTCACCGTGACCACGGCCAAGATCAGCGCCGCTGGCCAGACCAGCGCACCGAGCCCGTCGAGCGCGTGCCCGTGCGTGAGAAGTTGCAGCGTGAGCAGCACCGCCACCAGCCCGGTGTGGACCGAGCCCATCGCCCGCACGCCGCGCCAGCCGCTGCGCGTGCCGACGAATTCCAGCAGCAGCGTCGTCGCCCCGAGGGCCGCGACGTAGGTCGGAACCTGTGCCGGTTCCGCGCAGCCGTCGCTGATCATCATGCCCAGCGCCGCGAGCCACCACGGCAGGGCCCAGAGCAGCAGCCAGCTGTGCAGCTCACGCGCCATCGGGGCGAGACTCTCGCGCCCGCGGAAGGCGACCGCGGCGCATGCGACGGCGGCCAAGGCGAGGCCGACCATGCCGAGCGCCGCGTCGTTCCAGACCGCATGGTCCCGCGGCAGTTCAGGCATCTCGGTGAGGAACATACTCGCCGCGACGACCAGCAAGCCGAGCGAGAATGCCATGGCCCGCGGCCGTCGGTCGCGCACCGCGAACCAGAACAAGCCTGCGGCTTCCACCGACCACAGCGCGAAGGTCGGGTAGCGGTCGAGCAGGAAGGCCACCGCCAGGGTGCCGAGCACCGTCGCGATCGCCCTCCAGGCGAGGCGAAGCCCCTGCAGGTCGGCGGCGAAGCGGCTGCGCGACGCGCCCCACGCCAGCGCGGCATAGGCGACGGCCAGGCCCGCGGTGAACCAGCCGAGGCCGTGTTCGAGGTCCGCCAACAGCGTCGCCTGCAGCCCGAGCAGCGCCGCCGGCGTGCCGAAGACCAGGGTGGCGTCGACCCGGCCGCGCCGTGGTTGCGCCTTGCCCAAGGCGAACGCGATGGGGATCGCGAGGTAGAGCAGGGTGTTGAGCAGCAGCGCCGTCTCGACGGTGCCGAGCGCCAGGGCGTCGGGCTGGCGCCACACCGCGACGCCGCCGACGACGAAGGTCGCGACGAAACCGAGGAGGTTCAGCGCCCGCCAGGACGTCTTCCAGCTCACCCCGAAGATGAAGGCGTTGAGCAGCGTGTAGTAGGCCAGGACCAAGGCCGACGGCGCCTCACCGTCGCTGGCGAGCGGGACGGCGAGGAAGGCGCCGCACAGGCCCAAGACCGCGAGCGCCGGGCCACGCTGCCAGGCCGCGGCGACGGTGGTGCCGAGGCCGAGCAGGGAGAAGAGCGCCATCGCCGAGAGCGGGCCGAGCATCGCGAAGCTGTGGTGGGCGAAGTAGACGTCGAGGTAGAGCAGTCCGGCGGCGACGCCCTGCAAGACCAGCGCGTAGGTTGGCTGGCGCTGGCGCAGGCGGACGCCGATCGCCGCGACGCCGGCCGCCGCCACAGCGACCGCGGCGACCCGCACCGACGGCGGCAGAAAGCCATGGTCGTAGGCGTATTTGAGCAGGAAGCCGACGCCGAGGAAGAGCAGGACCGCGCCGATCTTGGCGAGCAGGTGCTCGCGCAGTGAGGCTTCCCACCACGGACCGCCCGGTCGTGGTCGTGCCGGCTGCGGCGGGGCGGAGATGGGCGCCGCGGCGATGGGCGCCGCGGAGATGGGCGCTTCGACCCGCGCGGCTGCCGGCAGCGGCCGCGCGACTTCGAGCAGCTCGGCGGGGATCTCTGCCCAGCCCGGCGGCGGCGGCGGGATCACCTTGCGCGGCGGGGCCACGAATTCGGGCTCCACGGCGGGCAAGGCGGCCTCGACCGGCGCCGCGACCATCGCCTGGACCGTCGGCTCGGCCGAGGGTTCCGGCGCTGCACCTGCCTCGAGCGCCGCGACCCGGGCCCGCAGCGCGGCGACCTCCTCGCGCAGCGCCTCGAGGCCCTCGTGGCGCACGACCAGGGCCTGACGCGGTCGTGACGATTGGCGGATCAGCACCAGCACGCTCAGCAAGAGCGAGCCGACCAACAAGGCTACGGTTCCTTCCAAGCCGAACATCGACACCTCCCCTGCCCCCAGGGGTCGGAGGAGGGAACGCGGCGCGCCACGTCGCGATTCGGATTCCCCCGCTCGCGTGGTCGCCGCGCCCGGTTGCCCGGCCGCAGGCCGCCGCGTAGGCTCCGCCGCGATGACCGAAGGGTGGCGAGACAGCAATCCGACCGCGACCGAGCTGCCCTCGACGGCGCATCTGGTCTGGACCGGGTCGACGTTGGCGCCCGTGGCCTGGCTGACCGCCGTCGCGACGCTGGAGCGGGCCGAGCTCGCGCGCGTCGTCTTGCACACCGAGACGCCGGAGCTGCACGACGACGTGCTGGTGCGCGACCTCGCCCGCCGCGGCGTCGAGGTGCGACCGCTCGACCTGCCAGCCCTGCTCCGCGCCGTGGAGGTCGAGGGCCTCGACGTCGCGCGGCTGCTGGCCTTGGTCGCCGACCTGCAGCAGCCGGCGGCGCGGGCGAACCTGGTCCGCCTGGCGTTGCTCGAGCGCGAAGGCGGCATCTACCTCGACACCGACGCGCCGCCGCTGCGCTCGCTCCGGCCGCTGCTGGCTCTGCCCGGGTTCGCGGGCCTGGAGCACGTCGCGCTGCCGGTGCGGACGCTCGACAGCCGCTCGCCCTTGCCGTGGATGCGGGCAGGCGCGCTGATGGCCGTGCGCGAGCTCTGCGCCCGCGGCGACGCCGGCGAGCGGGCGTTCGGGCGGGTCGAGCGCTTCTTCGACCGCTCGGTCAACAACGCCGTGCTCGGCGCGGCGCCCGGCAATCCGACCATCGCGCGGGTGTTGCTTGCGGCGGCGGCGTTGCCGGACGACCTCGCGCGCAAACGCTATCGACTGGGCACCAAGCTGCTCGAGTCGGTGACGCAGAACCGCGACAGCGCGTCGATGACGATGCTCCCGCCCGAGGCCTTCTATCCCTACGGGCCGGAGATGAGCTGGCACCTCTTCCGGTCGCGCGCGTTGCCGGCGGATTTCGACCTCGCCCGGCAGCTGCCGCAGACCTTCGCGGTGCACCTCTACGACTCGGTGCTGCGCCGCCGCACCGGGCAGAGCCTCGACGGCACCTGGCTGCAACGGCACCGCGACGACACGATGGTCGGGCGGTTGGTCGCGCCGTGGATCGACGAGCTTTGCGCGCTCGACGCCGGCCGGGCCGACGCCGCGCGCTGAGGCGGTTGTTCGGTCAGATCGCTCGCGGTCAGGTCCTGGAAGTGGGCGTCGCCGGTGTTGAGCAGCAGCTGGTTGCGCCCGCCCCAGGTCGAGGTGATGAGGTCGAGCAGGCCGTCGCCGTCGAGGTCGACCAGCGCGCCGTGGGTGCTGTTCGCGCTCATATTCTCGGGCAGGTGGCTCGAGGTCACGTCGGCGAGCTTGTAGTCGAGCTCGGAGATCTGCAGTCGGTTCACCCCATCGTTGATGACGAAGAGGTCGACGTCGCCGTCCTTGTCGATATCGGCCGCGAGCAGGTGGTTCGAATTGTCCGAGACCGAGGGCAGGTGGCTGTTGCTCACGTCCTTCATGATGCCGATGCCGGTGTTGTGGAAGAGCACGTTCTGCGCGCCAGATTTGCCGAGATAGAGGTCGACGTTCTTGTCGGCGTTCAGGTCGGCCAACACGAAGCAGGTCCGGTATTTGTAATCCTGCGACATCTCGAGGTAGTTGCTCTTGACGAAGTAGTAGGCGCCGCCGTTGTTGAAGGGGTCGCCGCCGTGGACCAAGATCTCGACCGGATCGGAGTAGAAGCCGCCGACGACGATATCCATGTCGCCATCGCCGTCGATATCGCCCAGATCCATCCCGTAGAAGCGGTGGTTGTTGTAGGTATACGGTAGGTTGTCCTTGCTGACGTCCTTGAAGTAGCCCTTGCCGTCGTTGACCAACTGCCGGATGCCACCCGAGCCGCTCTTCGCCCCGACACTGCCGATCGTCCCGCCGCCCCAGTCGTAGTTGCAGGAGATCATCAGGTCGAGGTCGCTGTCCTTGTTCAGGTCGACCAAGTGCAGCCGCGAGACGCCGCAGCCGACGTCCGGCACCCGCACCTCGCCCTGCTCGAAGAAGTTGCCGACGCCGTCGTTGACCCAGACCGAGATGCCGCCCGAGGCCAGATTGCCGATGACCAGGTCGATATCGCCGTCGCCGTCGATATCACCCGCCGCCGCCGAGGAGCTCTCGTTCACGTCATGCGGCAAGCCGCGGAAGGTATTGTTGGCGAAGCTGCCCTTCGGCACCCGGTTCGCGTCGATCGGCGCCTTGCCGTCGGCGAAGCCGTGGTTGATCAGCAGCCAATCCTGGTGGTCGGTCTTGACCACGTAGATGTCCGGCAGACCGTCGGCGTCGAGGTCGTCCACCGCCATCAGCGACGAGTCCTCGCCACGCCACTGCGGCAGATTCGAGGGGCTGGCGTCGGTCCATTTGGTCTGCCCGGTCTGGCTCTTCTCGTTGAGGTAGAGGCTGACCCAATAGCGGCCCGAGACGTTCTGGTACTTCCGCACCAACAAGTCCTTGTCGCCGTCGCCGTCGACGTCGCGCGCCCAGGCGTCGTCCGAATTCGGCAGCGTCTCCTCCTGCGGGAAGCGGCTGCCGTCGTCGGCCAGGAAGTTGCCGCCCTTGTTGATGTAGATGCGGTCGGTCTGGCCCCAGTTGAAGACGAAGGCGTCGAGCCAGCCGTCGCCGTCGAGGTCGTCGAGCAGCACGGTGCGGGTGTTGAAGCCCGAGACCGGGAAGTTCTTGCCGTTGCCGTAGCTCGCGTCCTGGAACGAGCCGGGCTGGCCCTGCGCCACGTTGTTGCACGAGTTGTAGTAGAGCCGGTTTTGCACCGCCGAGTCGTTGCCGACCAGCAGGTCGAGGTCGCCGTCCTTGTCGACGTCACCCAGCGCGCCGCTATTGGAGGGCTCGCTGTGGCTGGGCAGCAGCTTGGTGTCGGCGTCGTAGCCGCCCTTGCCGTTGTTCACCAGCACGAAGTTCGCCTGGGTGGTCAGCACCACGATATCGGCCAGACCGTCGCAGGTGACGTCGCCGACCGCGAAATCGCGCATATAGTAGAGGTTCTTGTTGCCGTGGTACTCGCTCTTGAAGGTGCCGTCGCCTTCGTTGCGCAGGATGCAGAGGTAGTAGTTCTGCCCGCGGAAGACGATGTCCACATCGCCGTCACCGTCGAGGTCGTGGGCCTCGCCGTAGCCGTTGCTGCTGGTGCAGTTGCCGGCGTATTTCGGCAGCGTATCGCTCTGATCGACGAACTGACCGGGCTCGCCCGCCTTGTCCTTGACCTGGATGTACAGATCGTCGGTCGTGCTGCGCTGGACGAAGACGTCGTTCAGCCCGTCGCCGTTGAAGTCGGCGATCAGCGGCCGCCCGTCCCCGGTCGTCTTGTCGATCGGCAGCCGGTGGCTCATCGGCTCCAAGATCACCGCCTGGCCGTAGGTGAAGAGCGTCTTGCTCACGATCTCGTCGGCCTTGCCGCCGACCGAGGGGTTGACCACGCGGACGTCGACCTTGCCCTCCTTCGCCGCCTCGGGAACCTCGACCCGCAGCAAGGTCGGGCCGAGTCGGACCACGGTCTTGGCCTTGGTCCAGCTCGCCGTGGCGCTGTTGCCGAAGAAGACCTCGACCCCGGCCTTGAAGCCCTGGCCGTAGAGCACGGTGTCGTAGCCGCCTTCGGTCGGGCCGCGGTCGGGGACGATGCCGCTGATCGCCAAGGCGGGCAGGGCGAGCGGGGCGACGAATTCGAAGGCGTTGTTGGCGATGCCGGACTGGCCGTCGGAGTTGGTGACCTTGACGTTCACCGTGCCCGGCAGGTGCGCCGGCGCCTTGCAGACGACCAGCGTGCCGCCATTGAGCACCGCGTTCTCGGTCGCCTTGGTGTAGCCGATGGCGTCGTTGCCGAAGCTGACGATGGCGCCGGTGAGGAAGCCCTCGCCGTAGACGCTGACCTGGATGCCGCCCGAGGTCGGCGCGAAGCCGGGCTGGGTATAGCTCACCTTCGGCGCCGGGATCACCGGGATATAGACGAAGCCGCCGGCCAAGATCGCGACCTGGTTGTCGGGGTTGACGATCTTCACCGCGACCGGGCCGGTGCCCTTGGGCGACTTGGCCTTGATGATGCCGACCGACTCAATCTGCACGTCGGTCTGCGGCACCTCGACGCTGCCGAAGAAGACCTTGCTGCCCTTGTTGCCTTGGACGAAGCCGGCGCCCTGGATGGTGACGACCGTGCCGCCGGACTCCGGCCCGAGGCCGGGGAAGACGTTGGCGATGGTCGGCGGCTGGATGTAGAGGAAGCCGCCGCCGACGACGTGCTTGCCGCCGTCGAGGTTCTCGACCGTCACCGCCGCCGGGCCGGGGGTGCCCTTCGGCGTCTTCACCACCAACTTCTGGCTGTCGACGAAGGTCACGCTCGCCGCCGGCTGGTCCGCGAAGCGCACGATCGCGCCCTGCTGGAAGCCCGAGCCGGTGATGGTCACCTCCTCGTCGCCGAGCGTGCTGCCCGAGGCCGGGGTGATCGCGACCACCTTCGGCGGCGGACGG
>JACKFC010000032.1 GCA_020632665.1 Deltaproteobacteria bacterium
CGAATACTACCCGACGCGCACCGAGATCGGCCTGCTCGAACGCCACGCCGACGCCCTGCTCGCCGCCATCGCGCCGGTCGAGATCGCAGAGCTCGGCTCTGGCTCCGGCCGCAAGACCGAGCTGCTGGTCGACGCCGGCCGGCGCCAAGGCAGCCTGCAGCGGGTCGCCCTGCTCGACGTCGCCGCCGACTTCCTCCACGCCTCGGCCGCCCGCATGGCCGCGCGCTGGCCGGAGCTCGAGCTGGTGCCGGTGGTCGGTGACTTCACCCGCGACATCGCGCGCCTCGGCCAAGCGCCGGGCCGCCGCTTGGTCGTCTTCCTCGCCGGGACGCTCGGCAACCTCGACGAATCCGCCGTCGCCACCTTCTTCCGCGACGTGGCGGCGCTGCTGCGGCACGGCGACGCGCTGCTGCTCGGCGTCGACTTGGTCAAGGACCAGGGCCGCCTGCTCGCCGCCTACGACGACGCCGCCGGCATCACCGCCCGCTTCAACCGCAACATCCTGCACGTCGTCAACGACCGCTTCGGCGCCTCCTTCGAGCTGGACGCCTTCCGCCACAGCGCGCGCTGGAACGCCGACGCGAGCCGGATCGAGATGTGGCTCGAGGCCACGCGGCCGACCGAGGTCCGCGTCGACGCAGCCGACGTGGCGCTGCGCTTCGACGCCGGCGAGGGCCTGCGCACCGAGCTCTCCTGCAAATACACCCGTCGCAGCCTGCAGCGCCGGCTCGCGCCGGCCGGGTTGCAGCTGCGCCGCTGGATGATCGACGACGAGGGCCTGTTCGCGCTCGGCTTGATCGAGAAAGCGCCGGCGCCGCTGGCGCGCCTGCAGCAATCCTGGGCCCTGAGCGACGACATCTTCGGTCTGCTGACGCCGCAGGCCTGGGAGCTGCGCGGCATCCCGCTGCGGCATCCGCCGATCTTCTACCTGGGTCACCTGCCGGCCTTCGCCTGGAATCAGCTCGGCGCCGGCGTGCTCGGCTTGCCGCCGCACGACGCGAGCTTCGATCGCCTCTTCGAGCGCGGCATCGATCCGCCGGAAGACGCCGTGCCTACCGCACCCGCTGCTGGACCCGACGCTGCGCAGTGGCCCGACGTCGACGCCGTCCTCGCCTACCGCGACGCCATCCGGGCCGCCGTGGTGCGAGCCGCCGCGCGCCTCGCCAGCGAGCCCGACCACGGCGATCCGCTCCGCCAGGGCGGCCGCGTGCTGCACCTCTGCGCCGAGCACGAGCTGATGCACCACGAGACGCTGCTCTACCTGCTCCACGCCCTGCCGCCCGCGCTGCTGCGCCGCCCCGAAACCGGGCCGCTGGCCGCCGCACCGAGCCTCGGCCGCCACGACGGCAGCGCGCCCGAACGCGTCGTGGTGCCGGCGGGCCGGACCCAGATCGGCAGCCGCTGGCAGGACGTCGCCTTCGCCTGGGATGCCGAGCTGCCGGCGCAGCAGGTCCACGTCGACGCCTTCGCCCTCGACGCCCAGCCGGTCACCATCGCCCGCTACGCCGCCTGGCTGGCCCGGGAGCAGGCCGAGGGGCGGTCGATCGCGCTGCCCGAAGGCTGGCGCGCCGACCCCGCGATGCCGAGCGGCGTCGCGGTGCGCTGGCTCTTCGGGTGGCTCGACCGCGACGCCGCCGGCGCCTGGCCGGTTCGCCTCGCCTGCGCCGAGGCCGAGGCCTTCGCCGCCGCCCACGGCGCGCGCCTGCCGACCGAAGCCGAGCTGCACCGCGCCTGCGAGGTCGCCGCGCCAGCCCGTGCGGTGCGTGACGACGCCGTCGACCTCGCCACCGTGGCGCCGCGACCGCTGCGGGCGCCGCTGCGCGGCCGGATCGACGAATTGGTCGGCAACGGCTGGGAGTGGACGAGCACCGCCTTCGCCCCGCTGCCCGGCTTCACCGCCTGGGCCCGGACCTACCCCGGCTACGCGGCCGACTTCTTCGACGGCGAGCACCGCGTCGTCTTCGGCGGCTCGTGGGCCACCCACCGCTCGCTGCTGCGCCCCGGCTTCCGCAATTGGTACCGCCAGCGCTACCCCTGGGTCTTCTCCAAGTTCCGGTTGGCGTGGGACGTTGGCGCGCAGTAGGCTGATCTCGCCGGCGCCGCTGCCCCATCCCAGCGCTGACAGGATCCATCCATGCCGACCGTCCGCTTGCGCACCGCACTCGCGGGCCTGCTCCTCTCCACGCTCACGTTCGCCTGCTCGGGCGAGACGGGCGCCGACGGCGACGCCACAGCCGGCAGCGACGCCGCCTTCGAGGCCGGCACGCTCGCGGACGTCGGCGGCGGCGTCGACGCCGAACAGCAATCCGATGCTGTGACCGACGACGTCGGCGAGGGCGACACCAGCAGCGACGCGGTCGAGACGTCCGGCGACTGCCCCGGCGGCGAAGGCTGCGCCTGCAAGACCAAGGACGATTGCGACAACGCCCTCTGCCTCGACTCGCCGCAGGGCAAGTTCTGCGCCCAGACCTGCCTGCAGGATTGCCCGACGGGCTCGGCCTGCGTGGACGTCATCGCGCCCGGTGGCGACCTGCTCAGCGCCTGCGTCAGCACCACCCTGCACCTCTGCGATCCCTGAACCAACAGCGCCGCCTGCCAAGGCCCCGGCCACTCCGGCTCGCGCTGCATCGACCACGGCGACGCCGGCGCCTATTGCGGCACCGCCTGCGAGACCGACGCCTCCTGCCCCACCGGCTTCGCTTGCCAAGCCCGCGACGTCCTCGAAGGCGGCACCGCGCAGGTCTGCGTCCCGGTCGACGGCGAGCATGCCTTCGCCCCCGGCACCTGCACCTGCAGCGCCTCGGCCAGCGCCGCCGCCCTCTCCACCGCCTGCAAAGTCGAGACGGTCGGCACCGACGGCCAAGCCATCGGCGCCTGCGCCGGCACCCGCGCCTGCACCAGCGAAGGCCTCGGCGCCTGCGAAGGTCCCGCCGCCCTGCAGCGACGGCAACGCCTGCACCTCGGGCGACAAGTGCGGCGGCGGCAAATGCGTCGCCGGCGCGGCGAAGAAGTGCGACGACGGCAACCCGTGCACCAAGGACATCTGCGTCAGCTCGACCGGCGCCTGCAACTACATCAGTGAGATCATGGACGGCCAGTCCTGCGGCTACCAGAAGTGCTGCCTCAACGGCTTCTGCAAATCGACCGGCGGCGGCATGTGCTACATCCCGTAGCGCGCAGGTCGGCACCTCAGCAACGAGCGAACGGGTTCCAGATCAGCCTGCAGCAATGCAGCGAATTCCGACTTGACACTGCCCAACCGAACGTCCAGCTTGTGTCCATCCGACACGACGTCCAACGCGACTCCCACGTTTCGTCAGGAGGGCTCATGCGCACGATCATCGTCCCCCCCCCCGCTACACATCACAAGCAGGCGCACCGAACAAGACACTGCATGGAGCATGAGCGGTGCCGTCGCCTGGGATGCTTCGCCATTGTGTTCCTGCTCTTGGTTGGTCTCGGAGGGTGTGCCGCTGACCAGGATTCGGCCGATTCTTCACAACACGTCGTGGAGGGTGCCACGCCTCCGTCTAGGGCCGTGACGCCTCTCGCACTGGAGGGCGCGCCCCAGCCGAAGGGCTGGCGCGGCGAGGCTGCCGGCCACAACGGAGACGGGCTCTACTCCGTCTCGGTCGAGCCCCCCATGGTACGCTTCGATCAGCCAATGGGTCCGGAGAAGACGACGGCCTCTCCCGGCGCGCCGCCGAAGTCTCCCACCGAGATGGTGCTCGAAGCGTGTGGCGCGATGGAGCCGAACGCGCAGGCGCGCGTATTCGTGCGTTTGCCCAAGCGCGAGTTCGACTTCGGCCGGTTTCGCTCCACCGACAAGGCCGCCGTCGAGGCGGTCTTGGCCGAGCGCAAGGCCGCGCTGGCCGCTGACCAGAGCGCCGCGACAGCTGAGCTGGAGAAGCTCGGTGCCAAGGTGGTGGCGACGTATTGGGTCGTCAACGGCATGACGGTCGAGATCGCCGCTGGCGCGGTTGCTTCCTTGCTGACGCTGCCCCTGGTCGTGGAGCTGCAGCCTGTCGGTGAGGCGGAGCCAAGCGCAGCCTACGACGGCAACCACATTCGCGATCGAACCCTGATCAAGTCGTCGTTCCACGACAATCTTATCCAAGGCGAGGACGGTGGCCTGAATGGTGACAATATCCGTATCGGCGTGATCGATCAGGGCAAGCTGGCTGCGAACCACGTCGGCTGGCTGGACTGGGTGGGTGGAGCCACGCGCGTGAAGGGCCGGTATGTCTGCACCGGATCCGGATGCACAACGACCACGACGCTGCCGAGCGCTGAGACCCATGGAACGGTGGTGACCTGGGTTGCGGCGGGAAGCATCGAGCAGGGGCAGGATTCCGCTTTCCCTGGCTCATATACCTCCAACCAGATCGCCCGTAGCGGTGTGGCTCGGGAGGCCGACGTCTACTACTACGAAGTGACCACATATTCGTCGAATCCGAAAGCAATCGAACGTGGAATTCTCGACAACGTCGACGTTTTAAATTTCTCGCAGGCCATCTCGGCGTGTACACCCTCGTGCAATCCTGCGTGCAACATCAACGGCATCAACGACGCAATCAAGAATGCTCTGCAAGCGGGGATAGTCTTCGTGTCTGGAGGTGGCAATGGCGGTCATACCGGAGGATGTACGGCATACTACCCCGGGTATCTGCCCTGGGTCGTCTCCGTCAACGGGGCCGACACAACGGACAGCGCGACCAACTACGACACGTCGACGCTGCTTGACGTGCCTAATTTTCCTGCGTCGAAGGGACCAGTGGCTGCGATTCGACACGACGGTGTGCCCAACCACTACCAGGCTGCGATCGACTTGGTCGCGCCCGGTGCCTGGACGCGCTACTTCACGACCGGTCCTGCCGGCTATGGCGCGGGTACCTACAATGGCTGTTCGATGGCCGCGCCGGTCGTGACGGCAGCAACAGCGCTACTGCGTGAGGCGCTCTCGACGATCGGCTGGAGCACGACCGACGCCCACGTACTGATCGCCAACCTCTTTCTGATGGGAGATCGCTGGGATTTCGCGGGCGGCGGAACCCGCAGCTTCGGTGTCTCGGAATACTCTGGGTTCGGTCGCATCCACATGCACTACCCCGCAAGCAACAACCTCACCGCACCCTGGTATTGGGAGTGGCAACGGCTCTGGGTGCAGCATGGCGCGACGGTGAGTTGGCAGTTGCAGGGCCCTGCCGCCGAGAGCACCGCGCTGACGCAACTCAAGTGGGTCGTCGCGGTCATCGACACCGAACTCACCGGCGTGCCCGACATCGACCTCGAGGTTTGGGATACCTGCCCAGCCGGGGGAGGGTCTCCGGTCTTGTTGGAGTGGGACTATTCATTGGACCTGCGTAGCCGGATTGTCCTGGATGCGTCGGAGATCGGCGGCAAATGCCTCGAAATGCGCATCAAGGGCTTTTCTGTCGCATCGGGCGGACAATGGGTCTACAGCGCCCTGTACAACCACAGCGGTTCGACCGCAGATCACTAGGAGGCCGTCATGTACTCGGCTCGAAACAGCTCGATTCTGTCCATGCTGCTCCTCCTGGCGCTCGGTACCGGCTGCGAAGGCTCGGGGACGCTGCCTGCCGACGCTGCGTCCGCCAGCGATTCCAGCGGTACGGACAGCAACACGTCGAGCTGCTTGCTGCAGACCGACGGTAGCTGCCCGGAGGGATGCGGACGCGTTGAGGTTGCGGCCGCGGTCGACCAGGTTCACGAATGCCACCCCCCGTTCGAGCTCCGCGTGGTCGCCTGTGGCGATTTCGGTATGTTCTCCACCGCAGCGTGGTGCTACCAGACCCTTGACGGCAGTGAAATCTCCCAATCACCCGGCATCTACCCAGTCGACGCAGCCCACCTCGCCGCGCAAGGATGGAAGGAGTGCGATGAAGCGACGCGCATGAAGCTGCTGACGTGGCCGAAATGCAGCGAGCGATCGCGCTCTGGGCCATAGCGTCCTGGTGTCGGTAGAGGCGCGCATGGCTGCAAGTCTGCGCCGCGCACCACCTCACCGACGACCGAACGGGTTCCAGATCAGCGCCTTGACAATCGGGTGCTCGTCGTAATCGCTCGGCCGCCACGCCAGCGCGATCAGCGCCATCGCCAGCAGGTTCGAGACGCCCACCGCCGCCAGCGCGTGCGCCGGGAAGGCGGCGGCGAACGAGGCGCCGGTGAAGAAGACCACCGCCGAGAGCCAGAGTCGTGGCCAAGCGATCGCCGCCAACATCGCCACCGTCAGGCCGAACGAGGCCAAGTCGATCGGCAGCATCCGGCCGAATTCGAGGCCCATCTGCCACCCGATGACGCGGAAGCCGAAGACCGCGAGCACACAGGCGGTGCCGGCGGCGACGACCATCCGATTCAGCCGGCTGCGGAAGAGCGTCTCGCGCGCCCAGACCACCGCCGCGACCATGAAGGCGGCGAAGACGACGGTCGAGAGCACCAGGTCGGCGGCGCTGAAGGTCAGGCCGTAGGTCCGCTGCGCCCACAGCCCGCCGAGCGGGAAGGCGAACCAGCCCACGCCGAGGACCAAAGCCAGGAACGTCCGGGTCCGTGCGCCAATGCTCGCGTCGGCGTCGTCGCGCAGCCGCTCCAGCTCGCGTTGGTAGGCGCGGACCTCGCCGGCGATCTGCTCGATCTTGCCCATCAGCGCCGGGTGCGGGTCGGGCAGGCTGGCCGCGACGCCGGCGGCCGCGACGGGCTCGTGGATCTCTGCCAGCCAGCCGACCATCGCCTCGACCAGCTGCCAGCGCACCCGCTCGGCGTCGTCGTTGCCGGGCCAGGCGCGCAAGGCCTCGGTCAGCGCCAGCCGGCCCTCGGCGAAGAGCCGTTCCACGTGGAGCACGCGGTTCTGCAGCTCGGGGTCGCGGCGCGCGGCGGCGATCGCCTCGGCCCGGGTCGGTGGGCGCCGGCGCAGCCGCTCGGCCTCGACCTGTGCGGCCTCGACGCCCTCAGCCAGCGCCTGCCGGCCGGTCTCGATCGCCTCGGCATGCTGGCCGACGCGGGCGCGGGCGGTGTCGAGCAGCCGCATCGACTCGCGGTGTTCGAGGAAGGTGGCGAGGGCGACGCGCAGGGCGTCGGCGTCGGGGTAGCGGTCTTCGGGTAGCCGCGCGCCGGCGCGGTGGGCGACGGCGGCGAGCTCGAGCGGGACGAACGCGGCGTAGGTCGGCGGCCGACACTCGAAGGCGGCCCAGAGCAGCGCCCGGACGTCGCGGCCCTGGTGGCGCGGGGCGCCGGTCAAGATCTCGTGCAGGATGCCGCCGAGCAGGAAGACGTCGGTCCGCTCCGAGAGCAGCGCGCCATTGCCCATCACCATCTCGGGCGCCATCGCCGAGGGCGTGCCGACGATCTCGCGGCTCTCGATCGCCAGCGGCAGCGCGCCAGAGCCGCCCTCGCCGAGCGCGACGGCGATGCCCCAATCGAGGACGTAGACCTCGCCGAAGCGGCCGATCATCACGTTCTCGGTCTTCAGGTCGCGGTGCAGGACGCCACGGCTGTGGGCGTAGGAGACGGCGCGGCAGACCCGCATCAGCACCTCGAGGTGCCAGACGATGGGCTCTTTGCCTTCGAGCGCGGGGTGGGCGTCGTCCTGCAAGATCTCGGCCCAGGAGGTGCCCTCGACCCGCTTCATCACCAGCAGCGGCGAGCCCGCCTCGTCCTGGCCGAGGGCGTAGACGGGGAGCACGTCCGGATGCTCGAGGTGGCCCGAGATCAGCGCCTCGTCGAGGAGCTTCGCCACCGCGTCGGCGTGGACCGCCGTGCCGCGCTCGCGCAGGTCGGCGCGGACCTGCTTCACCGCGACCTCGCGACCGAGCGCGAGCTGGCGCGCACGCCGCACCACGCCCATGCCGCCCTGGCCGAGTGGCTCGCCCAGCACCAGCTCCGGCGGGCGGTCGTCCTGCGGATGCAGCAGGCGCGGCAACGCGGCGACCCGCGCCGAGATCGGCGCCGGGCTGCTGGCGCCCTTCGCCCGCTTCGCGCCGGGCAGCGGTGGCGGAGTCGCCGCCTCGCCCTCGATGTGCGCTGGGGCCGCGCCGCCGGTCGCCCCCGGAAGGGTCGTCATCCGCCGCGGCAGCGACGCCGTCAGCGAGCGTGGCACGTCCGAGAGCAGCGCCTCCTCCAACGCCGACGCCCGCAACGCCGCCTCGAAGGTCTGCCGCTCGGGAGCAGGCAGCGAAGCAGAGCGGGCGTGGTGCTGGGCGGGACGCATCGTCCGGAAGCTACCGCATCGGCAGGGCTCGGGAAATGCCCGGAAGAAGGGTCTCGTCAGGGTCCACCGTTCAGCGGTCTCGGAGCATGCGCCAGCGGCGCAAGCGGAGTTGTTGGGTGCCGTCGACGGTGCGCTGGCTGCGCGTCCACACGGCGAGGCCGTCGCCTTCGCGCGCATAGCCGATCTCCTGTGGATCGTCGTGATCTGGGTTGCGGAAGACGACGCGCCCCGGCCCCCGTTCGGCAAGACAGAAGCGAACGGCGGGCTTCCCCATCGGGCTGGCGAAATAGGCGACACGGCAAT
The DNA here is from genome assembly GCA_020632665.1 of Deltaproteobacteria bacterium. Taxonomy (GTDB): domain Bacteria; phylum Myxococcota_A; class UBA9042; order UBA9042; family UBA9042; genus JACKFC01. The sequence goes on from JACKFC010000032.1 coordinate 8,528, forward strand.
CCGGTTCGTCGGTGCGGGCGAGGCGGAGGAACTCGAAGAAGGCGAGCGAACCGGCCTCGTCGACCCGGCCGACGCCGAGCATCACGCCGTTGCGCGGTGCCGACCAACGCTCGCGGGTCAGGGCGCCCTCTCCGCCCTCCGGCCTGGCTCGCCAGGAGCCGCTGAGGAAGGCGACCTCCTCGAGACTACCGTCGCCTGCGTCGCCTGTGTCGGATGTCGTCGCAGGGCTCGGGCGGGCCGCACCGCAGCCAGCAACGACAACCGCGAACGCGATGATCAGTGGGCGCACGTCCTCCTCCACGCGGCGTACGCCGCCGCCGCGTGGCGCAAGTTCGCACGGTGTCGAAGGGACCGACAGGGGCTCCTTCCACCGCGGCGGGCGCTAGGGGGCAACGACGCCAACGGCATCGCCGGCGGCGCCCACGAACCTCGGTCGGCCCGTGGACGGGGGGCTTGCTTCACTGTTCGGCTGCGGGCTCGGCAGCGGGTTCGGCTGCGTCCCGGCCGAGAATTCGGTTGTAGAGGGCACGGATCTGCTCGGCCTCCGGCAGTCGGAGGCGGTTGGCGTCGCGCCAGGCGAGGGCTAGCAGGCTGGCGATCTCGTCGGCGTCTTCTCGTCGACCACGCCTCGCCAGGTTGATGGCGAGGTTGGCTCGGGCGACAAGCAATGAGCGCACGTCGCCCAGGCGTTCGTAGACTGGCAGCTGCTCCTCGCGTCGGATACGGAGCGCCTCGTCGAGCTCGTCTCTGGCGTAGAGGACGTCGGCGATTTTGCCCATGGTGACGGCCTTGGAGCGCACGTCGCCCAGGCGCTCGTAGACCGGTAGCTCCTCCTCGCGTCGGATGCGGAGAGCCTCGTCGAGTTCGCCGCGGTCCTGCAGGATGTCAGCGACCTGCCCCATCGCGAGCGCGGCGCCGCGCACGTCACCCACCGCCTTCAGCGACGGCAAAATCTCGTGCTGCAGCACTCGCAACCCGGCATCGAGATCCCCGCGCAGGCGCATATCCATCGAATCCACCAGCTGCAGCCGCGCGCGTTCGGCCTCACGCTGCTGCGGCTGACCGTCCGGCAGCAGCGCGACATAGCCACGCACGCTCCACAAATCTGGCGCCTCGTCTGCGAGGTGGCCGAAGAGCCAGCCGGGCAAGATGAGGACCAGGCTCGCGTCGAGGGCAGTGGCGATGCGGTCGCGCGCCTCGTTGCAGCGTCGCAGCCAGTTGCGCCACGCAGAGGCATCGCGGGGGTCGGCGTTGGCAGCGTCGACGACAACGCCGCTACCCTTTGCCGTGTCGTCACGCAGAAGCGGTCGCAGCAGTGCATCGATCAAGTCGGTAAAGCGCACCGGTTGCAGCGGCAAGCGCATCGGCGCCGCCAGCCAACTCAGGCGAGTGTCGTCCGCGAGCGCCGCGACGATCTGCTCCCGCAAGCGGTCACAGGCAACGGGACCTGCGACCTGAATGGGGTGGAAGTGGAAGCCGACGCCGAGGCGCAGCACGTCCGCGAGCCGTTGGGCGACGTCGTGCTCGGTCGGTGTTTCGCTCACGGCGTCCTGGCGTCGTCCGAGGTCGCCAGCAGCTCTCGCGCCGCAGGGTGCACGTCGAACCAGGGGCGGTCGTTGTGATACGCCAAGATGACCTGGGCTCGGACCAGGCGATCCAGCGTGTGCAGCTGGCCCTCCTGTGGCCGCACCGCACGCTCGGCCGCGACGCGCGCGACGATCGGCAAGTCGTCGGCGAGGACCATGCGCTGGAGCTGGTCGCTGAACTCGTTGCACACCCGGTCGACGTCGCGTTCGTCCAATGGTGCGTCCTGGACCGCGTGCACCGCCATCTGCAGCAGGTGCACCAGATCGCGCGGGTAGCCGCCGGAGAGCCGGATCAGGCGCGTCACCGACATCAGCCACTCGTCGCCGAAGAGTTGGCGCAGGCCATCCTCCGGGATGCGGCGCCGGACGATCTGCAGCGCGGCCTCCAGCCCTGCGCCGTGCATTGCGCCATCACGCGGCGCATCCCGGCCGTAGAGCTTGATCATCGGCATCACGTCGACGTCCTGGCGCATCCGCCAGATCAGCGCCAGCGGCACGGTGTAGACGACGTGTACGGGCAAGACCAAGTCTTCCGCCTGAGCGACGAACGTGCGCTCGGCGCTGTCGAGGACTTGCAGCCAGTTGGTCGAGATCCCCCGCAGCTTCTCCAGCGAGTCGACGATGACGAGCAGACCGGCGAAGCCCGAGTCCCTGGCCCGCGCTTCGAGTTCGGTCAGACGCTCACGGACCTCCGCGATGAAAGCGCGCACCCGCAGCGATACGTTGTTGCGCAGCCGCGCACGCAGGTCGTCCCGGCGCCGCAACTCCGCAACGACCTTGGCGACGCCAACGGAGGCTTCGAGCTTCTGCAGCTCCACGTCGGTGCTGCTGAGCCACTTCCAAAGCCGCTCCATCGCGCCGGTGGCCGAAGGGGCCGGGCCGCAGACGCGCGAGACCTCGGCCTCGGTGGCCTGGACCACCGCGAGCATCAGGTCCGGCACGTCGATCGGCGCGTCGAGGTCCAGCAGGTCCTCGGCCTTCGCGATGATGGGCAGCAGCTTGCAGGTGTGGTCCTGACGCAGGTGCTCGGCCAGCCGCAGTAGGTCGGTCGACTTGCCTGAGCCCGGCAACCCTGTGACGAAGCGACAGAGAGGGCCGTCCGCCAGCAAGAAGTGGTTGGCGATCCGGTCGACCCACACGGCACCGCGTGGCCGCTCGCCGTCGATGCAGATGGCGTCGATCTCGACGTTGCGATCGTCGTTCGGCGCCAGCGCCTCCAGCGGCTTGCAGCGGTTGTAGTAGCGTTGGCGGTCGGCGAACTGCACGAAGGCTCCCGGTCGGCCGAGCTTCGCACCGACATCGGCATGATAGGGAGGCAGTCGCCGGTTGGGAAGAAAGCGCGCGTTGGTCGCAGCTGGATCGCGGGATGCTGACGACCGGACGGGCAGCGCTCGTCGACAGCGGCATTCTTCAACATCACCGACGCCTGTGACCCGAAGTTCGGCTGCACCGCGACGGCGCTGGAGTCGGGCGCCCGCGACGACGGCGACGCCTGCACCGAGAACGACGCCTGCAGCAAGGACAAAGGCTGCGTCGGCACCGACATGACCTGCGACGACGGCGACGAATGCACCAAGGAGGTCTGCCTCTCGGGCAAATGCGTCTTCCCGCAGCCGCAGGGCTGCGTCCCCAAGGCGAATTTCTCGGTGAAGAACATGACGGTCTCACCGGCGACCGGCACCGCTGGCACCAAGCTGCAGGTCAAGGTGCAGATGAACAACTACGGCGCGAAGGTGCCGAACGTCAGCCAGCAGGTGATGTTCGAGATCGTGGTCGCCCAGGGTGAGTCGCTGGCGCAGGGTACGACGGCCGGCATCCACGGTGCGCAGATGAGCTCGGACCTCGGCGCGCCCAACCCGACCGGCACGTTCGCGACCATCAACTTCACCGCCGGCAACCCGCCCGGTGGCGACAAGGCCTACGACCGCATCTGTGCCCGGATCATCTATCCCGACGACAGCTGGCCGGCCGACAATGTGACCTGCACCAAGTTCACCTGGACGCCCGCGGCCGGTGGCGGTGGCAACCCTCCCTAGCCCCCCGACCCTTGACGGAGGTCGGCGCGCCGCGCAGCGTTCGAGCCCATGTCGAACCCGCCTGCCGATCCCGCCCCGCCACGCTGCGCCGCCGTCGTCTTCGCCCGCGGCTTCCACCACGCCGGGGTGCACTACGTCGACGCCGACACCGTGCAGCAGGACGACGCCAGCGTGCGCCTGCTCCGCGAGGGCCGCGTGGTTTGGCAGGGCACCGCCAAAGCCGTAGCGGAGGTGCGCTTCTTCGCCGACCGCCACGCCGCGCTCGACTTCCACCGCCGGCGCGGACGTGGATTGCAGCAGGCCAGCGGTCCGCGTGGCGGCAGCACGGCCCGGACCGAGCGGGCGGCCTACGTCGAGGGCGTGCGGGCGCGGCTGCGCGGCGACGAGGAGGGGGCGTAGCCGACTACAGCGCGCGATCGGCGAGCCAGCCCGCAACCAGGAGCAGATCGGCCAAGTTGATCGAGCCCGGCGCGTCGCCGTTGGGCGCCCGATGCGGTGCGCCCGGCCACGTCAACCACTGGCGGCCGCGAAATTCGGGCCGCTTGCGCAGCAACGCCGCGAGTCCCCGCCGCGTATGATTCGGCCCGCTGGCCACCTCGACCGCGATGGGGCCCGTCGCAGTGTCGAGCACGAAGTCGACCTCATCCTTGCCCTCTCGCCAGTGGTAGAGGCGGCGCCCGGTGCGGACCGCCAACGTCTGCAAGTGTGCCGCGACGGCGTTTTCGTAGAAGCGGCCACGCTCCTGTGCGTCCGGGCTCATCGCCTTCGAACCACGTTGGAGCACGGCATGCCGGAGGCCACAGTCCGCGAAGAAGATCTTCTTGCCGCGGCGCTGTGTGCGTTCCTCGCCACCACCGTAGTTGGGGATCTGGAAGACGAGGTGCGTACTCTCCAGATGGGCAAGGTACGTCGACAGTGTGGGTGTCGTGATCTCGAGCGAAGACGCGATCTTCTGCGGCGAGACCAGCCCGGTCCATTGATCTGCCAAGATCAGGAGCAGCCGCTCCAAGTCTTCCGGGTTGCGGATCCCAACGTGTAGGAGGAGGTCCTTGTAGATGGCATTGGTGACGACCTCGTCGCGCATCCGGGCGTGAATGTCCCCAATGGCGCGCTCGCGTCGCCCCTCCAGATCGAGAACGTAACCGGGGAATCCAGACGTCAGCAGCGAACCGTACAGATGAGGTTCCGAAACGCCCGCAACAAAGGGAAACTCCGGGCTGCCCTCACAGAGTGCTTCGTGCACGTCGTCCGTAGCGAACGCTTCTGGAGGACCGAGCGACTCCTGCTCGTGCAGCATCCACGGCGGCAAGTCGACCTCCCGCCAACGACCCGCTCCGCTTTCCGTTCGAAAACGCCGCAACATGGACGTCGCACTCGACGTCGCGACCACTTGCACCGGCCAGGCATCGTCGTAGATGGTCTTGAGCCAGAGATCCCAATCCTGCGCGCGCGTGACCTCGTCGAGGAACAACGCAATGGGGTCTCGCGTCGTCGCCCCGACGCCCACCGCACGTGCCTGCTCGAGGACGACGCCGAGCAACTCGCCCAGCGAACGCAGGCGCAGCTCGGGATGGTCGAGACGGAGCCACCAAATCGAACGTGGGTTTCGGCCTTCCGCGAGCAGTCGACGCACGGTTTGCTGCATGACGACCGTCTTGCCGACGCGCCGTGGACCGACGATGAGCATCCCTCGGCGGTCATCCGACGTCATCGTCGCATGCGACGTACTCACGATCGCGCGCTCGACCGTCGGAAGCGTCGCCACCCAGCCGGGCGCATCCTCGTGCCACGGCGTCTGCCAGCGCAGAGCCTCGACAACGGGCGCAAGCCCTGCTGCCATCGTCGGGGTGTCGGCCATGCGACCTCCAATAAGCAAGATACATCTTGCTAGTTGAACGGGAGCTTGGTTCCCGACCTTCCCCGCGTCAAGAAGGAGTCGTCGATGACCCAGCGCACCGCCGGAACCGACGCGCTCGAGCAGCTCGCCCGCCTCTGGCAGCAGGAGGCCGCCGCCGCCCGCGCCCGCGCCGAGGCCGAGCGCGCCGGGCGCAGCCTCGCCGAACGGGTCGAGGCGGGCGTCGCGCTCGACCAACTCGCGGTCGCCGACCTCTTCGCCGTGCCGGGGCCGCGGATCGGGCTGCGGCTGGAGTCGGATCGCGACGGTGCGGTGGCCGCGAGCCGCCTTCGACCCGGCGATCCGGTCCTGCTCTGGCGCCGCAGCCCCGAGGAGCGCGAGGCGGTCCGCGGCGTCGTCGGCCGCCGCGGTGGCCGCCGCCTCGACGTCGTGGTCGACGAGGCCTTCGCCGATACCTTCGACGCCCCGGGCTTCCGGCTCGATCGCGACGCCCCCGACGTCACCGTCGCGCGCGGCGCCGCGGCCTTGCGTCGCGCCGTCGAGGCCCGGCCCGGCAGCGCGCTCGGCAAGATGCGCGAGGCGCTCTGGGGCGGCGGGGATGGCGCGGCTGCGAGCGCCGGCTCCGGCCTCTCGTCCAGCCACGCGGCGGCACTGTCGTTCCGCGACGTCGCGCTGCATCCGCGGCAGCAGCGGGCGGTGGCGCATGCCCTGGCGGCGGCGCCGGTCGCGCTGGTCCACGGCCCGCCGGGCACGGGCAAGACGCGGGTCTTGGTCGAGGTGGTGCGGCAGGCGCTCGGTCGTGGCGAGCGGGTACTCTGCGCGGCGGCGAGCCACGCCGCGGTCGATCACCTGGTCGCCAAGCTCGGCGAGGCCGGGGTCGACGTCTTGCGCATCGGCCATCCCGCGCGCCTCGATCCGGGGACGGTCGACTGCTCGCTCGACGCCCGGCTCGAAGCCTCGGCGGCCGCGCCGATGGCGGCGAAATGGGTCGCCGAGGCCCGGAAGATCTTCGCCAAGATGGACAGCAAGCGGGCGCGCGGCAGCCTCGGCCGCGACGAGGCGCGGGCGATGCGGACCGAGGCCCGCGGCCTGCTGCGCGACGCCCGCCAGCAGCTCGCGCTGCATCGCGACGCGCTGATCGAGCAGGCGCGGGTCGTCGCGGTGACCTGCGCCGGCGCCGACGCCGCCGAGCTCGACGGGCAAAGCTTCGACCTCGCGGTGGTCGACGAAGCGACCCAGGCCGTCGATCCGCTCTTGCTGGTGCCGCTCGGCCTCTGCGCCCGCGCGGTCCTCGCCGGCGATCCCGAGCAGCTGCCGCCGACGGTGCTCGATCACGACGCGGCGCGCGAAGGTCTGGGCGTGACGGCCTTCGAGCGGTTGGCCCGCCGCGACGCCAGCGCCGCCGTGATGTTGGTCCGCCAGCACCGGATGCACGAAGACCTGATGGCCTTCCCTTCGGCGCAGAGCTATGGCGGCCAACTCGAGGCCGACGCCGCCGTCGCCGCGTGGCGGATCGAGGCGCTGCCGGGCGTGCAGAGCGACCCACTGCGCACCGCGCCCCTGGTGCTGATCGACGCCGCCGGCGCGGGCTGGGTCGAGGAGCGCACGACCGCGGCCGATGGCGAGCGCGGCAGCACCTTCAACCCCGAGGCGGCGGTGGCGACCGAGCGCGAGGTCCGCGCCCTGCTCGACCGTGGCGTGCCGGCCGACGCCATCGCCGTGCTCACGCCCTACGACGCCCAGCGCCGGCTGCTGCGGCAGCGCCTGGCCGGGCCGATGGCCGACGGGCTGCGGGTCGACAGCATCGACGCCTTCCAGGGCCGCGAGTCGCCCGTCGTGGTGCTCGACCTGGTGCGCAGCAACGACGCCGGCGAGATCGGCTTCCTCGCCGAGACGCGGCGGATGAACGTCGCGCTGACGCGGGCGCAGCGGCTGCTCGTCGTCGTCGGCGACTCGGCGACGCTCGCGGCGCACCCCTACTACGCCGCCCTGCTCGCTGCGGTCGAGGTCCGGGGCGACTGGCTCTCGGTCTTTGCGCTCACGGACTAGAGTGGGCAGACCCGACACTCGCGCCGTCAAAGTGACCGAGCCACCTTCGAAGCTCGGCAAGGGTCTCGTTCAACGTCGGGCGCGCGCCCCAGAACATGGGCCCGATCGCGTCGTAGGCCTGCTGCAGCAGCGCGTGTCGCTCGATGTCCGCGTCTTGGTTGAATGCCGGATGCGTCGCGTCCAACGCCACACCGACGGCGGCGGCGAGTGCGGTGAGTGAGTCGAACGACGGCGGCAAGTCATCGCTCGAGGTGCGGCGGATGATGCTCGCGAGATCGTCGAAGTGCCGCACGAAGCCGGCGGGCTCGAACTCCTCGCGGCCCCACCTTCGCTTGATCGCGTCGAGTTTCTCCATCGCCGTGACCCACGGATGCAGGCACCGAACCGCTCTCGGCCGATTGTCCAGGAAGTGCGCGGCAAGTTGGAGCCTGTGCAAGTGGTCGTGAACCCATGACGTCAGGTCGCGTTGGACGGCAGGATCGACCCGGGCAGTTCCCAACTCGAGTAGGACGTAGGGTCGATTGGGATACGCCAACGCTGCGACGACGCCCGAAGGGACCACCACGCGAATCTCGGCCGTCAACGCCATGTCTTCCGGGGCGAAGTCGTCGAGTTCCAGCCGACATCCCGGCACGTCGACGAACGCGGCGATGGCTTCGAAGAAGGCCTTGCGTGCAGCGATGGCCCCCTTCTTCTTGCTCTTCCATGAAGAGGGATCGTGGATGCCTTCTGCGCTGCCGGCTGTGACCTTGAGGTCGAGATCTTCCGAGAAGCGTTCGATCAGGCCGAAGCCCTTGCTTAGCGAGGTTCCGCCCTTGAACCAGATCTCCAAGCCCGATTGCTGCAAGGCCCAAAGCGTGTGCGTGACCCAGTAGTCCTTCTCGACCAGCGCGACCGCGATCCCGACGTGTCGTGCTGCACCGTCGACGAGCGCGGCGAAGTCTTCGTGCTCGTGCACGAATCGCGGCGCGTCCATCGGTCAGCCGATCCAGACGCCCAGTGCTTGTTCGAGCACGGTCCTGATCGAAACCTCCGCGAATGTTGACGCGCAAACGAGAAGCGCCGCCACGTCGAACCGGCCGTTCTCCACCGAGGTGCGCAGTCGCTGCGCCACCGTTTCGACATCGACGCCAGCCTGCTCGTGATGTCGAAGCAGATCGATGACCCTCCACTCCGGCGAGGGGTCGGCCGGAAAGTCGACCCTCCGAAGCAGATAGGTGCGTCCGGCGAAGTGGAATTCTCCGGTCCGCTTGCGGTTGTAGACGAGCGTCGACGACCAGGCAGCGGTCGCTCCCAGTCCGAGCGGGGTCCAGGTTGGTGGTCCGCTGAATACGAACTCGTCCGAGCCGAGGAACGCGCGCATCACCGCAGCGTCGTCCGGCAGCTTGGGCCCGAAGAACGATGGCGTCGGACAAGCATAGAGGCCGTGACCCAGCGCGACGAGCGCGCCATCTCGCACCAGCCGCGCAGCGAGACGCGTCGGGTTGGCGCTCCAACGGGCCAACTCGCGGGTGCGGTACACCGTTCCTGGCTCGAGTTCGGGTTGTGCTGCCATTGTCATCGGTACGAAATCTCCCGGAGAAAACATACGGTGTACGCGCGAACGCGTCAAGCCATGCGCTCGGCACCTAGCACCTTGACACCACAGCAACCGCCCCCTGCAATCGGGCCGCGCCGCTGGCGCGACGCAGCGCACCGCGCAGAGGGACGATGGCCACCGACGGCACCAACCTGATCAGCTTGCTCGAGGCCCTGCTCGCGCCGCATCGGCCCGGCGACGAGCTCTTCCCCGGCGTGCGCTGGCTCTCCTCGAGCAGCGAGGCCGGGCTGCGCTTGGCGCTCGACGTCCGCGGCAGCGTGCTGCACGTCGAGCTGGCGCCGGTCGACGCCGTGCAGCGCTTCGCCGCCCGCAGCGCGCATTTCGCTGTCTCCTACCGGACCGGCAGCGGCAGCGCCGGACGCCCGCTCTCGGACGCCGAGGGCATGGCCCTGTGCCGGGCGTTGGTGCCCTTGCTGCAGCGCCACGAAGCCGAGGTCCTGCGCACCTTGCGCGAGCGCGCCGCCGCCGCCCGCAGCGAGACCGAAGGCCAGGCGCGGATCCGCCACATCGAGGGCGGGCCCTTGCTCTCGCCGGCGCAGTGGCGCACGCAGCGCTACTACACGCTCTCGCACTACGTCGGCTGCCTGATCGGGTGTCGCTTCTGCTACGCGCAAGGGCCGGTCGGCCTGGTTCGCCACCTCGAGGGCAGCCCGGAAGTCCGCTGGGGCAGCTACGTCGACGCCCGCCGCGACGCGCCGGCGCGGCTCGCCGAGGAGTTCGCCACCCTGCCGCCGGGGCCGGTGAAGTTCTCGCCAATCGTCAGCGACCCCTACCAGGCCATCGAGCGCAAGCTGGAGCTGACCCGGGCCTGCCTGCAGGTCTTCGCCGACCACGGCGCCGGCTTCCCGCCCTTGCTGCTGACCCGGAGCAAGCTGATCGCGCGCGACGTCGACCTGCTCGCGGCCATCCCCGACGCCTACGCCGGCGTCTCGCTGACGACGGTCGACGACGCCGTGCGCCAGCACTTCGAGCCGCGCGCCGCGACCGTGCCCGAGCGCCTGCAGACGCTCGCGACCCTGCGCGCGGCCGGCGTCCACGCCTTCGCCATCGTCCAGCCGCAATGGCCCGGTCCGCTCGACGCGCTGGCCGACGCCATCGCCGCCAACGCCACCTCCGCCAACCTCGGCGTGCTCGAGTCGATCGAGGACGCAGGCCCCCTGCTCGACGCCCCCGGCATGGTGCAGGCACGCGACCGCAGCTGGCAGGCCGAGCGCAAGGCGGCGCTGCGGCAGGCGCTGCTCGACCGCGGCGTCGAGGTCTGGGACGGCGAGCTGCCGCCGGCGCTCTGCACCTCGCCCGGCGCCTGAGTTCGGCGGGCGACCGCGCATCGTTTCGGGGTCGATCGTTCCGCCGCTGCAACGGTCCCTCCTACCCTCGGCCCCTACCGCCCGCCTGCCCGCCGCGCTTCGGTGTGCATCCCAACCACGGAGGTTTCCGATGTCCGATGCGCCGCTGTTCCAATCCTTCTCGCTCGGCTCGTTGCAGCTGAAGAATCGCGTCGTCATGGCGCCGATGACCCGCTGCCGCGCGATCGGCAACGTGCCCAACGCGCTGATGGCGAGCTACTACGCCGCCCGCGCCGACGCCGGCCTGCTCGTCACCGAGGGCACCGCGCCCGACGCCAACGGCCTCGGCTACGCCCGCATCCCCGGCCTGTTCTCCGAAGATCAGGTCGCCGGCTGGCGCGGCGTCACCGACGCGGTCCACGAAGCCGGCGGCGCGATCTTCGCCCAGCTGATGCACACCGGGCGCGTCGGACACCCGCTCAATATGGTCGACGGCGCCCGCCTGCTCGCCCCCTCGGCCATCGCCTGCCCCGGCGAGATGTGGACCGACCAGAACGGCCCGCAGCCCTATCCGGTGCCCGAAGTGATGGACGAGGCCGATATCGAGGCCACCATCGAGGGCTATGTCACGGCCAGCCGCAACGCGGTCGCGGCCGGCTTCGATGGCGTCGAGCTGCACGGCGCCAACGGCTACCTCATCGACCAATTCCTCAACGCCGCCAGCAACCAGCGCACTGACCAGTGGGGCGGCAGCGTCGACAACCGCGCCCGCTTCGCCCTCGAGGTCGCCCGGCGCACCGCGGCCGCGATCGGCGCCGAGAAGGTCGGCATCCGGCTCTCGCCCTACGGCGTCTTCTCGGGCATGGCTCCCGACGCCGAGATGGACGCGCTCTACACCTACCTCGCCGGCGAGCTCGGCAAGCTGGGCCTCGGGTACGTCCACGTCGTCGACCACAGCAGCATGGGCGCGCCCGCCGTCTCCGACGCGGTCAAGCAGGCGATCCGCTCCGGCTTCGGCGGCACCATCATCCTCTCGGGTGGCTACGACCGCGACCGCGCCGACGCCGACCTCGCCGCGAACAAGGGCGAGCTGGTCGCGTTCGGTCGGCCCTTCCTCGGCAATCCCGACTTGGTCGCCAAGCTGCGTGACGGCGGCGCGCTGGCAGACTTCGACTTCCAGAAGGCCTACACCCCCGGCGCCGACGGCTATACCGAGCTCGCCTAGGGACGCGATCAGAACGTCGCCGTGGGCGACGTTCTGATGCGGCTCGCGGAGGGGGATGGTCCGCGAGAACCGCGCTTCTTGCGACCAGGGAGCGCCCAGCCCCCCAGAAGACAGACGAGAGACTCGGCCAGGAAATGCGAGACTGCATTTTCTGGTCGCGTCTCTAGTTCTGGCAGCTCGGTCCGGTGCACGCACAGCTCGCGCCCCACTTCTGCCCGCTGACCAACGTGCAGGTGTAATCGGCCGGGCAGGCCTGCACCGGCATCGCCGGGCAGTTCAGGTTGGGCGGGCAGGCGGTGTTGCAGGCGGTGCCGTTCCAAGCGCAGGCCGGGCAGCGGCAGGTGCCGGACGCAGCGAGCTTCTCGGGGTCGTCGGGGCGGCAGGCGGTGTCCGGGTTGGTCTCGTCGCATGCCAGCGCGCAGGGCCGCGGCAGGTGGCAGGAGAGGTCGTCGTAGCGGCAGAGAGCGCCCGCGGCGGCAGGACCGGTGCAGCCACAGAACGGTGGGTAGCATTGCTGCACCGGCAGCTGGTTCCAGGTCTTGTGCGCGGTGCACTCCTGGCCGCTCGGGCAGCCGGCCGTGGTCTCGCAGAGCGCGGCGCAGGTGCCGTTGCAGGCGGCGTCCTTGCCGCAGTCGGCGTCGGATTGGCAGGGGTCGGCGTCCATGCAGGTCCACTTCGGCGCGTCGACGTCGGCACGGAAGTCGGCGCACATCTCGGTGGCGGCGCAGCCCTTGCCCGCGGCGCAGAGGACGGCGTCGGCCGGGCGATCCTTGCTCGAGACGCCGCAGGTTCCGGCGAGGCAATCGGCCGGCCAGGGGCAGTCGCTGTTGCGCTTGCAGGTGATGCTGCAGTTGTTCCAGACGTTCATCTGCCAGGGTGGCAAGCAGCGCGCCGACTCGGGCTGTCCCAACGGCAGGGCGGCCGGGTTCACGCCGATGCCGCAGCCTCCGTCGAGGCAGATCTCCGCTGCGCCGCAGGCTGGATCGCAGCCTGCGTCGGTCGCGGCGCGACAGAAGGGCAGCGGCCAGGGCGAATCACCGAACTCTTGCCCTGGCGCGAGCGCGCAGACCTCGCCGGTCGCGCAGGCCGAGGTCGCGAAGCAGGGCTGCACGCACGTCCGCAGGCTGGGGTGCGGCGGGGCGTCCGGGTTGCTCATCGGCGCCGGCTGGCCCGGGACCTCGACGCACGCGCCGGTGGCGCAATCGCTGGTCTGCAAGCAGATCGCCCCCGCCGGAAGCACCCCCGCCGCGACGCAGACCCGGCCGATCGACGCGACCATGCCGCAGACCTCGCCCGCGGCGCAGTCCGCGTCGAGCAGGCAGGTCTTCGGCTCGCAGTGGCCGCCGGCGTTGCAGGCCATCCCGAATGGGCACGGCTCGCTCGCGCCGCAGCTCGGCCCTTCGGCGGCGAAGTCGCGCGAACCGAGGCCGCTGCAGGTGCCGTTGGACTTCGGGTTGGTCGGGTTGGTGAGGGTGCAGGTCCGGCCGGGATCGCAGCCGAGCTCGGTCAGGCCGCCGCAGAGCGCGCGGTAGGGCTCGGCCGGGTTGGCGACGCAGGTGCCGGTGAAGGCGGTGTCGCTCGCGCCGGCGCACTGCCCTTTGTCCGGGCACGGCTGGCTCTCGCTGCAGACCACGTCGGCGGCGACCAGCCCCGCGCCGACCGCGGTCAGGTCGAGGACTTCGGGTCGCGCGGCGGCGCTGACGTCGGCGTAGTGCAGCAGGCCGAGCGAGCCGTATTGGGTCTCGACGACGCGGCCGCGCGCGGCGTCGAGCTGGCCGAAGCTGGCGCGGATGGCGACCGGCACCGACTTCTGGTCGAGCGGCACGAGGCCGACCCACGGGCACGGATCGAGGGCGCTGGCGGAGCCGTGCCAGATCTCGTAGCCGGCGACCGGATCGAAGGCGCGCTCGGTGGCGCAAGCGAGCCGGGTGCGGAAGGCCCCGCCGGGTGGGATCTGCACCGCGATGGCGCGGAAGCCCTCACCCTGCTTGGCGAAGGCCCGGCCGCCGACGACGAAGGTGGTGCCGTCGGCGGCAAAGCCGGGCAGCCCGACCGGCGGATCGTCGGAGATGCCGAGGAATTCGCGCAGCCGCGTGGTCGGCAGCAGCACCTTGGCGTCGGCACCGATCTTGGTCACGAAGGCGACCTCGGCGTCGGCGGTGGTCGTCTGCTTGCTGATCACCAACGCCTCGTCGTTGCCCGGCACCGCCGCGACGCCGACGATCTGGCCCTCGACCTGCGCCGCGCCGACGTCCTTCCGCGCCGCCGCGTCGACGACCAAGACCTCGTTGCCGCCACCCTGCGGCGAGCCGAAGTAGAGCCGGTCGGCGCTGGCGTTGAAGGCGAGCACCGCGCCCTGGATCGTGCGGACCACCGCGAGGCTGGCGACGTCGATCACCTGCACCACCCGGCCCGAGGGCTCGCCGGCCAGCATGTCGACGCCGGCGTAGGCGAGGTAGACCGTGCTCTCGTCCGCCGAGATCCAGGCCGTGCGGCGGCTGTTCGGCGCGGTGAAGCCCAGGCCCTGGCCGATGCGCGCCTTCTCTGGGATCGCGGCCCAGGTTAGGCCGTCGACGCCCTTCTGTCGGGTCGCGAGGTCGTCGAAGTCGATCGTCTGCCCCGGCGCGAGCGCCGCCAACGGCGCGCGGATCAACCGCTGGTGGCCGATGAAGAGCACCTCTTTGCGGCTCGGCAGCACCGCGATCGCGCCGATCTGCTGCCACAGCGCCCGGCTCCGCAGCAGCCCGGCGGTGCCGCCGTCAGGATCCACCACCGCCCAGCCGCCGTGGGTCGCCAGGTGGATGCGGCCGCTCGCCGCCTCGATCGCCATCGCCGTCGAACCCGTCAGCAGTGGCCCGAGCGAGACCCCGGTGTAGAGCGGCAGCACGACCTGCACCGTGTCGCCCTCGTCGACCCGGAAGTCGGTCGAGTCTGCGGCGAAGGCTTGGCCGAATTCCGGCTGCTCCAGCCGCAGCGCGTAGCGGCCGGGCTCGACCTCATCGAAGGCGAAGCTGCCGGCCTCGCTGGCCGTCGCGCTGCCGACCTTGGACCATTGGGTCGGGTCGTCGCCGCTGCCGACGCGGAGCAAGTCGATCCGCACGCCGTCGAAGCGCAGCGCGTGCGGCGTCACCACCAAGCCGTTGGTCAACCCGGCACCCGACCGCGCCGCCAACGAACCCTGGACCTTGGCCCCGTCGCCGCCGCAGCCCGCCAGCCCCCAGGTCCCCAGCGCCAGCATCAGCCACGCCGCGCGCGGACCCATCCGTCGTCGATCCTGCATCGTGCCCCACCCCGTGCATCGACGGCCCCACGCCGCCGCCGCCAACCTAGGCAAGGGCAGCGGTGAGGCGACCAAAATCGTCCCGACGCCACCACCGCCGCCGCGTCTTGCCGCGATCTGAACTCCCCTATCGACGCCCGCCACCGGACGGCATCGTAGCCGCTGGCCCCGTCTCTGTGGGCCTCTGGAGCCTACGATGCCCCTGCGATCTCACGCCCTCGCCCTCGCGCTCAGCGTCGCCTTCGCTGCCCTCTTCGCCAGTGGTTGCGCCGGTGAGGCGAAGTCTGCCGATACCGCGACGGCGCCCTGCGACGATATCGCGCCGCTCGACGTGGCCGATACCGCCGAGCCGGACGCTGGGAACGACGCCTCGGCCGACGCCGGCGCGGACACGACCGCCGACGCCGGCGCGGACACGACCGCCGACGCCGAGACCGACGCGGGCGGCGACGCCTCGCCGAGCAACCCGTGCGCCGGGCTGCTGGCCGGATCGGCCTGCGGAGGCTCCGGCCTTTGCGACGTCGGTGGCGGCTGCATCTGCGCCAGCGGCACGGTCTGGAATGCCGCGACGGCGAGCTGCGAGGCCTGCGTCTGCGACGTCGACGGCGTCGCGGTGGCGCTGCCGGTGGCGGTGACCAACGTCTACTACCCGCCGCAGGCCTCGCCGCTGAGTTCCGCGGGCGGCGGTCCGTTCCGCTCCGAGGCCGCGATGCGCGGCGGGCGGCTCGCGATCCCGAACGCCGGCTTCACCTCACCCACCGGCGCCGGCGCGGTCGCGATCCATCGCCGCTCGCCGGCGGGGAGCTGGCAGCTCGAGACGACGCTGGTCCGGCCCACCGACGCCCTGCCGAGCCACGAGCTGCACTTCGCCCACGTCGCCGCGCTCGACCCCAGCGGCGACGCGCTCGCGACCTATTCCAGCGCCGGACCGTTCAATGGCGGCGGCACGACGTCGGCCGTCCGCGTCTACCAACGCGGCGCCCCAGGCGTCTGGACCAGCGCGCCGCCGCTGCCGCTACCGCCGAACGCCGGCGGGATGGGCATGGACGGCGTGCGTGCGGCATCGCTCGCGCTCGACGGAGACTGGCTCGTCGTCGGCGCGCCCGGCCGCACGCTGGTCCAGGAGTGGGGGCGCGGCTCGGTCTTCTTCTACGGCCGCGACAGCGCCGGCACGTGGGCGCTCCAGCAGACGCTGCACGGCGCGGCGAGCGCGGTGCGGTTCGGCAGCAACGTCGACCTGCAGGGCGACGAGGTCGCGATCGCGGCGTATTACGAGGGCGGTTCCGGCGCGGTGCACATCCATCGCCATACAGCGGGTCCATGGGCGTCGCAGCAGACCCTGCTCGCGCCCACGAACGGCACCACCGAGACGCGGCTCTTCGGCGTGGGCGTGGCGCGGTCGGCCAACCGGCTCTACGTCGCCGCGATGCAGCGCTCGCCGATCCCCGCTGGCGGTACCTGCTTCGAGAAGGTGATCCACATCTTCGACCGGCCGAGCGCCGCCGCCGATTTCGCCCTCGTCGCGACCATCACCGACAACCTGGCGCCGAGCTGCGCTGGCTACTCGCTCGCCGACGATCTGCAGATCTTCGGCGACGGCGTCGTGACGCGGGCCCTGGTCGGCGGCACCTGGGGCGAGGTGCGTCACTACGCGCTCGGCAGCAACGGCCCCGTCTTGCGCTGGCGCCTGCCCGTCGCCGCACCGCCTGGCCCCACAGCGCCAGGGCAGCTCGACCCGGCCCAGCCCGGCAACCTCGGTGACGGCATCGGCATCCTCACCGACGGCACCGACATCGCCGTCGACGCCCGCGGCGCCGGCAGCCCCGACCCCGCCGTTCGCGTCTACACCCTCGGCGCCGGAGCCTGCTCGCCCGCAGCCCTGTGCGACTGCGCCCCCGGCTACACCGGCCCCGACTGCGCCACCCAGGGCTGCAGCAGCGCCGCGGACTGCGACGACGGCAACCCCTGCACCGCCGACACCTGCACCGCCACCGTCTGCGCCCACACCCCGGTCGCGACCTCGACCGCCTGCGACGACGGCAACGCCTGCACCACCGGCGAAGCCTGCAGCGGCGGCCTTTGCACCCCCGGCACCGCGCTCGACTGCGACGACGGCGACCCCTGCAACAAGGACGTCTGCCTGCCCGCGAGCGGTTGCGTCCACATCACCAGCGTCACCTCGGCCTGCGACGACGCCAACGCCTGCACCACCAACGACACCTGCAACAAGAAGACCGGCTGCGTCGGCACCGCCGTCGACTGCGACGACGCCAACACCTGCACCACCGACGCCTGCGACCCGGCGACCGGCTGCACCCACGTCGACCTCGCCAACGGCGCGACCTGCACCGACGGCAACGCCTGCACCGGCCCCGACGCCTGCCAATCCGGCGTCTGCGTGCCCAGCGGCGCGCTCACCTGCGACGACGGCAACCCCTGCACCGCCGATAGCTGCGACGCGACCAGCGGCTGCGTCCACGCCACGACCGCCGGCGCGTTCTGCGGTGGCGCCGGGCTCTGCCTCGCCGACGCAAGCTGCGACTGCCCGGCCGGCACCGTCTGGAACGCCGCCACCGCGAGCTGCGAAGGCTGCGCCTGCGACGTCGACGGCGTCGCCGTGGCGCTGCCGGTGCCGGTGACCAACGTCTACCGCGTCGACCTCTCCGGCCATGGCTTGTTGAGCTGGGCCGAGCAAGCATCGCTCCGCGCTGGCCGCCTCGCAGTCTGCGACCCGCAGCTGCCCACGCCTGCCGGGAACGGTGGCGTCATCCTCTATCGCCGCGACGCCAGCGGCGGCTGGGTCCACGAGGCGACCCTGACCCCGCCGGCCAACCGCCTGCTGCAGGAGAATGCCTTCGCCTACCGCGCCGTGCTCGCCCGCGACGGCAACCGCGCCGTCGTCTACTCGCGCCAGCTCGGCCCCAACTACGGCTACGGCGCCAGCGCGGTGCGCGTCTACGATCGCGGCGCGCCGGGCGTCTGGACCAGCAGCGCGCCGCTGGCGCTGCCGGCACCGGCGTTCGCCTACGACACCGACGGCCTCGACTTCAGCGGCCTCGACGCCGACGGCGATTGGCTGATCATCGGCGCGCAGCAGCGCAAGCAGCTCGCCGCGGACAGTGTGCGCGGCGCGGTCTACCTTCTGCAACGCGACACGCAGGGCGCCTGGAGCCTGGCGCAGACGCTCTGGGGCGTCGATCCCGGCGGGCGCACCGGATTCGCGGTCGATCTGCAAGGCGACGAGGCCGTCGTCGGCTCGCCAGGCATGCGCTACTCGCTCTTCACGGCCAACGATACGTTCGGCCGGGTCGACGTCCTGGCCCGCAGCGGATCGACGTGGTCGATCGCGCAGACCCTGCTCGGCCAACCCGGCAACAGCGGCGCGAAGACCGGCTTCGGCGTCGAGGTTGCGCGTGCCGGCGATCGCCTCTACGTCGGCACGATCCGCTACGATGGCTGCGGCTCCCACGGTAGCGTCCGGGCCTTCCAGCGGACGACTGCCGGCGCCCCGTTCGCGCCGCTCGCCACCCTCTTCGAGACCAGCCCCGGCTGTAGCCAGGAATTCGAGTTCGGGCATCGGTTCGAAGTCTTCGATGGTGGCGTGCTGGTCCGCAATGCGGCCCACCCCAATGGTTCGTCGCTGCGGTTGTTCGACGTCACCGCGAGCGGCTTCAGCCGACGTTGGCGGCTGCCGATCGCCCACGCGCCGGGCGCCGGCGCGCCCGGACAATTCGCCCCGTGGGCACCCGGCGGGCCCAACCTCTTCGGTCGGGCGCTCGCAGCGGACGGTGACCAGATCGCCGTCGGGGTCCACGCACCGCCCTTCACGACCGACGCCGTCCGCGTCTTCGAGCTCGGCGCCGGCGCCTGCAACCCGCAGGGCCTGTGCGACTGCGAGCCCGGTTCCGGCGGCGCCGACTGCAGCATGCAGCTCTGCACCAGCGCCGCGGCCTGCGACGACGGCAACCCCTGCACCGCCGACGCCTGCACCGGCCCCACCGGCCAGCAGCAGTGCAGCCACACCGCGCTCTCGGGCACGACGGCCAACCCGGTCCCCTGCTCCGACGGCGACGCCTGCACCACCGGCGACGCCTGCACCGCCGGCGCCTGCGTGCCCGGACCCGCGCCCGATTGCGACGACGGCGACGCCTGCACCGCCGACGCCTGCGACCCGGCCAGCGGCTGCACGCACGCCTTCGACGCCACCCTGCCGTGCAGCGACGGCAAGGCCTGCACCACCGGCGACCACTGCGACGCTTTGCTCGGCTGCGTCGGCACCGCGGTGAATTGCGACGACGGCAACACCTGCACCGCCGACGCCTGCGTCGAGCCGCTCAGCCCGAACAAGCCGCCGATCTGCAACCACGTGCCGACCAACGACTACGCGCCCTGCAACGACGGCGACGCCTGCAACGTCGGCGAGGTCTGCAAATTCGGCATCTGCATGGGCGGCAGCGCCGCGCTCTGCGACGACGGCGACGCCTGCACCATCGACAGCTGCGACCCGGCCAGCGGCTGCACCGCGACCCCGACCAACGGCCCCGGCTGCGGTGTGCTCGCCGCCTGCGATCCCAACGGCAGCGTGCCGATGTTCCAGGAGGTGACCACCGCGCTCGACCCCGGCCCGGTCGGCGCCGGCATCTGGACCGCCGTGCCGACCACCATCCTGCTGCGCGGCGATTGGCTCTTCCGCGGCTGGTCGAGCCCGGGCGCGAACCCCGCCGTCGAACGCGTCACCATCCACCGTCGCGTGGCCGGCGCCTGGACCGAGGTGCAGCAACTGACGCCGCCGGCCGGCGGGACCGCGACGCCCTCGCACTCGCGCTTCGCCGACGCCCTCGCCGCCAACGCCGACGCGTCGCTGCTCGTCGTCGCCGACGGGCCGCGCCGCCGCCTGCTCACCGCCACCCGCGACGGCAACGGCGTCTACGCCTGGCAGCCCGGCCAGACCATCGCCAACCCGCTCGGCCTGCAGAACCCGGTGCTCCACACCGTGAGCGAGCAGCGCCTGGGCTTCGACGGCACGACCCTGGTGCTGCACACCCTCTCCAACGGCACGCGCTTCTTCCGGCGCGTCGGCAGCGCGTGGCAGGGCGAGGCCGGCTCGAGCGCGGGCGCGCCCGACGCCTTCGTCGGCTTGGGGCTCGCGGGCAGGTCGGCCGCGCTCGACGGCGACGCCGTGTTGCTCGGCAGTCCCTTCGATGTGACGACCCTCAGCCCACCGGTGGTCGGTGGGCGCGTGGCCCGCTACGTCCGCAGCGGCTCGACCTGGGGCTACGCCGGCGCCTTCGGGCATCCGGCGCCGAAGGCGGGGGCGTCCTTCGGCCACGCCCTGGCGCGCAGCGGCGATCGCCTCGCGGTCGGTGTGCCACAAGCGGACTGTGGCGGCGGCACCGGCGGCGCCATCGGCGGGGTCGCGATCTTCGTCCGCGCCGCCGGCAATCCGGCCGGCTGGCAGCACCACCACGACCTCACCGCCGCGTCCACGATCGGCTGCGGCCACAACGCGAAGTTGGGTACGGCGCTGGCCTTCGACGGCGACACGCTCTTCGTCGGCGCGCCGCGGCTGCCGGCGCCGAACGTGCCCGGCGCGCTCGGCGCCATCGCGCGCTTGGCGGTCGCCGCTGACGGCTCGACCACGCTGCTGCAGCTGATCCAGCCGAGCGCCCTGCTGCCGCCGATCTTCTACGCCGTCGGCACCGTCTCGGACCAGCAGCGCTTCGGCGCCGCGCTGACCGCCGACGCCGACCGCCTCGCCACCTGGCTGCCGATGGCGACCTCCGACAGCCGCCCCTCGCGGACCGTGCTGCTCGAGCCGATGCCCGGCACCGCGGACGCCGCCGGCAGCTGCGCCTGCCTGCCCGGCTACTCCGGTCCGACGTGCAGCACCCAGGCCTGCTCGAAGCTCGACAGCTGCGACGACGGCAACCCCTGCACGCAGGACGCCTGCCAGCTCGACAAGGGCACGCTCACCGGCACCTGCGCCCACACGCCGCCGGCGTCGAAGTTCGTGCCCTGCGACGACGGCGACGCCTGCACTGAGCTCGACCTCTGCCAGAGCGGCGCCTGCGTCGGCACGCAGCCGAAGGAGTGCAACGACGGCAAGTTCTGCACCGCCGACGAATGCGATAGCCAGACCGGGCAGTGCGTCTCGCTGCAGGTGCCGGGCTGCAAGGGCTGATCAGCCCCGCGATGCGCTCGCCGCCACGACCCCCGCCTGGGTGACGCCGAACCACCAGGTGCCTTCGCCATCCTGGCTCGCCGCGACGAGGCCTGCGCCGCCGAGCTCTTCGAGCCCCTGCCGGACCTCCTCGGCCGAGCGCTCGATCGCGAGCAGCAGCACACCTTCGAAGGTGAATTCCTCGTCCGGCTGCTCGGCGAGCGGCCGCAACAGGCGCCGCGCGTGGCGTCCGAGCGACCCGGCCACTGGCGCTTCCGGCGCTGGTGACACCGGCGTTGCCGCCGCAGGATCGGGCTCGGGCTCGGGCTCGGGCACGGGCACGGGCTCGGGCTCGGCGAAGTCGACGCCGAAGATCGCCGCGAGGTCCTCGCCGTCGCCGAGGCCATCGTCCGTCGCCGCGGTCGCCGCCGCGCCGAGCTCTTCGATGCCGCCGAGCAGCGCCGCGACGTCGACCTGCCGCAGGGTGAAGAGCAGCTCGGGCTGCGCGTCGAGGCGGTGGCCGACGCCGTAGAGCGTCGCGGCGACGTGCTTGCACAGCATCGCGCCGTCGGGGCAAGAGCAGTCGAACAGCATCTCCTGCGGCAGCGGGAACATCCCGTCGGTCGGGTGGCAGAGCCGCTTCAGCGTCGCCGCGTCGAGCGTGCCCTGCAGCAGCGCGAGCAGCGATGCGACCTTGCCGCCGCAGTCCTTCGCCAGCTTGTCCCAGCGCTCGGCGCCGAGTGGGCTGATCGCGACGTGCACTTCGTAGGGCGAGGTGCCGGCGACCACGGCCTCGACCACGCCGGGCTCGATCCGCAGGTCGACGACCGAGCCGTTGCGCAGGTAGCGGCGGCCGCGCTCGAGGCGGTTGAGCCAATCGGCGTGGCGCTCGATCTGGGTGCACCAGCCCTTGCCCCAAAACGTCTTGGCGACGCCTTTGCCCACGATCTCGACCGGCTCGAGCACGCCCCCCGGCCCACGCAGCCGCTCCGCCTCGCGCCGCGCGGCGTCGAGCCGCGCCGGCACCGAGACGTAGGGTTGGAAATAGCCGTAGCTCCGGCCCGATCGTCCCCAGCCCGACATGCGCCCTCCTCAATCCGCCGCGGCCCGCGCGGCCCGTAGATCCAGCGCGACCGTCGCCAGCAGCTCGGCGTCGGAGAGCTCGGTCAGGCGGACCTCCGCCGCGCCGCCGAGGGCCTCTTCCGCCAGCGCCCGCTTGCTCTGGATCAGCGCGTCGATGCGCTCTTCCACCGTGCCACGACAGACGAATTTGTGCACCAACACGTTGCGTCGCTGGCCGATGCGGAAGGCGCGGTCGGTCGCCTGGTCCTCGACCGCCGGGTTCCACCAGCGGTCGAAGTGGACCACGTGCGAGGCCGCCGTCAGGTTCAGCCCGGTGCCGCCGGCCTTGAGCGAGAGGACGAAGAAGGGCACCTCCGGGTCGGTCTGGAAGCGCTCGACCAGCGCCGCGCGCTTGCGCACCGGAGTGCCGCCGTGCAGCACCAGCCCCGGCGCGCCGAAGGCTGCGGTCAGGATGTCGGCGAGCGGCCCGGTCGCCTCGCGGAATTGCGTGAACACGAGCATCTTCTCGCCGCGCTGGGCGACGGTCTCGACCAGCTCCAGCAACCGCCGCAGCTTGCCGCTCTCGGCCGGGTTCCAGTCGTCGCCGCCGAGCCAATGCGCCGGGTGGTTGCAGATCTGCTTGAAGCTCAGCAGCGCCGCGAGCACGGCGCCGCGCCGCGCGATGTCGCTCGCGTCCCGCAACGCCTGCTCGAGCCCCTGCACCGCCTGCTCGTAGAGCGCGGCCTGCTTCTTCGAGAGCCCACAATCGGTGCGCAGCTCGGTCTTGTCGGGCAGGTCCGAGATGACGGCCTTGTCGGTCTTGCGCCGCCGCAGCAGGTAGGGCTGCACCAGCTTCCGCAGCGGAGCGTAGTCGCCGCGATCGGCGAGGCGGTCGCACAGGCGCTTGAATTCCGGCGCGCGGCCGAGCAATCCCGGGTCGAGGAAGTCCATCAACGACCAGAGATCGCCGAGCCGATTCTCCACCGGCGTGCCCGTCATCGCGATCCGCGCCCCCGCCCGCACCGCCTTCGCCGCCTTGGCCTGCCGCGTACCCGGGTTCTTGATCGCCTGCGCCTCGTCGAGCACGCAGAGCCCCCACGCCCGCGCCCGCAGCCGCTCGTCGCGGGCCAGCGTGCCGTAGGTCGTCAGCACCACATCCGCCGCCAGCTCGGGCGTCCACACGCTCTCGGGCCGCGCCGCACGGTGTGCCACCAGCAGCCGCAAGCTCGGCGCAAAGCGCGCAGCCTCGGCCTGCCAATTGCCGAGCAGCGACGCCGGCACCACCACCAGCGCCGGCTCCGCCTCACCCAGCCGCCCCTGCTGCCGCATCACCAGCAGCAACGCCAAGACCTGCAGCGTCTTGCCGAGGCCCATATCGTCGGCCAAGCAGCCGCCCAACCCCAGCCGCACCAGCAAATGCAGCCACGCCACGCCGCGCGCCTGATACGGCCGCAGCGTCGCCAGCAGCGCCGGCCCAGGGTCGACCGCCGCGAGTTGGCCGTCGGGATCGCGCAGCTCGCGTAGCCGCGCAGCCAGCTCCGGGCCGGCGACGACCTCGGTCCACGCCTGCGCCTGCTCGTCCTCGCCCTGCTCGACCGCCGTCACGCCCGAGAGCAGCCGCATCGCCGCGTGCAAGCCGATGCCGTCCGCCTCGGACTGCGCCTGCGCCGCTTCGAAGCGCTGCAGCGTCGAGGCGAGCCGCTCGGTGTCGACCTCGACCCACCGGCCGCGCAGCAGCACCAAGCCCGGGTCGCTCTGCAGCAGCGCGCTCAGCTCGGCCTCGGTCAGCGGCTCGCCGTCGACGCAGACGCGCGGGTCGAAGCGCAGCAGCACCTTGGCGTCGATCCCACCCGGGCCGGTGTCGAGCGTCGCGTGCACCCGCGCCCGCGGCGGCCGGCCGCGCACCCAGCTCGCCGGCATCCGCACCTGCACGCCCGCCTCTTCGAGGGTCGGGACGTCGCGCAGCAACGCCAGCGCCTCGGCCGCCGTCCAGCGGCTCGGTCGGTAGAGCTCGCCCGCCTCCAGCTTGGCCGCCAGCCACCCGCAACGCTCGGCGGCGCGCTGCACCGGCGCGAGCAGGCGCAGCAGCTCGGCGCGGTCGCCGGTCGTCGCGGCGCGCTGCACCGCCTTGCCGAGCTGCACGTGCTGCGGCCGCGCAGCCCCCGAGAGCCGCGCGGTGAAGGTCGCGACAAAGGCGAAGGGCCGCTCCTCGTCGCCCTTGAGCTCGGCCAAGTGCAGGTGCACCCGGCCCACCGCCTGCCACGACGCATGCTGCGCCGCCAGCCACGCCGTCACGCCAGCGGCGTCGGTGCGCGCCGCGGCGGCCTCGGCCATCGCCCGCCAGAGCGCAAGCAGGGTCGCAGCGTCGAGATATTCCGCGCCCAGAAAAGGCGGCGCCGACGCGATCAGCGCGTCGAGCTCCCCCGGCGGCTCGACCTCCGGCAACACCGCCGCAGCCGCACCCTCACCCGCCTCGCCCGCAACACCGGTCGCCTCGGCATGCGCCACCGCGCGGCGCAGCTCGGTCACGTAGCGGACGGCGAAGTCGCGCCACCAGGCGAAGGGCTGCGGCAGCACGGTGCCGACCTCCGCCGCGCCGAGGTGCAGCAGGCCGGCGCCCGCGTCGGCGGCGAAGGCTTCGGCGATCCGTTTGCGCACCACAGCCGGCAGCGTCGGCGCGTCGGCCGCGGCGTGCAGGTGCAGCACGCGGGCTGGGCTCAGCGCGATGCTCGGCAGGGAGGCGGCGGTATCGTCGGCGTGCACGTCGCGCTTGGTAGGCCGGGGCGTGGCTTGGCGTCAAGTGCCCCTTCGACGCCCTCGAACGCGTGGGCCCAGCCTGGCATGTGGACGCCCCGCCTCCGCGGGGCTGAGCACCACGCCATGCGTGAGCCCGGCGAAGGCCGGGCGTTCATTTCAGCCCGAGACTTCAGTCTCGGGTGCCCCTCGCGAGCGCAACACTTCATTGTCAAGTGACTGCAGAATGCAGTAACGTCGGTGTCTGGCCGTTCCGAGGAGCTCTCGATGCCACACCTCAGCCTCCGCGACCTGCCGCAGCCGACCTACGACGCGCTCAAGCGTCTGGCGGCGCGCGAGCGACGGAGCATGCAGCAACAGGCGATCTTGTTGCTCGATGCGGCCCGCGTCCTCGACGGTAGCGCCGACGTCCTCGCCCGTGCCGCGCGCTGGCGCGAGCAGATCGCATTGCCGTCCGACTTCGATCTCGTCGTCGAGCTCAGGCAGGGGCGGGAGGCCCGGCCGTGACGCCGCACTTCGTTTTGGATGCATCTGCCGCGCTGCGCCTCTTCCTCGCCGATGGGCCGGTTCCGGACGGCGTCGAGCACGCGCTCACCGCCGCCACGAAGGGCTCGGCGTTGGTGCTGGTGCCGGCGCTCTTTCACACCGAGGTGCTGCACGTCGTGCTGCGTCTGGAGCGCCGCGGCATCATCGACGCGCCGACCGGAGACGCGCTGCTCGCCGACCTGCGCGCGTTGCCCGTGATGACCGTGCCGCACGGAGCGGCCCTGGACCGCGCCGCAGATCTGGCCAGGCACCATGGCCTCTCCGGCTACGGCGCGACCTACCTCGCACTTGCACGCCACCACGCCGCCACGTTGCTCACTGCAGATGCGGCGTTGGCTGCTGCTGCCCGTGCCTGAGCCGCAGCGGGAGCCCACCGTGACGCAGCGCCGCAACGACGCCCTGACGCCCTGGTACCTCCTGCTCGATCCGACCGAGGCGCCCTGATGGCCGGGGGCCCGCACGCCGCGGTCGTCGCCTGCTTGGGCTGCATCTTCGAAGGCCGGGCCGAGCCCGCCTACCGCACCTCCGAAGGCATCGAGACCGATTGGTACCGCTGCGAGCGTGGCCACACGCCGGGCATCGACTGGCGCCGCGGCGCCCCGACCGCGCCGTGCTGGCCGCTGTCCGACAGCGAGCGGGAAGCGATCTCGCGGCTGGGGCGCGCCGCGACGCCGTTCGCGCTGGCCCACGCGTCCCGCCGCGACGGCCCCGAGGTCGAGGCGTTGCTCGGCGCCACGTTCGGCCCGCGCGAAGATCAGCTCACGCTCTTCGACACGTGGTTGGTCGATCCCGCCCGCGTCGTGCAGATCGCCCGCAGTGCCGACTCGGCCCGCACCCTGCTCGGCGTCGGCGTTGCCTCGATCCTCAACGAGCGCGGCCTCGCCGGCTACAGCCGCATCCGCCCCGACCTGCCCACCTGGCTCGCCGACCGCCGGGCCGGCAGCCTGCAAACCCTCGCGGTGCACCCCACCGCCCGCCGCACCGGCGTCGGCCGCGCCCTGGCCGCCGCGATGGTGCAGTGGCTCCGCAGCCGCGAGGTCGAGGTCCTGCTCGGCGTGAGCTGGCAGCACGGCGGCGCCGACAACTCCGCCCGGCTCTACGAGGCCGCCGGCTTCGAGCGCCTGGGCACCTCCGCGACCTTCTTCGCCGAGGAGCAGGCGCGCAGCGGTCAGCCGTGTGCGGTCTGCGGCACGCCGTGTCGGTGCGAGGCGTGGTTGTTCGGGGCCTTGCGGACGGTCGTCCGGACTTGACGCGGTGGTCGGCGGTGACCACGCTGTGACCACGGGCGAGCCCGCCGTTGGAGGTCCTCATGGTCCGCACGCTGAAAAAGAGGGGCAACAGCCACGCCCTGATCATCGACCGCGTGCTGATGGAGCAGCTCGGCATCACGCCCGAGACGCCGCTGCAGCTCGTCGTCAGCGACGGCACCCTGCATGTCACGCCGATTCGCCATGGCCTCGGGAGTGAGCGCGTCAACGCCCTGGCCGACGCCCTCTTCGACCGCTACGACGAGGCTTTCCACGAGCTCGCGAAGTAGCCCGGCGCGCCGACGATGGAGCCCATCTTCCTCTCGGTCCAGGACGTCCTCGACCTGCACGCCCGGACCATCGCGCGGCATGGCGGCGCCCTCGGCGTCCGCAACCTCGGCCTGCTCGAGTCGGCCGTCGCGCTGCCGCGCCAATCCTTCGACGGACGCTACGTCCACGACGACCTCGCCGCGATGGCTGCGGCCTACCTCTTCCACATCGCCTCGAACCACCCCTTCGTCGACGGCAACAAGCGCGCCGGCCTCGCTGCCTGCCTCGCCTTCCTCCTCGCCAACGGCGCAGAGCTGCCGTGGTCACCGGCTGAGTTGACCACCGTGACGCTCGACGTGGCCGCCGGCCGCGTCGACAAGCCGACGCTCACGGCGTGGCTGCGCACTGGGCTGTCGTCCGGGTAGGGGCCCCGATCTTGCCTCGTCTGGCAAGACACTACGGCACCGCTGGCGCCTTGCGGGTGTGAGCGCCTCGATCATCGACGGCGCGGCCGCCCGGCCGCCAACCCGGCGTTGACCCGCCGGGACCGAGGATCCTAGCCTGCGCCGTCGTGGGCTTTGCGCCGGGTTCATGCGAGGAGGACGAGCAATGCCGGTGAAATGCCATGGCAGCCCTTATCACAAACGCAGAGCGAGCAAGTGGGGAGCTCCCAACTTGGGATCGGACAAGACTCCATGTCCCGACGATGTCGCCGATTCAGTCGTCGAGGCGGTCTTCCCCGCAGATATCGCGGCTGCCTTGGAGCGAGGCCACGTGTCAGCTCTCCGCGACGGTGACTGGCCGCGCTACGCTTGGGGAAGGTCCGAGTTTCTCACCAGCATGGGGGAGAAGCTCGAGATCATATGGGAAGCTCGTGTCGAAAACCGAGGCGTTCCCGTGTACAAAGCCTATCCGATCACACGCGAACGCTGCTCGCATCACATGCCAATGAAAGTCAGGGAGGTACTTTGGCCGCGCGACTGAACATTCAGTGGCAGCCGCTCGACGGCGGCGCGATCGAGGACGCCGCGGAGGCCGCGACCTGGGCCCAGCTTCGCGTCTCCGTCGTCGATGGCACCGACGAGCGAGTCTTGACCCTGGTCGAGTCTGTTTTCGGGCGAACGACGCGCGACCACGTCCAAGACACGGTGCTACCGCTTGCAGAGTGGGTGGCACGCTCGTGGTGCTATCTCTTCTCGCAACTCGCTTCGCCCCGCGACGCCGAAGCGCAATGGACATTCGAGCGGACGCACCGACTCCGCTGCGCGAGCGAAGGCGGACCGCTACCGGACTTGCAGCTCGAGCGCGAATCGAGTCGCAACATGCTTCTGCGATGGGAACCCGACAGGGGCAAAGTCGGTCATGGACGTGTTCGATTCTTGGAGCGTGGCGAAGCCCTCGTCGCTGCTGCTGATCTCCGGGCCGCGCTGCGCGTTTTCGTCGAAGGTGTGCTCGAGCGGCTCGGCGAACTCGCTCCGGACCATCCACGCACCAAGGAGCTCTCGGAGCTGTGGAACGTCATAGAGCAGCGGTCGACGGACTTCGCGGCACAACGGCTCGCGGCAGCCGAGGGCCGTTGGTGGTGGGAGCACACCGGTGACGAGCACCGTCGGTGGCGCGCATTGGCACAGGCCGGCATGCTCCCCTTCGTCGAAGCCGTCTGGAACGGCGAACGACCCGAGTCCGTCACGGCGGCCATCGCCGATGCGCGCCGCCTTGCCGATGCCGCCGACCGAGGTGGCGCTGCCAGCGACGACTGGCTGGCCCTGCGCGCTGCCGTCCGAGAGCACGAACGCGACGCGCCGAATGGCGTTCCCCCGTGGGCGCTCGGCTGGGAGCGGGCCACCGCGTTGCGGAGTGTCCTCGGCGCCGCGGCAGCCGAACCCGCCAAGGTCTGTTCCGATATCGGCGTCCGGGTCTCTGCCTTGGATGACCACGGTGGGACACGGATTCGGGTCGCTTGGCGGGCGGGGCGTGGTCCCGTTCACGGTGGGATCCGGTCGAGGAACGAGGCCGCACGGCGCTTCCATGCGGCAACAGCGCTCTATCCGATGCTCTTCGTCAGCGGCGCGGACCGCGACGCCGCCCGCGTCGTCCATCGCGACATCCAGAGCGGCGTCCACAGCGAGGCCCGAGCATTCGCGACCGAGTTGGTCGCACCGATCGAGCGCGTCCGCGAGCTAGTCGGAGACGCCGTCGAAGATGAACGCACCTTGGTCGAGGCTGCGCGTCAGCTGCGCGCTCCGCATGGCTGTGTGTTCCACCAGGTTCGGAATCGGATCGTGCCATACCTGAGCTGAAGGATAGGCCCCGATGTCCGTCTTCCTCGACCGCCCCGCCCGAGACCACGTCGCCCGCAACGCGCTCGCCTTCGCCATCCGCGACGGCTTCCCGGTCTCCCCCGGCCACACGCTCGTCATCCCCTTCCGCGAGGTCGCGACCTGGTTCGACGCCACCCGCGAGGAGCAGCTCGCCATCCTCGAGCTCATCGACGTCGTCAAGGCGCAGCTCGACGCGGAATTCGCGCCGGCTGGCTACAACGTCGGCTTCAACGCCGGCGCCGCGGCCGGGCAGACGGTGATGCACTTGCACGTGCACGTGATCCCGCGCTTCGAGGGGGATGTGGCCGATCCGCGTGGTGGCGTGCGGCATGTGATGCCGGGGAAGGGGAATTACCTCGCCGGTGATTTCAAGGCCGCGGAACAGGCGACCCCGCGCCGCGACGCGCTCACCACCGGCGGCAAGCATGACGGCCTGCTCCGCGTCCTCGGCCCGGAATTGCGGGACGCGAGCGCGCTGGACGTCATCGCCGCGTTCGTCCAGCAATCGGGCCTGCAGGCGCTCGAAGCCGCGCTCGCGACGATGGCGCCTGGCGCGAGGCTGCGGCTGATCACCGGCGACTACCTCGGCATCACCCAGGCCGACGCCCTCGCCACGCTGCTCGACTGGCAGCGCGGCGTCTCGCCCGTCGCGGCGGCGCAGCCGATCGACGGCCCCGGCGCCGTGGTCGAGGTGCGCGTGGTCGAGACGGCGAAGCTGCCGACCTCGTCGCGCTCCTTCCATCCCAAGGCCTGGCTGGTCGAGCATGGCGCGGCGCGCGCCATCGGCTGGGTCGGTAGCAGCAACCTCTCTCGCGCCGCGCTGACCGACGCGGTCGAGTGGAACCTGCGGCTGGACCGCGCCGCCGACCTCCCCGCGTGGCTGCGGCTGCGGCAGGCCTTCGACGCGCTCTGGGCCACGGCACGCCAGCTCGACGCGGAGCTGGTCGCCGACTACCGCGAGCGCGTGCACGTCGCCGTCACGACGAAGAAGCCGCCGCTCGACGACGTCCCGGGCGAGGTCGAGCAGGAGGGTGGGTCGCTGCCGATGCCGGAGCCGCACGAGGTCCAGCGCGAGGCGCTCGCGGCGTTGGCGCAGGCGCGTGCCGAAGCGCGTGGCCGTGCGCTCGCGGTGATGGCGACCGGGCTCGGCAAGACCTGGCTCGCGGCGTTCGACGTCGCCGCGTTGGCCGCTCGCCTCGGTCGCACCCCGCGGCTGCTCTTCTTGGCGCACCGGGTCGAGCTGCTGGTCCAGGCGGCGCGGACGTTCCGGGTGATGGCCCAACACGCCGGGCTGCAGGGCGTGCAGATCGGGATGTTCGTCGGCGGGGAGGACGCGCTCGACGCCGACTTCGTCTTCGCCTCGGTGCAGAAGCTCGGCCGCGGCCCCGCGCTCGACCGCCTGAAGGACCACCGCTGGGACTACGTCGTCGTCGACGAGGTGCACCACGCGACCGCCAAGAGCTACCGAGACATCCTCGATGACCTCGAAGCGGACTTCATCCTCGGTCTGACGGCGACGCCCGACCGCGCCGACGCCGCCGACGTCGCCGGCATCTTCGACGACCACGTCGCGGTGCGCGCCGACCTCGCCCGCGGCATCGGGCTGGGGCTGCTGGTGCCGATCGCCTACCACGGCCTCTGCGACCCGGTCGACTACGCGCCGATCCCTTGGCGCAACGGCCAATTCGACGCGGACGCTCTGGCCCGCGCCGTCGCCACCCAGCAGCGGATGGAGAAGGTCTGGCAGGCCTGGCAGGCGCACCCCGGCGAGCGGACGCTGGTCTTCTGCTGCAGCATCGCCCACGCCGATTTCGTCGGCCGCTGGCTGCGAGAGCGCGGCGTCGCCTGCGCGACGCTGCACAGCGGCCCGGAGAGCCACGACCGCGGCCTCGCGCTCGACGCCTTCGCTGACGGCAAGCTCGCGGCGCTGGTCACCGTCGACCTGCTCAACGAGGGCGTGGACGTCCCCAGCGTCGACCGCGTCGTCTTCCTGCGCCCCTCGGATTCGCCGGTCGTCTTCTTGCAGCAGCTCGGCCGTGGCCTGCGACGCGCCGAGGGCAAGCGCGCCGTGACAGTGCTCGACCTGGTCGGCAACCACGCCGTCTTCCTCCGCCGGATGCAGACGCTGCGCGACGCGCTGCCCGTCGACCCGCACGACGTGGCCTCGATGGCGGCGTGGCTGACGGCGGCGCGGATGGCGGACGGTACGGTCGCCATGCCAGCCGGCTGCACCATGTCGCTCGAGCTCGAGGCGATCGACCTGCTGCGCGCGCTGGCCTCGGTCGGCAAAGACAACCCCGGTGCGCAGCGTTTCCGCGAGCTGTGGCAGGCCAGCGGCCGGCGCCCGACCGCGGCGGAGATGTACCGGCTCGGCTTCAATCCGAAACTGCTCGGCGGCAAGGGCCGCGGGTTTCTCGAATTCGCCGCGGACGAAGGGGCTCTCGACGACGACGAGCGCGCTGCGTTGGCGAGCGGTGGCGGGGCGTTCGTGCGCGAGCTCGAGCGCACGCCGATGAGCAAATGCTTCAAGATGGTCGCGCTGCAGGCGCTGGTCGAGGCGGATGCGTTGCACGGCGCCGGCGACGCGCCGGCGGGTCTGCCCGTGCCGGAGCTGGCGCGCCGCAGCTGGCGTCTGCTGCTGCGGAGCCCGGAGCTGCGGCGAGATCTATTCGGGGTCAAGGAGCTTGGCGCGCCGTGCGACGAGGGGGCGCTGAACGCGGTCGAGGTGGCCAAGTTCGCGCGCTATTGGCGGGGCAACCCCGTCGCGGCGTGGGCCGGCGAGAGCGCGAAGAAGAGCAAGGTGCGTCCGCAGTTCCGCGTCGAGGTCCGTGACGGCGTCGAGTGGCTGGTGCCGCGCTTCGAGGTCGCGGTCGAGGTGCGCGCGGCGTTCGAGGCGTTGGTGGTGGAGCTGGTCGCGTGGCGGTTGGCGGAGTATCGGGGGCGCCGGCGGTTGGTCGATGCGGATGACGGCGTGGCGGAGATCGTCTGCAAGGTGCTGCGGAATGACCGGCATCCGATCTTGAAGCTGCCCGACCGGGCGAAGAACCCGGGGATGCCGGAAGGTGAGGTTGAGGTGACGCTGCCGGATGGGGCGCGGTGGGTGTTTCGGTTTGCGAAGGAGTTTGTGAACGTGGCGTATCCCGTTGGGGAGACTGCGAATCGGCTCGGGGAGTTGTTGGTTGGGTGGTTTGGGGTGGATGCTGGGGGTTCGGGGACGGCGTTTGTGGTGCGGTTTGGGCGCGGTGCTGATGGTTGGGCTGTTGCTCCGCCTGCAAACGGCTACAGGGGCGAGTTCCCGGCGGTCGGCACACTGGTCGACGTCGACTCGATGCGGGCGGACCGCATCGCGCTGCTGCTACTCGATGCGAGCGGACTGTTGGTCTCTCCGACGGTGACGTCGCCGATCGAGTCGCAACCTCCCGGCGCATCCTCGGCACTTGCCGTCGCGAAGGATGATGAAGGCCACTGGCGGAGTCTGGGGGCCGTCAGCCGCCAAAGGGACGGCGGGTGGGCGATCGACGAAGTCGACTTCGACACTTGGCGCCGACTGGGCCCGGTCGGGACGAGGTCCGCCTCGCGTGCGTTGCCGGGTGATGCCGAGTCCCGGGCGAAGGCGGTTGTCGAGGCGTTGCTCGTCGAGCCCGGAGTTGGTGGTTGGGTTGGCCGAGACGGCAAACGGTGCCGGATCGTCGGCCGGTCGGCGAAGGGCGGGGTGCGGATCGATGGCGGTGACGGCGGTTTCGGCGAGCGGACGGTAAGCCTCACGGATTTGGGGTGGGCGCTCCTGGCGCGAGATGTCGCGTCTCGCGAGGGCTCGGTGTTGGACGAGGCGCTGGTGAATCGGCTTCGGTACTTGCGGGGGACTCCGGTGGGGTCGACTCGTTGGGTTGATGGGGGGTGGGCTTTGTTGCTTGGCGTGGGTGACTCGCTTGGGAGCAACCAAAGGATTCCATGAGAATCCTCAACGAGGCTTCGCGGGCAGCCAATCACGCGTATTCCTGCCATTCGCGCGGCACTCAAGTTTAGCGGATCATGGGGAGCGAGTAGGGGAGCGCGTCGTGGTATCGAGTGCCAAGCGGTCCAGGTGGCCGCGCTCTCCCGCGGCAGCTCCTGGATCGCCTGGTCGACCGCCAAAAGTGAGCATCTCGACCGTGCGCACCTGCCGGCCCGGGAGCTGTGGTTCGGGGAGAGTTTCGGGGGATGGGCGTGCAGCGGGCGGCGCCGGCGGCGAGGCTTGGGGCTTACGGTCCGCCATCGAGTTCTCGTCGAATTGCCCATCACCTCCCCGCGGCCAAAGATCGGCGCATCACGCGTCCTCGCGAGCGAGGTCGTGCTCAAAAGCGGGCCGCGACAGGTGAGCGGCGACGCGACCAAGGAGCGCTGCAGCCCGGTCGGGGGCGAGCCGCCCGACCCGCTTGATGCCGTACTTGACCAAACGGGCACCCGGATCTCCCTCCACGCTAGCCTTCATGGTACGCGAGCGGCACGCTGCCGGGATGAGCGCGTCTCGAAGCTCCGCTTGCTGCGGGGCGGGAACGTCGGCCGGAATCAACGACAGTAAGCTCTTGAAGTAGTCTTGTAGCTTCGCCGCGCGAACCGTCCACCCCGGGAGCAGGAGTTCGTCGTCGAGTACGACGTCCAGCGGAAGGAGCGCTTCGCCGGAAGCGTTCAACGCACAGAGGTCCAGAGCCGCCAGCCACGCATGGTGGAGCCCGCCAACCGCGATGTAGCGTGAGTTGGGTGACCCGCCGTCGAAGTAGGGAAGTTCAAAGCGTGACGTTGGGCGTGTCTCTGCGCGGGCCGTCCGTTTCGCCAGACCATCATAGGCACCGCTTGCCAGTGTGATTTGTTGTTCGAGGTCCGAAGCCCGCTGCAACGCATCTTGAAGTTCGGTAGCAACGTCTATCCCTTGGGTCATCTCTTGAGTCGCGCCATCCGCAGCAGCGATCGGCGTAGTCACCTCGGCGAACGAGGGGATTGCCTTAGCCGCGCTTGGGATCTCCACGAGATAGGCCATGTGGGAGAACTTCGGGATCCCCTCCTCGTTGCCTCGCAGTCCGGAGTCCCGAACGGCAAGGTCGCACGGCTGGACAACCAAGACGAACAGGCGGTCCTTCCCATCCTTGAAAGCAGAATTCTTTCGGATCTGGAAGATGTCTCCGTTCGCGACTGGGAGTAGGTGCCGGTTCACGAAGTCGTGGTCTTCGTACACTTCCCTGCGATGGAGCTCCCATGCCGAGCGAGCCACCGAGTCGTCGATCTTGCTCGTATGGGGGAACTTTCTGCGAATGTCGGCGATTTGGCCCCGGAGCTCGCTTGACTCATACATCTTCCGCTGGGCTGCACGCCGTACTGCCGCGTTGAACACCCGAAAGAAGGTGTCACCTTCCCAAACACCCTCGACGCGCGACGAACGGAAGATGGCTTGATCAAAGTCGTACACGCTGATCGCGTTCACCGCGGATTCGGCCTGACTGACGCTCTCGGAGAGAATGGAGCCGCAAGTTGATTTCACCTGACCAACCGCCTTCGCGAGCACGGTTCGACGCAGTCCGTCGACAAGTAGCTCCGGGTTGTTGTCTGCAAGTCGCCGCTTCGACAACACCACGAATCGGTCAGGAGCCACACTGGTTTCGGTACTGATCTGCTTCCATAGCTGGGGCTCATCGGCAACAGCAGGCTGATGGCTGAGCAGTCCGAGCGTGAGGTGGTCGTCATTCTTGTGGAGCTTGAGAAGCTCCACACCGTAGCGGTCTTGCCTGGCTTCCCGCTCAAAATGCAGGTCGAACAGCACCAACGTCCGCTCTTCCTTCGCACGGTCGATGATCTCCTTGCTCCGCGTCTGCCACTCGCCCAGACTGAGGGCTTCGAACGAGGCACCCCCGAAGAGCTCCTTGATCGCCGCCTGGAAACCCACGTCGGCCGTAGCGTTTCCATCATCCAGTTTTCCGGCAGCGCCAAGAACTGCGTTGGCGAAAGACTGCTGGTCGGCGTCGGCGAGTGAATCCCAGTGCCTCTCGACCTGCCGCCGCCAGTTCTCATCGAATGGAGCGTCGATCGCAGTCACGCCGTGCTCCACCCACTCCGGCCAATCGAGGAATCCACCGCCTGCCTCAAGGACTCGTTCAAGGGAGATGCCAGCAACATTTGCGTCGTCCACCTGAACGACGTGCTTCAACCCCAGGCTTTCCAGCACGGACTGGATGTTGGATTCAGCTTCGGTCATGCATTGCTCCTGACAAGTCGATCTCGAACGTCGTGCGGCGGCCTTCGCCGTTGCGCTCAGGCGCAAGGGAGATCGTGCAGCCGTCTGACTCCAGGAGCCGCCGGGAGATGAAGAGGCCCAGGCCGCGCCCTTCCTTCTTGCGGGTGACGAACGGCTGTTCGAAGACCATCTCCTCAACAGCGGGGTCAACTCCAGCGCCAGAATCCACCAGTCGGATGAAGGGTCGATCCACCGTTACCTGGATGAAGCCCTCCTCGTTCGTGCCGTGGCGCAGCTTCTCGGCGACCCAGTACTCGGCGTTGATGATGAGGTTGTCCAACACCTGAGTGAGCTTCCCTTGGTTCATGTAGACCGAAAAGTGCTCGGTGCTGCCTGACCGGACCCTCAACGCGATCCGCCCGCGCTGCAGACGAGCGCGGTGGTACTCGGCCACGCCGCTCACGACCGCCTTCACGTCCAAGTCGCTTCGCCGCTCCCGGACATATCGAAGAGCAGGGGCAACGTGGCTCGCCTGGCGTCGAAGCGCTGCCGCCTGCGTCCGTACATGCTCGACGAATGCAATGAGCTTCGAACTCGCCTTCGCCTCTCGCAATGACCGGATCAGCGGTGTGGCGCGCGACAACATCCCATCAGCAATCTGGGCAATCTCGTGCGACACCATCTCCGCAGAGATGCCGAGGCTCGCAGTTTCATGCAGAAGTACCGCCTGCTCGTGGAGCGCGTCATTGCGTTCCACGAGCAGGTTGCGCAGCTCGGCGACTTCGTCCGCCCGGGACAACAGGGCATCCACGGAGCTCAGCGCCTCCTGTGCCTGCTCGATGGCGTCATCGACATCGTGAAGCAGGTCGTCCAGGCCGTCGTTGAAGGGGAGTGTTGGTGACGCCTTGGAGGTTCGGGCCCGCGCAGTAGCGCGGGTACGCACCCGCTCGCGGACCCCCTGAAGCGCCTTCTTGCCCCTCGCTGCCTTCTCCTTCTCCGCCTTCGCCTCTGCCACGAACCTGTCGAGGCGTTCGCCGACCTTCGCTGTAGGCTCGGTCGGGTCGACTCCCGCGTGCTTCTGGGCTTCCTCGTTCAGGAACTGGCTCGCGCCACGCCGAAGGAGCTCCTGGAACTCTCCGACGAACCGAACGACCTCCCCCATGATGAGGCGAAAGTTCTTGAACGCAGGAGCGTCTTCCTGAAAGCGCTGCCGGTCGGCGGTTTCGACGAGTTGGCCGTTGTCCTCGGCGGTGATCGCGATGTAGCCGACCGTGTTCTCCAGCTTCAGTTCGAAGTACGAGCCCCCCGTCGTGATGTGCTTCGCTAGGCCGAGCCAATCGTCATGGAGCTTGATGCCGAATCCGTCTCGGTAGACTCGGATGCCGGCGAAGTCCCTGATGAGTTCCTTCAGATCGCCTGAGACGGACAGCTCACTCCCAGAGAAAATGAAGGTATCAAGCTCTCCGGAGAAGGGACCGGGCGATACAGGCTGCCCCCTCTCCAGCTCCTTCTTGTCGATGGCCGCAAGCAATCGCTCAGAATGCCCCGACACAAACCAGCCTGGACGCTCTGACCGCTCGAGCTCCAGGTCGTTGCTTCGCCGCGCCGCGGCACGCTGAGTGAGCTTCTGCAGCAGCTTCTCCCCGCCGTCACTGCTGACGTATGCTGCAAACTTTGCCTGCATCGCCTCGCGCTCGACGCGGCCGTTGGGCGTCGGACGGCAGTAGTTCATCCGGGCTTCCCCGGTCATTCGCAAAATCTCACCGTCGAACTCGAAGGAGAAGGTTGTGGCTGCAGCCTGCCGCACGTCCCTCCCCAGGTCGAGCAGGTCCAACTGTGCCCCGTCGACTACCACATTGATGGTGAAGTCCTGGATGCCGCGGAACGGAGAGATCAGTCTCCCGAGTTGGCCCTGCAAGTCCTTCTTTGCCGCAGTCGTCGCCCACGTCGCAGGAGCGTGAAGCCCGTAGATGGTAATTGCCGTGCCGTCGGGCTCGTTCGGATCACGAGCTCTGCTAGAGCATTGGACTTCGATCTCGCTGAGCACGGTGTCTTGCCGGAACGCAGCCCAGTCAATCCACACTGCAAGTTCCTCGGAACCACCTTCCGGCCGAGTCAAGATCTCCACGTAACGTCCCAACGCCTGCGACCCGAGCCGGCCCAGCCCCTTGTCACCGAGCGGCGTTCGCTGGCGCTTTCTCGTCCGTCGGCCTTCCTCCTTCATGCGGCGTTTTTGGGACTGCGCGATGGTCAACCAGCCGCGCTTCACGTCGTCCAGGGTCATGCCGTGACCTCGATCGGCGACCCTAACGAACCCTTGTACTTGTTTGTCCAAACAGCGCGGATCATCGGTCTGGTGTGACGTGTTGATCTCTACCGAGACCCAGGAGGAGTCCGCGTCGTACGCGTTCTTCACGAGTTCCATCACGGCCTGCACGGAGTCCGTGATCAGGTCCCGACCAAGCGTGAGGATGACGCCCGCTCCAACCTCGAACCGCAGCCGCTGCGTCTCCAAGGCTCGCGTCTCACCCATTTCGAACCACCACGACAGTCTCGGAACGCATGGTGTCAGTGATGGAGTTCTTGGTCGCCATGCGCTTCGACGGAATCACACGCTTGAGGTCCGTGACGAAGGTGCAGCCTCGCGCCTCCAGCAGCTCTCGAAGAATGACATCCATCGGCACAGCTTCACTGCAAACCCGGCGGTTTCCCACGGTCCATACCATGTGCCCTTTCGGCTTCACCAGGTCGACGCAGCGCTCCAATGCGCTGTCGAGGTCACGGTAGAACGCGACAACCCTCTTGAGCCCGTTGTCCGCGTCCTTGGCATCTAGCAGCGCCAGGAATCCTGCAAGTGCCGGAGAGCGAGCCTCCAGGTCCGCGCGCGACGCCAGAGCGTTCTTCAAGCCCCCGCCGAGCGACTTGGTGTCCAGCGCATGCGTGTTCTTAACCGCATGGCGTGCTGGCCCTGGAAGGTCGGCCAAGTCCATCCATTGCAGCGCCAGGTAGGAGAACTGACCGTAGGGAACAGTGGTCCCGTTGTCCCCATAGGGGGGCGAGCTCAGTAGAAGATCGGACCGCGGAATACTCACCTTCCGAACGTCACCAAGCTGGAGTTCAGGTGCAGGTGCAGTCCGGTCCCAGCGCGATCGCTCTCGCTTGAGCAGGTCAACCGCACGTGACACGACGCCTCGGAACACAGCGAAGGCGTCGATGTCTCGGCCGATCTCGCTGGTGGGTCGGATATGAAGCTTGAACGTCGAGGTACGAGAATTGCTCGATACGCGCACGGTCTCACCAAGGCACGCCCACAGCACGCGGCGCTGCTGAACCCCCTCGATCTTTCGGATCGAGCGTCGAATGCGCGCGAGCGCCCGCGCCACATCATTTCGGAACCACTTGGAGCGACCTGGGAAGTCGTGGTCGAGTGCGGTGCTGGTGTCCGCACCGATGTGACCATCGACTGCAACGCGCAGAGCATCAAGCTCACCGCCAGGTAGCATGGTGGATTTCACCTGGGCGATCAGAAGCGCGTAGGGGTTGATGTCCACGCCTCGGAACGCGAGTCCCCGCCGCCGTGCCTCCACGAGGATGGTGCCGCTGCCCATGAACGGGTCGACGACCGAGAGCGGCCGGCCTTGCGCCTCGGTCTGGAAGCAGTCGAGCAGTCCGCCCTGCATTTTTGGCACCATCATCGCCGGGTACTGGACGATGTCGTGAGCCAGGTCTCTGCCGTCGTCGCCAGAGAAAGCAAGGTCTCCATGAGCATCAACGAACTTCTGGAGCCGAGATTGCAGAGAGCGCGGTTGGGCTGCGTCATATGAGATGAGGGTCGCCGCGTGGGCATTGGGCTCGTCGCTGCAGATGCTGTCGAGATTCATCTTGCGGTGTGCCCTGCTGCAGTGAACGGATACTGTCTCCGCCGTCAACCCGCAGACGGATCAAGGCACCCCTGGCGCCGTAGTTATCGCCGCTGCGAGTATGCCACGGTGCTCAGCCGCGGCAAGGATCTGGGCGTGAAAGCATCGTACGGCGACAAATTTAGGCTCAGGTCGCAGCTAGCGCATTCGAACCACTCCAACTCGGAAACCCTTGCAGCAGAGCCATCTCCGCTAGGGGCGGAAGGGACTTACGGTAGCATCCTGCCAACTCGATCCGTGTCGTTTCGACGTTGCCACCAAGCGCATTGGCATCTGCACGTAGGTCCTCTGCGTATTCCGCCACCACGTCGCGCCAAGCCTTCGCGCTGAGGTATGACCTGGACTCCACCAGTGCCTTGGCGTGTAGCTCGGCCAAATCTGGTGCGATGCTGGCCACTGGCGGAATTGCATCACCCTTGGACGAGTTTGTCCGGCTGCTGACTGGAACAAGGTTCCACCAACGATCGTGCGCCACGAACGACCAAGGCAAGACGTGGTCCAGCGATTCCACGCCCTCCAGGCGCTCGCCAGTGTAGATGCAGCTCATCGGCTGCCGCTCAACGTACTGGCGCCAGTAGCTGCGCTGCCTGGTGAGGCTCGCGCGTTCGACGACCGGAACCAGCTTCGCCGATAGGCTCGGGACCGTCGGATTCCGCGGCTGGAGGTAGGTCAGCCAGTGCCAGAGCACCCACTCGCGAAGCGTCGTGTGGTTGGCCTTCACGTAGACCCACCAGTCCGGATGAACTTCGAGCGCATCGGCTTTGCCGACAAGGCGGTAGAGCGGTCGCCGCCTGTGGAACGTGTCGTCGGCGAGCTTTGCGATCAGCCCGTTCTTGAGGTGGTCACGTTTGCCACGTAGCTCTTCCTGGAACCACGGGCTGATGAGGCGGTACGGAACCCAGCGCGAGAGCTGGGCAGCCTCGCGTTTTTCGAGGCGCTGGTCGACGAACATGCGGACCGCCGCCAGATGATGAGGTCTGAGTCGGTCGATGCCGTCCGGGCCGCGGGAGCAGACGGCCTCGAGCGTCTGGACCAGTTGGTCTTGCGTCCCGAGCGAAATCCGGAAGTACTTGGTTGGGTACCAGGCCAGCGCCAACGCGCCGACGATGACATCGCGTGTTGCGATTGCCGTCGGGCTGGGCGCGTCGTGTTCGGCGATCTCGTCGAGGAGCGCCAGGAAGAAGAGGTACTTGTAGGAAGTCGTGGTGTCGCTGAACAGCCGGCGCAGCTGTATCAAAGAAACGTAGTCGCTCGCAGGCAGCATTGCTTCCATGGTCAGGACTACCCCTCCGCGTCCACCACCGGCTGGGCCCAAACCCCCTCCAAAACCGCCAAAGCCTCCAACAACTCCGCCCGCAGCGCCTCGACCCTCTCCACCGGCAGCGCCGCGATCTCGCCCTTCGCCTCCGCCACCACCTTCGCCTGCCGCACCAACCCCCGCAGCGCCTTCTCCCCCGGCGCGAGCCGCGGCCGGCCGCGCTTGCTCTTGCTCGGACGCAGCTCCGCGGCCTTGGCCTCGACCTCGGCGCGCAGCTCGGCGGGCGACCAGCCCTGGCGGACGGCGGCCAGCGCGATCTCGGTGCGGGTGACCTGGTCCGGCACCCGGCGCAGCAGCTCGACGCTGCGCAGCGACATCGCCTCGCGGGCCTCGGGTGGCAGCACGCGGAAGGTGTCGTAGGCGTGGATATAGCGCTGCAGGGTGCTGCGGGAGAGGCCGATGGCGGCGAGCTCGTCGGCGCGGTGCTCGCAGAGGGCGTTGAAGGAACTCGCCTTGTCGCGGCGATGGTCGTAGTAGGCGCCGAGGTTGCCGTCGTAGAAGGTCTCGATCAGGTAGCGGCCGGTGGCGACGGCGTAGTCGACCAGCGCGGTGTGGGCCAGCGAGCGGAGGTGCTCGATCGCTTGGTCGAGCAGGGCCTCGGTGGCGGCGTCGATGCGGACGAGGTCGGTGCTGGGTTCGGCCTTCGGGGTGGGCATGGTGGGCTCCGTGCTCTGCGTTTGGTGGCCGGAGATTGGCAGGGCTCCGGATTGCGCGCAAGCGAGCGGCCCACGCGTGGGCTGCATCGATAAGGTTTTGAGATGATGGGGTGAGTTGCGGGTCTTGGTTTGAAAATGGACGGGCCGGATGACCTGCGGTCGCCTCAAGCCGCTTCACTTGGCCGGTGCAATGCAGCGCCGATGGACCGCTGCGTACTCTCCGGCAGAGCCGCATCGAGCTCTCGGACCAGGTCCCGCTTGATCCATCGCAACAGCTTCGCGGCCGAAGGTTCACGCACACGTTCCGCGGCTCGGTCCGTCAGCGACCCGAGCCGAATGATGCCTGCGGCTTCGGCCGCGAAGTCGTCTTCACGCGCACTGCGAGCAGCGTCCGCGATGTCGTCGAGCAATGTGAGCCGGAGCATCACGATGCTCCAGGCTCCGAGTTCCTCCTGCTCTCGAATCCCGCACGGGGCTGCTGCACGAAAATCAGCTACGGCTAAGTGTACTGGCGCGTCGAGCTGGTCGCGCGTCCAATGCCAGAGGTGAATGGCACTGGTCCAACGTTGGTCACTTTGAGCGCAGTTCCGCGTGTAGGTCCGAGCACGGCTGAGGAAGGCGATTTCCGTCCGTGCGGAAGTCCATCGTCGGAGCTGTGCAAGCGTCGTGATTGCGCTTCCAAAGACGCCATCCTCAATAAGAATCCTACCCACCGTGTCAGCTTCGAGGCGAGAAACGTCGGTGTCGATCGCTTCGTGGGCCGGCTGGCCGGGTGACGTCGTCCACTGCACGTCGTCGGTGCCGCGAGCTTCCATCATTCGCTGCTGCAACGCGACTGCGCTGGAGAGCGAGAGATCCTTGCGCATCAACCAGCCACATGTCGTTTCGTCGGCTGCATTCAGAACGCACCTCCGGCGCTGGCAATATCCATGTGCCAGCCCGATCTCCTGGTACTGCAACCCGTTGAAACAGCAATTCGAGCAACTATTCAGCATCTAGGACCTACGTGAAAGCACGCGTCACTGCGGGCGCCAAGTCGTCAGGCGCTGCAGCAAACGCTGAGAAGTCGGCCAAGTGCTCACGCCATTTCATTGCGTAGGCACGCGCGCGTTGACGTTCCGAGGCGCTCGGCCATGCGCCCGGGCCAGTACCTCGCTTGATTGCGCCGATCAGTGTGCCGTGCGTGATGTCGGTGGCTCCGACTTCGGCGAGGCGCCGGCCTGTTGTTGTCCACACCCGGCCGTGACGACTCGCAAAGTGCTGCCCTGCGGTCCTGTCCTCAGAGGTAGAAAGGAATGGGCTATCTGTCATGCCTGGTCCTTCCAACTGCAGAACATGGCGTACGAAACTACGGTCAGCGTGCGGAACAGGGAGCCGTACTGCGTCGCGAAGATCGCCGCGGTAGAGAGGATCTCGCTGCTTGTGTTTCCTCGCCATCACTCGCCTCGTTCTTGCCTGCGCTCCCCAGCAGATCGTAGGGAGTCAGTCTGGTGTTGGCAACGCGGCGAGCGGATCCGCACATTCCGCCGCGTCGGCTCTTCTTCGAGTCCGGCTCCTACCCCCAAACCCCCTCCAAAACCGCCAAAGCCTCCAACAACTCCGCCCGCAGCGCCTCGACCCTCTCCACCGGCAACGCCGCGATCTCCCCCTTCGCCTCCGCAACCACCTTCGCCTGCCGCACCAACCCCCGCAGCGCCTTCTCCCCCGGCGCGAGCGGCGGCCGGCCGCGTTTGCTCTTGCTCGGACGCAGCTCCGCGGCCTTGGCCTCGACCTCGGCGCGCAGCTCGGCGGGCGACCAGCCCTGGCGGACGGCGGCCAGCGCGATCTCGGTGCGGGTGACCTGGTCCGGCACCCGGCGCAGCAGCTCGACGCTGCGCAGCGACATCGCCTCGCGGGCCTCGGGCGGCAGCACGCGGAAGGTGTCGTAGGCGTGGATATAGCGCTGCAGGGTGCTGCGGGAGAGGCCGATGGCGGCGAGCTCGTCGGCGCGGTGCTCGCAGAGGGCGTTGAAGGAACTCGCCTTGTCGCGGCGATGGTCGTAGTAGGCGCCGAGGTTGCCGTCGTAGAAGGTCTCGATCAGGTAGCGGCCGGTGGCGACGGCGTAGTCGACCAGCGCGGTGTGGGCCAGCGAGCGGAGGTGCTCGATCGCTTGGTCGAGCAGGGCCTCGGT
The DNA here is from genome assembly GCA_020632665.1 of Deltaproteobacteria bacterium. GTDB lineage: Bacteria > Myxococcota_A > UBA9042 > UBA9042 > UBA9042 > JACKFC01. Next base: position 52,074 of record JACKFC010000032.1, read on the forward strand.
GGCGGCGTCGATGCGGACGAGGTCGGTGCTGGGTTCGGCCTTCGGGGTGGGCATGGTGGGCTCCGTGCTCTGCGTTTGGTGGCCGGAGATTGGCAGGGCTCCGGATTGCGCGCAAGCGAGCGGCCCACGCGTGGGCTGCATCGATAAGGTTTTGAGATGATGGGGTGAGTTGCGGGTCTTGGTTTGAAAATGGACGGGCCGGATGACCTGCGGTCGCCTCAAGCCGCTTCACTTGGCCGGTGCAATGCAGCGCCGATGGACCGCTGCGTACTCTCCGGCAGAGCCGCATCGAGCTCTCGGACCAGGTCCCGCTTGATCCATCGCAACAGCTTCGCGGCCGAAGGTTCACGCACACGTTCCGCGGCTCGGTCCGTCAGCGACCCGAGCCGAATGATGCCTGCGGCTTCGGCCGCGAAGTCGTCTTCACGCGCACTGCGAGCAGCGTCCGCGATGTCGTCGAGCAATGTGAGCCGGAGCATCACGATGCTCCAAGCGCCGAGCTCTTCCTGCTCGCGGAGGCCACACGGCGCGGCAACGCGGAAGTCTCCTACGGTCAGGTTGACGGGTGCGTCGAGCTTCTTTCGGGTCCAGCGCCAGAGATGGATCGCGCTTGTCCAGCGACGGTCTTGCTGGGCGCAATTGCGCGTATAGGCACGGGATCGGCTCGTGGGCAGGTTCACCCGGTGCTTGGGTCCATTGCACGTCATCGGTACCGAGGCGGGCCGTCATGCGCTGTTGCACCGCTTCGGCGTCGACAGTAGCCATAGGCGAGCCCGAGCTGCTGGTATTGGAGTCCGTTGAACCAGCAATTCGAGCAGCTGTTCAGCATCCTGGTCCTCGACTCGAAGGCGTCCAGCACCGCTTGCGCCGTCGCTTCGGGCCGCAGCGCAAGGGGCGAGAAGTCAGCGAGGTGTTCACGCCACTTCTTCGCGTATGCCAGCGCACGTTGTCGCTCTGCGGTGCTCGGCCAGCGGATCGCTGCGCTTGTGCTTGTGTCTGCTTGATGTGGTTGACTTCTTGGGCATGTCGTCACTCCGCTCCGCTCGCAGCGTAGGAGGAAGAGCGGAGGATCGCAGCGAAGAGACCGCTGATCACGCTGGCGCGGCGCGCCGTTGCTTGCTGTTTGCCGCTGGGCCCGTTCGGTTCGAGTCCGCATCGTCGTCTTCTCAGCCGCGCGACTTCCCGACGCCCCCAACTCGTCGCTGCAGCAACAGACGTCCCGCAGACTGCGGCACCAACCCGCCCCCGACAGGCTCCCGCCATCAGATCCGCCGCGGAACGGAAAAACGTGAAAGCCGGCCTCCGCCGATCTGGTGGAGCGCCCGGCATGTGGCCTCATGCAAACGCCGCGCACACGCGGCATCGATCATGCCGTGCTGCTGCAGGTCGACCCAGACATCGAACGGCGTGCTGACGCGACCCGGGCCGAGTTCGGCGAGCGCGACGAACGCGGCGACCTTGTCCCTCGTGACGAAGATCGCCTCACGCTCGAGCGTCGCGGCCAGCGCGATCGACGCGTCCTCACCGAGGTTCTTATCGGCCGCGACGTCGGTGGGGCGCAAATGCATCAGGGCGTCAAGCGCTTCGCCCGAGAGGGGCAACGGCCGAACCGCGAGCCACGCTGCGATTCCACGCGTCGCGTCGCCGTCGACGAGTTGTGTGCGCTGCTGCACGAGGCCAGATCCTCGACGTGCCTCGCGGGCGACGGCGTCGACGACGAGCAACTCGGGCCGGTCGGGCCATGGAGCGAGCGCGTCGATCTCCTTGGCCAGCACGTCGACGACGCCATTGTCCAGTAACCAACGCCTCATGCAGTCGCCACGATCTCGTCGAGGCGTCCGCGCGAGATCTGGTCTCGCTGCCAGGCTTCGACAGCGAGGCCCGCGACCAGGCCCGACGCAAGTGGCGATGGAGCCACGCCGGCCCGCGTCCACGGGGGCTCGGCTGTTGCCTCTTCCCACCCGGCCGACGCGATGGTCGGTGGCTCGAGCGCCTCGGCCTGTCGCGCTGACAACAGCTGGAGGTTCTTGGCGTGCCAGCGGGCCGCGTCGCCGCTCAAGCCCCAGGTTCTGGCGAGCTCGGCGACCCGCGCGGACGGAGCCTCCGCCTCTAGGCGGACGAACGGTCCGGGGGCCAGGAAGCTGGGGGCGAAGCCGCGAGCCCGGCTTTCGATGTCGGTGTCGAGAGCCGAGTACGAGACAGACGCCATGAGATCCACGACGCCACCGTCGTGCAGCAGGTGACAGAGTTCGTGTGCAAGGGTCGCTCGTCGCGCCAGGTGTTGGCGCACTCTGGCCTTGCGGGTGTTGAGCAGTACGAGCGGCAGCGCGTCCGGCTCGACGACGCTGAGCGCGTCGAAGTCGCCGTCGAAGTTCAATCGAGCGACGTGGATGCCCATGTCCACCAGCAGCTGCTCGACATTCGCGATCGGAGACTGTTGTCGATGCGGGGCGCGCCGCCGTGCGGCGATCCCCAGCGCGTAACCATGCTTCCACGCCGGGATGCGTCGATGGAGCGCTGCGACCGTCCGCTCGCGGCGAATCCAGCTTTCGCCGCGACCGAGACCTTGCCAGAGCGCCTCGCCGACCCGCGCCAATCGCACGGCGACCTCGACTTTGCGTACGTCAGAACCGCTCAGGCGTCCGCCGCAGTCGGCGTCGCGGAAGCGGGCGACGCGTTGCGCCGAGCTGGCGGTGGGGGCGTCGCGGAGCACCTCGTCGAGATCGAGTGCGAGCGCGCGTGCGACGTCGGCAGCTTCGCCGAGGGTCTGCAGACCGTCGCGCTCGATGGCGTTCCAAACGTTCTCGGAGACGCCCGCAGCACGCGCCGTCGTCGCGATGTCGAGCCCGAGTTCGTGCCGCCGTGCTCGAATGTCGCGTCCCGAGAACATCCCGACCTCCCTGGCTCGTGCCGGTGACGCAACGATACGGGCTCGCTTGTGGGTCGGCAAGGCGTGGGCGCTGGGGTTGCTTTCCCCAAACCTCCATCCAAAACCGCCAAAGCCGCCAACAACTCCCCCCGCAGCGCCTCGACCTTCTCCACCGGCAACACCGCAATCTCCCCCTTCGCCCCCGCCACGACCTTCGCCTGCCGCACCAACCCCCGCAGCGCCTTCTCCCCCGGCGCGAGCG
>JACKFC010000033.1 GCA_020632665.1 Deltaproteobacteria bacterium
CGAGGATATGGGTCTGGTCCCAGCCGAACAGGCGCCACGCCTCGCCAGGCCGGTCCTGCCGCTCGGCGCGCTGCACGGTATAGGCCAGCCAGCCGAAGAACTGGCCGACCGGCTTGTGCCGCACCAGCAGCTCGAGGCCGATGATCCGGCCTGCGCCGCTGTTGCGGTAGATCGGGTCGGGGATGATCTGGTTGTTGGTGACGACCAGATTCCATTGCCGCTTGTGGAAGAGCTGGGCGTCGACGCTGACGGCGTCGCTGAGCCAGGTCTCGACCCCGCCGGCGATCTCCCAGCTCTTCTGCAGGTCGAGCTCCGGCGCGCCGAAGCCGTCGAGCAGCTGCGGCGGCTGCGCCGGCTGGTTGGTCGTTCCCGTCGCCAGCTTGAAGGTCAGCGTGTCGGCGCCCGCATCTCGACGAGCTTGCCGGCGCCGTCTGCATCGGCGACGAGGTGGGCGAAGAGCGATGGACGTGCTCCTTCGCCGCCGGGTCGTCGGAACAGGGCTCGGACCTCCCAGCCCTTGGGGAATTGGTGGCCCCAGCGCTCGATGATGGTCGATTTCGACGTTACGTCGTCGACTCGATAGACGTCGACCTTTCCTCCGGCGAGCGTCACAATCAGCTCTTCGTCGCCGTCGCCGTCGAAGTCGTACGCTGCCATGTCGCGGATGGCTCCCGGGACCACGTAGCCGTCGCCGTCAGGGCTCGAGTCACGGGCAGAATACGCCGCGATGTCAACGCGCTCGTGCCAGATTCCACCAGCTGCGAGGTAGGGGGTGATGCAGCGAGAGGGCTGATTGAAGGCAGCGGAAGCATGACAGCCTGGGTGAAGCGCTGGCACTTGGTTCCAGGCCGGCACCCTGCCTCCGACAGCCTTGCAAGCTGGATCGTGCTTGTTCGACCACATCAGGCCTGCTGCGGCACTTGCAACCGAAAGTGGATCAGAAAAACTGCCGCCCTCCTCTCGCTTCGTATTCAACCCATCGCTTCCGTAGGGTTCGATCAGGTCATTCGGCGCGGGCGCTCGACCCTCCAAAAAGTCCAGCACAGCTTGCAAGTAGGACAAGTACGCCGCTGTCGCATTCACGTCGATGCGCAACGCAAGTAGCCGTCGACCGGCGGAGGCGTCGGGAATCTGCACGACGGTCCAAGGCTCGATTCCGTTGGCCCGATCGAGGATGACCGGGCCTGCCTCGCTGTGGAGAAGCCATGGATCCCAGTCGCCAGCCGGTGAGTCCGAGACCCAAACGCCAAGGTCACTCTTGGGTTCCTCCGGCCACTGTTGCCGTCCGACCGGCGTTAGCGTTTCGATGTCCAGTAGTACGTCCGGCCACAAGCGATCGCGACCGTCGAGATCCTCTTTCTTCGTTCCCAATGTGATCTCGACTCGCCACGCTTCTGCTCCGCAATCTCTTTGTCCTTGCGAAGTGATACGAGCAGCGGTCGTGCCTTGGGGCACGTTAGCGTCTGCGTCGGCGTGGCGAACGGCCAGAGTGGGCAGTGCAAGGCCGGCAGAGCCCTTCGCGAGGCAGTCGGCAACTGCTGCGCCCTGAGCGGCGAGTCGAATAAAGCTATCGGTGCAGTCGGGCCATGCTAGGTTACACACATCGTTGTAGGCCGCGCCAGGCAGTGCTGCTGCAAAGCAGTCACCGTCAATGCCTGTACAGTAGCCGAGAGGTGCACTCTCGCTGCGGCAGGAGACCGGGGACGAAGAGGAGTAGAGTGAGTCGCCTTGTGTGGGCAATCGCAGCTCATTATATTGCTCCTTGTCTTTCCTAACGCGCAAATAGAAAGGCAGACCACTGGGGTTAAATTGGTCCGGAGGTTCGGCAGGTGAACTTGCGGGAGGAAGAAAGGGGCCCCTTCCCGCCACCCTTGGGCTAGCGGGAGGGTGTGGAAAGATCATTGACCGCATCGCACTGTCCGATCCGGCAAATCGTACTTCAATGTCACCTTCTGTCGTATACGATGCCTGTGCGCTTGGTGAAGCTGCGTACCACCAAGGCTTGCGCGCGGGCAGTTCCACAGCCCAAGATTCACCAATCGAAACACACTGGTGAAGAGTGGGTGTATAAATCCCATACATACAATTGTACGTCGAACGGTTGCCGGGGTAGCTCAACCCGGGGATCCAGGCTACATCCGTCACTTGCCAGTCCCCTGCGTCCACCTCCGACGGCTGCAGCGAGAAGCGATGCTGCGTCGCACTCCAGCCAGCTTCGCCGCGCTCGGGCTCTTGCGCGACGCTCAGCCACGCAGCGCCTCGATCACCTTGCGGCCCCCGCAACCACGCGAGCCCCAGGCCCGCTCCGTTGACGTAGGCCGAACCTGCGGGCGAGACGTCCGCATCGGTCACGCCAGTCTGCGCGGCGGTCACGGTCGCTGCAGTCAGCCCTGGTTGGTCGAGCCGGACGTAGGTCACCTTCGGCGGCGTCTGCAGGACCGGATAGGCCCGGACTGGCGGCCGCTCGGCGTAGACGGCATAGATCGCGTCGGCGCCCTCGGCGATCGCCAGCAGGCTGTGCCGCGGAGGCAACGGGACTTCGGCGACTTTGGTCCAGCCGTTCTGCGGCGGCTCCGAGCACGCCAGCAGGAACAACACGGCGGAGATCACAAGAGTGCGCGTTCGCCCTCGGTCGTGGCTCTGCAGGCCGGTTGACATCGCTACCCTCCTATGAGCTTGGCCTTGCGATGTGCGACCCAAAGCCCGAGCACGTCTGGCGTGGGAGCGTCCTGCAACCAAGCGGCATCCATCTTGGCGCTGACCTCGGCAATAAACGCCTGCCACGTCGAGCCACCGGCGATCGCCGCGAGCTCGTCGGACCACGCCGCCGAACCCATCCCTGTGACGGCTGGTATCCACTCGCGACACAGAATGCGTCGGCGATCGGCGTGATCTCGGAATAGTCTGTGGAGCCGTCGAGGGTGGAGAGAAAGGCAAGGGCGTGGCTGCCAAACATGGGGCGCTCCGTTCATGCCGCCCTTGATCGCGCCTCGTTGCGCTTCCTTGGGGGCCGGCCTTGGGGGCCGGCCTTGGGTGATGACGCTGCATAACTGGGCGGTCACAGCGTGTAAAGCGATAATTTCGAAGGAATCCAGCTCTTCGACCAACACCCCGCCTCAAAACGTCGCGCGCAGACCGAAGCTCGGGATGATCGGCAACCCCGTGCCATACCGCTTCTGCGTCGCGTCGAAGTTGTACTGCGTGAACTCCGGGTTCTCGCGGTTGGTGACGTTCTGCACGTCGATATAGAGGTCGAGCAGGAAGCGGTCGAAGGCGAAGCGGCGGTCGATCCGCAGGTCGAGCTGGGCGAAGGCCGGCAGCCGTTCGGTGAAGAGGTTCTCCGAGCGAATCCGCGTGTAGGAGTTGGTCTTTTCGTTGTAGACGGCGGTCGAGAGCGGCGTCACCGGGTTGCCCGAGGTCAGCCGGAAGCGGAAGCCGAATTCGAGGTCCCAGGGCAGCTTCCAGGTGCCGAGCGCGGTGAGGATATGGGTCTGGTCCCAGCCGAAGAGGCGCCACGCCTCGCCAGGCCGGTCCTGCCGCTCGGCGCGCTGCACGGTATAGGCCAGCCAGCCGAAGAAGCGGCCGACCGGCTTGTGCCGCACCAGCAGCTCGAGGCCGACGATGCGTCCTGCGCCGCTGTTGCGGTAGATCGGGTCGGGGATGATCTGGTTGTTGGTCACGACCAGGTCCCATTGCCGCTTGTGGAAGAGCTGGGCGTCGACGCTGACGGCGTCGCTGAGCCAGGTCTCGACGCCACCGGCGATCTCCCAGCTCTTCTGCAGGTCGAGCTCCGGCGTGCCGAAGCCGTCGAGCAGCTGCGGCGGCTGTGCCGGCTGGCTGGTCGTTCCCGTCGCCAACTTGAAGGTCAGCGTCTCGCTCACGGCGTAGCGGGCGTTGAGCCTCGGCGTCGCGGATTGCCCGCCGCCGAGGCCGCGGAAGAGGTCGAAGCGGATGCCGGGGACCAGCTCCAACTTGCCGAAGCGGTAGACGGCATCGACCCAGGCCGCCGGCTGGACCTCGGCACCCTCGAGCCGCAGCCCGAGGCTCGGCCCGGACGGCGGGTTGCCGCCGCTGGTGCCGCGCTCGCCGGTGAAGGCGACGAAGGGGCCGACCACGTCGACCGAGAAGGGGCGGTAGAAGAAGTCGACGCCGGCGCGCAGCTGCACCGGGCCCTCGAAGAAGGTGAAGGCCTGGCGGAAGGTCAGCTCCAGCGCCTCGCCGGTGAGCTTGAAGGCGGTGCCGAGCGAGGAGTCGACGATCGGGTTGACCACGCCGAGCGTGGTGCGGCTCTGCAGGCCGCGGCCCTGGTGGCGCAGCACGCCGACGAGGCTGTGGAAGGCCGAGCGGGCTTGCAGGTTGCCGCGCGCGTCGGGGAAGGCGGCCGGCGGGCGGTCGAGCGTGCCGACGACTTGATCGTCGGTGCCGAAGACGAAGAGCGTCGCGTTGGTGCGGTCGCTGAAGCGGTGATCGAGCTTGAGTTGGTAATCCCAATAGCGCGGCAGCTGGGTGAAGGGCAGGGCGTCGGCGGCGCCGGCGATCTCGAGCGCGGTGGGCAGCAGCGTGTCGATATAGGAGCGGCGGGCGGCGAAGGCGAGGCGGGTCTTGTCGCCCAGCGGGCCGCGGATCAGGATGCCGGTGTGGAAGACGTTGGTCTCCAGCGTGCCGCCCCAGCGTTCGTCGTCGCGGGGCAGGGCGAGGCGCGCGGCCAGGACGCCGCCCATCGCGCGGCCGTAGCGCACCGGGTTGCCTCCGGGGGTAAAATCGATGCCCTCGAGCAGGTCGGTGTTGAGGATCGAGTACAGGCCGCCGAAGTGGTAGAGCAGCTGGATGCGCACGCCCTCGACGAAGACGGCGGTATCCTGCGGCGCCGAGCCACGGACGACCGGGATGCCGGCGGCTTGGCGGGCCACTCCGGGGAGGTTCTGCACGACCTTGAACGAGTCGCCGTAGACGCCGGGGATCTTCTGGATCTCTTCGACGCCGAGCGAGCGGCGCGAGACCTCACCAGGTTCCGGCGGCGCCTCGGCCGTGGCGCGGTAGACGAGGTAGCTGCGCCGGGTCAGCAGCAGCTCCAGGGTCGTGGTCTTGCCGTCCTTGACCGTGACCCGGGCGGTGGCGCGGCGGTGGTCGGCCGGCTCGACGATGACGCGGTGGCTGCCGTCAGGCAGCGCACCGAAGCGGAAGCTGCCGTCGCCCTCGCTGACGGCCTCGGCGCCGCCGCCCAGGCGCTCGGCCAGGTCGGGCAGCGTGACCAGCGCGCCAGCCACGGGCTTGCGGGTGCCGCGCTCGATCAAGCGCCCGCCGAGGCTGGAGAAGCCCGACGGCACGCGCTCGTTGCCGCGGCGGTCGTAGCGACCCAGGCCACGCGCCCGGCCGCGGCGGTCGATGCGCATCTCCGGGGCGAAGGCGTAGCGGAAGCGGATCGCGACGCGCGTCGGCTTGCCGTCCACGGTCGCCGGCGTGAAGCGCAGCAACTTCGCGGCGCTGATCGCGGCGGCGTCGAATTCCGGGCCCGCCGACTCGATGACCTCGACCTTGCCGACCGCGCCGTCGACCTCGACCACGAGCTGCAGCACGACGGCGCCACGCAGCCCGCGGGCCAGCATCGAGGCCGGATATTCGGGCGCGACGTAGCGCTGCATCTGCGGCGGCTGCACCGCGCCAGCCGCGGCGAGCGTCGCAGCAAGCAGCAGCACGCCCGCGAAGAGCGCGATCGAGAGCCAACGGGATCGGTGGGGGCGGCGCCGCATCGGACGGCCCTTCTAGCCGATGCACACGACGGACAAAAGGCACCGCAGCGGCCGACCACGTTCGATGCGGCACAAGACCTTGGAGCAGCGCGGCGACTCGCGTACCCTTCGGCTCCGAACGCTCGACACCACCGGAGCCCCAGATGCGTCGATCCACCCTCCGCCTCGCCCTCACAACGACGCTCGTCGCCCTCGCCGCCTGCGGACCGGCCGAGGAGAGCAAGCCCAAGGCCGACACCGCCGGCGCCGACGCAGCCGCCGACAGCACAGGCGCCGACGCAGTCGCAGACACCGCCGCCGACACGGCCACCGACACGGCCGCCGACACAGCCGCTGACACCGCCGCCGACACCGCCGCTGACACGGCCGCTGACACCGCCGCCGACACCGCCGCTGACACCGCCGTCGACACCGCCGCCGACACCGCCGCCGACACCGCCGCCGACACCGCCGCCGACACCGCCGCCGACACCGCCGCCGACACCGCGGACGAGGACACCGGCCCGCCCGCCCCCTGCCACGACGCGAGCGGTGCGCCCCTTCCCGACGGCACACCCTGCGACGACGGGCTGCCGTGCAGCCCCGACGACGCATGCCAGGGCGGCGCCTGCAAGGCGACCTCGATGCTGAACTGCGGCTGCCAATTCGACGTCGACTGCAACGACGACGGCGACCTCTGCAACGGCCTGCCCTATTGCGACAAGAGCGGCACCGACGGTGACGGCAAGCCGGTGTGGAAGTGCGCCGTCAACCCGGCGACGGTCGTGAGCTGCGACCAGACCACCGACGGGCAATGCGAGCAGACCCTGTGCGAGGCCAGCAGCGGAACCTGCAAGAAGGAGCCGAAGGCTGAATTCGCGGCCTGCGACGACGGGGTGGCGTGCACCGCGGGAGACGTTTGCGACGGCAAGGGCGGCTGCACGCCGGGCACCTGGACCTGCTGCAAGACGGACGCCGATTGCGCCAAGGAAGAGGACGGCGACCCCTGCAACGGCACGCTCTTCTGCAACTTGCAGGACGGCAAGTGCACGCTGAACCCGGCGACGGTGGTCGTCTGCCCGAGCGTTGACGACACCGCGTGTCGGAAGAACCTCTGCGCCAAGACGGGCGACAACGCCGGGCTCTGCGTGCCGACGGCGGTCAACGTCGGCGGCACATGCGACGACGGCAACGCCTGCAGCGACCTCGACACCTGCGACGCCAAGGGCCAATGCAGCGTCGGCAAGGATATCTGCCCGTGCAAGGTCGACGCCGACTGCGTGCAATACGACGACGGCAACCTCTGCAACGGCACGCTCTATTGCAACCCGATCGCGGGCCCGGACGGCACCGGCGTCTGCCGGCCGAACCCGAGCTCGGTGGTGGTCTGCAAGGCGGTCGACGACACCTTCTGTCGCCGCAACGTCTGCGACGTGAAGACCGGAACTTGCGGCATGGTCGACCTCCCGGCGCAAACGACGTGCGACGCCGATGGCACTGGCTGCACCACGGGCGACGCCTGCGACGGCAAGGGCGCGTGCGTCGCCGGGACGCAGATCTGCGCCTGCCAGACGGACGCCGACTGCGGCAAGAACGAAGACGGCAACGTCTGCAACGGCACGCTCTACTGCGACAAGACCGGGTCGGAGCCCTTCTGCAAGGTCAGCAAGGCCACGCTCGTGACCTGCCCGAGCGTCGACGACACGGCCTGCATCAAGAACCTCTGCCAGCCGAAGACCGGGGCCTGCGCGGCGACCTCGCTGCCCGACGCGACCCCGTGCAGCGACGGCGAAGCCTGCACCAGCGGCGACGCTTGTGACGGCAAGGGCGAGTGCAAGTCGGGCGTCGTGGTCTGCGGCTGCAAGATCGACGCCGACTGCAAGAGCTTCGACGATGGCGACGTCTGCAACGGCAGCTACGTCTGCCAAGAGAAGAGCTGCACATTCGACGGCAAGGCGTTGCTCTGCGACGACGACGACGCCTGCACCCTCGACAGCTGCCACCCGGAGAAGGGCTGCCAAAACCAGCCCAAGCCGGACTGCAAGGCCTGCAAGGACAAAGCCGCGTGCGACGACGGCAACGTCTGCACGGTCGAGGTCTGCGGCAACGGCCAATGCTTCTGGGAGGCCAACAGCGGTGCATGCAGCGACGGCGACGCTTGCTCTTCGGGCGATGCCTGCGCCGACAAGGTCTGCAAGCCGAGCGGCACCACCGACTGCGACGACAAAGACGTCTGCACCACGGATAGCTGTGATCCGAAGAAGGGCTGCGAGCACGAGCAGAACAACGCCAAATGCGACGACGGCGACGCTTGCACCAAGGACGACGTCTGCGGCGACGGTGCCTGCAAGGGCCCGACCGCGGTCGACTGCGGCGACGACAAGACCTGCACGCTCGACACCTGCGACAAGGCGAAGGGTTGCCAATACGCCGCGGCGCCCAACGGCACCTCGTGCACCGAGGCCTACCAGGGGACGTGCGTGCAGGGCGCCTGCGTCGAGGCGACCTGTGGCCTCGGCTACGAGCCGGTCGAGGTCGACGACAACGGCAACAAGGTGACGCAATGCGCGGCCTGGGGGCCGGTCTGGGGCGCGGCCGGGCCGCAGTTCTCGGCTTCGGAGCCGGTCGCGGGGGAGAAGGTCGTCGTCGATCAGGTCAGCAAGCTGATGATCAACGGCACCAGCTCGGCGCTCGCGGTGACCTACGCTGCTGCCGTCAATGGCTGCGAGACGATGGTCTACGCCGGATTCAAGGACTGGCGGCTACCGACCGCGCCGGAGATCTTCCGCCTACTCGACCACAAGCTCGACTCCAAACCGCTGGTCGACACCACCTATTTCCCGAAGATCTTCGACGACAAGCATTGGTCTTCGACGCCCTACGACGGAGGGAACTCCAGCCGGTGGACCGTCGATGTGGGCGCGAGCACCAGCTTCGCCGACGAGTTGTTCAACAGCGACACCCAATCCGACGCGACGGCGTACTACTTCTGCGTCCGCAGCACCGGGAAGCTGCAGCCGGTGGGCCCGCGCTTCGTCGTCGACGCGACCGCGGGTGTGGTGACCGATTCGTGGCAGAAGATCATGTGGCAGCGCGACAGCGGCACCACGCTGCAGACCTGGGATCAGAGCAAGCTCGTCTGCGACAACCTCACGCTGGGCGGCAAGTCGGATTGGCGCCTGCCGACCTTCGCCGAGATCTACGGGCTCGTCGACCACCATGGGACCAAGCCCGCAGCGGACAAGCAGGCTTTCCTCAACGCCGACGTCCACGCTTACACCGCGACGTCGACCATCAAGCAATCCGACACTGCGAAGTTCTACAGCGCCCGGTTGTCGTATGGCACGACCGACGACCGCAAGAAGGTCGAGGAGCCGGCGCTGGTGCGCTGCGTTCGCGACCTACCGTAGCGACGCGAGGCCGAGAATCCGGGCAAAAAGCGAGCGGCCGGCGTGGAGGACCACGCCGGCCGCTGCCGTTGGGGAACCAGAGAGACTACCAGCCCATCGCGACCGTCGGGCCGTGAGCCGGGCCGTACGCCGGGCCGCCGACCATCGCCAGGACCTCACCGCGGTGCGTCGGGTGGGTGCGGTGCAACAGGGCGTTGCGCTGGTGCAGCGGCAGGGGGCGCAGGTTGCTGCGGACCAGGGCCACCACGTCGCGCACCGCGAAACTCGGGCCGACCGCGCCGGCGAGGCGGAGCAGGTCGCCTCCGTCGATCCAGCCGTGGTGGGTGGCCATGGCGTGGCGCAGGACGGCGAGCCGGGCCGCGGTGCCGTAGCGCATCCGCATCTGGCGGGCGACGTTGCGGACTTCCGCGTCACACCACGGCGCGGTGGCGACGTATTGCGGAGCGGCGACGACCACCGGAGCCGGCGCGTAGCCCCACGCCGCAGCGCGGTAGCCGGGGCTGTAGGTGGTGCCGTGGTGGTGGTGCGATTGGGTCACGACACGGCGGGCCGGCACGGCTTGCCGAACCACGACGGCCGGCGCGTGGCGCTGCACCTTGACGTGCTGCGTGGCGTGGCCGTGCTTGGCGTAGCTGGGCTTGGCGTAGCTGGGCTTGGCGTAGCCGTGCTTGGCGTAGCCCTGCTTGGCGTGACCGGGCTTGGCGTAGCCCTGCTGGTTGTAGCCGCGTTTGGGGTTGCCGTTGGCGTGGCCGCGGTGCTGGGGCGCGGCGAAAGCGGCCGGCGCGGCGAGCAGCAGGGCGAGCAATGCGACGGTGGAATGACGGGCGATCATGGCAGAACCTCCTCGGAACTCGGGCAGTTGAGTGCCCTGTATCCGCGTTGATCCTGCAACGCCGCGCCCGGCGCGACGATTCGACCCGCGACCGAATTATTTTTGAAAGCCCTTTGCTGTCAATGGCTTGGCTAATGGCAGCGCTGCGTCTTCTGCGACGTCACCGACTTCTTGCAGGTGTTGACCAGCGGCAGCGACAGCGAGCCGTCCCATTGGTAGTCGTCGACCCAGGTGCCGTTGGTCCCGCAAGCCGGGACGGCGGCCTCCCAGCCCTTCGGGTCGGCGATGCACTCGGCCTTGTCGAGGCAGGCGAAGCCTTCGCAGATATGTTGCGGCTTGGCGACGATGGTGAATTCCTGCTCGTTGCTGCCGCTGCAGTTGTAGTCGTAGCCGCCGCATTGGTTGGTGCTGCTGTACCAGGCGGTTTGACCGGGGAAGGCCTTGCTGTCGGCGTCGCAGCAATCGCCGCCGCCCTTGCTGCAGACCTTGGGCTTGCCGACCACGGTCATCGCTTTGTCGCAGAAGCCGTCCTTGTCGTCGTCGCAGCCCTCGTCGGTGCCGCCGGTGCAGTTGTCGTCCTTGTCGTTGCAGATCTCTTTCGCGCCCGGATTGACGGCCTTGTCGGTGTCGGCGCAGTCGCCGCCGCCCTTGGGGCAGATGCTCGGCGTGCCGACCACGGTCATGCCCTTGTCGCAGTAGCCGTCGCTGTCGTCGTCGCAGCCCTCGTCGGCGCCCGAGCCGCAGTTGTCGTCCTTGCCGTTGCAGATCTCTTTCGCGCCCGGGTGGACGCCGGCGCCGCCGGTATTCGGGTCGTCGTTGCAATCACCGCCGCCCTTGGGGCAGGCCGCGGGCTTGCCGATGGTGGTCTTGGCGTCGTCGCAATAGCCGTCGGCGTCCTTGTCGCAGCCGGTGTCGGTCTTGCCGTCGCAGTCGTTGTCCTTGCCGTCGCAGATCTCGGTCGCGTCGGGGCTGACCGAGCCGGTGCTGTCGTCGCAATCCTTGCCGTTGCCCGCGGTGTAGCCGGCGACCTGGCCCTTGTCGCAGAGGCACTTCTTCTTGCCGGGATCGCCGTAGCCGTCCTTGTCGCTGTCGAGGTAGTAGTCGACGCAGCCCTGGCCGCCTTCTTCGTCGGTCGTGCTGTCGCAGTCGTTGTCGATGCTGTCGTAGCAGAGCTCCTTCATGCCGCCGTGCACGACCGGGTTGCCGTCGTTGCAATCCTTGCCCTGCAAGGTCACGAATAGGCCCTGCGCGCCGCAGAGGCAGGCCGATTTGTTCGGGTCGCCCCAGCCGTCCTTGTCGCCATCGGCGTACCAGCTCTTGCAGCCCTGCGCGCCCTCTTCGTCGGTGCTGCCGTCGCAGTCCTCGTCGAATCCGTCGCAGGTCTCGGTCGCGATCGGCGAGAACGCCTTCTTGCCGTCGTCGCAGTCGCCGCCGGCCAGCGCCTTGTAGTCGTCCTTGGCGGCGCAGAGGCATTGCGGCGCGCCGGCGCCGTAGCCGTCGCCGTCCTTGTCGGCGTAGAAATTGGTGCAGCCGCTGGCGTCGACCTGGTTCTCGCTGCCGTCGCAATCGTCGTCCTTGCCGTTGCCGCAGACCTCCTTCGCGCCGGGTTTGACGTTCTGATCTTTGTCGTTGCAGTCCTTCGCGTCGCTGGCCGGGAACGCCACCGTCGCCTTGCAGAGGCAGGCCTTGTTCTCGGCGTCGCCGAAGCCGTCCTTGTCCGCGTCGGCGTAGAAGGCGGTGCAGCCCAGCGGCGCCACGTCGGCGGCGGCCGCGTCGGTCACGCCGTCGCAGTCGTTGTCCTTGCTGTCGCCGCAGGACTCCACCGCGCCGGGGTTGCTGGCCTTGTCGGCGTCGTCGCAATCACCGATGCCCTTGCTGCACCACGGCGGCATCGCGCCCTGGCAGCCGCCGGTGCCGGTGCAGGACGCCGGCAGATCGGCGATCGCCACGCCGATGGCGCAGTAGCCGTCCTGGTCGTCGTCGCAGCCTTCGTCGGTCTTGCCGTCGCAATCGTCGTCGACGCCGTTGCAGGCTTCGGCGGCGGGCTCCTTCGCCGAGCAATCGCCGTTGCCGCCGGCGCAGCTCGCGGTGCCCTTGCAGGTTCCGAACTCGTTGGTCTTCTCGCAGGGACCGATCGGGACGTCCTCGTCGGTGGTGCCGTCGCAATCGTCGTCCTGGCCGTTGCAGGTCTCGGCCGCTGGCGTCTTCGCGTCGCAGCTGCCGAGTCCGGCGCTGGCGCAGGTCCGCGCGCCGCTGCAGGTGCCGTGCTCGTTCGAGGTGGTGCAGAGCGCCTTCATGCCGCCCTGGATCGCCGTCTCGCCGCACTCGCACAGGCCGCTGGCGCGGACGCATTGCTTGGCCTGGCCGGCGGTGCCCTTGCTGTCCTTGCAGGCGTAGCCGGCCGGGCAGTCGGCGTCCGCCTTGCAGCCACCGCCGCAGAAATACGCCTCGCCCTCGCCGTAGCCGATGCAGAGCGAGCCGGCGTTGCGGGCTTCGCACTCGGCGTCGTCCTGGCAGGGCAGGCAGAGCGCCCCGAGCTGCGGCAGGCAGATGTAGACGGTGTCGGCGCTCGGTGCCTGCTCGCAGGCCCAGCCCGAGGGGCAGCACTCGGTGCAGGTGCGGGTGCATTGGCCGCCGGCAGCGGTCTTGACGCAGAAGCCCGAGTCGCAGTCGGTATTGTCCTCGCAGGCTGCGCCGGCTTCACCGGCCGCCGGCGATGCGCCGAACTCGCAGCCGTTGCCCGGATTGCCGGTGTCCTCGGCGGTATCCACTGCGGTGCTGCCGTCGCTGCCGGTGTCGTTGCCGATGCCGCCCGTGCCGTCGCCGAAGAGGCTGCCGCCGTCGCCGAGGCCACCGGTGGTGTCCTTGCTGCCGGCGGCGACATTGGTGCCGCCGTCGCCGTCGCTGCCGCAACCGGACGCGGCGAGCAGGAGCACCGCAGCGAGCGCGGTCAGGACGAAGCGGGTTTTCGAAAACGAGCGACTGTTGCGTTGCATCTCTCACCTGATCGGTCGGGGGCGCACACTGGGGGGCGCCGGACGGGTCAGGCTAGCAGAATCGCGCGGCCCTGCCACGCTCGTGTCGAAATGTGTGGGGACGCTGGACCCGTCTCAGCCGGCGGCTTTCGGCAGCGCCTTCTCGAGGTTGCCGAGGCCGTCCTCGAAGTCCTTGCCGATCATCTCTTCCATGCTCATGAAGAGGCCGAAGACCTTGCCCATCAGGTCGTTGTTGCCCGACATCGTCCAGGTCATCTTCGCCTTGCCGCCTTCTTCGCTGAGGATGTAGGCGGTCGTCGCGGTCGAGGCGAAGGGCTCCTTGAACTCGAGCGCGATGTCGAGGCGCTTGCCGGGGTCGACCGCCGAGACGGTCATCGAGCCCGAGCCGGCGTCGCTGTTGCCCTGCCAGCTGTATTTGTGCCCGACGGTGGCGGGCTGGCCCTCGACCTGGATCTTCATGTTGGGATCGTATTTCTGCCACGGCGACCACGCGGCGAATTGGTTCATGTCGCTGACGGTTGCCCAGACCGCGGACGTCGGGGCGTCGTAGGTGCGGCTCCGTTCGACCGTGTAGCTGTCCGGCTGCATCGAGGCGACGCCGAGGAGGACCACGATCAGGCCGACGACCACGCCGGCGGCGATTCCGAGCTTCTTCATCTTCTGCGCTCCATCCAGCGCCGATTCGGGGTGGCGCTCGGCGTGAGTGTCGGGCTGAATTTGGACGCTGTCTAGTCGCGAGCTGGGAGCACCAGCAATCCGAGCTGCCCTTCCTCGAGCGTCTGCAGGCCGAGCCACCAAGTGCCGACGCCGAGCTCTTTCGGCAGCTTGTCGGCAAGCTCGGACATCGCGTAGCGCAGCGGCCGCGGCTCGGGCAGCGCCGGACCCTCGACGGCGCGGTTCGCGATATGGCAGCCCATCGCGAGCAGCTCGAGTTTGCCGCTGGCATCGACCCGCACCACGGGGCTCGGCGCGTCGTAGCATCGCTCGTGTGCGGCGCGGAGGCGTTTGCGCAAGGCCTCGTAGGCGCTCTGTGCGATCCGTGGGTCGAGGCTGCTTCCCGCAGGTACGGCCTGCTGCTCGAAGGCCAGCGTGCCGATCGACCCCCCTGCCTTGCGCAGCGCGATCTTCTCCTCGTTCGAGGCGAGCGCGACGCCGGCGGTGAAGTCCAAGGCGCCGAAAATGTGCTCCACGTAGGTGGAGATCTGCAGCGCCTGGGCCTGCGCGCCGCAGCTGAGCTGCACGGTGCGGCGGGCCTTGGTCAGGCGCAGACGGACCCAATAGGAGCGCTCGTCGACACCGTAGAGCGCCAAGATCCGCGGCGTCTCCTCGGTCAGCGCCCGTGCTGCGGCGACGACCGCGACGCGGCCATGATCCTCGACCTCGCACGGCGTCTCGAACACGCCCGGCGAGCCGGTCCAGCACTGCACCCCTCGGACCCAGATCGCGCGAGGCGAGCCACGCCGGCGCTCGATGGTGGTCGCGCCATCGCGCTCGAATTGCAGGCCGACGTGTGGCGACGCGCCGTCGATCTCGAGCGGCCCGTCGAGCAAGGCCAGGCGCTTCTTCAGGTCTGCGATGCAGCGCGGCAGCTCGACGCCGAGGTCGGCGAAGCCGCGCGGCGGGAAGGTCTTCACCGGTTGACGGACGATTTGCAGCGCGATGCGGGCTTCTTCAGCCTCGGCCGCACGCTTGTCGGCCGTGGTGGGCTCGGGCGGGGCGACCGCCTCGGCCGGCGTCACCGCGGTCGGCGCGGCCACCGGCGCCTCGGCTTTCGGGGCGGGTGCCTCGGGTGCCGGCGCCTTCGGCTGCTTGTCGCTGCTGCACTTGCAGCCCGGAGCTGTGGTCGCCATCAGCCCAGCAGCGAGCAAGGCGGCGACCCCGCGGGTTGTGACGAAGCGACGCGAATTCGTCACCCGAACCTCCATCGACGACCACCGATCTGTGCGTCGCGGCGCGGAGCATGGCATCCCTCCCGCCGCGACTGCAAGGCGGTCGGCCGCTCAGCCCGCGGCGGTCCCCGTGTCGATGCCCGCGAGATCGAAGGCGACTCGGACGTAGAGGGCGGCGCCCCAGACGAGTCCGGCCTCCTCGACAGGGACTTCGCCTCGGAGCAAGCCCTCGACCACGTGCACGTGCAACCCGGTCCAGGCCGGGGCGAACCCGACGACTGGCACCGCGAGCTGCTCCCAATGCAGGCCCATAGGCTCGCGCCGGGCCTGGTTCGGCAGGACGACGAAGGGCGTATGGGCGCTCCGCAGCGTGCGCGCGACGGCGGCGAAAACCGGGTGCTCCGGATAGACGGCCCTCCCGGGGCGCGAGGCGATCGTGCGGACGTTCACCTCCTCCGGCATCGCCTGCCGCACCAGCGCGACCAGCTCTTCGGTGCCCCGATCGGCGGGGGCGCGCAGGTCCAGGATCGCCCGCGCCTTCTTCGCCGCACGATCCGGTCGCTCTCCGGCGTCGAGCCTCGAGATGGTCACGGTCGGCCGGCGCAGCGCCATCGTATAGGCCTGCTCGAGCGGAGCCACCGCGGCGAGGATCTCGTCGCAGCGGGCACAATCGGCGCCGGCCATCTCATCGATCCAGGCATTGAGCTCAGCGTCGGCACCCTGACGGAAAGCCTCCACCGCAGCCTGCCAGATGGGGCCGATGGGGCCGGGCAGCTCGGGGATCTGGGCCAGCGCCGCGAGCAGAGATTCGGCCGCGCCGCCGTGACCGGTCGAGAGGTCGTTCGGCCAGCCATCGCCGATCGTGGCGGTCACTTCGAGCCACGCCGCGCTGCGCCGGGCCGAAGTCAACGGCACGAAGATCCGCCCCGCCTCGCTGTACGGCGCGCCGCCGTCGCCGCCGATCAGCAGGTGTTGCTCGGCGAGGTAGCTCGTCACCTCGGCTGGAACCTCGTCGGTGCCCGCGTCGGAGGGAGCCTCGATCATCGCCGTGAGCCGGACGTCGCCGGTCGCCCTCGCGCCGGCCACCGTCGCCACGGCCAGCGCCGCCGACCACGCGCCACCGGGAAGCAGGCCCGAAAGCGGCCGATCCTCGGCGGCCGGCGTGCTGCTGAGCGTCGCGCAGAGGCCGATCCCCTTGCTCGTGGTCGAGAGCCCGCGGCGGCGCAGCAGCAGCACAGCGCGGCCGCCGCCTTTGTGCCGGGTGACGTGCAAACCCGACGCGGAGGCGAACGCGGCGAGGATCTGCAGGCAGCTCGCCGGGTCTCCGGTCACCGCCGCCAGCTCGAGCGCCAGGGCCACCGCGCTCGCTTCGGCGGTCGTCACTTCGTCGCGTGCATTCGGCCAGGTCTGCGGGATCGTCGTCATGCTGCCTCCGGCCTCGGAGGCTACGCCCCTACGTGACAGCCTCGCAATCCCGCGACCCAGGCCTGCATCAACCCGCGCAGGCCGGCGCGACCCCCGGCCGTCGCCGCCGCCCGCACGATCCCGCGCGCCATCGCCGCCGCGTCGTCACCGCTCAGCCCGAGGCCGTGTAGCGCCGCCTCGACCGCCGCGACGCGCGGCTCCGCGACCTGCATCGCCGCCTGCAGCTGCATCACCGCGGCGACCCGGGCGTGGTCGTCCGGCTCGGGCACCGCGACGGCGCGGGCGATGCCAGGCTGCAGCCGCTCCAGCGCCGCAGCCGCGCTCGCCTTGGCGTTCTGCATGCGCAGCAGGTCCTTGTAGTCCACCACCACCTCGGCGACGGGACCGGCACCGGGCACCGCCAGCTCGATGTCGATCGCGTGGGCGTCGCTGCCGAGGAAGGCCGGGATCAGCATCGTCATGCCGATGCCGTCCTCTTGCCGGTCGGCTCGAACGCCGGCGACCCGGGCGAGGTTGCGGTCGATCGCCTGCTCGCGGCGGCGAACCGCGGCGGTCTCCTGCTCGTCGAGGACCCGCGAACCCACCACGCGCAACGCCTGCACACCCGGCGCCAGGCGGATATCGACCCGCACCAGCCGCGCGACGACGCGGCCCCAGCTCGCCCACAGCGCCTTCGCCGCGGCGTCCTCGGCCCCGGCGGCGGCGACCTCCAGCGCGCCGTGGCCGGCGTCGATCAGGCTCCACCAGGCATCCTCGGGGGCTGCGTCGCCGACCAGCAGCGCCGAGGTCAGCGTCGGCTCCGAGGTCGCCGCGCCGACCGTCGCCTGCAGCGGCGCCGCGGCCTCCTCAGCGCGGGCCAGCACGACGATCGCCCGTGAGCCGGCGATGCGATGCTGCGCGGTCGCGTGCCGCGCGAGGACGGCGCGGGCGGCGATGTGCTGCGCCGCCAATTCGGCCGTGGCGTCGGGCAGACCCGCGGCGCAGAGCCCACGCAGGCGGTCGCTGACGACGCTGCCGGCGACGTCGTCCCATTGCGGCAGCGCGGCGGTGCCGAGCAGCAGCGAGACGCGGTCCTGCGCCTCGACCCGGGCCATCAAGGCGGTGAGGGTGGCGCAGGTCGCGCCTTTGCTCGCCGCCGCCGCCGGGCTGACGACGACGGCGAGGTCCATCGGTGGGCGACGCAGGCCCCAGCGATCGCTGCTGCGCAGCCAGACCCGCATCCACGCCCGACCCGGTCCGGCCGCGGTGTCGCGGTCCAGGCGCGCGTCCACGGCCAGCGCGGCGCCCTCCGGCGCGGCGATGGTCGGCGTCCCGGCGCGACGCAGCTGCGTCCGCTGCAATTCCGCCGGGAGCTGCGCCATCGCCTGCAGCCGACGCTGCCACGAGGCCCGGCCGGCGTAGTAGTTCGGCTCGAGGTGGCAGCGCCGCGGCAGCGGCCGCGGCGGCTCCGAGGCGGTGCAGACCTCGCCCCCGGACTGCGGCAGCAGCGTGTCGCTCGCCTCTGCCTCCAGCTTCTCCGTTTCCTCGGCGTCGGCGGCGGCGAACTGCCTCTCGGCGCGTTTGTGCTGCTTGCCACGGAGGTCTTTGTCGGCGTCCGCCTTGGTCGCGTCCTTGCCGTCGAACCAGCCGTCTTGCCCTGGCTTCGGCGGCGGCGGCGGCGCGTCGAAGGCGTCGCCACGGCCACCGCCGGTGTCGACCTTGCCGAGCCCATGAATGCGGCCCATGGCCCCCGCGAGGACCATCCCGCCGCCCCCCGAACCGGTGCCACCGATCGCGAGGCTGCCGTAGCCGTAGGCCACCCCGGCGTCGTCGCCGTCGTCGCCGAAGAGCGCCTCGCCCTTGTTCGGCGCGCGGCGCCGGGCCTTGCGCGCCTCGATGCTGCCGACCTTGCCGGCGAGCAGGCCGTCCGCCGTCGGCTTCTGCGCCGTCGGCGACTTCGCGACCTCCGCCTCGGACGGAACGGCGAGCGCCGGCAGCGGCTCCGGCTCCGGTGCGGCGGCCGCCTTCGCCGGCTCGTCGGCGAAGGCGCGCTCGTCCTCGCCGCTTTGCTCGACCAGGCCACCCTCCTTCGCTTCGATCGCGACCTCGAACGTGGTCGCCGTTGCGGAGTTGGCGCGTGCGCCGCCCGACGGAGCCGGTGCCTTGGCGTCGTAGGAAGCGCAGGCGAGCGGCAACACCACGCAGAGCAGCATCGCGGCGGCGCGGAGCAGGGTGGAAGAGCGCAAGATCATCGTGGACTCCGGGGCAGCAGGGGTTTGCGGACTTCGCCAGCCTCAGACCGGCGAGATCTCCGGCCGGCGACGCAGCTTGCGCAGCAGCCAGATCACCCCGCCGGCGAAGGCGAGCAGGATCAGGACCGCCACCTGGCCCGCCATCGCGTCGGCCATCGCGCCGATGCCCAGGCCCAGTGCGAGCGAGAAGATGCCGCCGATGAGCATCCCGCGCTGGCCACGGAGCGCACCGAAGGCGAGCAGCGCTGCGCCGGCCAGCAGCGCCAGCCAACCGAGCGACTGCGGCGGCCGCGGCGCCAGCCACATCGAGATCGTCGCGGCGCCATCGGCGTCGGTGACCTCGCGGCCGAGGCGGAATTCCACCGCGTCGTAGGGCAGCGGCAGCGGCATCAGGTTCGCTGCGCCACCCTCGGGGAGGGGCTCCCAATCGCCGTGCATCGCGTCGCGCAGGTCGGTCGTCTCGCGCAGGCGCTGCAGCTCACCCGGCAGCAGCACGCGCCACTGCAGCGGGCCCTGGCGGACGTCGAAGCGCGGCGCCAGCAGCTCGACGTGGGCGAGCGCACCGAGCGCGTCGCGCTGCAGCTCGTAGCGGACCTCGACCCGCACCTCGCTGCCGCCGCCGAGCGGGATGGCGAGGCCGCCTTTCTCGTCGCGGACGGCCTTGACGTGGGCGTCGCCGACCGAGAGCGCCAGCACCTTGGCGCCGTCGGGGAGCTGCACCCGCAGCACCGGCCGACCGGCGCTCTGCACCGCGACCACGGCGCGGGCGGCGATGCGGCCGTCTTCGAGGACGTGGGTGTCCAGCCAGACCCGCCGGGCGAAGGCGTCGAGCGTGGCGACGGTGGCGCGGCGCTGCAGGCCGGCGCGGACCTGAATGGCGCCACGCGGCGAGCGGAAGCCGGCGACCAGGTCGCGGCCGGCCTGGCGGGCCAGCGCCTCGGGCAGCTCGGTGGTCGGCACCGGGCGGGTCTCACCTTGCGCGTCGGGAGCGAGCTCCAGGCCGGCCTCGGCGGCGAGCGCGAGCACGCCGGTCTCGACTTCTGCGCCACGGACGCGGACGTCGGGCACCACGATGGCGTCCTGGTCGGCGGCGAGGAGTTGCTCCAGGTCGATCTGCAGTTGCACCGCGCCTTCGAGGGTGGTCGAGAAGCGCAGCTCCCAGAGCTTGCGGCCCTTCTCCGGCTGCAGGCCCTCGGCCGGCGCGGTCTTGCTCAGGCTCGCGGCGGCGACCCGCGGCTCTCCGACGGCTTCGGGCAGGTCGAGGAGGATCGTGTCGGTGCGGCCGGCCTTGATCTCGACCACGACGACGTGGCTGGCGTGCAGGGCGCGCTCGTCGACCCGGACCAACGCGGTGCCGCGGGCCTCGAGCCGCACTTCGCGGACGCGGGCGGCAGAGACCTGGGCCGGCAGCTTCTTCGGCGGGCCGATGTGGCGCCAGACTTGGTCGGCGCGGCCCTCGAGCTGCTGTCGCATCGCCGCGGGCAGGGCCTCGAGGCCGGCGCGGAGCCAGCCCTCGGCGCCTTCGATATCGGCAAAGCCGACCTTGTCGCCACCTTGCAAGACGACGACGCCGGACTCGTGGAAGGCGCCGAGCGGGCGCAGCAGCGGCGCTTCGAAGGCGACCTTCTCCTTGGTCGGCAGCGGACGCTGGAAGCGGATGGTCAGGCGGCGTTCGCTGCCGTCGCCGGCGAGGCCGACGCGCAGCCGACGGGGGAGTTCTCCCGAAGCGGCGAGGACGTCCCAGGTCGAGACGTCGCTGCCCTGGACCTCGGCGACCACGACCTCGTCGGGCAGGGCGAGCTGGATGGCGGTCGCCTTGCCTTGGACGACCTTGAGCTGCACCTGCGCCTCGCCGCGGAGCAGGCCCTCTTCCATCCGCACGATCTGCACCGTCTCGGCCGAGAAGCGCACGCTGCGCTCGATGGCGTCGCCGTCGACGGCGAAGCCGACCTGCAGGGTCTCGCCGGGGGGCAGGAAGCCGTGGACCACGGTCTGGCCGCGCTCGAAGCGGCTCTGCGTCGGCACCTCCGGCTCGAAGCGGATGGCGCGCTTGCCGGCGACGCGGACCAGGACCTCGGTGATCGGCGCGTCGACGCGGCCGATGCTGACGCTCTGGTCCTGCTCGTCGCCCTCGGCGGTGACCTGCATCCGGGCGATCACGATGTGGCGGCCGGTGGCGGCGATCTCGACTTCGTGGTGTTCGTCTTCGCTGAAGGGCGTCGCCGGCTTGCCGTCGACCTGCAGATCGATCAGCGCCGCGGCGATCGGCGCCAGGCTGATCCTGCCGCTCTGGCCGCGGCCGCTGACCTCGATCCGCAGGGTGATGTCGGCGGCGCCGGGGCGGAGCGCGACCTCGTAGCGGGCCGCGCGGACCTGCGGCGCTTTGCTCGCGCTCGGGGTCAGCACCAGCGCCCGCGAGGTGCCGGCGATCCGGCCGTCGTCGCTGGCGCCCTGGACCTCGAGGTCGCCAGGGACGGCGTCGAGCGTGCCGCCCGGCCACGCCGGCAGCGGCACGACCAGCGCCCGGCCCGCCACCGCCGGCAGCTCGAGCTCGATCCGCACCCGGACGCTGCGGTCGCTGCCTTCGGGGCGGTGCAGCAGGAGCACACCGCCCTCCAGGCGCCACGCGGCGGCAGCGCCGTCGACCTGGACGGTGCGGACGTGGCTGGCGCTCATCAGCGCGACGTCCACCGCGCCGGGCTGGCCGACCACGAGCGGGGCGCTGATCGCCGCGACCAGGGCGCCACTCTCGGCGCTGAGCGCGACGCTGCCGCTGCCCCACGTCGGCGCGACGACCGGCGCGCGGCCGGCGCCGAGTTGGCGGACCAGGGCGATCCAGCTCGCGTTGTCTTCGGCGTGACTTAGGCGCGGCAACAGCGCGAGGGTCAGCGCGACCAGGCTGAAGGTGAGCAGGCGGCGGAGAGCGGGAGACGGGGCAGCAGACGTGGGCATGAAGCACCTCCTGAGCAGCCCAGACGCGCGAGTTGGGCCGGCGATCTACCGAAATGCGTCAGACGCCCGTAGGGTGCCGCCCCGCGGCTGAGCCGCTACGGTTGTTGCCTGGGTGGGCCCCACCCGGGAGGAGTGCCCAAATGAAGTTCGGAATGCTGCGCCTTGTCGGTGCGATGTCGTTGATGATGGTTTTGAGCGCGTGTGGCGGCGAAGGGACGACCGACGCTGGTGCTGGCGGTCAGGACGTTGCGGTGGATGGCAGCGGCGGCGACAGCGGCGGCGACAGCGGCGACAGCGGCGGCGTCGGCGACAGCAGCAGCGACAGCGGCGGCGTCGGCGACAGCAGCAGCGACAGCGGCAGCGTCGGCGACAGCAGCAGCGACAGCGGCGGCGACAGCGGCAGCGATACCGCTGACGATGCCGAAGATTCGGGCAGCTCCGAGGACACCGTCGCTGACACTGAGGCCGATACCGCCGCGGACGCGGTCGCCGATACCGTGGCCGACACCGCCGCGGACGCTGTCGCCGATAGCGCTTCGGTTGACGATGGTTCTGCTGCGGATTGCGGCAGCGGATGTGACGTACTCGCGCCCGGTGGAGACGTCGTTGGCGATGCCGAGAGTGATGGGACCGGCCCCGATACCACGCCCGCGCCGCCTGCATTGGCGACCCTGGCCGCGGAGAAGCAGACCATCGCCTCGCCCTACGACACCGTGACGATCAAGGCCGCCGCGCTGCCGGTCGACGCCAAGGTCGAGGGCAAGCTGCGGCTGACCTGGGTCGGCGGTCCGGATGACGGCAAGCAGGCTGGCACGGCGCCGCTGCTGGTCGGCAAGAGCTACGACGAGCTCGCAATCCAGATCAGCCCGACCGTGCTCGGAACGCAGAAGCTGGTCGCCGAGATCCTCGGCGGTGACGGCAAGGTCGCGGCGACGCTCGACGGTGGGCCGATGCAGGCCGTCTTCGAGGTGACCGGCGACACCGAAGAGCCCGAGCTGAAGGTCGAGTCGCAGGCCTTGGATCCGGCCGACCTCTACGCCTTGACCATCGCTTATGTGAACGTGCCGGCGCGCTTCAAGGTCGGCGGCTGGGTGGCGATCTACACCAACAACGCCGGCAAGCCCGGCACGCTGCTCGGCAAGGCCTACTTCAAGCCCGGTGCGTACAAGGACCAGCCGCTGGCGATGACCAGCAAGCTGCTCGTCGGCCAGCCGCTGCACGCGGTGATGATCGAGCCCGCCGCCGGCAGCGGCAGCTGGAAGTCGAGCAACCCGCCGCTCCAGGACCTCGACGGCAACGACGTGGCGACCACCTTCATCGCCGATAGCGTCGCCTACCACCCGATCCTCGAGATCGAGGACCAGACCCTGAGCAACCCGAAAGAGCTGCTGATCCAGAAGGTCACTGTGCCGCAGGAGCACTTCGGCGGCTGGCTGGCCATCTACGACGACAACGCCGGCAAGCCGGGCGCGCTGCTCGGCAAGCTCTACTTCGTCAAGGGCACCAAGGAGAACCAGGTCCTCAAGTTCACCGACGCGCAGCAGGGCGAGAAGACCCTGCACGCCATCCTCTACGCCGGGCAGAAGTGGGACGAGCAGAACAACGTCGTGATGCAGGCACCGGGCGGCGGCGAGATGACGCTGACCTTCAAGGTCGGCGCGGCCTCGCTCTCGTACATCCTCGCGCCGCCCTACACGACCGACGATCCGCGTCACGTCGTGGTCAAGCGCGCGTACAGCTTCGACAAGCCGGCGTGGGTCGTGCTCGCCCGCGACGACGGCACCGGCAAGCCCGGTGAGGTCATCGCGCAGAAGAAGGTCGCGAAGAAGTTCGCCGGAGACGTCCACGTCGACGCGCTCTACGGCAACTTCATCAAGGAAGGCAGCCTCGACGATTACCTCGTCGGCAAGGCCGGCACCTCGCGCCGCTGCGTCCGCGGCGACGAGAAGATCCACGTCCTGCTCTACGAGGACGACCCGGCCGACAACGCCTTCACCTACGTCCCCGGCGGCAAGGAGGACGTGCCCGTCCTCGACGCCAACAACAAGGCCGTGACGGCGGTGATGGACGTGCAGGTCAAGGCGGCGATCCAGAACAACCAGAAGGACAGCCCGCGCTACTACGCGCCGTGCCCCCTCTCGCAGCATATCGCCAACGCGACCAAGCTGCCCGTGGACTGCCGCTGCCACACCAACGTGGTCGGGCACAACTTCCCCGAGTGCAAGCTGGTGATCGCCGATATCGTCGGCATGCAATACGGCGAGGGCCCGCGCGCCCGGTCGCAGAACTTCGGTCGCTTCATGGCCGGCTTCACCGAGCCCTCGAGCAACGAGCTGATCGGCCTCATCGTCTGGAAGGACCACGAGACCGTCTGGCCGGAGAACAAGATCACCATCGACGTCGGCGCCGTGGTCGCGATCGACGCCGAGACCCGCAAGCGTCGGATCATCGGCGGCCGGCACAAGGACCCGCAGAAGGGCATCCTCGACTACGGCAAGGGCCCGGTGCTCTCCTACCCCTTCGCGGTGCAGAAGGGACCGGACGGCAAATACTACGTCGCCAGCTACGGCTACGTCCGCATCGGCGCGAGCTTGACGCCGGGCGTCGACGTGATCCGGATGGATCCGAAGACCGGCGACCGCGAGTACGTCTGGCGCAGCAACCACCTCGGCTTCAACCTCGACAACCAGACCAATCCCTACGGCCACTGCGCCAACGGCCGCGACGCGAAGTACGGCTATTACTCGGTGCAGATCGGCCGCAAGGGCTTCGGCATCGACGACAAGGGCAACTTCTACTTGAGCTACGCGCACAACGGCAATACGCCCACCTCCGACGGCATCGGCATCCTCAAGGTCGGCAGCGACGGCAAGTCCTGCGATTTCGTGACCCGGACCAAGGTCGGCAAGGACAACGTGCTCTACAAGGGCGCCTCGGTCGGCAATGGGCCCGAGCCGCAAGCTGGGCCGTACAAGGGCTTGCTCTGGAAGGACAACAAGCTCTACGTCTCGGTCGAGCTGACCGACGCGCTGTGGGAGGTCGACGTCGCGACCGGCGACCGCAAGCCGCTGCACACCTACGGCGTCGACGACAACAACACCGGCAGCAGCGGCACGCACATCGTCTGGGACGACTACCGCAAGCTCTTCTGGCAGATGGGCTTCTCCTCGGCGACGCTGATGTACGACCCGGCCAAGGGCACCTCCGAGCCGCTCTGGTGCCCGGAGAACGACCGCGACTACAAGGGCATCGCCTGCAAGAAGCTCGGCGCCTGGGGCAACAACGGCCTGGTGCTCGAGCGTGGCTTCTGGATGCACCCGACCAGCGCCGAGTATATGTTCGTGGTCAACGGCAACGGGATCGTGCGGGTGCACCTGAAGAGCGGGACGAGCGAGATCTTCTCGTATTGATGTACGCGTACATTCCGTGGCCCACTTGCGTTGTCACGGAAGAGCCAAACGGCATCCGAGATGCTGCCAATGTGACGTCTCCACGATCTCCGGTCTGCCGCGGTCGACCAGCCAGCGCAAGAACCGAACCATGACGTACATCGTCCCCTCTTCGATGCGAGCATCGGGGCCACGTTCTTCGATCACCAGGACGCCGTAGGAGGGGGGCCGCTGGCCTCTCTCCATGACTGGGGCGCGGACAACGACGGGTACGTGCCGGTGGAGCCACCACACCGCAAGCTCCGGCTCCCACCCGCGTAGGTTCTCGATGCGGTTCGGAGCCGCGTGCCGCTCCGAACGATCGCGGGCGAGCCAGGTTTGCGCCTCGCGCCAGCGCGACCGCGTTGGTGTGCGCTCGACCAGACCGCGCGCCGGGAGTGGATAGCGAAACATCTTCTCGTCGGGTTCGTTGTCCAGCCCAAGGCCGATGTAGCGCGGCTTCGTTGCGCTGCTCCACAGCACTTGCAGTTGGATGACCCACGTCAGGGTCGGCTGGCAGTCCGATTGGCCTTGCTGGCGAGCGACCGCGGCACACCGCTGCTCCGCGACGTCGAGGACGCGACAGCGGACTTGTGGGCTTCCTTCCGCCGTGAGCTTGGGGTCCGGGGTGCTCCAATCGAAGTCGAAGCGGTGGTCCATGCTGTAGAGGTCCATGACGTGCGCGTAGCTCCACGGGGGCCCATGCAATTGCCGTGCAGGCTGAGTCTGGAGCGAGCCGCAGCCGGCGGCGGTCAATACCGACAGGCCTGCTGCAAGGATCCCCGCTGGCCAGCGGCATCGCCGGTCGGCTACGCCGGGCTCCCGATGTTGGGCAGCGAGGGTCCGTTGGGTCCAGGCAACGATCGTCTCGTCGAGCTGGCTCTCGGACGGCGTGAAGGTTGTGGTTTCCTCGCTGAGACACTTGGTCCAGTTGTTCTTGAGGGAATTGCGACTCGCCGTAGCCCATGGTCGCGTCGCCAGGCGCGGGAATTTGCCGTCCGGTGTGAGCGCAATCGGAATACCCACAATGCACTTCGTGGCCATCTTCAGGATCCCCCTGACCAGTCCCGTAGAAGACACGCAACCGGAGTGACGTCATACAGGACGGGCAATTCGGATTCGGATTCGGCTTTCGTCTTCTCGAACCGCAGCAGGCGCATATTCAGTTGCGCAGGCAAGATTGGGGGAAAGGCATTGTAGAATGACCCCGTGTCGAGCATCAGAACACCGTGCGACACCACTGGTTCGCGGCGAGCGGACGCTGGTGCAAGACTCGTGCAACCAGAAAGGAGGCTCACCCTGTCATATTGACACTCCGGTGCAGGCTTCAGGCACAACACATGGATTTGGTCATCGTGCCCATACCCAATCGGCCACGCTTGAGACTCCAGATCATGAAAATGCGATAACGGCCCAGACGCTCTCGCGCTCGTTGTGGCCCCTTCGAGTACCAGCGACGGCCCGCCTGTCGTGTGCGACAGCGCAACCGCCGCCGGGTTGTCCTTCGGCCGCCAATGCACCTCGAGCTTGACGAAGTACGTCGCCCGCCACGTGCTCTTCACCTTGCCCTGAACTTCGGACCTCGACTCCGAGATCACGACATCCAACAGCCGGCACTGAATCTGCGGCAATCCGGCCCGCCCGAGCGCTGGATCGGGTCGCTGCCAACTCTCACTCCTCGCTTTGATGGGCGCGGCGGGGTCGTGGACGTGGGCGTAGGACCACACTCGCTCCGATCGTGCTCGCCCGGACGAGCTGCCGCCTGCGGTGGTCAACCCGGGGATGGCCGCGCACCCGGCCAGGGCGACCATCCACACGGTCGCAAAGTGCTTCATGTGGTGCCCGCCGCTGGACTCATCTGCATCGGCGTGATCGACACATCACCGGCCTCGAGCTCGATGATCGGCGGCGGCGTCACCACGCGTAGCATCGTTGACGCAAGGACGGTGCCGGTGTCGCCATCGCTCGACTCCAAAGGAACAGCCGCAGCGAAGGCCGGGCTGCCCTCGATCGAGCCCGGATCGCGAACCCGCCGCAACGCCAACCGCAACGTCTCCGCATCCGCCAGCGGCGATCCGGCACCCGCGCTGGTGTTCCAGAGCGCGAACAGTCGGGTCCCGTCGGCGCTGCGGAGCAATCGGGTTGGTGAGGCCGCACCTGGGCCAGCGAGCCGCTCGGTCTGCGCGTCTGCCGCGACGAAGCTGGCGTCGTGCAGCACCCGGCCGCCCCGGTCACGGAGACGAAGGCGCACCTGACTGGCACTCTGCCAGCAGAGCGCGGCGGCGTGATCGGCCCCCATGGCCCAGACGCGACCAGGCCCTGACGTTGCGGCGAGCGCGGGAGCCACCACCTGCACGGCTTCGCCACGTCGAGCCGGGCAGCTTCGAGCGGCGGAGCGCGCGATCGTCGCGAAGCCCGGCTCTTCGGCCCACAACGCAGAGATCGCGAACGGCGCGTGGCCGACGCGACCGAGTCGGATCGGCCACGGCGCGTCGCTCGGCAGCGCGGTCTGGACAACCGCCCGCGCGTCGCCGTCGTCGTAGAGGGTCACCACGTCGCCGCGACGCTGCAGCGCGAACACGCCGCGCTTGCTCTTGCGTTCCGTCATAGGCAATGCCGGCTGCCAGAGCGTCGCGGGCTTGCCGTCCACCATGGCCAGCGCGAGCAGCGAGGGATCGACCGCGGCGCCGCTCAGTTGCAGCCGCACGCTCGCCTGCTCCTGCTGCCCCACCTGGCCGACTTGACCGACCGGTCCCAGACCGAGCCACAGGCTTCCGGGCGTGATGGGTGAGGGCTGCAACTGCTCCCAACCCAGCACGAGCAGGCCGCCGTCGTGCAGGCTGGCGCTGGTCGCGGCCGACCACAACTTCGAAGTCGCGTCACCATCCCAAAGGGGCACGAACTCGGCACCGCCTTGCGTGGTCGCGCCGCCGCTCGCCTTCGTCGCGACCGGCTGGGTGGCGTCGCTGATCTCCCAGCTATTCCACACCCCGAAGTCGCGGAAGAGCGTCCCGGAGCCCCCGCCAACGGAGACGCCGACGTGCCCAGGTCCGGCGACCGAGGCGCCGAGGGCGGCCCAGCCGCCGGTCGGTACGTCGAGCAACGCGATCCCGTCGACGCAGGCGCGCAGCCGTTCGTTGCGACTCCACGCAGTCCAGCGCATCCAGCCATCCGGGCATTCGGACCATTCCCCCGCCGCGAGGACGTGCGGCTTTGCCTTGGAGCCTTGCCCCGTCGCGCTCGAGGCCGGCTTGATGCGCAGCACAAGGCGCCAACTCGCCGCGACTGCCGCGGTCTCGTCCGGGTTACGGTCGACCTCGAATGTCAGCCACCAAGTCGCAGCGCTCGCGATGACCATGCCGGCGCTGCCGTCGACCATGCGCACGCTCACCGAGACGCACAGCTCCGCCAGATCGTCCACCGGCATCAGCAGCTCGCGTTGCGCGGTGGCGTTCTGCGGGTAGAAGACCGCACCGTCACTGGCCCAGCCCTTCGAGGTGCCGGCGAGACCGGAGGTCGCCGCGGTGCGGCTCTGCCCGAGCGCGTGCCCGGCTCCATCGAAGTAGCCGGGCAGCCAAGCGCCGCTGTTCATGCCGATCGGCGCGCTGAAGCCGAGGGCCCGCTCCGTGATGGCCAGCGGCCAGACGACCACATCGGAGAAGGCAACAGCGTCCGTGCCGGCCGCGACGAGCGCGATGCCGCTGCCGTAGGACGGAGGAACCGCCGTCTCGCAGACCAGCGCCCCTTGCAACCAGACTGATAGGCGTTCGCCGCGACAGCGGACCTGCAGGTGGGTCTGGGCACCAGCGCCGGCCGGATGAACCGCGTCGGCGGCAAGGTCGACCACGGCCAGCTGTGTCGACTTACCCGCCTGTACGGCGCGGACAGCGAGCGCGGCCCCGCCGTCTGCCTTGCGCTGCACGAGCACCCCGACGTGGTCTACAGGCCCCTGCCACCGCAGCGCGACGCCTGCCTCGCCAAGTTCGGAGCTGGCGATGCACAGCTCGGCGCGGACGTCGCTCGCCGAGGCGGTGTCGGGCAGCACCGCGAACGAAGCCGCCGCGCCGCCGGCGCCTTGATTCGTCTGCAGCGGCCGGGATTGCAGGAGCTGCCCGCGCGCAAGCGTCCAACGCGAGGGTTGGGCGAGGTCGGTGCTGTCGGTGATCGCGAAGGGCCCGGCGAAGCGGACGCTCTCGACCTTCCACGCGCCCTCGGTGTCGAGCGCCAGCAGCGTAGGCGAGGCGGCGCTCGAGTCGCCATGCCATGGCCCGAGCGTCGCGAGCGTCAGGGCCGAGACGATGGCTGTGCCTTGTAGCAGCTCGAGGCCGGTTCGGCCTGCGCCATTGCAGGTGGCGCTCAGGCAGGCCCAGGCGAGCTTGCCGTTGATGCTCACCGCGATCTGCGCTCCCAGCGCGGCGATCTCGACCTCGAACGACGGCCCCGCGGGGACCAGCGCTGCGGCGTCCGTGCCGCCGGCGAGGGCGTTGGCCAGCGGATTGTCTTGCTCCGGCGTCGGCTCGAAGGCGGAGACCGCCAACGTCGTGGCGCTTTGTGGTCGTCCCAGGCGAATCTCGAGTTGCTGTGGCGCACCTTCGGCGCTGCCGCCGCCGCCCGAGCGGAGAACGATGTTCGAGACGGCGCCGATCGAGAGCGACACCGTTGCGCGCAGCCGCAGCCCGCTGACCGCTGGGGCGTCGAGCCACGCAACGCCGGGCTCGCTGGTCGGCGTGACGCCACCGAAGAGGCCGACCTCGGTCGCCGTCCAGGTTTCGCCTGCCCCCGGATCGATCTGCAGTCCTGTGCGGGCGGCCAAGCCGGGCGACATGCGCCAGAGTGGACCGCTGCGCACCTCCGGGCCTGGCATCGTCCACAGCGGCGCGGGCTGCCCGGCGCGCAGGACCGGATCGCCGATCGTCTCGCGCTCGAGCGACATCCCGGCGAGGTCGAGGTCAGAGCGGACGCGAATCGTCGCTGCGGGGCTGACTGTGCTGGCCTGGTCACCGAGGGCGACGTCGCAGATGGACGCGCTGGTCGGCGCCTGCCGTTGTGGGGCGAGAGCGGCACCGGTCGCGGTCGCGGTGAGCGCCGTACGCCGCCAGTCGAGCTGCATCGGCGACTCGAGCAGCACGCCGTCCATCGCCCCCGCCACCGAGAAGACCGAGGCGCGGACGCCATCTAGCGGCAGCGCCAGCGCGAGATTGAGCTGCCGCAGACGGTCGAGCAGCTCCTCGCACGCGGCGGTCTCTTGTGGCCCGGGAGGAGCCGGCGTCGGAGACCAGAGCGAGGCTGCGTAGAGCCAGGCGTTGACGTCGCTCTTGCTGAGCGGCGCGCCCCAGGTCATGCCCGTGAGCTTGGGCGGCGCCGCGTCGGCGTGGAGCCGCGCGGCGAGGCCGTCGTGCGAATCGAGCAGATCTCCGAGGTTGGCGGCGGGAGCGACGCGTACCGGAAAGCGCAGGACCGGAGTTGAGGCGGCGTCGAGCGGCTCGACCCGCAGGTCGGCGACGACGAGCCCGGGCTGGCGCCAGCACCACGCGGCGACGCTGCCGGCGGTGGGGCGAGTGCTGGTCGCGTCGCGTAGGTCGAGCAGGCGTTGGTCGCCGAGCCAGGCGCGCAGGAGGGTCGCGCCGTCCGTCTCGCTGATCTCGAAGCTGAGCAAGATGGGGACGCTGGGCTCCGCCTTGACGTTGGCGAAGCCGAGCAACGCCTCGATCTTGCCGTATCGACGGACGCACCGCAGCTCGGCTTTGTCCTGGTCCAACTCGAGCCGGTACCAGGCTTGCCCGTCGGCCGAGCGCCGCGCGACCAGGCCTGCCGCGCCATCCGCGCTGAGTTGCATCCAAGCGCTGAGGCGGACGTCGCTCCAGATCGCGGGATCGTTGAGCGGCGCGCCGCCTGGACCGGAAATCCCTTGCCAGACCAGCGACGATCCGACCCTGCCGAGCGCGTCGGCGTCGTTTGCGTTGCCCGTCTCACCCCAGCTCGCGACGGCGTCCGCGACGCCGGTATCGACGACGGCCGCGAGGCGCTCGGGGACCGGGATGCGCAGCCATGTGCTTTGCAGCATCGGGGCTGTATCGATTTGCCAACCCGACGGCAGCGCGACGTTCTCGAAGGTCCCGGGCAACGACGGAATCTCCGTCTCTGGCCGAGGCGCAAAGGTCTCGCGGAGCAGCAACGGCGCCAATCGGGCCTCGCATCGCGTCGCCACCGGCAGGCGCAGGCCCGGGACCGAAAGCGTGTCGCGCCGCCGCAGCGCGTCGGCATCGACACCCATCGCCGCCGCGATCTCCTTGACTTTCTCGGCCCAGGCCAGGTCGAGCTTGATCGATGGCGCAGGCTTGGTCGGGTCGGAAGGGCCGTCGGTCGCGAGCCAGCTGCCGAAGCGGGATGCGCGGCTGCCAGGTGGGAGGCCGTGCGGAGCCAAGATGACGCCGTCGGGCCCGACCAACGTCATCGCCAGATCGCGACGGGCCAGGCGATACATCCACTCGATCGCGTCTGCGTTGAAGTCGACGCAGACGTCGTCGTCACCGAAGATCACGTCGGCAGCGGACTCGATGCCGTCGTAGCGCCCCGGCGAGACCTGCTTCTGCTGTGGCGTGGGCAACTCCACCGGCGCAGGCACGGTATGCGCGACGTAGGCATCGAGGGTGGAGAGCTCCTTCACGATGACGTCCGAGGGCGGCGACTCCGGTGGCAGCTCGAGGTCGAGACCGGCTGGCGCGGCGGCGGGAGAGGGGGTGGTCGTTGCGTCGCCAGAGTCGGCCGAGGCAGGCGGGCTCGGTGGCGTGGTCCCGGGCGGACCACTGGTCGAAAAGAACGCGTCTTCGACCAACTCCAGCGGCTTCGGTTGCGGCCCGTCGGCGAGAAGCCCCGAGGCTCCGGCCGTCAGTGCGACCCGCGTCGTGATGCGCAGCCGGTAGGTTTGATCGGGCCAGAGCACCGTCGAGCGCTGCCCCCAGCGCGCAATGCTGGCCTCGATCACGCTTTGGTTGGCCAGCTTCAGGGCGTTCGAGCTCTCCGCCACGCTCGGGTCGCCAAAGACCCGTACTTCCTGCAGCCAGAGTTCGCCGCAGCAATACAGCTCCAGCTCGCTGAGCGGGCCGAGCCCCGAGGCGACGACACCGCTGGACGAGAGCGACGTAGCCGCGACGGCATCGGTCCAGCTTGCGTCGGCGCGCCGCGCCCGCCAGACGACGGCACCGCCACCGAGCAGGCCGACCGCGACGTGATCGCTGGCGGCGGGAAGCTCGACTCGGACCAGCCGACTGAACGGCAAGCCGAGCTTCTGTACAGCCTGGATGACGGTCACCAACCCCTCGAGTTCGGCTTTCGGATCGAGCTCTCCGGCGTCGCCTTCGCTGGAGTCCGCTTGGCCGGCGTCGGCTCCACCGGCATCGGCTCCATCAGCATCGGCGCCGTGCCCGTCGCCGCCATCCGCGCCGTGGCCGTAGGGATCGTCGTCCATTGCGTCGTGCCAACCCCAACGGGCCTCGATCTGCTCGCGCGGGCAGCAGGCGAGCATCAACTCGTAGCAAGAGCAGCCGCAGCCAAAGGCGTGCAGGCCGGTGATGCACGAGCCGGCAGCGGCGATAGGCGGGGCGTCGAACGGGACGTCGCTACCGTACCGGTCGTCGTCCGGCCAATTGCCGTCGCTGTCATCGTCGTTGCCGGTTTCGTCGTCGATGTCGTCGTTGGCGCCGTCGTCGTCGTGATTGCCGTTCCTGTCGCCCTTCCCATCGACGGACGCCACCGGCACAGCAGAGATCGTCGCGTCGAGCCAGAACAGCAGCGACGCGCCGAGCGCGCCAGACCCGTCGTCGCCGGAGAGGTCGAGCGCGGTCGCGTCGCCGACGGCGTCGAGCGGCAGCGCGTCGTCGCCGGTCCAGCTCAGCGTGATGCCGTCGGTGCTCGGGCCGCTATCGACCCAGCTCCCAGCGGGCATGCCCTCGAAATCGAGAACGAGGTCGGCGGCCATGACGAGGTCGCCGATTGGGCTGCCCGGCACCGTCAGCAGGTCGGCGCCGGCGTTGGCGGAGGAGGAATGGGCGTCGAATTCGAGCGGGTTGTTCGAGAGCAGCCATAGCCGCTGGCGGTTGGTCTGTTGGGTCTGCACCTCGCCACCGTCTGGCGTCTGCACTGCGGGCATCGGCCCGATCGGCGGAAAGGGGCCCCACGCGCCGAAGACCGTGAGCTGCCCTGCGCCGGGCGCAACGCCAATGGGCGGCAGGTTCTGCTGGGCGTTGTCGCTCTGCCGAGCGACGACGAGCCAGGCGCCGCGCTCGGGCGACCAGCGGCAGAGCTCGACCTCTCGGAGCTGGTAACTGGCCTGCGCCGGGCTCGCGGCGGGGGCCTTCGGATCGCCGATGGTGTCGATGGGCACGATGGCACCGCCGGCGAAGTCGCCGACGCCGACCTCGGCGGGG
Source organism: Deltaproteobacteria bacterium (assembly GCA_020632665.1). Lineage (GTDB taxonomy): Bacteria > Myxococcota_A > UBA9042 > UBA9042 > UBA9042 > JACKFC01. Next base: position 33,319 of record JACKFC010000033.1, read on the forward strand.
TCTTGCATCGGTCGCGCGAAGGTGACCTGGATTCGCCCGTCCATCGGCACGCGCGGCAAGTTCGCGGGCGGTGGCGCGTCGTAGCGCACCAGCCATCCGTCCGGCTCGAGGACGGCTGAGTCGCCGAGCTCCGATGGCGTCGAGGATGGCGTGAGCATCCCGTCTGCGTTGGCCACCGTGGGCTGCAATCCGGCACCACGCTGCAGGCGCCATGCGCCGGTGGCGCGGGTGTGGCCGATGGTCACGGTCTGCACGGGCCTGGGCACCGGCGGCCAAGCGTCTGCCGTGGTCGCGGGCGGCGCGCCGGGCTGCGAGCCGGGTGCCGCCGGTGGGCTCCAGGAGAGGGAGATCTGCTTGCTCACGTCGGGAAGCGGCCAGGGCAGGTCGGCGGCGACCTTCAGCTTGCCTGCGATGCGGAAGGGCCGGAAGACATCTGCCTCGAGCTTGCTCTGCACCGAGAGCGAGAGCCCGTAGCCGCAGACCTTGAGCCAGGCCTTGCCGTCGAGCGTCGCTTCGCCGTGAAAGTGCAGCGGACGCGGGCTGATGTGGACCATCGCGGCGATCCACAATTCGGCGCCGATCTTGACGACCTTGAAGTTCGCCTTCTTCGAGAACCCGAGCCGCGCGCCGGTGCGGATGCCCTGCTGCGGGTCGATCATGAAGTAGGCGGTGGCGTCCCACAGCTTGAAGATCCGCCCTGCGACGCGAGCCGCCATTGGCTCGTCCTTGCCGACGTAGAGGTGCCACTTCGAGGCGTCATCGAGGTCGAAGTAGGTCTCGGCACTACCGGCGATGGTCAGGACGGTGCCGTTCGGGTCCTTGGCGTAGCGGGCGTCGAGGCCGAAGATGATCTCACGCTTGGCGAAATCGAAGGCCGCAAGTGCGCCGAACATCGGCTCGATCGCCTCATCGGCGAGCGCCTCACGCTTGGTCAGCAGGTTGGCGCGCCCTTCGAGCAGGACGACCGGGCCCGGCAGCAGGAAGAGCGCCAAGAAGCGGCCGGAAAAGGCATAGCCGTTGTCGCCGAGCGAGCCGACGGTCACGCCAGCGCCGATGACCATGGCGCCGTTTTGGAAGCCCCATTTCGAGAGTGCCGAAACGCCTCGGGGCTTGGTGTCGTACCAGCCTCGGTTGGACTCCCAGCCCGGCGCGTACCAGGGCTGGTCCGGCAACTTGTTGGGGGCTTGGTTCAGGCCTGCGACCAGGGAGATGCCGTAGAGGTTGAGGCTGGGGGCGATCTGGACGCCGTCGCCGAGGTCGGCGTCGACGAAGGCGAGGAAGTAGGGGTCCGAGACGCCGGTCTTGGGGTTGGTGCGGCGGCCGATTCGGAATTTGGCGTTGAAGCGTTTGTTGGCGGATTTGAGGTTGAGGCCTCCGGTTCCTTCGAAGACTTTGTCTCCTGGGGAGTTGGGGTCGTTATACATCTTGAGGGAGGCTTTGGCTTCGAGGGTTGGGGTGTTGATCTCGATGGCGATGCCCTCGAAGGTTAGGCCAAGGAAGGTGTTCGAGCCGTCGGGGTTGGTTCGCCACCGGAGTTGGAGGCCGTCGATCGAGCCGCCTTGTTTGAGCTTGGGGTGGAGGTTGATGTCGGCCGAGAGGCGGGCACATCGGGTGCCCGGAGTGGGCTCGTCCAGAGAAGCCTGGCGTACCACGATTGTCGCGGGGCCGAGGGTCGCGCTGCTCGGGGCATCGAGTGCGAAGCGTGCGCCGCTGAAGTCGATGCCGTGGTTGTTCAAGGTCGCGTCGAGGTGACCTCGTAGTTTCAGTGTGGCTGCGCGGAGCTCGGCGGATGCCGTGAATGCGAGTTCGGGAGCTCCCGTAGTGCCGCGAAGGGCAAGGTTCGCTGCGGTTGCACGGAGCGAGAGTGGGCCGGCTTCGAAGATGTTCCAAGGTAGCGCTGCCGGTGGCACGGGAGCTGACGCGGCGATTGTTCCATCCCGAGAAATCTGCCCCTTCACTGACAGCGTGTCTGCCAGCCCGATGAGGCTTCCTGGGACTTGCAGGTCGATGCAGATCTGCTGCCATTTGCTGTCCTGTAGGGTTAGGCTGATCTGGAGGGCGATGTCGATGTCGAGGCCGAGTGCACGTGCCCCAATCTCGCCTCCAATGACTCCTGAGAGCCCGCCACTATCGACCTTGAAGTTGCTTGCAGTGAGCAGGGCTTCAGGATCGGTTGCATCGGAAGGCTGTCTAAGGAGTATGATCTCAGCGATTCCAAGACAGAATGAGCCGCTCGTGATCTCTTTGACGGGTGACAGGATCTCCACCTTGCCGTTGATCCCACCAAGTCGTAGACTAAGCCCACTATCGCCAAGCCCTATATCGCTTGCAAAAACATCTCGCACAACAAGCGTAATCGAATTCGCTTCCAAGTCGAGCGTTCCGGAGCAGGTGCCCCAAGCGAACAACCCCACTGGAGGCGATGAAGCATCGCCATTCGTTGAGGCGGTACTACGAATGCTCAACACTGTGCTCAACTCAATAGTATTTAAGCCTTTGGAGCTCCCGCACACAACCGAAATCTCTCCAACAGGACTATCATTGGGAGCGCCCACTACGACATCGAAATCGGACATCGACACTAGAATTGGACCGCCGATTGTCATGAGATGAACGTAGGTTACGTTTTCACTTGACGCCAATGTGCGCATCTCAATGATCGTGCTGGGAAATATCTTCTTGAGGATTGATCTGAGATCATCAGACGCCTTAGACATCACTTGGCAACCTCATCAGCATTCAAGGCTGGCTTGGGGTATTTGTGGCTAGCGCTGGACGTGCTGGTGTCGAACGGATTACGGACACTTCGGAAATCAGTCCAACCCGGTGCTTGTGACAGTCCCCTTGATCGTGGGCAGTCGCCTACGCACCATTTGGCGACCACTGGAGACTCGGATCTCAAGGCGAGACAGTGCAGCATCATTGAAACCACGGTGCCGCGACTTTGGTCTTGCAGATTGAAGCCAAGCCACCTGGGGCCCATGACAAGCGTCCTCCAGTGCATCCACCTCGATCTTGCAGCCAGCCCCATGCCGGCATCCCCAACCAGATGCTAGAAAGAGATCCCCAGTATGAGCCCCTTCTCGGAAACCCGAACTGGTCGCGAATCGAGTTTTCGCAAACTGGCCAGAGTTCAGGTGCGACGGGGTCGGCGTAGCTTGGCGGAGCGTTGTTGCCGGTCAAGGTGGGCATGCCAAACGTCACAGCTACTTCGCTCACTCTATGCGCAGCGGTACACAATGCGTAGAGTACCGGCTTCGACAGAGACCTCAAGTTGTCATACGAAAGTTGCTTCGGGCTCAACACTGTCGCGGCGGCCAGAGGCCCGACTTCAGTGCTTGCGTCTGCTCCTTTTCCAAAGTAGTGCCGATTCACATGGGCACGGAAATCGGCATCATGGATGTATGTGACGGCGCACTTGGCAGTCTCGATTGTGAGGGCGAGACTCACCCCCCGGATCGTATGAGTCAGTTCGTGACCAAGAGTAATCACGAGCGGACTGGGCAGCCATCCGGCATCAAGAAGCTCATTGATCGATTTCACGATTCCTGAGCGGACAGCGCTGTTGCCCCAGTTGAACTGGCTGGTCATGTCCTTGAGGGCATCCTTCAGCTGCTGCTCACGCTTGTCTGGCGGGAAGTTCATGATCGAAGCGCCCAGGACGTTGTTCATGATCCTGTCATCGATGTACCGCGGATACATTCCAGCAGGCGACTGTGGATTAACCGATCTCACTATTCCAAACTCAAGCGACTTCTTCTCGATCGTGTCGGTACTCCAGTCCGCAGGAGCATCCCAGTGCGTGTAGTCGGATGCTTGAAATGGAATCCTGATATACGCCAGCGGTTGGGTAATGTCGCTATTCTCCGTTGTGTCGAAATAGGTTCGGGTTCCAATGTGCTGGTCGGCTGACTTGCTCGCAGCCCCACCTAGTCCTCTGATCGACCAGGGAAATCCTGCCACTCCTGAATGGTCGTCGCGAGAGAGAACATTCGCCGCAATTAGTAGGGACCGCGATGTGCGGTAGAGACTCCGAAGTGACGCAGTCTCAATCGACGACCTCGGCTCTCCGCCCCAACGATTCGCATACGTCGAGCAATTGAGTTCAGGATGTGGCTCCACCATCGGCACCTTATGCCACAAATCTCCAGAGCGAAGGCCCCTCTCGGAAGGAGACCAGGGCTGGATCTTCACACACGACAAACTCGTAGCCGTGGCAACAAGACTTAGGCCATGAGGAGACTGCGCGAGCACTCCAAGCGCTGATTTGATGCGGGTCGACCATGCGGTCGTGGCTTGATGAAGGGCGGCCAACTGCGCAGCAGCGTTTGGAAAGGGCCCGCCGCCTGACCATGTGACAGCGTCCGCATACTTCTCTGCTGACGACGCGAGTGCACCGGCAGAGTGATTCTTGTTCGAAAGTGCACCTACGTACAAGGATTGCAAGTCGCACAAGCCTCCAAGCTCATCGGAGAGTACTGACTTCACTACAGCAAGTTGCCCGAACTCACATGTCATGGATGCACTCTCCGAATTCGCAAAGGCGTTGGGACGGCCAATTTGCTCGATTCGACTCAAACTTGCGGCAGCATGCAGTTCAATCCAGTCTGCCTTCCCAACGGCTTATATTCTTGCGGATATCTCCCAATGGGCAGGCTGCGTGAAGAGACCTAATCCAGCGCAGGGAAGATCTAGAACTACGGCCCGAGTTTGATTCAGCGGTCGCCTTGAGCAAGACAATCGAAACCACAAGCGTCCAATTCTGCGATTCCACCATGCTCCAATCAACGCCGAACATCGTTGAGATGAACTGGCAGCGCAAGAGTGAGGGAGAGCTAGTTGGTTGAAAAACAAATGGATCCACAATCCCCTCAGGCTTTCCAACAATATCTGGAAACAGATCGCGGTTTTTCGCTCGGCTCGATGAGCAATGAAGGATCTCGCTTGGACCATCAGCATAAAGTTCAGCAACGCCAAAGTCGGATGGGGGAGGATGTATCGACGTGACACCAGCCGTTCGGTCTAGGAAGTCCAAATCCGCACTTCCAATGCCGAATGCCTGAGTGTGCTCACTGGGCCGCGCCAGTGCGCTGATCTCGACGAAGAACGTAGTTGACTCCCGACTGACTCCTTGTGCGGATTCGTGACGGTCGTTCAGTCGCTTAGCAGGTCGTGAGTAGGCGAACAGTACATTACACGAGAACTGAGGAACACCCAGTCGCATTGTGATCGGGTCTTTCTGACTCCATCCGCCAGGAGGCTGCCAGTTCGGTTCCGGGCGCTCCCCAGGCAGCACTCTAAAGTACTTTGTATCGGCGTCGGCAACTGACTCCCATTCCCCTTGCCGGCGAAATCCAGAGCAACCGTTCGCTGACAAGGAAAGAAAGACTCCAACAGCTATCGCCATTGCACAAGATCTCCTCACGGAAAGGACCATGATCGCACGCACTGCGTTGCCGCGTTGTGGCTGTCGTTCCGAGTTCGTAGAACTCCGCCGGCCGCGCACCTTATGATTCACGCAGCCATCCATTACTTGCCACCAATCGACCCGTCTGCGACCCATCCTAGTGCGCTCCCTTCAAGTGGAAGGACGAAGCCCGCGTCACTTGATGTTGGAGCGGGTCGAAAGACGCCCACGATTTGTTCTCTCCACAGCCGCAACTCAGATGTAGGCTGGAACTCGGAGGAGCGACCGATCTCCGATATCCAAATGCGTTCGGCGCCTAGCAATCCCAAATCTTCAAGGCGAGCTACGGCCACAGCCCAGATGTGTGCACAGGGCGTAGCCAAACGTTCTACACTTGATATTGCCTGCAACTGTACCACACCGAATTGCCCCGATGCTGTATGAAGGGTGGTTCCCACGAGCACGCGTAGGACCATCCGACCGGAGCTCCCAACCATATGTTGCGCCATCTGTTGCAGGTATTCACGAATCGCCGTAGTCAAAGCATCAACCGCCCCCCGCAACGCCGCAGTCTTTTCCCACCAATCCCCAGAATCCCCCGCTGGAGCCCCCGCAACGAGCCGCAACCGCAACTCCTCTCGAGCCTCCGCAACCGTCATCACCCCAAGCCCAGCCCCAACCTCAACCCGATACGTCAGAGCAAACTCCCGAATCGCCGAGAAGAACCCCCGCACAGCCTCAACCTCATGAACCGTCGGACTGCCCCCTCCAACCAACAACTCCGGCCGAAGCGAACCATCCGCCGTAAACACCTCGTCCAGTGCCCGAGGCTGCGCCGAAGCCTCCGCCGCATAGATCGCCAAATCACCCAGCACCGAGAACCGCGCCGTCATCTCAACCGGCAGCGAGTTCACCCCAACCAGCTTCCAAGGCACTTCGACAAACGACCGCCCTTGCGCATCCGGAGCACTCGCCTTCAGACCGCCGGGCGGCGGCACGATCTCCAGCTGCGGCGCATCGGCTGGCCAAACCCGGCGCACCCGCTCGACCAATCCCGATCTCGCCGGAACGCTCCGCGGCCCACTCTCCTGCGCCCCGACCGAACGGACCGCGACCCGGCCACCAGCGCGGAACTCTCGCCAATTCGCAAACGTGAACAGCCCATCCACGGGCAAGAACACCCGCCACTCCAACTCCGCACCACCCACAGCCCACTTCGTCAGCCCCGGCTGCGCAAGCACCGGCGCGGCGTCCAAAAGGAGCCAGCGGTCGAGCTTCGCGACTGCACCAACCTCGTCAGCGATCACCCGCAAATCCCGAAGCACATAGAACGGTCCGTCTGGGCCCGAGTCGCCTTCGAGGAGCACCTGATCGGCGCCAGGCCGCAGCACGTCGACATCGAAGTCGGCGCCAAGCAGCTTCAGTGCAACCGGATGCGACGCCGAAGGGACCACCCCGACACCGGCGGCGGCATTGCCACTACCGTCTCGACGTACCACGAAAGCCTGCGTCGGTGCCGGCCATGGGCTCTTGCCGCCCGGCGCGAACGGGACCTCCGCCAATAGCGTGGTCACGGTTTCGCCATTGATCTCCCGCTCGAGCTCGACCCGAAACCCCCGAACTCCCGGCGTGCGCTTGCTGCTCGCCCAGCTCCAGCTCCACCGCACCTCGAGGACCAGATCGGGGGGAGTTCCCGCGAGGGAACTCCGCCACTGCCAATACGGCGACGCGGCGAGGTCCTCGGCCATCGCTTGCGCCTCGCCGGCGTCGACGCCCTGCTCCTGCATCAACCAAGTCCGGTACGCCGCGGGTGAGCGATGGCTGACGTCATAGGGGTCTTCGGAATCGTGCAGAGTCGCGACCAGGCCCTGCGGCGGTGGCGGCGGCAGCTCGGACCGGACCTCGATGGCAGACGGGTTGATCCGTCCATCGACGACCTCGAATTGGTCCCAGAAGCGCGGACCGAGGCCATCGCTCGGCAACGGACGCCAGGCGGCCTGAGACGACGGTGCGCTGAACCGGCCAAAGACGTCGCTGGCCGCGACGCGGTAGGCGTAGAAGCCGTCTTCGGCGACGACATCGCGCAGGTAGAGCCGCGGGGCGCGCAACGCCAAGTCACGAGCGGCGGCTTGCGGCTGCTGCGGCGGACTATCGACCACGACGAGCGGCGTGGGGAGTTCGCCTACCTTGCCGATGCCTTCCCCGACCAGCGGACGGAACGCCTCGTGCGGCAGCTCCTTCGGCTGCTTGCCACAAGCGGCGCGCCAGACGTGGTAGCGCTCCATGGGCGCATCGAAGGTCTGGACGCCGCCGGCCAACAGGCGCGGCCGCTGTGCTTGCCAACGCAACCCGATCACCCGGGTTGCGTCGTCCATCTCGCGCAGCGACCCGGGCTCGGGTCGCATCTCTCCACGGACCGGGCAGCCCCAGACGTTACGCGGCGCCCCGAGCGCAGGCTGCGGGGCACGCCGGACGCCCTCGAAGAGGCAGGCGTGGACGCCGACCCGTTCCCATTGTCCGCTCTGGCCAGCTGCGCTGGTCCCCATCCACGTGATCGGGTCGCCACTCTCAGCGATGGCGCCGTCGAAGTCGGCGAGGACGAGGTAGTCGTAGCTGACGCCGGGCTGCGCGGACTCGTCGACGACGTAGAGCCCGAGCATCTGCGCGACGGTCGGCTCGAGCGCTGCGAGCGCGAGCCAATCGAGCACGGGGCGGCCGTCGAGCTCGGCCCGCGGCTGCGAGGTGCTGACCAGATCGCCAGCGTCGGGCTCGCTCGGCAGCACCGCGTCGCGCATCGGCGGGCCCTTCGGTCCGCCCTCAACCAACCGCTGCAGAAGGTCGCGCAGCGCCGCGAATCCAGTCTGACCGTTCTCATCGGTGACGAAGGGCAGCTCCGAATCGCCGTAGCGGATGCGGCTCTTGGCCAGCGGTAGGTCGAGGCTCGCGCCGAGCAGCGCGCCGGGGCTGAGCGGATATGCCGGATGAGAGATCGGAAGCCGCAGCGGCGCACCGCCGGCGAGATCCAGCACTGTCCAAGGGCGCGCGATCACCTGCGCGCGGAGGCCCTGAACTTCGCGAGTGCGGGCGATGATGCCCCGGCCCTCGCCCAGGGTGGCGCGGTCGGGCACGCCGTGGCCCGGCAACGTCGGCAGCTTGCTGGGATCGATGGCGACGGCGCCGCCGGACAGGCCCGCTGCGAGGAGCGAGGGCTGGCTCTGTTGCTGCTCGGCCTGCGCACGCCGCCGCGCCGCTTCACGCGCGAGCTCTTGCAGGACTTCGGGAGCCAGCGTCGGCAGCATCACCGCGCTTTCGCCCCCCGTCGCCTGCCGAGGGCGCTCGCTGCGCAGCACCCAATAGCCGTACCAGGGCAGCCCCTTCGAGGTCGAGAACGACCAGCGCAGGTGGTTTCCGTCGATGACCGCAGGCGCCGCCGCGACGGGCTGTTGCCAGCCTTGCAGACCGAGCGCGTAGCCGTCGATCGCAGGGGCGGCGGGCCTCATCTGCGCGCTCCGACGACGTTGACGGGGCGGGCCGCAAGTTCGCGCACGGGCGAAGGCGTAGCGATCGAGCGTTGCTCGACGCGCCCCTGCGTCGGAGTCGCGACTGCCGCCCGCTCAGGCGTCGTCGCCGCCCGCACCGGCTCGACCCTCGGGCCGCTGTTGGTCGAGGTCGGCGGCGGCCGAGACGGCTCGACCCTCGAGCTACCGTTGGTCAGGGTCGTCGCCGCAAGTGACGGTTCCTGTCGAATGGTAGCTACGATCGCCGGTGCCGGAGCGGGCCGCAGGGCCGCCGGCGCCTCCTGCGATCGCGGCACGGGGCGCGGCGCCGCAGACACATCACGCTCGGTCATCGTCGACGACCGAGCCTCCTCGCCCCTCTCGCTGCCGTTGGTCAGGGTCACCATCGACGGTGACGGCTTGTCCCGCATGTTCTTGGCGATCGTCTCGGTCTGTTCGACCCGCGGCTTCGCCGGTGCCTCCTCCGACCTCGGCGCAGGTCCCGAGGCTCCACGCCCGGAGGAGGTTGGCCGGTCGTTGTTGGTGCCGAGCAAGGCCCCCCAATCGGGATCTCGTCCGGCCTTGGGCGAGACTGGACGCTCCTCGGGCTCGGCGAGCTCCGGCGCCACGCGCGGCGCGACGTGCGCCTGCTCACGCCAATCCTCGAGCATCTGTTCGTCGGGAACGGTTGCCTGATCGTCGTCCGGCCCGAAGCACCAGCGGGTGGTGGCGCTCATCGCGTCGAAGTGCACGACGCACAGCCCGTGGCAGCGACACGCGCAGAGCGAGGTCGCCGGGCAGAGCCGCGCTCGACCATCCGCGAAGTGCAGGCGCAGCGCGATCGCGCGATGCCGGGCCGCGTCCGGCCGAATCACCGCCCGGTGGCGGCCATCGTCGTAGGGCAGGCAGCGGCCGAGCAGCTCGATCTCGCGGCCTGCAAACGCAACCACGTCGACGCAGCGTAGCAATCCGGCGTCGCGCGCGCCGAGGTTGCGGACCGTCGCGGCGAGCTGCAGGGCGTCGGCGAAGTGGGCCACGTCATACCTCGAAGGCTTCGAGTACAGCGACGGTGATGTCGCCGCCGGAGCTATTCTGCCCGAACCAGGCCTGCTGGACCAGCACGCCGACCGATTCGAAGGTCAGCGTGACGCAGCCGCCGCCCGCTGTGACGACCAGGCCGCCGTTGCTGCCGACGTTGGGGTCGGTCGAGGCGGTGTAGCCGGCAGTGAGGTTCGGCGAGAGGGTCAGGACGCGGCGGTGTTTGGAGGGCTCGGCCAAGCGCACGGTCGTGTTGTTGGGGATCGAGACGGCGGTGATGGCGGCGTTACGCATGGGAGGGCTCCTACTTCACGCGCAGGACGCGGAGGAAGCCGACATGTTCACTGTCCGTCCCGGTGCAGAGGACCTCGACCGTGGGTGGCGCGAAGGCGTTGAAGCGGCCGAAGACGCCGAGGCGATCGTCGTAGAAGACCGCATGGTTCTGGTTGGTGAGGTCATTCTGACCGAGCGTGCCGGGGCGCCACGGCGAGCCCGGGATGACGAGGCGGGCGGCAAGACACGTCAAACTCACGTGTTCCATGCCGCAGACGATGTACTCGCCCTCGGGGAGCTGCTCGAAGTCGATGACGATGGGCGTCCAGGCGAGCGCGCTGGCGCTGGAGGTAGAGGTATAGCGCAGCCAGAAGGTGTCGCCGGGGGGAACGGGCTCGACGTCGGTCTCCAGCCAGAGCAGGGCGACGGCGTCTGGAGTAGCGCCGCTGTTGATGATCTCGATGGAGAGCGTGTCGATGTCGGGGTAGTCCAGCGGGCGGTCGACGATGACCATGACGTTGGGATCGTCGCCGGCGAGCAATTGGCCGTTCATCGGTCGAATATTGGGCAGCCCGACGCGGCGGAAGGTGGGGGAGTTGATTCGAGCCCCCTCGATCTTCGGTGCGGTGCCGTTGGAGCCGATGTAGCCAGCCACGGCGCGCATCCCGGCCTTGACGAAGAACGCGGTCGTCGAGGCCTGCGCCAAGACGGAATCGGCGATGCACAGCATCGGCTGGAAGGTGTCGGGGTCAGTGGCGGCGCTGCGTTGGAACGCGATGAGATGCTTGGGCATGGGTCCTCGACTTGTGATCCGATTGCCGGTGCCGGCAGGTCACGATTGGGTTGTTCTGAAAGTTACTAAATCACAACTTCGCGGGGGGGGGCAAGCGTTCGATCGATCCTCACGCGCGCGAAGACACCCCGTCGCGGTCGAGCGGACAGACAAACGCGACAATACGCCCCAACGCCTGCAACACTGCGCAGGCCACGCACCACGAGATCACCATGATCAGAAGTCTGCACCCATACCGATCTGTAGCCGGAACAGAAGAAGATCCAAAGGCAATCTCCACCAGTCTCCGACGGCGACACCCCCGATTCGACCAGCGCCTCACCGCGCGGGGTCGGCGATACGTCGACCCCGCGCGCTGCACAGGTCCGGTGCCAGCACATACGTAGCAGGTTCATGCGAGGACATAGGCAACACCCTCGGTAGCTCGGGCCCCGCTCTCGCCCCACCTACCGCGTTCGCCGTGCAGTCGGGTCTACGAAGGCGCGCGCCTTCCTAGACCGGCCCGACCGCTCTGCAGCGGCCTATTCGCCAACGCTGACAGGAGCGACCGCAGCGACCCAGGCCCGCTTGCCGTCGAAGACCGCACCGATCCTCAGTTGCAGCCCGGAATCGCGACGTGCACGCACCCCTTCGCGGCGTCGCAGATATCGGTGGTGCAGCCGTCCCCATCGTCGCAGCCGGCCTGCTTCTTGCCGCTGCACAGCCCCGCCGCGCTGCACGGCGCGTGGCCCCACGGGTCGGTTCGGATGACCAGCGTCTGGGCGATATTGCCGCCCGGCGCGCTCGTCGCGGTCGAGCCGGCCAGCCGGTAGCCGCCCGCAGCGGCCGTCGTGAGCGCACCGTATGCTGGCGTCGAGCTCGACTTGACCGTGTAGACGCGCTGCCAGACCGCGGTGCCGTCGCTGCGCCGGCGCGCCAGCGTGACCTTGTAGCCGCCATAGCCCGTGTCGTAATCGTAGGCGCTGACCAGCACGTCGGCCCCGAGGCCGAGGACGCCGGTGAAGACGACGTCCTTGCTGTCCGGATCGACCTGGAACGCCTTCGCCCCGCCGCCGCTGCTCGACGCCGTGCCGAAGAAGCCGAGGTAGGGGGCGCCGGCGACTGCGCGGCCGAAGCCGACCGCCAGCAGCGAGCCGTCCGCGCGTCGGATCACATCGGTGAAGCCGCCCTGGTAGCCGACGTTGACCGAGGTCCACCAGGTGCGGTTGCCGTTCTTGTCCAGGCGCACCAGCAGGGCGCGCAGCTGCGCGGTGCTGTCGAAGCTCGGGTTCGCCAGCCGGCCCGTGGCGAGCATGCCGCCGTCGCTCTCCGCGCGCAGGTTCAAGATGTCGAAGCTGTCCTTGTAGTAGGTGCCGGAATTGCCCTTGTAGATCTTGCTCCACACCTTCGCGCCGGCCGTCGTCATCGCCACGAACGTCGCCTGGCTGTTCGACGACGGATGCGCGACCATGACCGCCGTGCCGTCGGGCCGCAGCACACCCGCACGGAAGTAGCCGTTTGCCGTCCCCGGTCCGTCGGTCCACAGGACCTTTCCTGCCGCGTCGACGCGCAACACGCGGCTCTGCCACTTCTGCCACGCCGTACCCGATTCGGGGTTGGTGCCGCCGCCGAGGAGCGCGCCGCCGTCCGATAGCGGGACCACCGCCTGCGCCAGCGTGGCCTTGCCCGGCGGGGTGTAGGTGGTCGCGCCGATCTGCGTCCCGTCGGCGTCGAAGACCGCGTACATCCAAAGCAGCGGCGCGTTGCTCGAGGAGATCGAGTGGGTCCGTCCGGCGTCGTCGAATCTCGCGCTGACCCAGCCCGCCGCGGCGCCGCTGCTGAAGAAGAGCGCGTCGGGGTCGACGCTGCAATCGCCGATATCGCCGCAGCCGCTGGCGTCGCCGCCCTGGCACGCGCCGGCCTTGCAGCTCGCGCCGACGACGCAGCCGCTCGGGTGCACGCAGAGCTTGCCTTCGAGGGTCGCCGCGTCGTGCACGCAGCCCAGGCTCGGCAGGCAGAAGTCGACGGTGCAAGGGTTGCCGTCGCCGCAGGGCAGGGCCTTGCCGGCGCAGAGGCCGGATTTGCAGGCGTCGCTGTTGGTGCACGGATCACCGTCGTCGCAGGGCGCGCCGCTGGCGCTGTGCTGGCAGCTTCCGCCCTTGCAGGCGTCGTTGGTGCAGGCGTTGCCGTCGTCGCAATTCTTCGCGGTGCCGCCCTTGCAGCTCTCGCCCTGGCAGAGCTCGCCGAGGCTGCAGGCGTCGCCGTCGTCGCAGACCTTGCCGTCGAGCGCGCCAGCCGGATGCAGGCAGCCGGCCTTGCCGTCGCAGAGGTCGAGGGTGCAGGCGTTGCCGTCGTCGCAGGCGGGGGTGGCGAGCGCGGGATCACAGACGCCGGCCTTGCACAGCTCGCCCTTGCTGCACGGATCACCGTCGTCGCAAGCCTTGCCATCCAGCGCCGCGCCCTGGTGCACGCAGCCGATGGCGTCCTGGCAGGCGTCGACGGTGCAGGCGTTGCCGTCGTCGCAATCCTTGCCGCCGAGGTTGCCGCAGACGCCGGCGCTGCAGCTTCCGACGGTGCAGGCCTTACCATCCGGCGCGCAGACGCTGCCATCCGCCGCCACGACCTTGCTGCACGCTCCCGTCTTCGGCGCGCAACTCGACACCGCGCACGGGCCGTCGGCGGGGCATTGCACCACCGTCTGCGGGTCCACCTTGCAGCTGAAGGGGAAGCTCGCGGTATCGCAGCGCAGCGTGCCGTTGCAGAGGTCGCCGTCGTCGAAGATGGCGCAGTCCGCGTCGACCTTGCAGGCGCAGCCGGCCGGTTGGCCCTCGCAGCTGCCGGCGACGCAGGCGTCGTCTTTGCTGCATGGGTCGCCGTCATCGCAGCTGGCAGACGCTCCTCCCGGCAGGCCGAGCGCCTTGTGGGTGCAGCCGAGGCCCGCCTGGCAGCCGTCGAGGGTGCAGGCGTTGCCGTCATCGCAGCCGGCCCCGGAGAGGTCGGGCTTGCCGCTGCAGCCGCCGGTCGGGCCGCAGACGTCGCCCGTCGTGCAGGGTTCGCCGTCGTCGCAGGGCGCGCCACCAGCCGCGACGTGCAGGCAGCCGACCAGCGGATGGCAGCCATCGGCGGTGCAGGCGTCGCTGTCGGCACAGGCGGTCGACGCCAGCGGCAGGCCGACGCAGCCACCGCCCGCGCAGGCGTCGCCCCAGGTGCAGGCGTCGCCGTCGTCGCAGGCCGCGCCGGGCTGCGGCGCGTGGGTGCAGGTACCACTCTCGGGCGCGCAGGCGTCGGCGGTGCAGGGGTCGTTGTCGGTGCAGAGGGCGGGCTTGCCCTTGCAGCCGGCCGCCGAGCAGGCGTCGCCCCAGGTGCAGGCGTCGCCGTCGTCGCAGGGCTGGACCTTGCCGCCGGTCGGGACGAGGTGGGTGCAGACGCCGGTCGTCGGGTCGCAGGCGTCGACGGTGCAGCTCTCGCCGTCGTCGCAGCCCTTGGCCTTGTGGCCGCAGCCGCCCGATTTCGCCGCGCAGGCGTCGTCGGTGCAGGGGTCGCCGTCGTCACAGCTCAACGCCACGCCGCCGCAGGAACCGCCGGAGCAGGCGTCGGCGCCGGTGCAGGGGTCGCCGTCGTCGCAGGCGCTGCCGTCGGCTGCCACGGTCGCGGCGCAGAGCCCGGTCTTGCCGACGCAGAGGTTCGCGGTGCAGCTCGAGCTCGCTGGCGGGCATTGCACCACGGTCGCGGCGTTGAGCTTGCACGCCGGGGCGCCGCCGTCCTGCACCGCCGAGAGGTCGCAGAAGAGCGTGCCGTTGCAGAGGTCGCCGTCTTCGAACTTGGCGCAGTCGGCGTCCTCCTTGCAGGGGCAGAGCAAGATCGCGCCGGCCGTGCAGGCGCCGTCGACGCAGCCATCGCCGGCGGTGCAGGCGTTGCCGTCGCTGCAGGTGGTGCCGGTCAGCGCGTCGGCGAGCGTGCAAGCGCCGTCCTTCGGGTTGCATTGCGCCGTCTGGCAGGCTGGATCTGCGGGCTCGGGGCAGAGCACGACGGTCGCCGGGTTGACGACGCAGCTGCCGGCCTGCGGGTCGCAGTAGAGCGTGCCGTTGCAGACGTCGCCGTCCTCGTATTTGGCGCAATCGGCGTCTTCGTCGCATTGGCAGGTCGCCAGCCCGCCGCCGCAGATGCCCGATTGGCAGTGCTCGCCGGCGGTGCAGCCGTCGCCGTCTTCGCAGGCGGCGCCTTCCTTGGCGAGCTCCTTGATGCAGGCGCCGGTCTTGCCGACGCAGACGTTGCTGACGCACGCCCCGGCGTCGGTCGGCGGGCAGACCACGACGGTCGCCGGGTTGACGACGCACTTGCTCAGCGCCTTGTCGCAGAAGAGCGTGCCGTTGCAGAGGTTGCCGTCTTCTTGCCCGAGGCAATCGGCGTCGCTGCTGCATGGGCAGGTCGAGGTGCCGGCGACGCAGCCCCCAGCGACGCAATGGTCGCCCTCGGTGCAGGCCTTGCCGTCGTCGCAGGCGCTGTTTTCGGCCGCGGGCGAGGTGACGCAGGCGCCGCTCGTCGGCTCGCAGGCCACGACGGTGCAGGGCGCGCTCGGCTGCGGGCAGACCACGACGGTATTCGGCTTGGTCGCGCAGCTGAACGTCGGCCCGGATTTGTCGCAGAAGAGCGTGCCGTTGCAGGCGTTGCCGTCGTCTTTCGCGGCGCAGTCGGCGTCGCTGCTGCAGGCGCAATCCGGCGCCCGGCCGGTCGCGACGCAGCTGCCCGCGCCGTCGCAGGCCGCCGTGGTGCAGAGCTCGCCGTCGTCGCAGCTCTGGCCCTTCGCCAGCTCGGGGTGGGCCGTGCAGGCGCCGGTCGCGGGGTCGCAGGCATTCGGCGCGCAGGGCGTGCCTTCGCCGCAGCTCACGGCGGTGCCGGGGTTCGGCTTGCAGGCGTGGCCGGCGACGGAGGTGTCGCAATAGGGCACGCCGGTGCAGCGGTCGTCGTCGGGGTCTTCGCAGTCGGCGTCGGACCGGCAGGTGCAGACCTCGCTTGCGCCGACGCAGCTGCCGCTCTGGCAATGGTCGCCGCCGGTGCAGGGGTCGCCGTCGTCGCAGGGGGCGCCGTCGTCGTCGGGGCCGCAGGAGAGGCATTGCGCGCCGCTGCAGCCCGCGTCGAGGCCATTGCTGTCGACATTCGCGACGTCTTGCGGGCCGGTGACGGTGGGATCTTCGCCGCAGCCGAGCAGGCCGGCCGCGGTCATGGCCAGCACGAGCAGGTGGGCGAGGGCGACGCGGAATCTCATTGCGCGCACGTCCCCTTGGTCTGGTCCTTGATCCAGACCCATCCGCGCGAACCGCGCGCCGGTGCACCGAAGCCGTAGGACTCCTGGCCGGTGACGTGCCAATGCAGCCATTGCCAGCCAGAGCCGAAGCGATCCGTGCAGACCTTGTTGCCGAGGGCCTGGGTCCGCACCGCGCAGCCCGGCACCGGCTGGGTCAGCGCGATCGGCCCGCCGGCCCAGGCCGAATGCGGGACCGGCGGCGAACCGGTGACCTTGTAGCAGACCACCGGCAGCGACGCGGCGCAGTCGTGCTCGCCCGAATAGGGGTTGCTGTCGGGCGGGTAGCCGTAGGACGCCGGGTAGGCCGCCCAGCGGGTGATGTCGTAGGTCTTGTCGTATGTCACCGCGGTGAAGGTGAGGCCCTTGTTGCCGCTGCCGCAGGTCGCCGGGAAGCAGCTCCCAGCGCCGCAGACCTTGCCGGCGCCGCAATCCTTCGCCGCGCCGCTCTTGCAGACCCCGGCCTCGCAGACGTCACCGATGGTGCAGGCGTCGCCGTCGTTGCAGGCGCCGGTCGACGGGGTATGGGTGCAGCCCTTGCCGGGCGTGCAGGCGTCGACGGTGCAGCTCTGGTCGTCGTTGCAGTCGAGCGCGACCAGGCTGGCGCAGGTCTGGCCGCTGCATTTGCCCTGCTTGCAGGCCGTCTCGTCGCGGCAGACGAAGCCGGTCTGCGCCGTGGTGTGGACGCATCCCGTCGCGCTGTTGCAGCCGTCGAGGGTGCAGGGCTTGCCGTCGTCGCAATCGATCAACGCGCCCGTGGTCTTGCATTTGCCGGCGTCGCAGGCGGTGACTTCGCAGGAGCTGCCGAGGCTGCAGCTGCCGGCTTTGGGCACGACGACGCAGCCCTTCTGCAGGCTGCACGAGGTGCTGGTGCAGACGTTGCCGTCCTCGCAGTCGGCTGGATCGGCGAGGTAGGTGCAGCCCTTGCTCGGATCGCAGCCGTCGCGGGTGCAGGCGAGGCCGTCCTTGCAATCGTCGAGGTCGCGGGTGCCGCAGACGCCGGCCTCGGCGCAGCTGCCGTGGCCGAACGCCCCGATGCGCACGGCCTGCGCGGCGCTCTGCGTGGCCGCCGAGCCGGCGGCGGCGATGGCGAAGGCGCCGTGGCGCGCAGCCGGGTGCAGACATCCCGCGCAGCTCGGCCCCGCGACGTCCGGCGTCCAGAGCCGCGCGTAGCGGACGCCGCCGTCGACGTCGACGTGGTGCAGGCCCAGGCCCCAAGCCCCGCTGCCCGCCGCCTTGCGGCCGCGGCTCGCCAGCAGCCAGCCGCCGTCCGCCGCCAGCGCGACGCCGTCGAGTGTGCGCTCGGCGAGCCCATCGGCCTGCAGCGTGGCGCCCGCGGTCGGTGCCTCGGTCGAGAGCAGGGTGCCGTTCGCGTCGAAGCGGACCAGCAGCGGCGCCAATGGCTCACCCGCCTTGCCGCGGCGCGCGCCGACGCCGACCACGCCGAGCAGGCTCGATTCGCCCAGGCCGATGCCGTCGAGCAGGCCGACCGCGGCGCCGGCGGCGACCTCTTTCGCCCAGATCAGCGCTCCTGCGGCGCTGACGTGCAGGACCAGGCCGGCTTCGCCACCGCCCGTGCTCGCTTCGACGCCCCCGACGGCGATGACGCCGCCTCCGGGTGCTGCGCGCACGGTCTCGATCCGCCAGCGGTTGGCGTTGGCAGCGCCGGCGCCCTTGTCGGCGCGCAACCAGACGCTGGTGCCATCCGGGGCGAAGCGTTGCAGCGCGGATTTGCCATCGGCGCGCACACCCGCGGCGGCGACGAAGCTGCCGTCGGTGAGCCGGGTCAGGTCGCGGATCGCTGCGCCCATGGCCTTGGGCTGGTCCTGCCAGACCACGCTGCCCTTGCCGTCGACCCGGACCAGCCAGCGCTCGGTCGCAGCGCCCGCCGCCACACCCGCGCCGAGCACCACGCCGCCGTCGCTGGCCCGCGCGATCGCGATCCGCGGCGCCGACGCCAGCCCGGCGGGCCCCTGCACCAGGAAGAGCGGCTTCCAATCGCTCGGCAGCGGCGTCTCCAGCCCGGCGACCAACACCGCGTCGGCAACCGTCAGCACCGCAGCCCGGCCACCCGCCGCGACGCCGTCGACCACCTGCACGTCTGCGTCGACGTGCTGCACCGGCCGCGGCGCGCCGGCGAGCGAGCGCAGCCCAAGCGCACCCGGCTGCACCGCGCAATCGCCGGTATCGCCGCAGGCGCTGGCGTCGCCGCCACCACAGACGCCGGCGGTGCAGACGCTGCCCTTGACGCAGCTCTCCGGATGGGTGCAGCCCTTGCCCTGCAGCGCCTTGGCGTCGTGGCTGCAGCCGTTCGTGGCGTCGCAGGTGTCGACCGTGCAGACGTTGCCGTCATCGCAGTCCTCGAGCCCCGCGCCTGCCGTACCGGCGACGACCTTGCAGGCGCCGTCCTTGCAGCTCTCGCCGACGCTGCACGCGTCGCCGTCGTCGCAGGCGCTGTCGTCGAGTGGCGCGCCGAGGTGCAGGCAGCCCTTGCCGGGGTCACAGGCGTCGACGGTGCACGGGCTCCCGTCGTCGCAATCGGTCTTGCCGCTCCCCACGCAGACGCCCGCGGCGCAGCTCTCGCCGGCGCTGCACGGGTCGCCGTCGTCGCAGGGCGCGCCGTCCAGGGCGTTCGCGTCGTGGGTGCAGCCGCTGGCGCTCTTGCAGCCGTCGGCGGTGCAGGGCTTGCCGTCGTCGCAGTCGGTCGTCGCCTTGGCGACGCAGGCGCCGGCGGTGCAGGCATCACCGGCGGTGCAGGCGTCGCCGTCGTCGCAAGGCTTGGAATCGACCTCCGCGGCTTTGTGCACGCATCCCGCGCTGGGCAGGCAGCCGTCGGCGGTGCACGGATTGCCGTCGTCGCAATCGACCTTGCCGCCCGTCGGGATGCACAGCCCCTTGGTGCAGCTGCCGAGCTTGCAGGCGTCGGCGGCCGTCCCGCAGGCCGCGCCCTCGCCGAGCTGGGTCTCTTCGCACAGTCCGGTCGCCGGAGCGCAGCTGGTCTTGCGGCACGGCCCGTCGGCGCTGGTATCGCAGACCACGGCGCTGCCGGGCTGGATGGCGCAGGCGTAGGGCAGCTTCGAGGTATCGCAGAAGCGCACGCCGAGGCAGAGGTCGGCGCCGGGGCCTGGGGCGCAGTCCGCGTCGACCTTGCAGGCGCACGGCAGCGCGGTCGCGGGGACGCAGGCGCCGGCTTGGCAGGTCTCACCGAGGGTGCAGGCGTCGCCGTCGTCGCAGCCCTTGCCCTGCAGCGGCGCCGGGTCG
>JACKFC010000034.1 GCA_020632665.1 Deltaproteobacteria bacterium
CCATCGACGATCTGCTGCGCGCCGGCGAGCGCTGCTACGACGTGCTGCAACGCTGGAATCCCAACGCCGTGGTCGAACACGAAGCGATGTGCTCCGAGGCCGGCGCCGACGCGCTCGCGGTCTTCACCGCCGCCAATATGACCGATGTGCGCGACGTCCTGCTGCTCGGCGGCAACGGCCCCGGTGTGGCGCCACCCGCCGATAGCGAAGGCTGCACCGCGGTGCTGGTGACCGACGATCACAGCCGCGACGGCACGACGCTGGTCGGGCAGACCTGGGATCTCAACATCGGCGACCTCGACTACGTCATCGCCCTGCACCGAAGGCCGAAGGATCGCCCCGAGGCGTGGACCGTGACCGTCACCGGCGCACCGGCGCTGATGGGGATGAACGCCGCGGGCGTGGCGATCGGCACGACCAATATCAAGACCTGGCGCAGCCGCCCCGGCGTCGGCTACCTCAACATCCTGCACCGGATGCTGGGCTGCAGCACACGCGCCGAGGCCGCCAAGGTGGTCGAGACCGCGCCACGCTCGGGTGCCCACACCTATTGGGTCGCCGACGCCAAGGGCTTTGTCGAATACGAGGCGACGCCGTACAGCGTGACCCGTCGCGACAGCGCCGAGGGCCCGCTCTGCCGCACCAACCACTGCCTCGACGACGCCAACCGCATCCTCGAAGGCGAAGCGCCCTCGCCCTCCTCGTTCGCGCGGCTGACCCGGGTGAAGGATTGGCTCAGCCACCACAACCAGGACATCGAGACCCTGCAGCGCTTGTTCGCCGACCGCCGCGACGGCGTCGACTCGATCAACCGCCTGCCGGAAGACGACCAGGGCACGGCGACCAACGCGGTGCTGATCGCCATCCCAGAGCGACTGGAGCTCTGGGCCTGCCGCGGCCCGTCGAACCGTGGCGAGTGGGTGCAGCTGCCCTTCGCCTACGCCGGCGAGCGCGGGTCGATCGCCGAATGAGCCACGAGGTCCGCGTCGTCCTCTTCGACGTGATGGACACCTTGGTCGCAGATCCTTTCTCTCGCGGCATCGAGGACTTCTTCGGCTGCCCGCGGAAGGAGCTGCTCCAGGGCCTGAATCCCGGGCAGTGGCCACGCTTCGAGCGCGCCGAGATCGACATGCCGACCTTCCTCGCGACGATGTTCCGCGACGGCCGCCC
This sequence comes from Deltaproteobacteria bacterium, assembly GCA_020632665.1. GTDB lineage: Bacteria > Myxococcota_A > UBA9042 > UBA9042 > UBA9042 > JACKFC01. The sequence goes on from JACKFC010000034.1 coordinate 1,171, forward strand.
AGTCGACGCCGACGCGCTGCAAGCCTGGCTGCGGGCCCGCTACGCCTGGCTGCCCGGCACCGAGGCGCTGGTCCGCGCGTTGCACGGTGCCGGCGTGCCGTTGGGGGCGCTCTCGAACTACCCGATGTGGATGGAGTGGCTCGACGCGGAGCTCGGCCTCTCGGAGCTGCTCGACCTCTCGCACGTGAGCTACCGCACCGGCGTCCGCAAGCCCGAACCGCAGGCCTATCTCGGCGCCTGCGAGCGGCTGGGGGTGCGCCCGGAGCAAGCGCTCTTCGTCGATGATCGGCAGGAGAACTGCGACGCGGCGCAAGCGCTCGGGCTGGCCACACACCGCTTCGACGGTGCCGAAGGTCTGGCGCAGACGCTGCGCCGGCACGGCCTGCTCGCGGTTGGCGTCGGCTAATCGACCACCGCGGTGATCTGCCCCTTCACGGTCTTGTAGCGCAGCGCGACGCTCATCGCGTCCGGCACGCCGTCCTTGTTCAGGTCGATATCGGGGTTCAAGAAGGCCTTGATGACGTTCTTCACGGTCTGCTCGTCGAGGCCGATCTGTGCCCACGCGTCGGCCGGGATGGACGCGAGCGCCTTGTCGAAGTCGGCGACCGTCATCACGCCGCAGATGCGGCCGTCGCTGCTCGAGGTCCAGCCCGTGGCGCCGCTGACCGTGCCCTCGAGCCGGACGCCGCTCATCGTGAAGTCGAGCCCACCGACCACCGGCAGCACGATCGTCATCTTCTGCGCGATATCGCCGCCGCCGGCGAGCTGGCCGACGTCGCCGCTGACGTTGTCGATATGGACCGGCGAGACCAACGCCTGCGGCTTGCAGATGCCGGTCGCGGCGCCGGCGAAGTTGTCGGCGGAGACGGTGTAGCTGCAATTCGCGTCCGGGCTGGTCGGCGAGCAACCCGAGCTCTGCGGCGCGAACTCGGCCAGGTAGGCGCCGACCTCGAAGTCCTTGCCCTTGCCGCCCGTGGCCGGGAAATCCCAGCCGTGGGCGACCAGCAGGAAGAGGAAGAGGCTGTCGTTGATGCTCTTCTGCAGCTCGGTATTCGCCGCCGGATAGACTTTGAGCAGCTTGCCGAAGACGTTGTCGGGCTTGCCGTCCTGGTCGAGGTCGCAACCGTCGCTGCTCTCGGCAATCTGTAGCCAGCTCACCTTCTGCACGTCGCTGAACGCCACCGGCGGCTTGCACGAGGAGGCGGCGCAGACCCCCGCGGCGGTGTCGCAATAGAGGCCGTTGGCGCAAGGTCCACCGCACGGAACCGGCTGCTTGACGCAGGTCCCGGCCTCACAGAGCTCGTCGGCGGCGCAGGGCTTGCCGCAGTAGAGTGGCTTGCCGGCGTCGTTGACCGCGATGTCGGCAGGGGCGTCCGTATCGGCGGCGGCGTCGGCGTCGGCAGGGGCGTCTGTGTCGGCGTCGGCGTCGGCGGCGGCGGCAGCGTCGGCGTCCGCGGCAGCGTCGGCGTCCGCGGCGGCGGCAGCGTCGGCGTCCGCGGCAGCGTCGGCGTCCGCGGCGGCGGCAGCGTCGGCGCCTACGTCGGCGGCGGCGTCCGTGTCGGCGGCGGCGCCCGTGTCGGCGGCGGCGGCGTCGACCGCGGCGGCGTCCTGGCTGCCACAGCCGGCGTGGACCAGGGCGACGAGCGCGAAGAGGAGAGGCGCACGCGGCGACGTGGTGTGGGTTGGGAACGAGGGCGAGCGCATGGAGACCTCCGCGGCACGACCTCAGTAGATGACGATGCCGGCGCGGATTTCAAGGCGGTGCAGGCTCGGCGGAGAGATATGGGTATCGGCGGTGAAGATGGGATCCCAGGCGTAGACGCCCTCGACCACCAACCAGCCGAAGAGCTGCAAGCCGAGGCGCCCCTGCACCGGGAACGTATCGTAGAAGCCGAGCGCATTGCTGATGGTGCAGCGGACGGCGTCGTCGGCCTCGGCGAGCTTGGAGAGGTCGAGGTTGCAGGGGTCGGGGGTGCCGAGTTGGTCGCGCACCGGGCCGTTGGCGCGCAGGGTGCCGATGCCGAAGCCCGCGCCGATCGACGCATGTGCCGAGATCCAGGGCCGCACGGCGAAGCGGAGGTGGGCGTTGAGGTGCAGCCGGAAGCCGAAGAGGTCGACCGGAACCTCGACCCCGCTGGTCGCCTCGCTGACCGTGCCCTTGCCGCGCAGGCCGTCGAGGCCGATGCCGAGGTAGAGCAGCAGCCGGTTGTCGACGTAGGGATCGGCGCGGAAGGCCCACAGCGACTCGCCGCCGATGCTGCGGGTCTGCAGCGACCAGGCGAGGTCGAAGCCGTCGAGGCGCGATTCCGCCGACGCGCTGCCCAGGCTGAGCACGCCGATCAGGTGGCCGTGCCGCATGCCGGAGATATCGCTGTTGCCGTAGACCATCAGCACCGTGTAGCGCGGCGGAAGGGCGATGCGACTGATGGCGTCGAGGAATTCCGAGACGACGTCCTCGCTGCGGTCACCGCCGGCCCAGCGCCGGTAGATGTAGGTCCGCGCGGCCGAGAGAAACGCGTCGACCGAGCGGTCGGACATCGCGCGGATGAAGTCGCGGGAGTCCAACTCGTTCGGCCGCCCGTCGGCCCGGGCCAGGTCGACGAGCCAGCGGTCGACGTCGTTGTAGCGGTCGCGCTGCGCCGTCATGCTGTGGAGGAAGACGCGATAGGGCTCACGGCCAGCGACGCGGCCACCGTCGCCGGCGAGCGGCCGCGGTTGGGCGACGGCGGTCGAGGCCACGACGACGCAGCACAACGCGATCGCGGATGCGGACAGGCGCACGGCGTCCCCCCTTTCGTGGTCGCTGCCACGATGTGCAAGCCGGTAACGCAAGGCTAGGGGGGAGCACGGCCGCGCGGCAAGAAGATTCTCCAGCCTTGCGCAACGCGGGGCGACGGTCGCATGATCGCGGGCCGACCCCGCGATGATCGCAGCGACGCGCTCTGGACACCAATACCTCGTATGCCCGCCACGACCGCCGCTCCCGTTGACGCCATCGCCAGCACGCGCCCCCGCGCGGCGCTGGGCCACGATCCGGTGCAGCTCTGCTTCCTCAGCGGCGGCACGGCGCTGCGCGATACGGTCGGCGTGCTCGCCGACCTCGGCGTCCGCAGCGGCCATATCCTGGCGCCCTTCGACAGCGGCGGCAGCTCCGGGACGCTGCGCGACAGCTTCGGTGGCCCCGCGATCGGCGACGTCCGCAACCGCCTGCTCTCGCTCTGCCGCGGCACGCACCGTGCCGCCGTGCTGGCGACGTTGGGGCGACGGCTCGACGCCGAGATCGACGCCACCGAGGCGCGCGCCGAGCTCCGCGCGCTGGCCGACGCCGCCGAGCAGGGCGGGCTCTCGCTGCCCGAGGCGATCGCGCTGCCGCTCGGTCGGGCGCTCCGCCACTTCCTCACCGTCGAGGCCGGCTGTGCCGTACCTTTCGCCTACGGTCGCGCGTCGGTCGGCAACCTCGCCCTGGTCGGCGAGCAGATGGCGCTCGGCGAGGCGATCGACCGCACGATCGCGCGCTGGGCCGAACGGCTCGAGGTCGACGCGGCGCTGACGCTCTCATCGACCGACGATGTCCACCTCGCCGCGACGCTGGCCGACGGCACGATCGTCTTGGGCCAAGCGGGCTTCACCAGCAAGCACGGCGAGGCCAACTGTGCCGGCGTGCGCGACGTCGCGGTGGTCGACGGCGCGGGCAACGCGGCCACGGCGGAGGCCAACCCCACCGCGCTCGGCCTGATCCGCAGCGCCGGGCGGATCTGCCTGCCGATCGGCTCGCTCTGGTCCAGCGTCCTCGGCCAGCTGCTGCCGCGCGGCATGGGCCGGGCGCTGGTCGAGACCGACGCGCGTCGCATCTACGTGCCGAACCCGGATTGGGACGCCGAGCAGGGCCGACGTTCGGTGGCCGACGTCGCCGTGACGATCGCCGAATTGTGCAGCCGAGACCTCGGTCGCGCCTGCGCGCCGGCCGAATGCCTCGACGTCGTCTTGCTATCGGCGGACGGCGCGTATCCGAGCGGGGTCGACCTCGAGCGTTTGCTGGCCTACGGTCTGCACGTCGTGCGCGCGCCGTTGGGCACCGCTCGCCGGATGGAAGGCGAGGCCCTGGCCCACGCGTTGCTGCACGCCTAGCCCGCGACGTCGAAGCCGCGCGGGCGCGTGAGGTGCGCCGATGCCGCAAATCGCCTTCTTGCTGATCTCCGCCGTGTTCTTCGCCCTGGTGGGCGCGACCAGCATGGATCACCCCGGTGTGCTCTGGTCGCTCGTGCTGCTGGTGCCGCTCTTCCTGCTCGGGCTGTGGGACATGGTGCAGACCCGGCACGCGATCCTGCGCAACTTCCCGGTCATCGGCCACGGCCGCTACATCCTCGAGGTCATCCGGCCCGAGATCGTCCAATATTTCATCGAGCAGAACCACGACGGCCGACCGCTGGATCGCGAGCAGCGCAGCGTCATCTACCAACGCGCCAAGCGGCAGCTCGACACCCTGCCCTTCGGCACCCAGCGCGACGTCTACGACGTCGGCTACGAGTGGATGGATCACTCGCTCGAGGCCTGGCACATCGACGCCCACGCGCTGCCACGGATCCGCATCGGCGGGCCGGCGTGCACGCAGCCCTACGACGCCTCGCTGCTCAATATCTCGGCGATGAGCTACGGCTCGCTCTCGAAGAACGCGGTGCTCGCGCTCAACGAGGGCGCCAAGCTCGGCGGATTCTTCCACAACACCGGCGAGGGCGGCCTCTCGCCCTACCACCTCACGCCCGGCGGCGACCTCTGCTGGCAGATCGGCACCGGCTACTTCGGCTGTCGCGCCGCGGACGGCGGCTTCGAGCCCTCGCTCTTCGCCGAGAAGATGGCGCTGCCGCAAGTGAAGCTCTGCGAGATCAAGCTCTCGCAAGGCGCCAAGCCGGGCCACGGCGGCATCCTGCCGGCGAAGAAGGTCACCGAGGAGATCAGCCGCATCCGCCACGTCCCGATGGGCCAGGACGTGCTCTCCCCGCCGACGCACAAGGCGTTCTCGACCCCGCTCGAGCTCTGCGCCTTCATCGCCCAATGCCGCGAGCTGGCCGCGGGCAAGCCGATTGGCTTCAAGCTGGCGATCGGGCGCCGGCACGAATTCCTCGCCATCTGCAAGGCGATGTTGGAGACCGGCGTCACGCCCGACTTCATCACCGTCGACGGCGGCGAGGGCGGCACCGGCGCGGCGCCGTTGGAGTTCAGCAACGCCGTCGGCGCGCCGCTCACCGACGCGCTGATCTTCGTCCACAACGCGCTGGTCGGCTGCGGCCTGCGGGATCGGCTCGCGATCATCGCCGCCGGCAAGATCACCACCGGCTTCGACATGGTGCGGCGGCTCGCGATCGGCGCCGACCTCTGCTACTCGGCGCGCGGCATGATGGTCGCGCTGGGCTGCATCCAGGCCCTGCGCTGCAACAACAACCACTGCCCGACCGGCGTCGCGACCCAGGATCCGGCGCTGATCCGCGGCCTGGTGGTCGAGGACAAGGCGCCGCGGGTGACGAATTTCCAGCGCGAGACGGTCGAATCCCTGGTCGAGCTCCTCGCCGCCGCCGGCCTCTCCCACCCCGACGAGCTCCGCCCCGACCACGTCCATCGCCGGGTCAGCCCGACCGAGGTGCGTCACTACGGCGAGCTCTACGACTTCCTCGACAGCGACGTACTGGTCCAGGGCGCCGCCGAGGGCGAGTGGAAGACGCTCTGGTCGATGGCGCAGAGCAGCAGCTTCGCGCCGACCCACCCGGCCACCGGGCTGCGCAAGGCGTCGGCCGCCGGCTACCGGCGCAGCTCGCCGGCCAGCGCGTCGATGACGGCGTAGAGCGCTCCGGCGGCTTCGTAGAGGCTCTCGCGCATCGAATCCTCGGCGTCCGGTCCGTCGGCGACCAGGCAGCGCGCCGGCAGGCCGGCGACGTCGGCCAGGAAGAGCGTCCGTTCGGCGTGGCCGCGCTGGGTGACGAAGCAGATCGGCGCATCCTCCGGCACCCCGGCCGGACGTTCGCCGCGCAGCGAGCGCACGCTGTCGATCGTCTTGCGCACCGGTGCGGCGACGCGGATCCGTCCCGGCGGCACCCCGGCGGTGATCAAGCCACGCCGCATCACGCCGACCTCGTCCCAGCGATGCGCGCCGTGGTCGCCGCTGAGCAAGATCGTGCGCACCGTCCCGGCGGCGAAGGCCGCGGCGGCGGCGTCGATCCGGGCTTGTAGCGCCCGCCCCGCGGTCCCGTCGGGCCGCACGCGCGCGCCGAGCAGGACCAGCACCGTGTCGTCGGGCAACGCGAAGGGCGAGACGTGCAGCCGGCCCATCGCCCGCGCCGCCATCGCCGCGCGCGCCAGCATCGCCGCGCCGAAAACGCCAGTCGGGCCGGCCAGCGCCGTCAGACCGGCGGTGGCGAGCCATCGCCTGGGTCGCTTCATTCCGCCTCCTGCAGATACGCGAGCAAGGCCGCGCGCTCGACCGCCGTGAGCTTCGCCAGGGCGCCGTGCTTGCCGTCGGCCACGTCGGCGCGCGCCAGCACCGCGGCCAGCGTCGGCGCCGAGCCATCGTGCAGATAGGGTGCGGTGCCGAAGAGGCCGCGCGTGGTCGGCGTGTCCAACCCGGGCAGCGGCCCGCCGAGGCGCTTGCCCGAGCCGGGCCCCAGCGTTCCGACGTCGTGCAGCAGCGGCACGCCGCCGGGCCCGAGCGACGAATCGGTCTGCGCCGCGCCGCTGTGACAGGCCGCGCAGCCCACGTCGGCGCGGGCGAAGATGGCCGCGCCGGCCTGCGCCTGCGGCGAGAGGGCGCCGCTCGCCGGGCGCGCCGCGCTGCGTGGGAAGGTGGTGAGGGAAGCGAGGTACGCCGCGAGCGCGTCGAGATCGGCCGAGCGACCGGCCTTGGCGGTGCCGAGCGTATCGCTGCAGAGCGCGAAATCGGCGTCCGAGAGCAGGCCGGTGCCGCCCTGGGCGTTGCGGATATCGTGCTCGAAGTCCTGGATCTCGTCGAAGTTGGCCGACCAATGCACCGGGCCGTGCGCGGTCCCGCCGCGACCGCGGAGATCCGGGGTATTGCGCATCCCCTCGCCGCGCTGGGTGAAGTCCCAGGTCCGCAAGTCGGGCGCGGCGTCGAGGTGGCAATGGGCGCAGGCGATGTAGCCGTCGAGCGCCAGCCGCTGGTCGAAGCTGTCGTTGAAGAGTTGCTTGCCGCGCAGGACCTCGGCCGGCAGCGGCTCGGTCGCCACGGTCGGCAGGCGGGCGAGCACGGCGTCGGGCCACTGCGTCGTGTCGAGCAGGACCACTTCGCGCGAGAGCGAGGCGTCGACCGCGAGGATGGTGCCGTCCGGCGAGACGGCCAGCCCCTCGGGCGCATAGCCGAGATCGAGCGCCGCGCCAGCGCCGGTCCGCCGCAGCAGGTCGAGGCGATCGACGCTGCGCGAGCCGCGCATCGCGACGTAGAGCCAATCGCCACGCGGCGAGGCGACGGCGGCGGCGGCGAGGCCGCGATTCTCGAAGATCCAGCGATCGTCGAGGACGTCCTTGGCTTTGCCGGCGGCGTCGATCCCGAGCTGGGCGACGATCGCGCGGATCGCGGTGTCGTGCTCCAGCGTCAGGCCGTTGCGAAAGACGCCGTCGCGGTTGTTGGCGTGCGTCCCGGGAACCAAAGCGCTGCGGCCGTCGGGCAGCACGACCGCCGCGCCGAGGTAGCTCGGCACACCGCCGGAGACCGAGTCGGCCGGCTCGAGGTCGGCCCAGAGCACGGCCACCGGCTGCGGCGGCGCGGCCGGCTGGGCGGGGTCGATCACCGTGACGGTGCCGGCATCGGCGGCCGAGCGCCAGCGGCTGACGACGACCCGTCCGTCCGGCCAACGGGCCAGGCCGCGCGGATCCTGCACCGACGCGACCACGGTCAACGTCATCGCGCTCGGCTGCTCGACCGGCGCGGCGGTGTAGATCCGGCCTTCGCCCTGCGCACTCACCAACAAGCGGCCGTCGCCGGCGACCAGCAGCGCCGTCGGCTGCGCGCCCCAGCGCATCGGCAACGCGTGCAACAAGGTCGTCGCCGCGGTGGTCGAGGGATCGTGCAGCTCGACCCGATCCGCCGCTTCGCAGGCGACGGCGAGCCGCTGCGCCGAGAGGTAGGCCACCGAGCGCGGGCCGGCGCAGACCGCAAGGCGCCGCTGCGGGGCCCAGCCGCCGCTGGCGTCGCGGGCGAAGAGCGCGACGTGATCGGCATCCGCGACCGCGACCGCGAGTTGGTCACCGGCGGGCGCGAACGCCACCGAGCTGCTCTGCGCCGGCGCGAAGACGGCGGGCCGCGTCACCGCGACGACGTGCACCGCGGTATCCTTGCGACCGAGGGCGTCGATGGCCTCGACGCCGACGCTGTAGCGCCCCGCGGCGTCGAAGCGATGCTGGAGCACCGCCTCCTCGCCCTCGACCGTGGCGCCGTCGCCGAAGACGAAGCGGAAGCGCACCGCGTCGGTCGATGCCGACGCGTCGAACGTGACGTCGGCGCCGACCAGCGCTTCGTCGGGCGCATGGAGCGCGGCGACTGGCGCGGCCGTGGTCGCCTGCGCGTCGGCAGCCGCGGGCGTCGTCGCGCCGCATCCGAGCAGCCCCAAGCCCACGACGAGCAGGACGGCGGCGAGCAGGACGGCGGCGCGCAGGGCGCCGGCACGCTGGTCGGGCTGAAAGCATCGGGTTCGGTGGGGTTGGTGCACGGCGCTCTCCGGGCCGGCACGCTAGCGGAAAGCGGTGCGCGCGGCGAGGCTTGACCGGTGCCGCAGATCGCGACGATCGTCGCGCGCAGGTGAGACGCAACGGAGGAGGCGACGATGTTGGAGACGATCCCGGCGCGGTTGATGGCGCAGGCGACCGAGCGGCCGCAGGCCACGGCCTATGCGGTGAAGCAGCAGGGACGCTGGCAGACGACCAATTGGCGCACCTTCGTCGGCGAGGTCCGCACCGCGGCGCGTGCGCTGATGACGCTCGGGCTGCAACCGGGCGGCACGGTCTGCATCCTCGGCTTCAACCGCCCGGAGTGGTCGACGCTCGATTTCGCGGCGATGGCGGCGGGTGGCGTGCCTGCGGGCATCTACACGACGTGCTCGGCCGAAGAGGTCGCCTATATCGTCGGCCACGCCGAGGCCAGCGTCGTGCTGGTCGAAGATGCCGCGCAGCTGGCCAAAGTGCAGGCACATTGGCCCGAGCTGTCTTCGTTGCAGCACGTCGTGCTGATGCGTGGCGCCGAGGCACCGGCGGACGACCCGCGGATCCTGACCTGGGAGCAGCTGCTGGCGCAGGCCGAGGCGACGTCCGAGGCGGAGCTGGACGCCCGTGTCGACGCGCTGCGGCCCGACGACCTCGCGACGCTGATCTACACCTCCGGCACGACCGGGCCGCCGAAGGGCGTGATGCTCTGCCATCGAAACCTGGCCTGGACCGCCAGCCTCGCCGGGCAGATCGTCGATATCCACGAGCGCGACTGCGCCGTCAGCTACCTGCCGCTCTCGCACATCGCCGAGCAGATCTTCACCCTGCACGGGCCGGCGACCTTCGGTTTCGCGATCTACTACGCCGAATCGCTCGACAAGGTCGCCGAGAATTTCAAGGAAGTCCGGCCGACGATCCTCTTCGCCGTGCCGCGGATCTGGGAAAAGATGCACGCCGGCATCAAGGGCCGCCTGGCCGAGATCGGCCCGGTGAAGCTGCGGCTCTTCGCGTGGGCCAGCGGGGTCGGCCGGCGCGCCGCCGAGGTCGAGAACCAAGGCTACGAGCTGCGCGGCCCGCTGGCGCTGCAATACAAGCTGGCCGACCGGCTGATCTTCTCCAAGGTCAAAGCCGCCATCGGGCTCGACCGGGTTCGCTTCGCCGTCAGCGGCGCGGCGCCGATCTCCGCCGACGTTCTCGAATTCCTGGCGGGCCTCGGGCTGACCATCCGCGAAGTCTACGGCCAATCGGAGGATACCGGCCCGACCTCGTTTAACCGCCCCGGCCGGACCCGCTTCGGCAGCGTCGGCCCGGCGGTGCCCGGCGTCGATGTGCGGATCGCCGAAGATGACGAGATCCTGGTCAAGGGGCCGAACGTCTTCCTCGGCTACTACAAGGACCCCGCCGCGACTGCCGAGGCGCTGCACGACGGCTGGCTGCTCTCGGGCGACCTCGGCCGGGTCGACGCCGACGGCTACCTGCACATCACTGGCCGGAAGAAGGAGATCATCATCACTGCGGGCGGCAAGAATATCGCGCCGAAGAATCTCGAGGCCAGCCTCAAGGACGACGACCTGATCGCCGAAGCCGTTGTGATCGGAGACAGGCGGAAATACCTCAGCGCCCTGCTCGCGCTCGATCCCGAAGCGCTCGAACGCTTCGCCGCGGCGCGCGGGATCGACCCGGCCAAGGTCCGCGAGAGCGCGGAGCTGCAGAAGGCGCTGCAGGCCGCCGTCGACGCGACCAACGCGCGCTTCGCCCGGGTCGAGCACATCCGCCGATTCGCGGTCCTGCCCGGCCTGCTCACGGTCGAAGCCGGCGAGCTGACGCCGACGCTCAAGGTCAAGCGCCGCGTCATCAACGAGCGCTATGCCGAGACCATCGCCTCGCTCTACGAGGGCGACGCCGACGGGGCCATCCGCGCCGCCTTCTGAGCGGCTTTCTGATCCGGGCTACGGCGCGAGCTTGCAGGCTTTCTGCGGATCGTTGAGGCGACGGACGCGGAAGCCGGTCTGCGACGCGATGAAGAGCTCGCCCAGGCCGTCGTCGACCACGCCGGTCGGTCCGTCGAAGGTCGCCTTGTCGAGCGTGCCGTTGGCGTTGCCCTGCGCGCTGCCGGCGTAGGTGTAGACGTTGCCGTCGGCCTGTACGACGCGGATCCTGTGGTTGGCCGAGTCCGCGACGAGCAGCTCGCCCGCGCCGTCGATCCAGAGCCCCCACGGCGCCGAGAAGCGCGCGGCGGTGCCGATATCGTCGAGGTAGCCGGCCTGGGCCGCGCCGGCGAGGGTGGTCACCGTGCCGCTCTGCAGCCGGCGGATGCGGTTGCCCGCCTTGTCCGCGACGTAGATCGTGCCGTCCTTCGCCACCGCGATGCCGGTCGGACCGTTGAAGGTCGCGCTGGCGGCCGCGCCATCGGTCGCGCCCGCGGTGCCGTCGCCGGCGAGGGTGGTGACGGTGCCGTCGGCGACGAGCGTCCGCAGGCGGTGGTTGCCGGCGTCGGCGATGACGTAGCCGCTGCTGGTCCGGGCGATGCCCATCGGATTGTCGAACATCGCGCCGGTGCCCTGGCCATCCTTGTAGCCACCGGTCGGCGGCTGGCCGAGGCCGCCGGGCGTATTGCTGCCGGCGAGCGTGGTGACCGACGCGCCGGCGATCTTCACCACGCGGACCTTGTGGCTGCCGCTGTCGAGCACGTAGAGGTTCTCCCCCGCAGCGTCTGCCACCAGCGCAGCGGGGTTGTAGAAGCGGGCCGAATCGGCGACAGCGTCGGTCTCGCCGGCGATGCCCTGACCAGCGAGGGTCGTCACGTTCTGGTCCTTGTCGACGGCGCGCACGCGGTGGTCGAGCCAGTCGGCGACGTAGACCGTGGTGCCGACCCGGGCGAGGCCGGTGGGCAGCTTGAACTGCGCGAGCTCGCCCTTGGCGTCGGTGAAGCCCTGGGTCGAGCCGGCCCAGGTGCTGACCTCGGCGTCCGCCGGCGTACCGGAGCATGTGCCGCCGCTGCAGGCGTCGTTCTCGGTGCACGCGTCGCCGTCGTTGCAGCTGGTGCCGTCGGTGGCCGCGGTATGCTTGCAGCCCGTCGCCTTGTCGCAGCTGTCGACGGTGCACGGCTTGCCGTCGTCGCAATCCACCATCGCCCCGGCCGCGCAGGCGCCGGCGCCGTCGCAGCCGTCGGGCGCGGTGCAGGCATCGCCGTCGGTGCAGGTCGCGCCCTTGGCCATCGGAACCGCGGGCTTGCAGGTCGACGTCCCGGTGTCGCAGGCGTTCTCGGTGCAGGCGTTGCCGTCGTCGCAGTCGGCGTCCTTGCCGCAGGAGCAGGTGTCCTTGCCGGTGCACTTGCCGGCGACGCAGGCGTCGTTCTCGGTGCAGGTATCGCCGTCGGTGCAGGCGGTGCCGTCGGTCTTGGCGACGTTCTGGCAGCCCTTGACCTTGTCGCAGCTATCGTCGGTGCAGGGCTCGTTGTCGTCGCAATCCTTGCTCTTGCCGGGCACGCACGCGGCGCCGCTGCCTGTATCGCCGCAGGCGTCGCCCTCGGTGCATGCGTCGCCGTCGTCGCAGCTCTTGCTCGAGGGCGCGTTGATGCACTTCTTGCTGCCGGTCTCGCAGGAATCGTCGGTGCAGGCGTTGTTGTCCTCGCAGTCGGCGACTTTGTCGCAGCCGCAGGGCTGGTCGAGGTGCTGGCAGCCCTTGACCTTGTCGCAGCTGTCGGCCGTGCAGGCGTCGCCGTCGTCGCAGCCGAGGTCCTTGCCGAGGCAGCTGCCGCTGCTGTCGCAGAGCGTCTGCAGGGTGCAGGCGTCGCCGTCCTCGCAGGCCGCGCCGTCGGGGCGCTGGCTGACGACGCATGCGCCGGTGCCGGCGAAGCAATGCGCGAGGAAGCAGGGACCGGGCGCGGTGCAGACCTTCGCCGGTCCGGCGAGGCAGGTGCCGGCCGAGCAGGTGCCCAGGCCAGTGCAGAGGTTGCCATCGTCACAGCCGGCGCCGTCGGGGCTCTGGCTGGTCTTGCAGCCGGTGGCCTTGTCGCAGCTGTCGATGGTGCAGGGGTCGCCGTCGTTGCAGACCCGCGCTGTGCCGGCGCAAGAGCCGTCGGCGGAACAGAGGTCGGTCTGCGTACAGGCGTCGCCGTCGTCGCAGAGCAGGCCGGTGGTCAGCTTGTTCTCGCAGGTGCCGGCGGCGCAGGCGTCGATCGTGCAAGGCTTGCCGTCGTCGCAGTTCTTCGCTTTGGCGCCGGTGCAGGCGCCGGCCTTGCACGCCTCGCCCTCGGAGCAGGCGTTGCCGTCGTCACAGGCCTTGCCCTCGGCGAAGAGGTTGCGGCAGCCGAGCTGGGCGTGGCAGCTGTCGACGGTGCACTCGTTGTCGTCGTTGCAGTCGAGCGCGGTGCCCTTGACGCATTTGCCGGCCGCGCAGGCGTCGCCCACGGTGCAGACGGTGCCGTCGGCGTCGCAGGGCGCGGTGGTCGGCTCGTTCTTGCAGCCGTTGTCGCCGGCGCAGGTATCGAGCGTGCAGGGGTTGCCGTCGTCGCAGGTGGCTTCGTCGACCAGGCCGTCGCAATCGTCGTCGATGGTGTTGCAGGCCTCGACCTGCGGCACCTTCGCGCTGCAGGCAGAGAGGCCAGCCGCACCGCAGGCGCGCGTGCCGTTGCAGCGGCCGAGCAACTTGCCGTTGGCGGAGGTCTCGGCGTAGCAGGTCGTGCTCGACTTGGCGGCGATCGCGGCCGCCGAGCAGGTGCAGGTGCCGAAGCTCTCGGCTGGCGCGCCGGCGTCGGCCACGCGCACGCAGCGGTTGCCGCTGCCGCCTTCGACGCTCTGCGCCGCGGTGCAGCGGTAGCCCTCGCCACAATCAGCGTCACCCAAGCAGCTCACGGCGCAGAAGTTGCCGGCGGCGCCGTAGCGCACGCAGGCCGAGTCGTGCAGGCCGAAGACGCGGCAATCCTTGCTCGCCTTGCACGGGTCGCAGAGCCGGGCGCGGCCGTCGACGCAGACGTTGTAGAGGCCATCGGCGCCGGCGAGCTCGCGGCAGCGTTGCCCCTCGGGGCAGATCCCCTCTTCGCACTCGGTGCCGCAGGCTTTGGCGATCTTGCCGTCCGGACCGGGCAGATCGAGGCATAGGCCGGTGTCGCAGTCGGCGTCGGCGCTGCACGCGCAACCCCAGCCGCCCGGGCAGGCGCGCGGGTCGACCACGTCGAAGCCGCCGACGTCGGAGGTGCCGGTCGCCGCGTCGGGCAAGGTCGTGCCGTCCGCGGCGGTGTCCGCGACGCCGCCGTCGCTCTCGCTGCTGCCGGGGTCGGAGCAAGCCGAAAGGACGCCGATCAGCAGCGCGGTCAGCGACGCCGTCAGCGCGTTGCGGGCGCTTGCAGTGAGGTCGCGCTGGGGACGGAGGGAATCGTGTCGGTGCATGCCGGCTCCTCGGGCAGATCGCCGACGGTCAGCGTACCCCGTGCGCACGCGCGGCTCAATTTCGCCGATCGAATCTACCCACGCCGGCGTCGGCGCGCGTTTCAGGGCGATTCGTAGACCGGGCTGCACACCGCCCACACCGGTCGCGCCTGGATCGGCGGCCGCTTCGCGCTCGGATCCGGCCGCAGCACAGCGGTCCACCAGCCTGCCTTGGTCGCCGCCGGCGCCGTGAACTCGACCTCGGCTCGACGCAGCCCGTCGACCGCCGTCACCCCCGCGAGATCGGCGACGTGCAACTCCTCGCCGTTGCGGAAGATCGCGAGCGGGCCGAGCGGCATCCACTCCGGCGCCTGGACCACGACGCGCAGCCGGACGGAGCCCTTGGCGCCCTGCAGCGTCTGGCCGGCGGTGACGGTGACCTCGCCGGCGAGGCTCATGGCGACGAGCGGGCCGGTGCTGGCGACGGTGGCGCCGGCGCGGATCGCGGCGTCGGCCTCGGGTCCGGTGAAGACGCCCTGCACGTCGCGCGGCTTGCCGTCCTTGCTGCCGAGGAAGATGTAGCTGCGCGCGTTGCCGGCGCCGGAGGAGAGGCCGTGGGCGTCGCTGGCGCCGGTCGCGGCGGAGCGATGGCCGGTGCCGAGCAGGCCGAACCAATCGAGCAGGACCTCCTCGGTATCGTCGATGCGCTTGCCGTTGAGCAGCTCGAGCGCGTCGAAGGTCAGCAGCTTGGCGTCGGTCTTGCCGGGCTGCAGGGCGATCCCCTGGAAGTAGGATTGGCTGCCGCGCGGGTGGTTGAGTTGGTGGATCCGGGTTGCGACGCCGCCGCGGATCGTGGCGCAGAGCTGCTCGGCGTCCTTGCCGTACCACGTCGGTGGACCGCCGCCGGCCTTGCTCGGGTCGTGGCTCATCGGCCAGACGCCGTGGTGGCCGTATTTCGCCGTGCTGACCTCGACGCCGCTGGCGACGGTGATCTTGCCCGTCAACCCGGCCGCTTCGACGAAGGGTGTGTAGTCGGTGACGTAGTCGTGATCGGTGGCGACGGCGTAGTCGAGGCCCGCGGCCACAGCGTCGAGGATGCGCTCGCGGTTCGGGACGTCGCTATCGGAGCTGTGCTCGGCGTGGATATGCGTATCGGCCGCGACCCAGCCGGTCGAGTCGACGACGTGGCTCAGGGTCGCCTTCACGCTGGCGGTCGCGCCGGCCTTGGCCTCGACCTGCTCGGAGTGCGCGCTCCACTCTGGGCCGTGGTTCAGCCACACGGTCCAGGTGCCCGGCGGGACGAGGAAGGTCGCGTCGCCATCGCCGTCGACGAAGACGCGATCGCCCGCGCCGGCGACGTCCTTGCCCGGCAGCAAGACCGCCTGGAAGGGGATCCCGGCGCCGCTCGGATCGCGCACCGCGACGGTGATACGGCCGGGGATCGGCGCGACGACCGCGACCGGGGCGCTCGGCGGCCAGGCGATGGCGACGACGGCGCCGTCCTGCCCACGGCCACCGCCCTGCCCTTCGCCATTGCCGACCCAGCGGGCGCGGGCGCCACGCGTCGAGGTGGGTGCAGGACACGAGAAGGCGCCGGAGGAATCGGGCGTGCAGCGGGTCAGCGGCAGGTCCTCGGCGTCGACCAGCTCGACCTCCACGCCGGGTGCGTAGCCCTGCACCGTGCCCTCGACCTTCGCCGTCGTTTCGCCGGAGAGGACGCCAGCGGCGGCCATCGCGTCGGCGAGCGAGGCCGGCGCGTCTGCGGCCAACGCGAGGCGGCGGACGAAGGTCTTGCCCTCGGCGGGGATCGCGCCGGGCGGCTGGATGAAGGCGAGGATGCCGCCCGCATCGACGGTCGAGAGGCCTTTCTCGAAGCCGATCGCGGCCGGGATCAGGTTCGGGTCGGCGCGGAGCGGCGTGAGCCCGAGCACCGCGGCGTTGCCCTTCGGCGTGATGCCGGTCTCGGTGTCGCCGCCGCGCGGGCGGAACAAGCCGACCCGGCCGCCCCAGAACGACGCGTCGCCGACGATCGAGGCGTCGGTCTTGCCCGGATGCGGCGTGACGCGGGTGCGGATCTCGAGCACGGCGACGTCCGGCGCGAGGCGGTATTCGTGCACCACGTCGACAGGTGGCAAGTCCAGCGGCAGGTAGGCGTGGACGATGGCGAAGGGCTCGAGTTTGCCGCGAACCCGGACCACGGCGTCCTTCGGGTCCGGCACCACCTCGATCGCCTCGGGCACCAGGACGTGCATCCCGACGATCGGGACCCATTCGCGCAGGCTGTCGTGGCCGAGCTGGCTGCCGTCCGGCGCGACGCGCACCGCGTCGACCACGTTGCCGCCCGGCAATCCGATGATCGCCTCGCCCTCGGCGCCGGCGCGCACGACGAAGCGCGCGAGGCTGTTTTCCAGGACGACATCGTCGACACGCGCGACGACCAGCGGACCCTTCGGCAGATCCGCAGCGCAAGCGAGCGCGCGGGCGCGCGCCGAACCCGCGGCGACAGGGGCCGGTGGACAACTCGCGGCGGCGCTGTCGGGCGCTGCACCACTATCGGCGCTTGCGTCCGTCTCGCTGCCGAGATCGCCGCTGGTGTCGGTGCTCTTGCCGGTGGAGTCTTTCTCCGAGCCGCCGCAGCCGCCCAACCCGAACAGCGCGGCGGCCACCACGACGAGCAGCCGCCACGGAAGGCGCATCGCCTCCGTCCACGCCTTCGCCTCCTCGGACCACGCCCTCTGCATCTCGCCCTCTCTCGCGGCCTCGGGATCCATGCCGGCCGTCTCAGGCCCGACAACGTCGGCGTCTCTGCCGCGCCGGTCAACAACGCGCCGCGTACTCGGCAGAGAACACCTTGGCAGAAAACCCGGGCTCAAGGCACCCTCCCGCCGCCACCCGCGAGCCGTGATTGCAGCGGAGGAGGACACGATGTCGAAAGGATTGGGACGCCACGCCGCCATCGTCGCGGCCTTCTTCGCCGGCGCCTGCGGTGGCACCGCGGCGATGACCGTCGCGCAGGGATGGAGCGAGGCGCGCCCCTCGATCCCGCCCGCCTCGCCTTCCGCCGGCGCGACGGTGGTGGCGCTGGCCGACGCCGAGACGCGCCAGGCGCCCCCCGGCACGGCGCACGTGCGGGTGCTCGCCCACGGCCAGCATGCTTGGCTGGGCCGGTTGGACATGGCCGCAGGGGCCAAGGTCCCCGAGCACGCCGATCCGACCGAGGAGTTCATCCACGTCCTCGCCGGCAAGGGCGTGATCACCATCGACGGCCGGTCCGAATCGATCGGTCCCGGCGCGACGGTCTATATGCCGGCCGGCGCGAAGGTCTCGTACGTCAACGGCGACGAGCCGATGCTCGCGGTGCAGGTCTTCGCCGATCCCTCGCCGGCGGCGAAATACGGCGCTTGGAAGGAGGTGCAGCGATGAACAATCGTCCGTTGAAGGTCGCCCTGCTCGGGCTCGGCAACGTCGGCGCGGCGCTGGCCAGCGAATTGCAGCGCCGCGGCGACGCGATCGCGGATCGCGCCGGCGGCCGGCTGGAATTGGTCGGCGCTGCCGTTCGCGACCCGGCCCGTGCCCGCCCGGGCGTGCCGGAGTCGCTCGGCAAGAGCGCCGATCCGATGGCCCTGGCCTTGCGCGAGGACGTCGACATCGTGGTCGAATTGATGGGCGGCACGGGCCTGGCCGGCGAGGTCGTCCGGGCCGCGTTGGCCGCCGGCAAGGCCGTCGTCACGGCGAACAAGGCCCTGGTCGCCAGCGACGCCGACCGCCTCTTCGCCCTGGCGAAGGCGCACGACGCGCCGCTCGGCTTCGAGGCCGCGGTCGCCGGCGCGATCCCGGCGCTGCGGGCGTTGGAGGTCTCGTTGGCCGGCGATCGCATCCGTCGCGTCGCCGGCATCGTCAACGGCACCTGCAACTACATCCTGACCCGGATGGAGGTCGCCGGATTGGACTTCGACGCGGCGCTCGGCGAGGCGCAGCGCCTCGGTTTCGCCGAAGCCGACCCGAGCTCGGACGTCGACGGCGAGGACGCCGCCTACAAGCTGACGATCTTGGCCCGACTGGCGCTCGGCGCGGCGGCGGCGCCGGAGGCGGTCTCGCGCGAGGGGATCCGCGGCGTGCGAGCGGAAGATCTGCGCCGCGCCGCCGAGGTCGACCTCGTCGTGCGCCTGCTGGCGATCGCCGAACGTGGGGACGACGGCGCGATCGACCTGCGCGTCCACCCGACGCTGGTGCCCAAAGAGCACCCGCTCGCCGCGGTGCGCGGGGCGATGAACGCCGTCTGGGTCGAGGCCGAGGCTGCCGGGCCGCTGATGTTCTACGGCGCTGGCGCCGGCGGGCTGCCGACCGCCTCGGCCGTGCTCGGCGATCTCGTCGCGGTGGCGCAGCGGGTCCGCGGCGGCGCAGGCGCCGTGCCGCGTGCGGGCAGCGAGGCCGCCAAACTGGTCGATCCGGGCGCGCGGCAAGCGAGCGTCCACGTCGCCTGCCTGGTCGCCGACGAGCCCGGCGTGCTGGCTGCCATCGCCGGCGCCTTCGCCCGCCACGGGGTCAGCGTCGAGTCGTGCGTGCAGCACGGCCGCCACGCCGATCCGGTCGAATTGGTCTTCGTCACCCACCGCTGCCGCGAAGCCGCCCTCGACGCGGCCCTGGCCGAGGTCGGTGCACTGCCGGCGGTGCGCGAGGTCGCCAGCCGACTGCGGGTGCAGCCCGACGCGGAGGGCTAGGCCATGGCCAGCGCACCGGTCGGCGCGACCTTTGTCGCCATCGCCCCCGCGACGACGAGCAACCTCGGCCCCGGATTCGACGCCCTCGGCGCGGCGCTGGCGCTGACCAACCGCTTCGTCGCCACCGTCGTCGCGACGCCGGCCGAGGCCAAGGTCGAAGCCCGTGGGCAAGGCGCCGCGCTCCTGCACGGCGCCAGCGAGACGGCGGTGCACTCCGGCGCACGGGCCGCCGCCGCCGAACTTGGCCTGCCGCTGCCGCCCTTCGCCTTGTTGCTCGACA
Organism: Deltaproteobacteria bacterium; assembly: GCA_020632665.1. GTDB lineage: Bacteria > Myxococcota_A > UBA9042 > UBA9042 > UBA9042 > JACKFC01. Next base: position 20,244 of record JACKFC010000034.1, read on the forward strand.
ACGCCGTCCCGCTGGGCTCGGGCCTGGGCAGCTCTTCGACCGCGCTCTGCGCCGGCGTCGCGCTGGGCTGGGCGCTCTGCGGTCGCGATCCGGCAGCGCTCGATCGCGATTGGCTGCTGCGCCTGGCATGTCGGCTCGAGGGCCACCCCGACAACGCCGCTCCCTGCGTCCTCGGCGGCGTGGTGGTCGCGGCGCGAGGCGCCGACGGCAGCCTGCACGCGCTGCAGCTACCGACGCCGGCCGCGCTGCATTGTTGCGCCGTGACGCCGCGACTCTCGCTCTCGACCGCGGAGATGCGGGCCGCGCTGCCGAAGCAGGTGCCCTTCGCCGCCGCGGTCGACAACGGCGTGCACGCGACCTTGCTCGGCGCGGCGCTCGCCCTCGGCCGGCTCGACCTGCTCGCGGTCGCGACCCGAGACCGGCTGCACGAGCACGTCCGCGGCGCCCATATCCCGGCGTTCGCCGCGGTCCGCGCGGCTGGCCTCGACGCGGGCGCGAAGGCGGTGCCGATCTCCGGCGCCGGGCCGACGATGATCGCGCTCTGCGACGGAGCGAACATCGCCGTGGCCGCGGGCGAGGCGATGGTCCGCGCCTTCGCGGCGGTGGGCGTCGAGGCGGACGCGCGGCCCTTGCCGATCCGCGGCTCGGGGCTGGAGCTACGGACCGAGAACGAGTAGCCTCCGCGCGCTTTGCCGGGTGGGCCGTTCTGACGAGCGGCGGGAGGCACGATGCGGAACAACGGGTTTTTCGAATGGCGTGTCGCGACCCGCACGGTCGCGACCCTCGCCCTGGCGCTCGCCGTCGCCGGCTGCGGCGGCGAGGTCGGCAGCAGCGGCACGGCCGCCGACGCGACCAGTGGCGGCAGCGACGGCACGGTCGGCGACGACGGCACCGGCGCCGCCGATGGTGCCGCGGGCAGCGATACCGCCGCCAGCGACAGCGCCGGCACCGACGCGACCGCGGCCGATACCGGCGGCTCGCAATGCGGCGCGCCGACCGGCCAGCGTCCCTCGCGGCGGAGCGAGCACGTCGCCGTCTTCGACCCGAAGCACAACAAGTTGGTCAGCTTCGGCGGCAGCTTCGGCGTGCCCGAGAATTGCGGCTTCCCGACCCCGACCTTCGAGTCGGAGACGTGGATCTACGATCCCGTCTGCGATAGCTGGACCGAGAGCAAGGCCACAGGCCCCTCCGGTCGCGTGCGCGCCGCGGCGGTCTGGGTCGAGTCGCTCGGCAAAGTCGTGGTGATGGGCGGTCGGCGGCGCAACGGCCCCTCCGGCAACTACACGCTGCTCAACGACGCCTGGGCGTACGACGTCGGCGCCGATAGCTGGACCCAGCTCTCGGACGGCGCGGGCATCACGCCGCGCTTCAACCACACGATGGTCTACGCCGCCGAGCGCAACGAGCTGCTCGTCTTCGCCGGCAACCTCTCCCCCTCCGGCCTGCAATATACCGCGAACGCCGACGTCTACGCCTATTCCTTCGCCAACGGGACCTGGTCGAAGCTGACCACCAGCGGCACGGGCCCGAACAAGCGCTTCTTCGCCGGCGGCGTGTGGGATCCGAAGCGCAAGCGGATGGTGATCTACGGCGGCGCCGACGAGTCGCTGTTCAACCAGAACGCGAAATATATGAGCGACCTGTGGGCCCTCGACTTCCAGAGCGACCCGCCGGCCTGGAGCAAGATCGACGGCAGCGCGAGCACCAAGCCGGACGCCCGCTTCTGGGGCGAGCTCGCCTACGACGGCAAGACCGACCGCTACGTCCTCTTCGGCGGCCACGACGACGCCGCGCAAGGCAACCGCAACGACCTCTGGGGCTTCGACGCGAGCGCGGGTGATTGGGGCACGCTGCGCTACGGCGATATCTGGAACAAGCCGGCCAACGGCTTCTGCTCCTTCCCGCCGGACTTCACCAAGGTCGACGAGGACGCCCCGGAGCGCCGCTCCGGTGGTGCCGTGGCCGCGGCGCCGGGTGGCATCTGGGTCATGGCCGGCAAGACCGATTGCGGCATCATCGACGACCTCTTCTACTTCGACTACGCCAAGGGCGCCTGGGAAGAGCGGACCACCGCGACCGTCGGTGAGGCCTGCCTGCGCAAGGGTGGTCTGTCGTGCAACGACTACTGCTTCTAGGGCTGGGCGCGGCGGTGTGCGCGCTGCTGGCGTCGGGTTGCGGTGGTGACGCTGGTGGCGGCGGTGAGACCAACGGCAGCGACGGCGGCAGTGACAGCGGCAGCGGCGGCGGCAGTGGCAGCGGCGGCAGCGGCGGCGGCAGTGACAGCGGCGGTGACAGCGGCGGTGACAGCGGCGGTGACAGCGGCGGTGACAGCGGCGGCGGCGGCGGCGGCGTGTCGACATGGACGACGCCCACCTTCGAGCTCGGCACCAACCTCGAGGGCAAAGCGACGCCGAAGGATTTCGTCGCCTGGAACGAGGGCCAGACCGCCGAGGTGGTCAAGGGGCCGCAAGGCTTGTGGATGGTCGTGGTGGCGTTCCGCACCTGCGGGATGTACGAACCGCCGCTCTTGCTCGACGCCTCGGTCGCGACGCTCGACGGCAGCGCCAAGGGGACGCTGAAGATCGGCAAGCAGAAATTGATCCCGGGGGGCGACGGCCTCTCGTATTACTACAACTTCTGGTTGGTGGTCCAAGACCCGGAGAATGCGGCCGGAAAGCAGGCCGACCTGACGCTCGGGGTGAAGGACGCTGCCGGCAAGACGGGTTCGCATACCTTGCGGCTCGCGTTGCAGGGCGGCCCGCAGAAGTAGTCGAAGCTGGCATCGTCGCGACAGGAGCAACCATGGGCATCGGCAAGGGCAAGCACGCCGTCGTGGTCGGCGCGGGCCTCTGTGGCTCGCTCGCGGCCGTGATGTTGGCGCGACGCGGCTACCGCGTGACCGTCCTCGAGCGGCGCGGCGACCTGCGCAAATTGGCCGGATCGGCGGGGCGCAGCATCAACCTCGCGCTCTCGACCCGCGGCATCCGGGCGTTGGCCGCGGTCGGCCTCGATCAGGCCGTGCTGGCGACGACGCTGCCGATGGCGGGCCGGCGGATGCACGCGCTCGACGGGACGCTCTCCTTTCAGCCCTACGGCCAGCCCGGCCAGGCGATCCGCTCGGTCTCGCGGCGCCTGTTGAACGAGACGCTGCTCGACGCCGCGGAGGCCGAGCCGGCGGTCGCGCTGCGCTTCGGTTGCCGCGTCGAAGACCTCGACCTCGACGCGCCGGCGGTGGTCGTCCAGGGCGACGACGGCCGCGAGGAGCGCATCGAGGCGGACCTGATCCTCGGCGCCGACGGCATCTTCTCGGCGGTCCGGGGCCGGCTGATGCGACAAGATCGCTTCGATTACGAGCAGCTCTACCTCGAGCACGGCTATAAGGAGCTCGAGCTGCAGCCGACCGCAGGCGGCGACTTCGCGATGGATCCCGGCGCGCTGCACATCTGGCCGCGGCGGGACTATATGCTGATCGGGCTGCCGAACCAGGACCGCTCCTTCACGATGACGCTCTTCGCGCGCTGGGAGGGTCCCGATTCCTTCGCCGAGGCCGGCGAGGGTGCGCAGGCCGCGGCCTGGTTCGCCGAGCGCTTTCCGGACGCCGCGGCGCTGCTCCCAGACCTGCTGGAGCAGTGGCAGCGCAACCCGACCTCGAGCCTCGCCACGATCCGCTGCCACCCCTTCCACCACGGCGGCAAGGTGGCGCTGATCGGCGACGCGGCCCACGCCGTCGTGCCCTTCTACGGCCAGGGGATGAACGCGGCCTTCGAATCGGCGCGACTGCTGGTCGAGACCCTCGACGCCCACGACGGCGACACCAACGCCGCCCTGCCCGCCTTCACCGCACGGCGCAAAGCCGACGCCGACGCCATCCGCCAGCTCGCGCTCGACAACTTCGTCGAGATGCGGGCCAACGTCGCCGACCCGCGCTTCTTGTTGCGCCGCCGCCTGGGCCGCTTGCTCGAGGCCGAAGCGGGCGAGCACTTCCGCCCGCTCTACTCGCTGGTCACCTTCTCCAACCTGCCCTACGACCTCGCGCTGCGCCTGGGCCGGGCGCGCGAGCGCTGGCTCGACGGCTTCCTCGGCGCGGAGGGCGCGGCGCCGCCGGACGACGCCGCGTTGAGCGCGCTGGCCCGGCGGCTGGCCGAGCAGCTGCGGGACGGCAGCGCCCCGGCCGCGGTACGGAACCCAGACGAAGAGAAGGGCACAGACGACGAGAAGAGCGCAGGCGAGCCAGCCGGCGCAGCGCAGGAGCGACCATGACCGTCCGCTACGTCTCGACCCGTGGCGGCGAGGCCATCGACTTCGAGCAGGCCGTGCTCGCCGGCCTCGCCCCGAACGGCGGCCTCTACGTACCGACCGAATTCCCGCAGCTCGACGCCGCCACGCTGCGCGGCCTGCGCGGCGCTTCCTACCAAGAGGTCGCGTTCACCGTGCTGGCGCCCTTCGTCCGGCCGAGCTTGCGCGACGACGAGCTGCGCGCGGTGATCGAAGCGGCCTATTCGACCTTCGCCCACCCGGAGATCGCGCCGCTGCGCAGGCTCGGCAAGGCCACGCGCACCGCGGCCGACGGGGACGGGGCAGACGGCGCGAGCGCCGACGGCACCGAGCTCCACCTGCTCGAGCTCTTTCACGGCCCGACCTTGGCATTCAAAGACCTCGCGCTGCAGCTGCTCGGCCAGCTCTTCGCCCGCTTCCTCGCGCGCCGCGGCGGCCACGCCACGGTGCTCGGCGCGACCAGCGGCGATACCGGTTCGGCGGCCATCGCCGGCTGCCGCGGCCTGCCGGGCCTCGATATCGTGATCCTGCACCCGCACGAGCGCACCAGCGCGGTGCAGCGGCGGCAGATGACCACCGTCCTCGACGCGAACGTGCACAACGTGGCGGTGCGCGGCAGCTTCGACGATTGCCAGGCGCTGGTGAAGACGCTCTTCCGCGACCCGGAGGCCCGCGCCCGCTTCGGCCTCACCGCGGTGAACAGCATCAACACCGCGCGCGTGCTGGCGCAGATCGTCTACTACGTCTACGCCGCCGTCGCCCTCGGCGCACCCGAGCGGGCCGTGCGCTTCTGCGTCCCGACCGGCAACTTCGGCGACGTGCTGGCCGGGCATTGGGCCCGCCGGATGGGTCTGCCGGTGGCCGGCCTGGTGGTCGCGACCAACGCCAACGATATCCTCGCCCGGCTGCTGGCGACCGGCCGCTACGGCAAGGACGGCGTGCAGCCGACGCTCTCGCCGAGCATGGACATCCAGGTCTCGTCGAATTTCGAGCGACTGCTCTTCGAGCTGCACGGCGACGATGCCGCGGCGGTCTGCGCCGATATGGCCGCGCTCGACCGCGGCGGCTTCGACCTGCCGCTGCCCGCGCTGGCCGCCTTGCGCGCCGGCTTTGCCGCCGGCAGCGCCGACGACGACGCGACCATCGCCGCCATCGGCCGCTGCGCCCGGGACCGCGGCGTGCTGATCGACCCCCATACGGCGGTGGCGCTCGACGTCGCCGAGCAGCTCTGCGCCACCGACGGACCGGATGCCGCGCCGATGGTCGTGCTCTCCACCGCGCACCCGGCGAAATTCCCGGACGCGGTCGAGCGGGCCACGGGGCAGGTGCCGCCGCTGCCGTCGCACCTCGCCGACCTGATGCAGCGGCAAGAGCGCTACGCCGTCATCGACGCCGACGAGGCCGCGCTGCGTGGCGTCCTCGACGCCCTGCCCGCCTGAACCGCGCCGGCTTCAGAACGCCTGCTGCGCGCCGAACGAGATCAGCCAGCCGCCGCGCTCGATCGGCGCCCACGCGACGTCGGCGCGCGCCACGAAGCGGGCGACGGTCGGCAGGATGACGCGCACGCCAGTGCCGCACGCAAACGGAACCGCCTCGGCGAAGAGCGCAGCGGGCCGGTCGGCGGCCTGCCCGACGTCGCAGAAGGTCGCGTTCTGCAGCGCCAGCCACCGGTCGTGCAGCAGCGAGGTGCGGACCTCGAGGTTGGCCACCGCGCCGACGCGACCGAGGAAGCGGCTATCCGGCAGGCCGCGGACGCCGTCGAGCCCGCCGACGTAGACGCCGAGCTCCTCGACGACGTGGTCGATGGCCATCAGCGCGACCCTGCCGACCACGTTGATCCGCTTGCGCGGGAGCAGCGCGAGCTTCGCGGTCAGCGTGCCGCGGAGGAAGGCGTCGCCCGCGGGCGCCGGGAAGCCGGGTGCCGCGACGCCACCGAGCAACCCCACGTCGAGCATCGCGCCGCGCTCGAGGTAATCGTCGTAGTCGACGCGACCGAGCCTGCCGCCGAGGCCGAGGGCGATCCAGCGCCGACGCGCCGGCACGCCGTGCGCGCGGGCGTCGTCGGCGAGCGGTGAATCGAGCAGCGCGGTGTCGAAGCGATCGTCGATCCACCACAGCGAGGCGCGCCAGGTCCGCTCCGGACGCCGCAGGTCGGCGAGGTCGACGCCGACCTGCCAGCGATGCCGCGAATAGGGCGGCAACGCGGCGCGATCGGAGGGCGCCGCCGGGCTGGAGCCGTCGAACCGGCCGCGGTTCCGTCGCAACAAGCCGATCGAGAGGCCGAGGTGGATGCGGCGGTCGGCGAGCCGCGGGTTGGCGAAGACCAAGCCGGCCGAGTTGACCCCGCCGAAATTCTGCCAGAACGCCTCGAGGGTCAGCAGCCGACCGAGCAGGTGGATATCCTGCACGCCGACGGTGAGGAAGGTGATGGCGCCACCGCGGCCGAGGCTGAAGATCGGCAGCAGCGTCCACTTCTCGTCGAACGAGAGCGCGACGGTGCAGCGCGTCGCCGTCGCCGGCAGGGCAGTCGCATCGGTCGTCATGCTCGCATCGGTCGCCGTCGGAGCGCGCGGTTCGGGTTGCACGGCGACGTCGACCCGGCGGAAGATCCCGAGGTTGCGCAAGCGCCGGACGCTCTCGCGCAGCGCCTCTTGCCGCAGCGGGCGTCCCTCGGCGACGACGAGCTCGCGGCGGATGACCGTTGGACGGGTCCGCTGCAGCCCGGCGAGGGTGATGGCGCTGACGCGACAACCGCGCAGCGCCGGCGCGAGGGGGACGTCGAGGTCCTGCCGGGCCTCGCCGCGGGCGACGCCGTCGTCGCGGGTCTCGGTGCCGAAAAGCGGCAACTCGATGGCGGCAGCGTCGCTCGGTGCGAGGCAGCACGCGGCCGAGACGAGCAGCGCGACGCTGGCTGCGATCCCCCGCCTGCGATTCCCGAGCACGGCTCGACGCTCCTCCAAGGTCGCTCCCTCCACTGCGCCCGTCGGCTGGCTCCGGGTGTGCCGGCACGCTACCAGCCGCACCACCGGAGCGCGACGGCCCAGCCGCCGCACGTTGGCGCGGTTGCCGCGCGATCGGGTGCGACGTAGGCTCGCGCGCGGCCAACGAGGGAAGGCGAGCGTGCACGGCGAGAACCAAAGTAGGCCGCGGACACGCGGCGTGACGGCGCGACGGCTGGCGGCGCTGCTCGTCGCGACGGGCGTGGTCCTGCACCTGCCGGTGCTGCTCTGGGGCATCCCGGGGCCGGACTCCTGGGCCAACGACGCGGTGGCGTCGCGAGACGCCTTGGCCGGCACCGCGCTCTGGGTCCAGCCCGGCAAGTTCTTTCGCTATCCCCCGGGTCACCTGCTTCCCCTGGCGCTGCTGAGCTTGCCGGTGGTCGCCGCTGCGTGGCTGCGCTGCCCGGTGGCCCCCGGCGATCCGGGCTTTCAGAAGGCCTTCATCACGGCGATGGTCCACGAGCCCTATATGGTCTGGGCCACCGTCAGCGCCCGCATCGTCACCATCGCGATGGCGGCGCTGCTGGCATGGACCATCTGGACCTGGCTCTGCCGCCGCTGGGGCGAACGCGCCGGGCTGATCGGCCTCGGCCTGACGCTGGGCCACTTGCCGCTGGTCTATTATGGCTCGACCTCGAACCTCGACTTGCCGGGCCTGACCTGGCTGGTCCTGGGCTTGCACTGGCTCGACCCCGCGATCAGCGCGCCCACGGGGGTCTCCCGCGCACGATGGGGCGCGATCGGCGCCGCGCTGGCGATGGCGGTGGCGACCAAGGACCAGCTCGCCGCGGCGTTGGTCCTGGGCCTCCCCGCGACGGTCGGGTTGCGGATGTGGTCGCTCCCCGCCGAGCAACGTCGGCCCCTGCTGCGCGGCGGCGCCCAGCTGCTGCTCGCGGCGGCGGGGACCTACGCCATCGCCGGCGGCCTGCTGTGGAACCCGCTCGGCTGGTGGCGGCGCGTGCATTGGCTGCTCGGCCCGGCCAGCCAGCAATGGCACGACTACGCCGCTGACGCCGCCGGACGTGCGGCCCTGCTCGGCGACCTCGGCAGCGGCGTCTTCGTCGCGCCGTGGGCCTTCGGCCTGGGCCTCGGGGTGGCGGCCGCTGCGCTGCTCGGGATCGTCGCCGCCCTGCGTCGGCCGGCCGCAGAGCGCGCGGGGGCCTTGCTGCCCTTCGCCGCCGGCGCCTCGTTCGTGCTGCTGTTCAACCTCGGCGCTTTGCGGGCGAGCCCACGCTTCGCCTTGCTGCCGGGGCTGATGGCGCTCTTGCTGGCGGCTATCGGTGCTGCGGCGGCGCTGTCTCGGCTGGAACGCCACTGGCCGGGCTGGACGCGCGGCGCCGCGGTCGCGCTGGCCGTCTGGATCGGGGCCGCGGCCGGCTGGCAGCAGGCCCGCCTGCTCGCCACCTGGCAGCACGATCCGCGCGACGAGGCCAGCGCATGGCTGGCGGCGCGGTCGACGCAGGACACCGCGATCGAGGTCTACGCGAAGAACTATCAGCTACCGCGGCTGCCGCAGCGCGGCCGGGCGTGGCGGGTCGATCGCAGCCCGCTCCAGAAGCGCAACCCGATCGAGGGCTTGGAAGAGCGGCTCGGACCCTACGCTGAGATCGAGGCGCGCGACCCGACCTGGGTCGTGCTGGTCGACAGCCACACCGCGTCCTTCCTCACCGCGCCGGCGCAAGGCGGCCACGCGCGCAACGTCGAGACCTTGGCGCGCAGCGGCGACCACGACGCCCGTGGCCATTTCGAGGCGTTGTTGGCCGGTCGGCTGGCCTGGAAGCCCGTCTGGATCGGCCGCTACGAAGGGTGGGGCCCGCTGCGGCCGGTCCACCTGCACAATTCGCTGGCGCCGACCGTGCGCATCTTCGCGCGCAAAGAGCGCTAGCCGAGGAGGCGGGCGAAGACTTCGGCGACGCGGACGACGTCGTCGAAGCGGTTGTAGAGCGGAACCGGGGCCATCCGGATCACCGACGGGCGGCGAAAATCGCAGACCACGCCGGCCTCGGCGAGGGCGCGATGCAGGGCCTCGCCGCGCTCGGGCACCTCGAGGCTGAGTTGGCAGCCGCGCTGTGACGGGTCGCAGGGGGTGATCAGCGTCGCCTTTCCGGCTGGGACCACGGCCGCGATCGACCGCTCGAGCAGGCCGGTCAGCGCGAGGCTCTTGGCGCGCAGCGCCGGCATCGTCGCGCGGTCGAAGAGGCGCAGGCTGGTGCGGATCGGCGCCATCGTGAAGACGGGCGCGTTGCTCTGCTGCCAACCGTCGGCGCCGCGGGCCGGGACGAATTGCGCCGGCATCGAAAAGCGCGAGGCGGCGTCGTTGCCCCACCATCCGGCGAGTCGCTGCAGCTCGGGCGCGTCGCCCCAGCGCTCGTGGACGAAGACGCCGGCCGCCGAGCCCGGGCCGGCGTTGAGGTATTTGTAGGAGCAGAACGCGGCGAAGTCGGCGTCCCAATCGTGCAACTGCAGCGGCACGTTGCCGGCGGCGTGGGCGAGATCCCAGCCGACCTTCGCGCCGACGGCGTGGCCCGCCGCAGTGATCGCCGCGATATCGTGCAGTTGTCCGGTGTAGTAGTGGACGCCGCCGAGCATCACCAAGGCCAAATCGTCGCCGAGCGCTTCGATGCGGTCGAGGACGTCCTGCCGCCGTAGCAGCGACTCGCCGGGCCGCGGCTGCAGCTCGACCAGCGCGTCGGCCGGGTCGTGCCCGTGCAGCCGGGCGTGGCTGGCGAGGGCGTAGCGGTCGCTGGGGAAGGCACCGCCCTCGAGGAGGATCTTCCGCCGCCTGCCCCGCGGTGCGTAGAAGCTCACCAGCAGCGCGTGGAGCGAGGTCGTCAGGCCCGCCATCGACGTGACTTCGTCCTCGGTCGCGCCGCAGATCCGCGCCAGGCCGGGCTTGAGCGCCTGGTGGTAGTCGAACCACGGCGTGCGCGCCTCGAAGTGGCCATCGACGCCGAGCCGGGCCCAATCGTCGAGCTCGGCGAGGAGGTCCTCCCGCGTCTCGCGCGGCTGCAGCCCCAGTGAATTGCCGCAGAGGTAGACCGTCGGCGAGCCGTCGGCGCGCGGCGGGAGGTGGAATTCTGCGCGGAAGTGGGCGAGCGCGTCGGCGGCGTCGAGCGCCGCGGCCTCTTCGCGCAGCGCGTCGAGGGGCGCCACTTCTACTCGGCCTTTGCGGGGGCGGCGGCCTGAGCAGGGGCGCCCTCCTTCGCTTCGACGGCCGAGTTGGCACCGGCGGCGGTGGGGTCGGCGGCTTTGACCGCGATCTTCACGCTGGCGCGCATCTTGTCGCCGTAGCTGAGGTGGGCGCCGTTGGCGAATTGCATGGTCAGCTCGTAGCTGCCGGGCGCGAGCTCGAGGTCGGTCTCGGTCTGGCCGCCACCGTAGTGGATATGGGTCTCGTTCTTCGGCACCGGCTGGCCGAAGTCGGTGCCCGGCCCGTTGATGATGATGTGATGGTGGCCGGTGCCCGCGACGACCTCGCCGGCCGGCTTGACCTCCATGCCCGCGATGCCGAAGGCGACGTGGACCTTCGCCTTCTCGGCGCCGGCCGGGAGGGCGATCTCGGCACCGTCGGCGGGCTCGACGAAGAAGACCTTCGCCCCGTCGGGCACGGCCAGGCCGGCGTCGACCGCCTCTTCCTTCTTCTCGTCGGTGGCGGGCGCGGCGGCAGCAGCCGGCTCGGCGGCGGGCGTCTCGGCCTTCTTCCCGCACGCTACCAGCGTGAGACCGAGGGCGCAGGCAGTCGAGAAGATGCGGAGCGTCGGGATGGTGATCAGGCGCATGGAGTCCTCCGAAGGGGCGCAGCCGGGTCGCGGCAGCGGGTGCGAGGGTAGGCGCAAGCGCTCTACGCCTGCAAGCGAGGCCAGCGCACGCCCCTGCGCGACGCGGCTTGCAGCGGCGGTCGGAACAGGCCAAAACCCGCGCCATGAGCCCAAACGACGCCATGCCGCAGCCGCCCCATCGTCCCGCACCGCCGAACCTCGATGCCGAACGCCTCGCTGCGCTGCTGCAAGCCCGCGCTTTCGCCGGCCGCGGCGCACTGACGATGATCGATTGGGCCAACAACAAGCCCGCGAACAAGGGTCGCAAGCCCAAGGTCGGCGGCCACCAGGCGAGCTCGCTCTCGAGCCTCGACATCCTCTGCGCGCTCTACCTGCACGTCTTGCGCCCGGGCGATCGGGTCGCGGTGAAGCCGCACGCCGCGCCGGCGCTCTACGCCTTGATGCACGCGATGGGTCGCATCGACGGCGAGGCGATGGGTCAGCTGCGCGAGAAGGGCGGGCTGCAGCCCTATCCGACGCCGGCGAAGAACCCGGATTTCGTCGACTATACGAGCAGCTCGGAAGGCCTGGGCGTGGCCGCGACGATCTACGACGCCCTGCTGGCGCAGGTGCAGAATATCTGCTTGCGCCAGAGCATCGGCGCGGGCGAGGTGCAGGCGTGCCATTTCGCCCTCTGCGGCGACGGCGAGCTGACCGAAGGCCAGGTCGACGAGTCGCTCTACGACGCCGGGCGCTGGCAGCTGCCGGGCCTGGTCTGGATCGTCGACCTGAACCGCCAGAGCCTCGACCGGGTAATGGACGACAGCGATCACCTCGACCGTTGGGTCGAGCAGAAGTTCGCCGCGCAGGGCTGGCAGGTGGAACAGCTGCGCTGGGGCGCGCGGGCCGAGGCGCTCTTTGACCGGCCGGGCGGCGCCACGCTGCGCGCGTCGTTGCTGCGGGCTCCGGATGCGGTGCTGCACGCGCTGACCTTCGTCGACGGCGCGACGGTGCGGGCGATCCTCTGCGGCGCCGCGGACGATTCGGCCGGCGACGACGCCCTGCCGGACGTACCCCAGACACGCCGCGCGCTGGTCCGGCGCAGCCGCGCGCTCTGGCCACGCAGCACCGACGAGCGCGCCGCGGCGGCCGCGGCGGTGGACGGACTCGCCGACGCCGAGCTCGCCGACGCCATCGGCCACCTCGGCGGCCACGACCTTCCGCTGCTGATCGACGCCCTCGGCCGCGCGGCGGCGGCCGACCGGCCGATCTGCCTGGTCGCGCACACCGTCAAGGGCTACGGCAGCAGCCTGGCTGGCCACCCGGAGAACCACGGCGCGCTGATGCCGAGCGAAGAGGCGCTCGGTTTCGCCGCCGAGGCGGGCGTCCCGGCGGGCGAACGCTGGCCACTCCCGGCCGCGGGGAGCGCGGCGGCCGCGCTCTTCGCCGAGCGCGCCGCCCTGCTCTTCGAGGGCCCGGAGCAGGCGCCGTTCGACCACGGCCCGGCACAGCCACCGCTCGCGCTCGCCGCGGCGCTGCCGCCGCTGCGGACCCCGGCGCGCAAGCAGCAGTCGACCGGCGAGGCGTTCCAGAGCCTGCTGCTCGCGGTCGTCCGCGGCGAGGCGGGGCCCTACGTCCACGTCGGCGCTCCGGACGTCGGCCAGACCACGCACCTCGGACCGGTGATCCGCGAGACCGGCGTCTTCGCGCCGCGACCGCTGCCGGACGCGTGGGATTTCCTCCGCGAGGAGCGGGCGCTGGCCTTCGATTGGCGGGCCAGCCCGACCGGGCAGTTCCACGCGCTCGGCATCGCCGAGGGCAACGCGATGCTCTGGGCCGGCGCGATGGGCCGGCCGCGCAAGGCGATGGAGGGGCGCAGCGCGTTGCTGCCGATCGTCACGGTCTACGACAAATTCGTCGAGCGCGCGGTGAACCAACTCGACGTCGCGCTCTACTCCGGCAGCCGCTTCGTCTTGGTCGGCGTGCCCTCTGGGACGGGGCTGTCGCGCGAGACGGCGACCCACCAGAGCGTCGCGACCCCGCGGATCGTCATGGATACGCCGGGGATCTGCGCCTGGGAGCCGGCGTTCGCGGCCGACGTGGCGGTCATCCTGCGCCACGCCCTGGTCGACCTCTGGGCGCCCGATGGCGAAGCGCATTATCTGCGCCTGACGACCCAGCCGCTGGAGCAGCCCGCGGCGCTGCCCGACGACCATGAGGCCGCTTGCCTGCGCGGCGCGTATTGGCTGCCCTCCGCCACGGACGAGGCCGCACCCGGCGGCGCTCCGGTGATCATCGCCGCCTCCGGTCGGAAGTTGGCGTGTGCTCAGGCGGCCGCGGCCCGGCTGCGGCAGGAGGATGGGCTCGACGTCCGAATCCTCGTGGTCACGAGCTTCGAGCGGCTGTGGCGCGATTGGGATGCCTGGCAGGCCGACCCACAGGCATGGGAGACGCGCGGCCACGCCCTCGACGCGCTCTTCGCGGACGACGCCTTGCTCGCCGCGCCGATGGTGATCGCGGTCGACGCCACGCCGGCGGTCGCGGAGTGGATGTCCGCATCCTTGCAGCGAATTGCGCCTGCTCGGGTGCTCGCCCCGCGGCGCTGGAGCGAGGCCGGCGACCTCGACGCGATCGACCGTCTGCACGGCATGCACGCCGACGATATCTGTGCTGCGCTGCGCGCCGAGCTCGCCTTCCGCGTTCGATCGTGACACTGCGGAGCCTCGCCAAATCGCCGCGCGACTGCCCCACATTCCGACACAATTCGCCACAGCCAAGGCGTCCGAGACTCTTGACCTGGGCCGCGAGCGGACGATCCTATTCGCTGGCCAAGCGCATCCCCGACGCGCCCCGTGACGAGGTTCTTCATGCACATCTTCCGCACCTTCCGCCGCTCTTCCTTCGCGACGGCGGCACAGGTCACGACGCTGGCGCTGCTGCTCGCCAGCTGCGGCCAAGACGAGTTGGTCACCGGCACCGGCACGGGCGACGCGACGGTCGGTGACGACGGCATCCTCGACGCCGGCGGCACCCTCGACAGCGGCGGCAACCTCGACAGTGGCGGCGGAAAAGACGGCACGACGAGCCAAGACGGCACGACGGTTCCGGACGGAACGACGGTCGAGGACGTCTGGATCCTCGACGCGGAGGACGTCGACACCGACACCACGGGCGACGACGCGGACACCGGTTCGACCGGCGACGACACCGACGGGACCGCGACCGGCGACGATACCGACGGGACCGCGACCGGCGACGATGCCGACGGCACCGCGACCGGCGACGATGCCGACGGCACCTCGATCGGCGACGACACCGACGGCACCTCGATCGGCGACGACACCGACGGCACCTCGATCGGCGACGACGCCGAGACGACCGGCGGCTGCCCCGGGGCGGCCGGCTGCGGCTGCGCGACCGACGCCGATTGCGACGCCCCGCTCTTCTGCGAGGGCGAGGGCGCCGCCGCGGTCTGCACCAAGCCGTGCGAGAAGACGACGCCGCCGGACGAGGTCTGCGACGGGCTGGACAATGACTGCGACGGCGAGACCGACGAGGCGACCTGCGCCGGTGGCGCCTGCGCGACCTCGGTCTGTGCGCAGGGCAAAGATGGCACCTACGCCTGCGAGATGACGCCCGCGGCCGACGGCGGCAGCTGCGACGACGGCAACGCCTGCAGCGAGGGTGACACCTGCAAGGGCGGCCTCTGCATCGGCACCGCCAAGGTCTGCGACGACGGCAACCCCTGCACCGACGACAGCTGCGACAAGGCCAACGGCTGCGACACCAAGCCGGCTTCCGGCGCGTGCGACGACGGCAACGCCTGCACCGAGGGCGACGCCTGCAAGGACGGCAGCTGCATCGGCAGCGCCAAGGTCTGCGACGACAACAACCCCTGCACCACCGACGGCTGCGACCTCTCGGGCGCCTGCACCGTCAGCATGAACGACGGCGCGGCCTGCGACGACGGCGACGCCTGCACCAAGGGCGACAGCTGCCAGAGCGGCGTGTGCGCCGCGGGCAAGAACGCCTGCGACGACGGCGACGCCTGCACCACCGACGCCTGCAAGGATGGCGGCTGCACCCATGCCAAGCTGACCTGCAACGACGAGAACCCCTGCACCGTCGACGCCTGCGATATGGCGACCGGCTGCACCGTCACGGCGGTCGCCGGCAACCCGAGCTGCGACGACGGCGATGCCTGCACCGAGGGCGACGCCTGCTTCGGCGGCGGTTGCGCCGGCAAGGCGAAGAGCTGTGACGACAACGATCCCTGCACCACCGACGCGTGCGACGCCAAGACCGGCTGCAGCCACGCGCCCGCCGACGGGGCCGCTGCCTGTGACGACGGCGACGCCTGCACCGAGGGCGAGACTTGCACCGGCGGCAAGTGCGGCGGCGGTACGGCGAAGGCCTGCGACGACGGCAATCCCTGCACCACCGATGCGTGCAAGAACGGCGCGTGTGACTACGCCAACACCGCGGATGGCGGTAGCTGCGACGACGGCGACGCCTGCACCGAGGGCGACGTCTGCACCGGCGGCATCTGCAAGGGCCCGAGCAACACCGGCTGTGACGACGGCAATGCCTGCACCGACGATGCCTGCACCAGCGACGCCGGCTGCAGCCACACTGCCAACGAGGGCAGCTGCGACGACGGCAACGCCTGCACCGAGGGCGACGCCTGTGCCGAGAAGGTCTGCAAGGGCAAGGTCAAGACCGACGCCGTCTGCGACGACAACAACGCCTGCACCACCGACGCCTGCGATCCGAAGATCGGCTGCGCCAGCAAGGTCAACGCCGGCGCCAGCTGCGAAGATGGCGAGAGCTGCACCGTCAAGGATACCTGCAACACCGACGGCAAGTGCGTCGGCGGCAGCAACGTCTGCGAGTGCCAGCAGAACGCAGACTGCAAGGATGACAGCGATGCCTGCAACGGCAGCCCGATCTGCAAGGACAACAAATGCGTCACCGATCCGGCGACCGTGGTCGTCTGCGATCCGAGCGGTGATACGGCGTGCCTCGCAGCCACGTGCGATCCGAAGAC
Source organism: Deltaproteobacteria bacterium (assembly GCA_020632665.1). Lineage (GTDB taxonomy): Bacteria > Myxococcota_A > UBA9042 > UBA9042 > UBA9042 > JACKFC01. Next base: position 36,323 of record JACKFC010000034.1, read on the forward strand.
CGGCGACTGCGCCGCGTCGGCGGTGAACGAGGGCAAGGCCTGCGCCGATGGCAACCCCTGCACCACCGGCAATACCTGCCAGAAGGGCACCTGCGCCGATGGCGCCAAGGCCAAGTGCGACGACGGTGACGCCTGCACCACCGACGCCTGCGACGCCAAAGCCGGCGAATGCTCGACGACGGCGATCGACGGCTGCGTCTCCTGCATCGACGCCAGCGCTTGTGACGACAAGGATCCCTGCACCAAGGACGCTTGCAAACTCGGCATCTGCCAACACGACGCGATCGCCGGCTGCAGCAAGGGTCCGCAGCTGACCATGACCAAGGTCGTGCTCGGCGCGGCGAAGGTCGAAGCGGGCGGCGTGCTCGACGTCTCCTACACCCTGACCAACGCCGGCCTCGACGCGGCCGGTCCGTTCAAGGTCGCGATCCTGCTCTCCGAGGATCCGACGGCCGACAAGGACGACGCCGTCGTCGACGCGGGCGAGCTGACCGGCCTGCAGAGCAAGCAGGTCACGACGCAGAAGCGCACCATCAAGGTGCCGTCGACCCTCGGCGGAGGGACTTGGTACGTCATCGTCGTCGCCGATCAGGAGGGCGTGATCGTCGAGGACAACGAGGCCGACAACAGCGCCTCGGCGACGGTCGCGGTGACTCCGATGCCGGATCTGGTCGTGCAAGCCTGGACGACCGACAAGGACTTCTATGGTCCCGGCACCTACGTCACGCTGACGGCGACGGTGGCCAATATCGGTGGCGCAAAGGCACCGGCGAATTCGGTGCTGCGTGCCTACATCAGCGCCGACGGCAAGCTCGACGGCGCGACCTACGCCGGCCAGTGGGGCGTCGCGGCGCTCGCGGCCGGCGCGAGCAGCAAGATCAACTCGTACTTCAAGGTGCCGGCGCTGAAAGACGGCACCTACACGCTCTTCCTGGTCGCGGACTTCACCAAGACCGTCGCCGAAGGCGATGAGACCAACAACGCCGTGAGCAAGAAGATCCAGATCGGCGCGGTGGCCAACCTCAAGCCGACCGCGCTCGACGCCAAGGGCGCGGTGGCTGGCTCGGTGATCGACGTCTCGTACAGCGTCATCAACGACAACAACAAGGCCGTCACCTCGGCCAAGCGCAAGGATCTGCTCGTCCTCTCGAAGAACGGCACGTACAGCGCGGACGATATCGTGGTGAAGACCTACGACCGTGGCGAGCTCGGCGCGGGCAAGACCGAGGCCTACAAGGAGCAGATCACGCTGCCGAAGAACCTCACGACCGGGACCTGGTACCTGGTCATCGTGGTCGACTCCGCGGGTGACGTGCCCGAGGTCAGCGAGAACGACAACCAACGTTACCGCGGCATCAGCGTCACCGGCCTGCCGGATCTGATCCCGACGCTGCCGACGCAGGCCGCGATCCAACCCGGCGCCAACCGGTCCGTCACGCTGCGGGTCGACAACAAGGGCTTCGGCACCGCCGTCAACAGCTCGGCGCGCATCTACCTGAGCCAGGACAACAAGGTCGACGCCGGCGATACCATCGTCTCGACGCCGACCATCTACACCATGAGCATCAACGGCTACCGGACTGTGAACGTGACCTTCAAGGCGCCGACCAAGCCGGGCACCTGGTACCTGATCGCGGTCGCCGACTACAACGGCAAGCTCGCCGAGTACGACGAGACCAACAACACCACGGCGGTGCCGTTCAAGGTCCTCGACAAGTCGGATCTCTTGCCCACGACAGGCAAGCTCTCGTCGGCGAAGGTCGGCGCTGGCGAAGCGCTCACGGTGACCTGGACCGACCTGAACCAGGGCGACGATACGCCGGCTGGCTTCATCGACAGCGCCTACCTCTCGTTCGACGACAAGGTCAGCAGCAGCGACGCCCTGCTCGCGTCGGTGACCAGCGGCGTGCTCGCGGCCGGGGCCAAGGCGAACCGCTCGCTCAAGGTGACCGTTCCGGTCTCGACGGCACCGGGCGACTACAAGGTGCTGATCTTCGTCGACCGCGGCCTCAGCATCAGCGAGAAGGACGAGAACAACAACACGATCGCCATCGACCTGACGGTGACGGCTCCGAACCTTCCCGATCTGCAGGTGGCGGGCGCCGAGATCCTCGGCCCGACGACGTCGATCTACGTCGGCGACGACTTCGACGTGCAGGCTTTCGAGAAGAACGCCGGCCTCGCTGACGCGGGCAACTTCCAGGGCACCTGGTACCTCTCGACCAATACCACCTTCGACACCAGCGACACGCCGCTGAAGGTCGTCTCGCGGCCGGCGCTGGCCGCCGGCAAGACGGCGTTCGGCACGGCCACCCTGCGACTGCCGTCGAATACGCCATCCGCGACCCGCTACCTCTTCTACGTGATCGACAGCGGAAACGCGGTGAAGGAGTCGGCCGAGGGCAACAACGTCTCGCCGGCGGTGAAGCTGACGGCGCTGCCGCGGCCGGACCTCCGCTTGGAGAATATGGCGATCCTGCCCAACTACGGCACGACGGGCACCTCGACCAAGCTCAGCTTCCGGATTCGCAACGCGGGTGGCACGACGGCCGGCACCTTCCAGATGCAGGTCCTGGTCTCGACGGACGACAACAAGCTCGACGCGAGCAAGGACGCCGTGCTCCTGACCGTGAATCAGAGCGCGCTCGGCGCCAATGCCACCCGCAACGTCTCCTACACCTTCAAGATGTCGACGGTTCCGGCTGGCAAGCAGGTCTGGGTCGGCGCCATCGTCGACAGCGCCAACAAGATCACCGAGGCCAACGAGGGCAACAACGCGCTCGCGGTCGGCTTCTCGACCACCAGCACCGAGAAGAAGGCCAACCTGATGGTGCAGAACCAGTCGTCGAGCGCGACCACGGTCAAGGTCGGCAGCTCGTTCAACGCCTCGGTGACCTACCGCAACACCGGCGCGGTGGCGACCGGCGGCTGGAAAGCGCGCTTGGTCTTCTCGGCGAGCGCATCGAGCCCCAAGGACGGCGTCGAAGTGGGTACCTCCACCGAGCCCAGCCTGAACGCCGGCGCGACCGTCAAGCGGACATGGAAGGTGACGGTGCCGCTCGACCTGCCGACCACGCATCGCTATCTGCACGTCATCGGCGACTCCGAGAACAGCGTCGCCGAGACGATCGAGACCGACAACGATGCGGTGCTGCCCCTGACCGTGCAGCCGCTGCCGAACCTGAAGATCGTCTCGGTGACGTCGAGCGACGACGCGCCGAAGCCGAACTCCAACGTGACCATCACGGTGGTCGTCGCCAATACCGGCGCGGCGAACGCGCAGAACGCGCTCTTCTACCTGCGGCGGTCGACCGACGCGACCATCACGTCGCAGGATCCGGCGTGGTACGGCCAATACGTCAGCCTCGCCCCGGGCGCGCAGGTGACGATCACCCGCACCTTCTATGTCAGCTCGAGCTACGGCAAGACGGTCTATGTCGGCGCGACGATCGACCACAACACCCAGATCACCGAGACGGACGAGACCGATAACGTTGGCTCCGTCAAGCTGATGGTGCAGTAGCTGCGACCAAGCCTCGTCTTCAGCGTCGAGCACGCCGGCCACGAAGTACCGCCGTCGTGTGCTCCCCTCTTCGCCTCGCCCGAGCGGCAGCAGGTGTTGCGTTCGCATCGCGGCTGGGACGCGGGCGCCGCGGAGGTCGGCCGCGCCTGGGCGGCGCTGCATGGCCAGACCGCGCGATGCCAGCCAATCAGCCGCTTGGTCTGTGACGCCAACCGCTCGGAGGACCACCCGCGGGTCCACGCGCCCTGGCTGGACGCGCTGGGCGAGCAGGACCGACAGGCGCTGATCACGACCTACCACAGGCCGCATCGCGAGGCGGTCGCGCGGGAATGCGCTGCCGCGTTGGCGGACGGCCCCGTGCTGCACCTGGCGGTGCACTCCTTCGTGCCGGAACTCGAGGGGCGGCGGCGGCCGATGCAGGTCGGACTGCTCTACGATCCGCGACGGCCGGCGGAGCTCTCGCTGTGCCGCGCCTGGCGCCGAGAACTCGCTCGCCTCGCCGCGATCCGGGTCGACCGCAACCGACCCTACCGCGGCTGGACCGACGGCTTGTGCACCACATTGCGGGCGCGCTTTGCCTCGGCGCCCTACAGCGGCGTCGAGGTGGAGCTGAATCAAGGCTGGCTGCCGAGCGTTGCAGCCGACCGCGTGGCGACGTGGCTCGACGCCTCACTCCGACGCGCGCTGCTCGACGCCCCCGGCGCGCAACCATCGTGACCCGCACATGAACAGGCCGACATGAACTCCCCGACGCCGCCTCCCGTCCAGCGGCAACCGGACGACACCACCTGTGGACCGACCTGCCTGCAGGCCGTCTACGCGCATTGGGCGCTGCACCGTGGGGACGAAGCGCCCTCGTTGGACGAGGTCATCGCCACGGTCCACGCCCTGCCACAGGGCGGCACCTTGGCGGTCCACCTCGGCAACGACGCGCTGCAGCGCGGCTATCGCGCGACGATCTTCACGTACAATCTGCAGCTCTTCGACCCGACCTGGTTCGAGCCGGGCGTCGACCTGCGGGCGAAGCTGCGTGCCCAACGCGCCGCCAAGGACGACGAGAAGCTCGCCGCCGCGACCGATGCGTACCTGCGCTTTCTCGCCGGTGGCGGTGAGATCCGCTGCGAAGACCTGGACCCTGCGCTCCTGCACCGGCTGCTCGACAACGGCGCGCCGATCCTCACCGGCCTCTCCGCGACCTGGCTCTATCGCTGCGCCCGCGAGCGCGGCGAGCACGTCGTGGTTCACGACGACGTCGCCGGCCAGAGCGCAGGGCATTTCGTCGTCCTCTACGGCGTCGACGCCGACCGCGCCGAGGTCCTCGTCGCCGATCCGCTGCACGACAACCCCGGCTGGGGCTCGGGCCGCTACGTTGCGCCGCTGCACCGCGTGATCCCGGCGATCCTGCTGGGCGTGGTGACCTACGACGCCAACCTCCTCGTCATCGAGCCCGCCGACGCCGCTGCCGCGTCGCCACCCCGAGCACCCTCATGACCACCCTCGTCGTCGTCGAAAACCCCTCGCGCTGGCCGCTGCAGATGCCGGACGTCGAGGTCGTCTCGGCGCGGGACTATCTGAGTCGCCCGCCTCGCTCGGATGGCCGCCGCACGCGGGTCTTCAACCTTTGCCGCAGCTACCGCTACCAGACGCTGGGCTACTATGTCTCGCTGCTGGCGACAGCGCGTGGCCACCGGGTCCTGCCGTCGGTCTCGACCCTGCAGGACCTGCGCTCCGCGGCGATGATCCGGGTCGTCTCGGAGCAACTCGACAGCTTGATGCAGCGCAGCCTCGCGCCGCTCCGGGCCGAGGAGTTCGAGCTCTCGGTCTATTTCGGCCGCAACGTCGCCAAGCGCCACGACCGGTTGGCCAAGGCGCTGTTCAACGCGATGCCGGCGCCGCTGCTGCGAGCGAGCTTTCGACGCGAAGCCGGCAGCTGGCGGCTGGAGACGATCCGCGCGATCCCGGTCGCGGAGGTCCCTGACGGCCATCACGAATTCGTCATCGAGCAGGCGCGTGCCTGGCTGGCGCGCGGTCGCGAGAAGGCGACGCCACGTCGCCACCGCTACGACCTCGCGATCCTGCTCGATCCGAGTGAAGACGAGCCCCCCAGCAACGAGCGCGCAATCCGCGCCTTCGAGCGCGCCGCCGCCGAGGTCGGCATCCGCGTCGATCGGATCGGCTTCGAAGACGTCGGCCGCGTCGCCGAATACGACGCGCTCTTCGTCCGCGCCACGACCTCGGTCGACCACCCGACCTACCGCATCGCCCGCCGCGCCGCGGCCGAGGGCCTGGTCGTCATCGACGATCCGGAGTCGATCGTCCGCGCCTCGTCGAAGATCTTCCTCGCCGAAGCCTTCGCTCGTGCCGGTGTGCCGGCGCCGAAGAGCGTGGTGTTCGGCCGCCGCGACGAACTCGCCGGCGCCGTGGAGCAGATCGGCCTGCCCTGCGTGGTGAAGGAGCCGGACAGCTCGTTCTCCCGCGGTGTGCACAAGGCGAAAGACCTGCAGGTGCTGGAGAAGCTGGTCCGCGCCACGCTCGAACGGAGTGAGCTCGTGCTGCTGCAGCAGTTCACCCCGTCCGCCTTCGACTGGCGGGTCGGCGTGCTCGACGGCGAGCCGCTCTATGCCGCGCGCTACCAGATGTCGCCGGGCCATTGGCAGGTCGTGCGCACCCTCTCGGACGGCACCCGGCGCTCCGGGCGCGTCGACTGCATCGACCTGCCCGAGGTGCCCGAGGCGGTGAAGGATGCCGCGGTCCGCGCCGCCGCCGTCATCGGCGATGGGCTCTACGGCGTCGACCTGAAACAGCTCGAAGACGGTTCGGTCGTCGTCATCGAGGTCAACGACAACCCGAGCATCGACGCCGGCTACGAGGACCGCCTGCTCAAGGCCAGCCTCTACCGGTCGATCATGGGGAGCTTCCGGCGACGCCTGGATCGGGCGCGCCAGCACGAGGCAGGATGAGCGAGCCACTGCACCTCTTCGCCGCGACCGGCGTCGAGCTCGAATACATGATCGTCGACGCCGAGACGCTCGACGTGCTGCCGATCTGCGATCGCGTCCTCGGCGCGGTCGGTGACGGCTGGGAGCGGGAGGTCGACCGCGGCGTCACGGCGTGGAGCAACGAGCTGGCGCTGCACGTCATCGAGACCAAGTGCAACGGCCCGGTTGCCAGCTTGCACGGGCTGCCGAGCGCGTTCGCCGAAGACGTCCGGGCGATCAACGGCCTGCTGCAGCCGCACGGCGCGATGTTGCTGCCGAGCGCGATGCACCCGTGGATGGATCCGGCCCGCGAAACCCGGCTCTGGCCACACGAAGACGACGTGATCTACCGCACCTTCGACCGCATCTTCGGCTGCAGCGGGCACGGCTGGTCGAACCTGCAGTCGGTGCACATCAACCTGCCCTTCTGCGGCGACGCGGAATTCGCCGCGTTGCACGACGCGATCCGCGTGATCCTGCCGATCCTACCGGCGCTCTCGGCCAGCTCGCCGGTGGTCGAAGGCCGGCTCACCGGCCGGCTCGACAACCGGCTCGGCTTCTACCGCACCAACGCCGCCAAGGTGCCGTCGGTCAGCGGCCGCGTGGTGCCGGAGCGCTACGCCGACCGCGCCGCCTACGAGGCGATGCTGCTCGGGATCCGTGACGATCTCGCGCCCCATGATCCCGACGGCGTGCTGGAGAAGGAGTGGGTCAACGCGCGCGGCGCGATCGCGCGCTTCGACCGCATGGCGATCGAGATCCGCGTGCTCGACATCGCCGAGTGCCCGACCGCCGATCTCGCCGTCGTCGCCGCGATCCGCGCGGTCTTGCAGGCCCTGGTGGCCGGCAGCCTCGGCGATCTCGGCGCGGTCGGGCGCTGCTCGACCGAGGCCTTGGCGACCACGCTGCAGCGGGTCGAGCACCACGGCGAGCGTGCGACGATCGACGATCCCGCGCTCTGCGCGACGCTGGGCGTGCCGGTCGGCCGCTCGGCGCAGGCCGTTTGGCAACAGCTGGTGGCGGCCACCGCCGACGCCCACGCCGCGATGCCCTGGCGCGCCGCGCTGGACACGATCCTCGATCGCGGCCCGCTCGCGCGTCGCGTCGTCCAGGCCCTGCCACAGCCCTCCGAGGACGGCGTGGTGCCGCGTGAGGCGCTGCGCGAAGTCTGGCGCACGCTCGCCGCGCACTTGGCGGAAGATCGCGTCTTTACGGACTGATTGCATGCCGGGGTGCGCAGGCCCCGGTCTCCGTAGCGGGTCCTCGTCCACCTTGCGGCGCCCCAGGGCAGTCGCTACCGTCCGCGCCCTTCCCCAGCCGGGGATCCATCCATCGCCATGCCGGAGGCTCGCGTGCGCCAACTGCGAAGCATCATCTCGCTCACTCTCCTCACTCTTGTCGCCGCGTGCTCCGGCGAGACCGGCAACACCGGCAACAACACCGGCGGCTTCGGCTTCGACGTCGCGGGTGATGTCGCGGTGCTCGACGTTGGCGGCAACGACACCGGCGCCGGAGCAGATACGACCACCGGTGGCGACGCGACGGCGACCGACACCGGCGGAGAGGATACGGCCGGGGCGGACACGGCTGGCACGGATGTGGCGGGCGACGGCGGTGTGAGCACCGACGCCGCGGACGACAGCACGACGGGCGCCTGCCCGGGCAGCGCCGGCTGCGATTGCAAGGACAACGGCGCCTGCGACTCGGGCATCTGCATCGACAACGCGAACAGCGCCAACGCGAGCGGCAAGGAGTGCGCCCAGACCTGCGTCGACAGCTGCGAGACGGGCTACAAATGCGCAACGACCAGCATCGGCGGCGAACCGGTCGCGATCTGCGTCCCGGCCAAGGGCAACCTCTGCCACCCCTGCAGCGCCAGCAAGGACTGCGAGGCCGTCGGCCAGACCGACGCCGCCTGCATCGACCAGGGCGGCCTCGGCTCGTTCTGCGGCATCGGCTGCGCGACCGACGCGGACTGCCCCGAGACCTACGCCTGCGCCGACACCAAGAGCACCGAGGGCGCGACCAGCAAGCAATGCGTGAAGAAGCCCGAGGCCGGCAGCAGCGATGGCTTCGGCGTCTGCGATTGCTCGGCGCTCGCGAGCAAGAAGAAGCTCGAGACGGCGTGCACCGTCCCCGCCCTCGACGAGCAGGGCAATACCGTCGGCACCTGCGTCGGCGTGCGGACCTGCACCGAGAACGGCCTCTCGAAGTGCACCTCGCCCGAGGTCGGCAAGGAGGCCTGCGACGGCATCGACAACGATTGTGACGGCAAGACCGACAACGACGCTTGCGACGACGGCAACCCCTGCACCATCGACGCCTGCGATCCCTTCGCCAAGGCCTGCAAAACCGCCCCGGTCACCGACGGCCTCGACTGCGACGCCGACGGCAACGCCTGCACCAGCGGTGACCAATGCCTCGGCGGCGGCTGCATCGCCGGCAGCAAGCTCGACTGCGACGACAAGAACCCGTGCACCGAAGATAGCTGTGACCCGGCCAAGGGCTGCGTGCAGACGCCCCTCGACGCGGTCGCCTGTGACGACGACAACCCTTGCTCGATCGGCGACGTCTGCAAGGAGGGCTCCTGCGCCCCGGGCACCCCGAAGATCTGCGAGTCGGGCGACGAGTGCATCATCGCCAAGTGCTCGCTGACCGAGGACGGCAAGTGCAAATACAGCAACGCCCTCGAGGGTCTGCCCTGCGACGACGGCAACGCCTGCACCGAGAAGGACGGCTGCAAGGACGGATCCTGCACTGCGGGCGCCGTGGCCAACTGCGACGACGGCAACCCCTGCACCAGCAACAACTGCGACGGCAAGAAGGGCTGCACCGCGGAGAACAACAACAAGCCGTGCGACGCCGACGGCAACGCCTGCACCGTCGGTGACGCCTGCGTCGGCGGCACCTGCACCGCCGGCTCGGCCACCGGCTGCGACGACGGCAACCCCTGCACCGTCGACAGCTGCGACGCCAAGAGCGGCAAGTGCGCCTACGAAGGCAGCTCGACCGCGCCGTGCAACGACGACGACGTCTGCACCGAGAACGACGCCTGTGCGGCGGGCAAATGCTCGGGCAGCAAGAAGAACTGCGACGACGGCAACGCCTGCACCAACGACCTCTGCGATCCGAAGCAGGGCTGCACCAGCGTCAGCCAATCCGCCGGCTGCGACGACGGCGACGCCTGCACCGAGAACGACGCCTGCTCCGGCAACCTCTGCAAGGGCAGCGACAAGAACTGCGACGACAACGACCCCTGCACCACCGATACCTGCGACCCGAAGTCGGGCTGCAAGCACGCCACCGCGGCCGACCAGGCGCTCTGTGGCGTCGGCAAGTGGTGCATGAAGGGC
>JACKFC010000035.1 GCA_020632665.1 Deltaproteobacteria bacterium
CGCGCCATCCCGAAGAACTTCCTCCACGTCACCATCAACGACGCCGTGCTCGATTGGATGAAGCCGGGCACGAACTACAAGACCGTCGTCAGCAAGGCCGTCGATCAGGCCTCGGGCCACGCCTGGACCACCGAGATGGCGAAGAAGACGGCCGAGCTGAAGCTGCAGTTCGCCAACAAGAGCTGGGATACCACCAAGCTCGCGGCCATCTCCGACCCCGGCAAATTCCTGATGAAGCTGCTCGAAGACGGCTACCCCCGCACCACCCAGATGCAGCAGCTGATCCGCAAGCACATCCCGAAGCCGGCGGCGTTCGAGTCGGTCGGTGACCAGGAGTTCTACGGCTGCATCCAGTGCGATGGCTGCAGCGACAAGCCCTGCAGCGACTACAAGGCCGCGGTGGCGCAGCAGAGCTTCGACGCCAAGGCGTTCGCCACCGACGTCGAGAAGGGCATCGTCGAGCCGCTCTTCGTCGTGCAGGGCCACTTCGACAACATCCCGTACCTGACCCGCATGTACACGACCGTCTCGGCGGACGAGATGGACAAGGACCCGATCTTCGCCTTCAACAAGGACCTGCCGGACGTCGAGCGGCTGCACACCGCCAAGGCCGAGCCGATCTGCAAAGAAGGCACGAACAAGGCCCACGCCGCCAAGCTCACCTTCGCCGACGGCCACAATATCGAGGTCGAGCTGCCGACCACCTACGACAACTGCGGCTTCGATTTCGGCGGCCCCGGCAGCGCCAGCTTCGGCAAGGGCACCGGCCCGCTGGTCGCGGCAGGTGGCCAGCCGGCCTACAGCGTCGAGGTGCTCGACGAGTCCGGTCCGCCCATCGCCATCGACCCGCGCGAGGCCGATAAGGTCGACGCCGCGCTGAACGACGCCAAGGTCGGCCAGGCGTCGCTCAGCGGCACCTTCATCGGCAGCCTGACGCCCTCGACCTGGGACCCGACCAAGACCACGGTCGACCCGCTGCCCGGCGGCACTGGCGGCACGGGCGGCACAGGTGGCACGGGCGGCGCAGGTGGAAACTCGCTCTCGTCGAGCAGCAGCGGCTGCACCGCGGGGCCGTCGCAGGGCGCCGGTCGCTTCGGCCTGCTCTTGCTCGCTTGCGCCGCGGCGCTGCTGCTCTGGCGGCGGCGCACGGCGTGATCCTGGTCGAGCAAGCGCGGGTCCTGCTCCCCGTCGTCGGCGGGGACCGGGTCGAGGCCCGCCGCGTCTACTGCGTCGGTCGCAACTTCGCCGCCCATGCCCGTGAGATGGGCGCAGATCCCGACCGCGAGGCGCCCTTCTTCTTCGCCAAGCCGCGCGATGCGCTGTGCTGGCAGCCGCGTGGCGTGCCGATGCCGCCGGCGACAGCGGCGTTGCACCACGAGGTCGAGTTGGCGCTGGTGCTGCGGGGCGGCGGCGCCGCGCTGGAGCCGGAACAAGCCGAGGCGTGCATCGGCTGGGCCGCCGTCGCCGTCGACCTGACCCGCCGCGACCTGCAGGCGGCAGCGAAGGCAGCAGGGCGGCCGTGGGCGATGGCGAAGGGCTTCGACCACAGCGCGCCGATCGGCAGCCTCGTCCCCTGGGCCGGCTCCGGCGCGATGGCCGACGCCGGGATCACGCTCACGGTCGACGGGGGCGAGCGGCAGGCTGGGCGGCTGGATCAGATGATCTGGGCCCCGGCCGAGCTCTTGAGCCAGCTCTCACGCCTGGTCCGGCTCGCCGCGGGCGACGTCGTCCTCTGCGGCACGCCGTCCGGCGTCGGCCCGCTGGAGGTGGGCGCGCAGATCGAGGCCGAGATCGCCGGTTTGCCGCGCCTCGGCTTCACGATCGTCGCGAGCGAGCGGGGGTTGCTGCCGGACAGCGACGCCAGCGAACCCGGGCTCAGCCCGGACGGTGCGGCAGGTCGGCACGGAGGGTGAAGCCCTCGCGCGCCGCGAAGATGAAGAGATCGCTGCCGTGCGCCTCTGCCCGCGCGCGACAAGCAGCGACGAGTTCCTCGACTTCTTCGTCCGAGTGCATCGGATCGTGGTGAAAGAGCGCGAGCTGCTTCACGCCGGCGCGGATCGCCAGGTCGACCGTGGTCGTCGCGCGCGGGTGACCCCAGCCCACACGCATCGGGTAGTCCTCGTCACGGTATTGCGCGTCGCAGATCAGCAGCGCGGCGTCGCGGCAGAAGTCGACCAAATCCGCGGGCACGTCGCGCAACGCGCCCGGATCGCGCAGCGGCTGCTCGGGATCGCGCAGCATCATGTCGATCTCGTTGTCGGTCGAGTAGACGACCTTGACGCCGTCTTTCTCGAACGCATAGCCGTACGAGAGCCCGGGATGGTGTTGCTCGAAGCAGCGCACGGTGACGCCGTCGATCTCCCGCTCCATCGTCGGGCCGAGGTCGGCTGCCTCGATATTGCCGCGCAGCTCGGAGAAATCGACCGGGAAGTAGGCCGAGCGCATCTGGCCGCTGAGCAGGCGAGCGAAGCGGGTGTCGCCGTCGCGCGTGCCGTAGATGGTGAACCGATGGCCCGGAACGTAGACCGGCGTGAAGAAGGGGAAGCCCTGGATGTGGTCCCAGTGCATATGGCTGAAGAACCAATGCACGTGCAGTGGGCCCTTTCGGCCCATCAGCTCGACGCCGAGCTCGCGGGCTCCCGTGCCTGCGTCGCAGACCAGCGTCGTGCCGTCGACGTCGAGCTCGACGCAGGCGGTATTGCCGCCGTAGCGGTAGGTCGCGCGCCCCGGCGTCGGGATCGAGCCGCGCACGCCCCAAAATCGAACGAGAACAGGCATGTGGAGGCTCCCTAGCTGCCTTCGTGGTAGACGATCTGCATGTTGCCGAGCTGGATGGTGTCGCCATCGCGGAGCAACGCGCTCTCGATCCGCACTTCGTTGACGAAGACGCCGTTGCGGCTCTCCAGGTCGGAGAGCAGGTAGCCGCGTCGCGTCCGTTCGAGCGTGGCATGCTTGCGCGAAAGGTCGCTGCTGAGCAGACGCATGCCGCAATCGCTGCCGCGGCCGATGGTCACCTTGCCGTCGCCGAGCGTGATATTGCGCGGCATGGCCTCGCCAGCGACGACCTGGAAGAGGTGCGGCCGCGTGAACAACCGCTGCGGCAACACGGAGATGTCGGTCATCTCGGTGCGTGCAAAGATGACCTTGCCGTCCATGGTGACGTCTCCAGGCTTGCTCAATCGGTCCTCCGCCTTGGCTGCAATCGTAGCCGCGCGCAGGGCCTGCTGGCAAGGAGGCTTGCCGTCCCGCGGTCCCAAACGTCATGCTACGCGGCGTCCTTCGCTCCGCCGGATCGCGAGGTTTGGAGCCCGAAGGGCGGGAGATCGCCCGATGGCACGCAACCCCCACCGCAACCTCCGCCGCGCATGGCTGGTCTTGGCCGCCTGCTCGGCCCTCTCCGCGGGTTGCGCGCCGATGCACCAGCGGGTCGACGAGTTGCGCCTGAACGGGGACCCGCGGCGCGGCACCGAACTCGGCGCGACCTGGCTGCGTGACCCGCCGACGCGCGACGCCGCCGAGCTTGCCGCGGTCGAGATTGCCACGGCTCGCGCCGCGATCGCCGCTGCGGCCGTTCGCGATCGGGTGGAAGACTGGCGCTGGGCGCGCAATCAGGTCGTCGAGACGCCGAGCAACGCGTCGCTTGTCGCTGAGATGGGGCAACGTGAAGCCGCGGCGTTCTACCGCGACGTGACCCTGCCATCGCGGCGCCTCGACGCGTTCGTCGCCTTTCGCAAGCATTATCCGGAGAGCCGGTTGGTACCGCGGTCGCACCTCGACCAGGCGCGCATGGCCTTCGCCGAGGCCGAGGCCGCCCGCACGCCGGCGGCGCTGGCACAATTCCGCAAGGCGTATGCAGCGCGCCCCGAGGCGGCTGACCTCGTCGCAGAAGCCTACGAGAAGGAAGCCGAGCTGGCGCTGGTCGAGGCCCGCGCCGTCGGCACCAGCGCCGCGTATGCCGCCTTCTGTGCCCGCTACGGCAAGAGCCGGCTCTATGCCCGGGCCTATGCGGCGGAGGTCGCCGCGGCCTTCGACGAAGCGCGGGCGACGCCTGGGCCCGAGGCGCTGCTCGCCTTCGTGCGTGCCTACGGACCGGTCGCCGAGGCGGCGAAATACGTCTCGGCGGCGCGACGGGTCCTCGCCGAGCGCGCGTTCGCCCAGGCCGCTGCGGATGGCAGCGACGCGGCGTGGGTCGCCTTCCTCGCGACCTGCGAGACCTGGCCGGAAGCGGCGACCGAGGCCAGCCGCGCCCGCACGACGTTGCTGCAGATGCGCCTCTCCCGCGCGACCCAGATGGCGGACGAAGCGGCGCTCGAGCAATTTCTCACCCTGCATCGGGAGTGGCCCGAAGCGACGCCTCACCTCCGCGCGGCCCGTCGCGAGTTGGTCCGGATCGCCTTCGCCGCGGCCCAGCGGGACGGCAGCCGGCCGGCCTGGCAGCGCTTCTTGGATCGCTTCGAGGGCTGGGAAGAGGCGAGCCGCGAGTTGGTCCTGGCGCGTGGCTCGTTGGGGCGTTGATCAGAGCCCGAGCAGTGCGGCGAAGTCGGGGCCGGCGCCGACCGCAGCAGCGACCGCGTCCGGATCCCGCGGCAAGCCAGCGGAGAGCACATCGGGTTCGCCGTCGGTGATCGCGACGTCGTCTTCGATGCGGATCCCGTGCAGCCCGAGGAAGGACTCGGCCCGAGACCAATCGACCGCGCTGCCGAAGCGCTCGCGCAGGCCGGCATCGTCGAGGATCGCGGGCACGGCGTAGAATCCCGGCTCGATGGTCACCACGAAGCCGGGCTCCAGTGGCAGATCCAGGCGCAGGAAGCGGGTGCCGAAGATGTCTGCCCGCTCCTGCCCAGGCGGATATGCGCCGCGATCGCCGTACGCTTCGATGTCGTGGACGTCCAGGCCGATCAGGTGGCCGACGCCGTGGGGGAAGAACAAGCCGTGCAGGCCGCGTGCGAGGGCCTCGTCGACGCCGACGCGCAGCACGCCCTCGTCGATCAGGAAGCGCGCGATGACGGCCGCAGCCGCGTCGTGGACGGCGCGGTAGCGCACGCCCGGACGACAGAGGTCGACGGCAGCTTGCCACGCCGCGAGTACGGCGTCGTAGGCGGCGCGCTGTCGCCCTTCGAAGGCGCCGGAGACCGGCCAGGTCCGGGTCAGGTCGGCGCCGTATCCGGTCTGGTTGCCGTAGCCTGGGCCGAGCTCGGCGCCGGCGTCGACCAGCAGCAGATCGCCGTCGCGCAGCGTGCCGTCGTGGTCGTGGCAGTGCAGGATCTCGCCCCTACGGGTCAGGATCGTGCCGTAGCCCGGCTCCGCCCCACGGGCCGCGAAGACGGCCTGCAGCAACGCCGCGAGGCTGCGCTCGGAGACGCCCGGACGCGCCGCCGCGGCGACGGCGAGGTGCGCCTCGACGCTGATCTGGGTCGCGGCACGCATCGCCGCGATCTCGGCCGCAGACTTCTTCCGTCGCAGGGTGCAGAGCGCGTCGACCAGCGCGTCGTCGCCACTCTCGCTGCCGAATTGCAGCGGCACGCCGGCCCACCAGGCGAGCGTCTCGTTGCGCCGAGGGTCGGGACCGGCGAGGGCGGCGATGCTGCCGCCGGCGACGGCGTCCATCACCGCCTGCTCGAGCGCGGCGCTGTCCTGCACCTCGTCGGCGTAGCACGACGCGGCCCGGGCCTGCAGGTCCGGGGTCTCGCCGTGCCAGAGCGCGTCCCCCTCGCCGGGCGTCGGCAAGAAGAGCGTGAGCCTGCCGTCGTCGAGGATCGCGGCCGCTCCGGGCTCGCTGCAGCCGGTCAAGTAGAGGAAGTCCGAGCCTTGGCGGAACGGGTAGCCGTAGCCCGGCAGGTTCCGCGGCATCGGA
This sequence comes from Deltaproteobacteria bacterium, assembly GCA_020632665.1. GTDB lineage: Bacteria > Myxococcota_A > UBA9042 > UBA9042 > UBA9042 > JACKFC01. The sequence goes on from JACKFC010000035.1 coordinate 5,855, forward strand.
TCGCCGCCGAGCAGGACGACGGGCCGGCCGACGGCGGCGCTGACGGCGCTGCGCCGACGCTGGAATTCCGCCGCGTCGAAGCCCTCGACCTTCGCTGTGGCCGACATCAGACCCGCTCGATCACGGTAGCGATGCCCATGCCGCCGCCGATGCAGAGCGTGGCGACGCCGACGCCGAGGCCCTCGCGCTCGAGCTCGTCGAGCAAGGTGCCGAGCAGGATCGCGCCGGTCGCGCCGAGCGGGTGGCCGAGGGCGATCGCGCCGCCGTTGACGTTGACCTTGTCGTGGTCGAGGTCGAGCCGGCGCATCGTCTCGAGCGGGACGGTGGCGAAGGCCTCGTTGATCTCCCAGCGGTCGACGTCGGCGGCGGTCATGCTGGCCTGCGCGAGCGCCTTGCTGCTGGCCGGGGCCGGCGCGGTGAGCATGATCACGGGCTCTGCGCCGGCGGTCGCCATCGCCCGGATCCGGGCCCGCGGACGCAGCCCGAAGCGCTCGCCGAAGCTGGCGTCGGCGAGCAGGACCAGGGCCGCGCCGTCGACGATGCCGCTGCTGTTGCCGGCGGTGTGGACGTGATCGATGGCGCCCGTGTCGGGGTAACGACGCAGGGCGAGCGCGTCGACGGTCGCGCCGGCCTCTGCGACGAAATAGGCGCCCATGCCGGCGAAGGCGGGGCGGAGGCCGGCGAGCGACTCGGCCGTCGTATCGGCGCGCGGGTGCTCGTCGCGATCGAGCAGACAGTTGCCCTCGGCGTCGACCACGTCGATCAGCGAGCGAAGAAAGCGACCCTCTTCGGTGGCGAGCCGGGCGCGCTGCTGGCTGGCGAGCGCGAATGCGTCGACGTCGGCGCGGGAGAAGCCCTCGCGGGTGGCGATCAGGTCGGCCGAGATGCCCTGCGGGACCATCTGGATCTTGGCCCGCAACGCCGGGTTGAGGCCGTCGATCTCGCCCTTGTCCGAGCCCATCGGGACGCGCGACATCGACTCGACGCCGCCCGCCAGCACCGCCTGCTGAAAGCCCGAAGCGACGCCCATCGCGGCGAAGTTCACCGCCTGCAGGCCGGAGCCGCAGAAGCGATTCACCGTGCTGCCGGTGACGGCGTCCGGCCAGCCGGCCGCGAGCACCGCGTTGCGCGCGATGCAGGCGCCTTGCTCGCCGACCTGACTGACGCAGCCGAGGATCACGTCGTCGACAGCGCTCGGATCGCTCACCCCGCGGCGCTGCAAGGCCTGCAGGAGCTGCGCGACGAGCTCTTGCGGGTGGACCGACGAGAGCGCGCCCTTGCCCGGGCGGCCCTTGCCGCGCGGGGTGCGGACGGCGTCGTAGATGTAGACGTCACGGGCCATGGCGGCCTCCTTCTCGGCCTCGGTCGGACTAGCGCTGGACCGAGAAGCTGGTGCCGCAGCCGCAGGTGTCCACGGACTTGGGGTTGTTGAAGACCAGGCCCTTGCCGTTCAGTCCGCCGATATAGTCCAGCGAGAGGCCGTCGATCAGGCCGAGGCTGGCGTCGTCGACGTAGACCGGTGGGTTGCCGCCGAAGACGTTGTCGTCCAGCTCGGGCTCGGACTCGAAGTCGAGGTTGTAGGACAGCCCCGAGCAGCCGCCGGCCATCACCGCGATGCGGATGCCTTTGACCGAGTCGTCGCCGTTCTTCGCGATGAGTTCGCGCATATGCTGTAGGGCTGCGTCGCTGATGACGATCATCGTCTCCCTCCGGCCGGCCGCGAAAATGCGTGGCGGCGGCGCCGGGCAAGGTAGGGCGGCATGGCGAGCGCAGCAAGCGCGACCGCCGGCCCGCCTGTGCTCAGCGGCAGTTGCTGCGCCAGCGCGCTAGGTCCATGAGCCCTGCCAGGTCGGGAAGAGCAGAGCGCGCTCGAGCCGGCGGAGGAAGTCGGCACGCGGGATCTCGGCCGCGCCGAGCGAATCGAAGAGCGGCGTCCAGACCTGGCAGTCGACGAAATGAAAGCCACGCTCACGCAGCCGCTCCACCAGCGCGACGACCGCGACCTTGCTGGCGTCGTCGCTGCGGGAGAACATGCTCTCGCCGAAGAACGCGCGCCCGAGCGAGACGCCGTAGAGGCCTCCGACCAGCACCCCGCCCTCGTAGGTCTCGATGCTGTGTGCGAAGCCGAGGCCGTGCAGCCGCTCGTAGGCCGCGATCATCTCGGCGGTGATCCAGGTGCCGTCTTGGCCGGGCCGGGGCGCCTCGGCACAGGCGGCGATGACGGCGGCGAAGTTGGTGTCCCAGCGGATCTCGTAGCGCGCGCGGCGCAAGGTGCGGCGCAGGGTGCGCCCGACGTGCAGGCCGTCCATCTCGAGGACCATGCGTGGGTCCGGGCTATGCCACAGGATCGGCTGGCCGGCGCTGTACCAGGGGAAGATGCCGCCGGCGTAGGCCGTCAGCAGGCGCTCGGGGCCGAGGTCGCCGCCGACCGCGAGCAGGCCGCTGGATTCGGCAAGGTCGGCGGGTGGGAAGATCGGCTCCGGGCCGAGCGCGTAGACCGGCACGGCGGCTCAGAACGCCCAGGAGAGGCCGACCGAGGTATTGGTGTCGAGGCCGCGGACCGCGATTGGCGGCGCCGTATCCCACGCCAGCCAATATCCGACCGTCAGTGCGATCTCGGAGGTGACGCTGACTTGCAGCGAGAGGTCGAGCAGGCCGCGGATATCCGAGCCGAGCAGCAGGTTCGGCTGGACGTAGATGGTCGCTGCGACCGCGACGGCCTCGGCGAGCTTGCGCGACGCGGAGACGTAGGACGACGCGCGGTGCTCGAGGTAGAGGCCGCGCAGATCGCCCGCCTGCGGCTGCAGCAGCTCCTCGGCCTGGGCCATGTAGGCGAGGCCGACGGCGAGGTGACCGTCGTCGCTGCTGAGCAGGTCGGCGCGCATGCCGACGCCGGCGAGTCCTCGGATCCGCAGCCGGCGCCAGCGATCGTATTCATGCTGCAGGAATGCTTCCGAGCTCCAGCGCGGGCTCCACCGGTAGCGGTAGCGGAGGTGCTCGAAGACGTTCTCGCGGAAGGGATCGTCGTCCTCGTCGAACCACTCGCCGCTGCCCTTGCGGCCGTAGTTCGCGGTGACGGTCGCCATGAAGACGTGGTCGCCGGTGCGATAGAACGCCGTTCCGGTGCCGGTCGCGAGCAGGAGCACGACATTGCCGGTGGTCAGGCTGCCGCTGGCGCTGACCTTGCCGGCGAAGCCTTGCTTCACAGCCGCCCCAGCGAGCGATTGGACGTTGACGATCTTGGCGGCGGCCGGTGCGGCCCAGAGGAGCGCGAGCGCGGCGAGGGGCGGGAGCAGGGCGTGGACCACCCCGGATCGAGCCGGTGGCGTGGCGCCGCGCCGCAGGCGGAGGCTGCTGTGCATCGTTCGACTCAATCCGCTTTCGGCTGCAGCCCCTCGTGGAGCTTGGTCCAAGCCTTGTGCGCCTTGACCAGCGCCGGGCGGTACGGGTCCTTCTCGGACCACGTGTCGCCTTCCTTGTTCTCGAGGTAGCGCTCGTAGGATTTGCGCCACGCGCCGAGCACGCCGTCGACGGCGTCGAGGTAGGCCTCGAACTTCGCCTTGTCGGCGTCGCTGATCCCTTCGACTTTGGCCAAGCGCGGACGATCCTGCTGCAGCAGCTTGGTCGGGATATCGGCCCAGAGCCGAAGCGTGGTCTTCTTGATCATATTCGGCGACTGCCAGCTCTTGCTCGCGAGGCGGTCGTAGGCGTCGGGCATCTCGCCGATGAGGAAGCCGTAGTGGCCCGAGACCAACGCTGCGTAGCCGGCGCTGTCGAGCGTCTTCGAGGCGGCTTCGGCGCTGTCGTCGGGCAGCAGGTCGTCGGGGAACGAGGCGATCTCGCGCGCCGCCTCGTCGAGCGCGCGGCCGGCAGCGAGGACGCGATCTCGCGCCGCTTTGGCGGTGTCGCTGACCGCGGCGATCTTCGGCGAGCCGACCTTCTTGGTCATCAAGCTGACGATGCGGAAGTGCTCGACGTGGTCGTGGCCGAGCGCGATGAAGCGGTCCAGGGCAGGGTGCTTGCCGGCGTGATCCTTGGCGAGGAACTGCAGGATGCTCCAGGGGCCGCGGTGCTTGGTCGCGCGATCGCCGTCACGGCAGGTCGCGTCCATCTCCGAGATCGACAGCCAGGTCACGTCTCGCGTCCGCATCTTTTCGAACTGGAACGGGATCATGAAGTCGTTGCGGCATTTCTGCAGATCGGCGTGGGCCGCGGCGACCAGTGAGCGGGTGCGCGACGCCCAGGTGTCGGCGGCGGGCGCGACCGCCGCGGCGGGCTCCGCGGGCTTGTCGACCTTGACCTGCGAGAAGTCGATCTTCGGCTTCTCCGAGAAGACGTTCAGAGGTTGCGGCGCCTCCTCTTTCTTTTCCTCGCCGCAGCCGACGGCCCCGAATAGGAGCGGCACGGCGATGACGGTCGAGAGGACGTGGCGGGCTGCGGCGCGATCACGTCCGGCAGGGGGGAGGCGGCGGAGCTGACGCATGATTTCTCCTCGGCTGGGGCGGCGCCGAGGGCGCCGCTGCGGCGGTGTGGCCGCGGTTGTAGTCCCGCCGCCAGCGCCACGCAACCGGCCCGCATCCTTGCAATGCCGCGCAAAGCTGATATTTCGGCAACGCGCGGCAACCCATCTCCAGCCTACGGAGCCTTGTCAGTGTGGCGAATCTGTTCGCAATGCGGTCTTCGAGGCGACGATCCGGTCTGTCCGGACTGTGATATCGAGCTCGAGACGATCCGCGAGAGTTCCGCGTTCCCCGGGCGGCTCTGGCCCGGGCACGTGCTGCGTGAGCAATACGAAGTCGGCGCGCTGATCGGCGTCGGCGGCATGGGCGCGGTCTACCGCGGTCGGCACCGGATCACCCGGCAAGACGTCGCCATCAAGGTGCTGTGGCGCGATCTCTCGGAGAGCACGGCGGAGGTGCGCCGCTTCACCCGTGAAGCCCGCGCCGCCAGCATCCTGACCCACCCGAATACGGTTCGGGTCTTCGACTTCGGTCGCGACGACGCCTCGGATTCGATCTTCATGATCATGGAGTTCCTCGTCGGCGAGAAGCTCTCGGACGCGCTCCGTGGCGAACCGGTGATGGCCGCCGATCGCGTCGTCACGATCATGAATCAGGTCTGCAAATCGCTCGAAGAGGCACACCGCAAGGGCATCGTCCACCGCGACCTGAAGCCGGACAATATCTTCCTGCAGGAGGTCCACGGCGAGAAGGACTTCGTCAAGGTGCTCGACTTCGGCCTCGCCAAATTCGTCACCGGCGACGTCGAGCGCGACTCGCTGACCCGCGCCGGCTACGTCGTCGGCTCGCCCGAATATATGGCGCCCGAGCAAGCGATCGGCTCGGACGTCGGGCCGGCGGTCGATATCTACGCAGCCGGCATCATGCTCTACGAGATGCTGACCGGCGATTTGCCCTTCGACGCCGAGACGACCGCACAGGTCCTGCGCAAGCACATCATGGAGGGGCCGCCGGAGATGCGCGTGCATCCTGGCCGGGAGATCTCGTCGGCGCTGCGCAAGGTCGTGATGCGGTGCCTGGAGAAGGACCCGGCAGACCGTCCGCCGTCGGCCGAGGCGCTCCGCATCCTCATCCTGCAGGCCCACGACCGCCGCCAACGTCGCGCCCCGAGCCAGCCGATCGAGCCCGTCGTGATCGACGCGGGCGACACCGTCTCGGTGCCCAAGCCGAAGCTGCCGACGGGCGCCGGTGCCCCGAGCGCCGAACCTGCCGAGGCAGAGGCACCGGTGCGGATCCGCGCGCCAGGCGCCGTCGCTGGGGAGGTCCTCTACCCGGACGGCAACCTCGAGTTGGTCGAGCACGAAGACAGCGAGTCGTTTCCGGCCCCGCACATCGACACGACCACCGACCGTCGGGATCGGCCCAAATCCCCTGCGAGCAGCGGCCCGACCCAGCCCGATATGGTGGCCGAGCCCGGCGAGGGACGGGAGCTGCCGGCCTGGCTGCTGATCGCCGCGGGTGCCGCCGGCGCTGCGGTCATCATGGCCGCTGCCCAGATGTTGCTGTCGCGCTGAGGCCAACCCTGGACGGGGTCCGGGCCTTGGACTAGGTTTCCAGACCGCTGGTCCGAGGGTTGCCGGCGCGGAGGTCGGTATGACGCAGTCCGGCGGGCAACCGGGGGCCATCGTATCCCTGGACAGTGTCTACAAGAACTACAAGTTGGGCAGTGTCGAGGTGCCGGCGCTGCGCGGCATCGACCTCGCGATCGACGCCGGCGAATTCACCGTCATCGCCGGGCCGTCGGGCTCCGGCAAGACGACTTTGCTCAACCTCGTCGGCTGCGTCGACGTCGCCAGCAGCGGTACGGTTCGGGTCGCCGGCGAAGACACCGGGCAGCTCAGCGAGCGCGCCCTGACCCAGCTGCGGCTGCGCGCGCTCGGCTTCATCTTCCAGAGCTTCAACCTGGTCTCGGTGCTCGACGCCTTCCAGAACGTGGAGTTTCCGCTGTTGTTGCAGGGCGGCTCGACCAAGGGCGAGCGGGCCCGTCGGGTCGACGAGCTGATGGACAAGGTCGGCCTCGGAAAATACAAGCACCACCGGCCGAACGAGCTCTCGGGCGGTCAACGGCAGCGCGTCGCCATCGCCCGGGCGTTGGTGACCAACCCACGCATCGTCCTCGCCGACGAGCCGACCGCAAACCTCGACTCCGCGACCGGGCACGCCATCATCGACCTGATGAAGGAGCTGAACACCACACAGGGCACGACCTTCATCTTCTCGACCCACGACCCGAAGGTGATGCACCAGGCCGGGCGCTTGGTCGAGTTGGTCGACGGCCAGATCGCCTCGATCCAACAACTCGGCGTCGACGCCGCGCCGCCGGCCGATCCGCACGCGCCGGCGACGGCGCAGGTCTAGGGGCCCTTCGATGTTCGGGACGCTGATCCGCATCGCGATGCGGAACCTGCTGGCGCACAAGCTGAAGAGCTTCATCGTCGGCGGGATCTTGGTCTTCGGCACGATGCTCGTGCTGCTCGGTGCCGCGTTGCTCGGTTCGATCGAAGCGAGCATGGCCGAGAGCATCACCGGCTCGGTCTCCGGTCACCTACAGCTGGCGTCGAGCAAGGGCAAGGACCAACTCGTCCTCTTCCCGGGCCCGCTCGACGGCAACGAGATCGGCGTGATCGAGGACTTCCCCAAGGTCCGGGCGCGGCTCGAGGCGCTGCCGGAAGTGCGCGCCGTGCTGCCGCAGGGCTTCGATTACGCGATGATCTTCGCGGCCAACCTGATCGACCGCAAACTCGCGAATATGCGGACCCTGCGCGGCAAGGGTGAGCTCGAGACCTATCGGCCGGTGCGCGACCACGTCCGTCGCATCGTCGAGTTGCTCGATCGCGATATCCAGCGCATCCGCGGCGTCATCGATCTCGACAAGGACGACGGCGCGCGGCGCGGCGCGGAGGACGTCCACCACGCAGCACAGCCGGAATTCTGGGCCGATTTCGAAGAGAACTTCGCCAAGCGCATGGAGTTCTTGGAGAACAAGGTGGCCCAGATGGCGATCGGCGAGGATATCCTCTTCATCCGCTACATGGGCACCGACATCGCGCGCTTCACCTCGACCTTCAACCGCTTCGAGATGGTCCGCGGCGAGCCGATCCCTCCGGGGCAGCGCGGTGTCGTCCTCAACACGCTCTACCACGAGGAGATGCTGAAGCAGAAAACCGCGCGCCGGCTCGACAAGATGAAGGACAAGATCGCCGAGGGGGCTCGCTTCGAGAGCGACGACGAGCTGCGTGAATGGCGGCGGATGAACGTCACCCAATACAAGGAGATCTCCTGGCAGCTCGACGACGCTGCGGCGGACCGTGTCGCCGAGAAGCTGCGCGCGCACCTCGGCCCGGCGCCGGTCGAGGCGGCGGAGGCCGCGTCGCCGACCGATGACGCTTCCGGCCCCGCGCACGCCGTGGACGGCCTGCTGCGCCGCTTCCTCGACATGGATGACGGCAATTTCGCGGCCCGCTACCAGCTCTTCTACGACGTCATCGCGAAGGAGCTGCAGCTCTATCGGGTCGACGTCGGCGACACGCTGACCATCCGCGGCATGAGCCAGGGCGGCTATATGTCCTCGGTCAACGTCAAGGTCTACGGCACGTTCCGCTTCCAAGGCCTCGATAAATCTGCGCTCGGCGGGATGGTCAACCTGATGGACATCGTCTCCTATCGCGACCTCTACGGCTTCGTCACGGCAGAGCAGAAGGCCGAGATCAAGGCGCTGGAGAAGCGCTCCGGGCTGCAGGAGATCGCCGCCGAGAACGCCGAAGACGCGCTCTTCGGTGAGGACGCCGACCTGGCCGCCGAGGCCAGCGCCACCGGTTTCGACGAGTTCGCCGACGTCGACATGAGCAAGGGCGCGGCGAAGTGGAACGAGCGCCTCACCGATATCGTCTACACCCAGGCGCAAATCGACGGCGGCGTGGTCCGCAACGCGGCCGTCGTGCTCAACGACCCGAAGCAGCTGCAAGCGGCGCGCATCGCCATCGAGCGCATCGCGGCGGAAGAGAAGCTGCCGATCAAGGTCCTCGACTGGAAGCAGGCTTCGGGGATGCTCGGCAACTTCGTCTCGGTCATCTACGCGGTGCTGTTGGTCGCCATCCTCGGCGTCTTCGGCGTTGCGCTGTTGATCATCAACAACTCGATGGTCCTCTCGACGATGGAGCGGACCAAGGAGATCGGCACCATCCGCGCCATCGGCGGCTCACGGCGTTTCGTGCTGTGGATGTTCCTGATCGAGTCCATCGTCTTGGGCGCCGTCTTCGGCGCGATCGGCGTCGGGTTGGGCGCCGGCATCGTTGGCTGGCTCGGCAACGTCGGCATCCCGGCGACGAACGACACGCTGGTCTTCCTCTTCGGCGGGCCGCGGATGTATCCGTGGCTCAGCGGCGCGCACGTCGCCTTCGCGCTCGGCCTGGTGGTGATGGTGACGACGATCTCGACCATCTACCCGGCGCTGCTGGCGACGCGGGTCACGCCGCTCGAAGCCATGCAGGACAAGGAAGGGTAGGAGCCGCTCATGAAGACCCTCTTCCTCATCGCTGCCCGCAACCTCCTCGCCAACCGGCGTCGCAGCCTGCTGCTCGGCGGCGCGATCGCGACGGTGACGGCGATCCTGGTCCTGCTCTCCAGCCTCTCGAACGGCATGTCCGAGACGATGCTGCGCGTGGCGACCACGCTCTCGACCGGTCACCTCAACGTCGGCGGCTTCTACAAGATGACCACCACCGACGCCTCGCCGATGATCACCGAGGTGCCGAAGATCCTCGAGGCGGTGAAGGGCCTCGGCGACGAGGTCAGCGGCGTCGTCGTCCGCGGCCGCGGCTGGGGCAAGTTGGTCAGCGACCACGGCAAGCAGGAAGGCGTGCTGGTCGGCATCGACGTCGCGACCGAGAGCTCGTTCCGCGAGGTCGTGACGCTGACCGACGGCTCCTTCGACGCGCTGCAGGAGCCCGGCAGCTGCCTCATCTTCGCGGGCACCGCCGAGCGGCTCGAGGTCAAGGCCGGCGACGACCTGACGCTGACCGCGCCGACCCTGCGCGGGGCGCAAAATACCGCCGATTGTCGGGTCGCCGCGATCGCCAAGGACATGGGCATGCTCTCGAGCTTCTCGATGTTCGTGCACCACGACACGCTGCGCAGCCTCTACCAGATGAAGCCCGACCAGAGCGGCGCCGTGCACATCTTCCTGCGTGATCCGGCGAAGGCCGAAGACCTCGCGGCGAAGCTGCGGACCGCCCTCGCCGGCAGCGGCTTCCGCATCATGGACCCGGTCCCCGAGCCCTTCTTCCGCAAGTTCCAATCGGTCGCCCGCGAGGATTGGAGCGGACAGAAGCTCGACGTTACCACGTGGTCCGACGAGATGGCCTTCATGCGCTACACGCTGCAAACCTTCTCGCTGCTGACGGTCGTCTTCGTCACCATCCTGCTCGGCATCATCATCCTCGGCGTGATGAATACGCTGATGATGTCGATCCGGGAGCGGACCCGGGAGATCGGCACGCTGCGCGCGATCGGCATGCATCGCCCGTCGGTGCTGGTGATGTTCGTCTTCGAGGCGTTCCTGCTCAGCCTCGGCGCCACGGTCGCCGGTTCGCTCGCCGGCTCCGCCTTGGTGCTGGCCTTGGACGCCGCGAAACTGCCCGTCAGCAAGGGCTTTCAGATGTTCTTGATGAGCGACACGCTGCACCTGCAGGTCGACGTCCAGACCGCCGTCATCGCCGTGGTCAGCATCGCGACGGTGACGACCATCTCCTCGCTGCTGCCGAGCTGGCGCGCCGCCCGCAAGCCGCCGGTGACGGCGATGCAGGCCAATTGAGCGAAGGAATCGTGACGCTCCGGCGTTGCACCGCAGGCGGGCCCAACAGATCCGCCGTGGAGGAACGATGCACAAGCTGATCCAAAGCCTGCCGACGAGCGCCGCGCTTCTGCTCGCGCTGGCAGCTCCCGCCGTGACCTTCGCCGCCGACGCGCCGGCCGCCGCGCCCGCCGCCGCCGCCAAGCTCGACCAGGCCGCGACGGACAAGCTCGTCGCCGAGCTCGACGACCGGCAGCGCAACAGCGGCGACTACAAGAGCCGGGTCTATATCCGCGCCAAGGAGAAGGGCAAGGACGCCGTGGTCTACGAGGCGGTGGTCTACCGGCGGGACAAGGACGACCGCTTCATGATCCTCTTCCTCGAGCCGAAGTCCGAGCGCGGCAAGGGCTACCTGCGGATCGACCGCAACCTCTGGATCTACGATCCGAGCGTCGGCCGCTGGGAGCGCCGAACCGAGCGCGAGCGCATCGCCGGCACCGACAGCCGCCGCGGCGACTTCGACGAGTCCAACCTCGCGACCGAATACACCGCGCGCTACGTCGAGCAAGGCAAGCTCGGCAAATTCTCGGTGCACGCGATCGAGTTGGTGGCGAAGAAGGGCGTCGACGTCGCCTGGCCGAAAGTGAAGCTCTGGCTCGACGTCGAGACGCACAACTTGCTGAAGCGGCAGGATTACGCCGCCTCCGGTCGGCTGATGCGCACCAGCTACACGCCGAAGTGGGTGCAGGTGCAGAGCCCGGTGAAGGGCAAATCGGTCTGGGTGCCGAAAGAGATGCGCATCTTCGATGAGGTCGAGAAAGGCAACTCGACGATCGTGTTGATCAAAGCGACCGACCTCAACGCCCTCCCGGCGAATATCTTCACCAAGGCGTGGCTGGAGTCGAAGAGCCGATGAGCCGTCGCCGCTTGCTCGCGCTCGGCTTGCCGTGGGTGCTGCTGTTGCCGGGGCCGGCGTGGGGCGATCCGCCCGCTGCGGAGGACGACCGCGAGGCGGAGATGTTCGGCGAGGACGAGGCGGCGCCTGTGGCAGGGCCGGCTGCGAATGGCGGCGGCAGCGGCGGCGCCAGCAGCAGCCGCAGTGCCGGCAGCGGCAGTAGCGGCGGCAGCGGCAGCAACGGTGCCGAGGACTTCGGCGACGACCGCATGGCGCCCATCGAGCTCGAACGCGCCGACAAGGACCGCCTGCAGATCGGCGGGCTGCTCTACTTGCGCAACGGGTTGTCGTGGAACGAGGTGGATCCGTGGTCGCGGCAACCTTTGACGATTAGCAACTTGACAGACATCTACCTGGATGCGCGGCCGAGCGACCGGGTGCGCGGCTTCGTCCGAGGGCGCCTGCTCTGGACGCCGACCATCGGCGATTCGAATTCCGCTGGCCTTCTCGGCTTTACCACGGGTTCCAGCGAGCTTTCGCCGCAGCTCGTCGAGCTTTGGCTGAAGTTCGACGTGGCCCGTTCGGTCTTCCTCACGATCGGCGCGCAGCAGGTCCGCTTCGGTGCGACGCGGCTGTGGAATCCGGTCGACGTCATCTACGCCCAGCGCCGCAGCCCGCTGACGCTCTTCGACCAGCGCACCGGCTTGCCGATGCTGAAGGTGCACGTCCCGATCGACGCGTTGGGTTGGAATGCCTACGCCCTCGCGATCGCCGACGGGGCGCAGCAGTTGCGCGACTTCAGCCTCGTCGGTCGGCTCGAGATGGTGGTCTCGACGGTCGAGGTCGGCCTGCTGGCGAAGAAGCGCATGGGCGAAGATCCGCGCTTCGGGCTCGACGTCTCGGCGGGCGTTTGGGAATTCGACGTCGGCGTCGAGGTGGGCGCGCGGCGCGACGCTGGCGGCACATGGCATTGGATGTCCTCGGCGAAGCTGGAACACACGGTGCGGCTCAACGACGAGGACAACCTGATCTGGGGCCTCGAAGGCTTCTACAACCCCGATGGCGCGGCGTCGTTGGAGACCGCGCTCGACCGGATCGAGGGCGCGCTGCAGACCTCGATGACCACCGGGGTGAGCGCCGGGCTGCCGTTCCAGCCCTTCTACGTCGGGCGCTGGTATGCCGCGATCTTCGCGGTCTTGATGAGTCCGGGCAGCTGGAACGACACGAACTTCACGATGTCCGCGCTGAGCAACTTCTCCGACGGCAGCGGCACCATCCGCTTCGACGTCTCGCAGACGCTGCACCAGCACGTTCGGATCGAGGCCTACACCGGCCTGAACCTCGGCTCGGATGGTGAGTTCCGTTTCTACACCCAGGGTCTGAAAGATCGCTTCGGGCCACTGCTCCAGGCCGCCGGCCAAGATCCCGACGCCTTGTTCAAGCGGCCGGTCGCTCAATTCGGCGTCAACCTTCGCATCTCGCTCTGAGCGGTAGGGACTAGGGATGACTGAGGCATTCGAGCGATCGGGAAGGATCTCGGCGGCGCGCGTCACCTCGGCTTGGTACGTGCTGTGCCAGAGCAGCGAGCTCGGTCGGCGCCCCCTGCAGCGCACGCTCTATGGCTGGCCCCTGGTCCTGTTCCGCGACGGCGAGGGCCGGGCGGTGACGCTGCTCGACCGCTGCCCGCACCGCAACGTACCGCTCTCGGGTGGTCGGGTGGTCGAGGGGGCGTTGGAGTGCCCGTATCACGGCTGGCGCTTCGCCGCAGAGGGGCGCTGCACCCATGTGCCAGGCCTCCTGCAAACGCGGGGCGGAGGCCGCGACGCTCCCAGCCACGCCACGGTCGAGCAGGACGGCTTCGTCTGGGTCTGGGGCCAGGCCGGCGCCGTGCCGGACCAGCCTCCGCCCGCGGTGCCGCGCTTCGGCGCTGGCTACAGCGAGGTTCGCCGCAGCGTCGATTTTCCGGGGACGTTGCACGCCACCGCGGAGAACGCGCTCGACGTGCCGCATACGGCCTTCCTGCACCGCGGGCTCTTCCGTGGCGCCGGCACACGCAACACGATCGAGGCCCGGATCACCCGCGACGCGACCTCGACCACGGCGCACTACCTGGGCGAGCCGCGGCCGGACGGCCTGGTCGCGAGGTTGCTCTCGCCCTCCGGCGGCGAAGTGGAGCATTTCGACCGCTTCGAGCTGCCCGGCGTCGCCATCGTCGACTACCGCCTCGGCAGCGAGAACCACTTCCGGGTCACGACCTACCTCACGCCCTTGACCGAGACCACGACCCGGGCCTTCGCGGTGCTGGCGTTTCGACTGCGTGTGCCGCACGCGCTGGTCTTGCCCTTCCTCGCCCCCATCGCGATGCGGATCTTCCGCCAGGACGCGGAGATCCTCGCGCAGCAGACGGCGTGGGTGGAGCGGTTCGGCGGCGAGCAATTCGTCAGCACCGAGATCGACATCCTCGGCGCGCAGATTTGGCGCTTGCTCGAGCGTGCTGCAGCGGGTCGATTGGTGGCGGACGCCGAGCCTTGGGAGCGCCGGGTCCAGCTCCACGTCTGAGCGGTGACTACGGCATGCCCCAGATATCCGGGACGAAGCCGCTCGGGATCGCGGGGTTGGTGCTGACCGAGAAGCGATCCGGCAGCAGGCCCGAGGTCTTGTAGACGGCGTCGACGTACCAGACCGTGCCCGGTGGCGGCCCCGAGGGCAGCTGCTTGGTCCACAGCCCGCCTTGTTTCTCGAGGTCGACGTGGAGCCAGGTCTTCGCCTTGTCGAGGGTCCACCAGAGCGTGACGCTCTCGAGCGCGAAGGTCGACGGCTTCGGCGTCACCGCGATGTAGACCAGCGGGCCGAGCTGCTGGAACGCGGCGTCGGGCGCCTCCGGCAGGACGGCGTAGGTGCCGTCGGTGCCGAAGATGTGATGAAAGAGCGCCCGCTGCGCGCCGCGGGCCCGGAGGTCGGCGTCCTCGGTGATCTTGCTCGTCCCGCCGGGCAGGGCGGCGCCGTAGGCTTGGTAGACGCCGTGGTCGAAGTTGCCGACCACGCTCTGCCGCTTCGGTCCCTTCCACGCGGCGTAGGTCGCGGCGCCGGCGGTCAGGGGGAAGAACTCGTCGCTGCTGCCGTTGACCAGGTAGAGCGCCTTGTTGCTGTTCGCCAGCGCCACGGACGGCCCGATCAGCTCCGCCATCAGCTTCTGCCACGCTGCGCTCTGCACCGAGTAGCCCGCCTTCTGCAGCAAGACGTGCTGCCAGGCATTGGCGCTCTGCGTCGCGACGTCCCAGGCGAGGACGCCGGAGAGCGGCACCGCCGCCTTGATCCGGGCGTCGGCGCCACCGACCAGGAAGCTCGTCACGCCGCCGGCGGAGAAGCCGGTGATGCCCAGCCTGCTCGGGTCGACGTCGGGGCGCGTGGTCAAGCAAGTCACCGCCCGGCGCGCCGCCATCGCGTGGCCCCAGAACCAGGAGCCGCGGATATCCGGGAAGACGTCGAACATCCGCTTGCCGCTGTCGTGGCCGGACGGCAGGCCCTGCGAGGTATTGTCGCTAGCGTCGCCGCCACCGGGGCCGGTATAGGCGATGACGAACGCGCCGGTGAGCGCAGCGAGGCCGGTGGCGTGGCTCTCCTTGGCGAAGCCGCCGAGGCCATGCGCCTGCACCACGCCGGGCAAGACGCCGCTTCCCTTCGGCCGCGCGGCGAACGCCTTGATCGCGATCTTCTGCAGCTTGCCGCCCACCGACTCGTAGCTGACGTAGTCGAGGTTCCAGACGTCGAGGCTGACGCCGTCCTTGAAGCCGCTGTGCTGGTTGGAGAAGACGCATGTTGCGTCGCCCTTGTTCTCGATCAGGGGCACGTCCCAGAGCGGCTCCGGTTCGGTTGGGGCGTCGGCTCCGTCCGCAGCGGAGTCTGCGTCCCCATTCACGCCCCCATCGGGGGTGAGTGCGTCACAGCTGCCGTCGCATTCTGCCGCATCTGCGCTCGCAGAGGAGTCACTGGCGTCAGCGTCGGCGGCAGCGTCAGCGGCAGCGTCGGCGTCAGCGGCAGCGACCGCGTCAGCGACTGCGTCGGCGTCAGCGGTAGCGTCGGCAGCCGCCTCGGCCGCAGCGTCCGTCTCGGCAGTGGCGAGGGCGTCGTTGCCGCCGCTGATCCAATCGCCGACCGCCACGCCGTCGCCGGCGTCACCGAGGGCGTCGCCGCCACCCACCACGATCCCGGTCGACGGCTCCGCGCCGCACGCCGCGAGCAGCAGGCACACCCACAGCGACGCGCCGCCACGCCCCCCGCGACCGAGTCCGAACCTACGCATCTTGGCCTCCCAGCGCTTTGTGCTGCCGAAGCGTACCGTCCCCGCGCTCCGCTTGCACCCGTGCAACCTCGCCAGACGTGGCGATTCCCCAGATGTCGATTGCAGTTTGCCAGCCGAGGGGGCACCTTTCCCGCGTCGTGTCCCCGCGCGACGTCCCACCCGAGTTTGCCCGAGCCTTGCGGCGCCGAGAGTCCAACCATGCGAACCATCGTCCTCCCTGCGCTCTTCCTCGCCGTCCTCGTGGGCTGCGCCGGGGAGAACGGAAATGCCGGCGGCAATATCGCTGCCGAGTCTTCCGACACCAACCAATCGCTCAGCGGCTCCGGCGGCGCCGACGCCGGCCCGACCGGCCTCGAAGACACCGCTCCGCCGAGCACGCTCGGCACCGATTGCGCCGTCGACGGCGACTGCAGCACTGGCGAGGTCTGCCACCGCGGCGTCTGCGTCGCGACTTGCAGCAGCCCGGCCGATTGCGGCGGCGGCGATTGCAGCGCGGATGCGGCGGGCCGGATGGTTTGCTCGCCCGCGGCCTACGCCAAGGCCATCGGCACCAACTGCGGCGCGACCGGCAAATGCCCGGGCGGGACGCAGTGCATCGGCGTGCCGTACTCGGCCTTCGCGGTCTGCTCGGCCGCCTGCGCCGACGACACCGACTGCCCCATGAACTTCTACTGTGGCGAGGCGCAAGGCCAGAAGGTCTGCCTCGCGCGGGCCTTCTGCTCGCTGTGCAACCACGACGGCAACTGCGGCGAGGGCAACGCCTGCACCGAGCAGGGTGGGCAGAAGTTCTGCAGCCGCGGCTGCACCCCCGGCGGCAACGACTGCCCGCGCTATGCGGCGTGCCAGGACGTCGGCAACGGCAACTTCCAATGCGTCCACAAGGCCGGCTCGTGCATCGGTGACGGCGCGCTCTGCTCGGCCTGCACCGGCGAGGGCCAGTGCGAAGAGGGTGCTGCCTGCCTGACCTACAACCACACCAAGGAGTCGTTCTGCGCCACCGCGTGCAGCGGCAGCTGCCCGGCGAACTACAACTGCGTCAACGTCGGCGCGGGCACCAAATGCGTCCCGGCCAGCAAGACCGATCCGAAGTGCGTCTCCAGCGTCAACGCCAAGCACATGGACGTCGGCGACATCATGGAAGACTACGCGATGATCGGCATGGTCGACACGAACGAAGACGGCATCCTGCACGACGAGGAGCCCCGGCTGATCCAGATGAGCGACTTCGCCGAGCACCACGAACTGATCCTGCTCAACGTCTCGGCCGTCTGGTGCTCCGCCTGCCAGGCGGAGACCAAGGACATCCGGGCGACGCTCTACAAGACCTACTACCCGAAGGGTCTGGTCCTGATGCAGACCCTCTACGACGGCCAGAAGCCGGGCGATCCGATGACCTTCGGCCTGCTCAAAGCGTGGCAGAACCAGCTCAAGCCCGCCGGCGCGGTCGGCATGGACCCGCAGCGCTGGGTCATCCAGTACAACACCGGCAACAGCACGCCGCTGAACATGCTGATCGACGCCAAGACCCGGAAGGTCCTCTACAAGGTCAACGGCTACAACCGCATCACCATGGAGAACCAGATCAAGAAGGCGCTCGCGGCCAAGGGGCTGTAGCGCGTGGTCGGGCAGGGCGCCGCGCGGTCGCTCCTCGGGCTCGCAGCGCTGATCGCTGCGGTCGGGCTGCCCACGACGACGCACGCGCAATGTGCATCGTGCGGCAACCCGGCCTTCGTCAGCGGCGGCAACGATATGTCGCGACAGTTGGCGACCGGTGAGAGCGGCTACCGCCTGCGCAGCACGCTGGCCTACGGCTACACCACCAGCGACCGCTACTTCGAGGGCAGCCACGACGTCGGCAGCCTCGACAACTTCCGCGCGGATCTGCACATCTTCTCGCTGGCCACGACCTTCGACGCGCCCTTCGGCAGCGCCGCCGAGGTGGTCCTGCCCTACGGCTATCTCGCCAGCGAGCGGAACTTCGCCGGCGCTGCCGTCGATCAGGGCCTCGGCGATATCGAATTTCGGCTGCGGCAGGACCTGCTCTCGCCCTTCGGGTTCGGCGGCGGCGCGATCCCGAAGGTCCAGCTCTCGCTCGGCGTCGCGGCACCGACGGGCGTCTACGTCGAGCGCGAGAGTACGGACGATATCAGCCAATTCGTCGACAATACCCCACGCTGGGGGCAGGACGGCGGCTGGGAGGACATCGACATCACCGCCGGCACCGGTGGCGACTCGTCGCGCTACCTGAGCATCGGTCGCGGCGTCTGGTGGGCCTTGGCCGACCTCGAGATCATCGGCTCGCTCGGCAGTCGCTTCGGCTACTACGGCGCGGTGCAGACGCGGATTCCGCTCAACTTCGCGCCGGATGGCTTCGAGTGGGGCAACGAGGTTCGCAACACGGTCGGGGTCAACGCGGTGCTGGTTCCGGGCTGGCTGGTGGCGGGCGCGACGGGCGAGATCCTGTGGCGCGGCAAGTCGACCGAGGTGCTCTACGGCCAGCGTGAGGACTTCGCGAACGGCGGCGGCGTCTTCGGCTACGTCACGCCGACGCTGCAGGCGTTGTTCGGGCGCATCGCGACCCTCGGCGTCTCGCTCCGCGTCCCCGTGCTGCGCGACGTCGTCGGCGTGCAGGTCGTCGACAATATGGGCCTCTGGGTCACAGTTGGCGGTCGCTTCGGGCTCTCGTCCGCATCGACCTCGGCAGCCGCGGCGGACGGGGTTGCGACGGCCGCGGCGACCAAGCCCCCGTCGACCCAAGTCGGTGATGCGCCGCTGCGCGAGGAGGTGCAGCGGCTGCTCGTGCCCGGGAAGGTCACCGTCGTCGACTATTGGGCTTCGTGGTGCGAGCCGTGCAAGAAGCTCGACGTCGACGTGCAGGCCTATTTGGCCACCAAGCCGGCTGGCGTGGCCTTCACCCGCTTCGACGCGAGCGAGTGGGGCAAGGCGGAGTGGCTGCGCTACCTGCCGGACGCGCCGACGCTGCCGGTGCTCGAGGTCTACAGCGCCGACGGCAAGCTGGTTCGTCGGCTGAGCGGCGACGAGACACATCGCTTCCGCGACTTCTTGCCGACACAGCGGGAGGCCGAGCCGGTCGCGACGGTGCGGCCTGCGCCGGGATCAGAGGCCGGCGGCGCGGCGACGACGCATCGCGAGGCCGGCGACCACGAAGGCGGCCACGCCGAAGAGTGAGCAGGCTGGCCAGCGCATCGAGAGCAAGGTGAGCAGCAGTCCGAGCAGCCCCGCGCCTCGTTCGGCGGCCCCGGCGAGGACCCAACTTCCCCACGCCTCCCGCGCCAAGCCGAGCGCGCCGACCCGCGAGGCGCCGTCGTAGCGCGCCGCTTTGTCGTAGGGGACGGTCGCCCACCGATTGGTCAACGCGGCGCAGAGCGGCGCGATATTGGCTTGGCCCGGGTGTAGCCGGATCAAGCGTTCGGCGAGGGCGCGATCCATCACGCAATAGCTGCCCGCGCCGGGTGGAGGAGGGCGGCTGCCGAGCCACCCGAGCGCCGTGCGATAGAGGGCGGCCCCGGCACGCATCCACGCGGGATCGTCGCGCTGTTGCTTCACCGCGAAGTGCAGCTCGTGCTCTGGGGCTGCGCGTGCGGCCGCGACCAAGTCGGGGATCTGCTCTGGCGGATCCTGGAGATCGCCGTCGAGGACCACGATCCAGCGCGGTTGCAGGACCACGGCCGCCTCCAATGCGGCGAAGGTCGCGCCGAGCTGGCCGCGGTTGGTTCCGAGGCTGAGCGGCAGCAGGCGGCCGCTGGGGTGGCTGGCGAGCTCGGATGCGGCGGCGCGAAGCGCGGCCCCGGTTTCGTCGGGGCTGGCGTCGTCGGCGATGATCAGCGCCCAGGGCAGGTCGGTCGCCTCGGCCGCCGCGCGGACCCGCGCGACGAAGGCCGAAACAATCGCCTCCTCGCGGTACATGGGGGCGCAGATGGCGAGTTCGGGCGCGGCCAGGCCGGCTCGGCTCACGTCGACCCGACCTGCGCCGCGGCAGCGCGGAGGGCGGCTGCGATCCGGTCGCGGACCGCCGTCGGCATGCGGGGCCACAACGGCAAGGCCAGCACCTGCGCCGCCAGCGCGTCGGCCACCGGCGTCGGCGGCTGCGGACCAAGGTGTGCCAGCGTCCGCAGGCTGGGGTGGAAATAGCGCCGGGCAGCGACGCCGTGGGCTGCGAGCGCGGCGGCGAAACGCCCAGCGTCGGCATCGACGCGGACCACGAGGTTCTGCGCGTTGTGCAGATCGGGATCGCGGCGCCGCTGCAGGATGAGCGGGGCGCCCGGAAGCGCGGCGACGATGGCGCGCAGGTACGCCTCGTCCGTGCGGCGGCGGGCCAGCAGCGCGGGCAGGTCTTCGAGGCTCTCGCGGGCCAACGCGGCGTGCAACTCGCTCATCTTGGCGTTGCTGCCGGGCCGGATCCTGCCGTCCGGCGCGCCGACGCCGTGGTTGCGCCACCACGCCGCGCGGCTGCAATCCTCGATGGCGGCGAACGAGGCGAAGCCGCCCTCGGCCGCCGGCAAGACCTTGGTCGCGTGCAGGCTGTGCGCCGCAGCCGCGACGCCGTCGGGCAGCGGATGGTGGTGACCGACGCCATGGGCGTTGTCGTAGAGCAGCACGACGCCGCGTTCGGCACAGAGCGCGGCGATCTCCGGGAAGTCCGGCGCCTCACCGAAAGCGTTGACCGCGAGGACGGCCCCGGCCTCGGGACAACGCTCGAGCGCGTCCCGGATGCAGCGCGCGTCGACCACCCATCGCTCGGGTTCCACGTCGCAGAGCACGACGTCGTAGCCGGCCGCGTGCGCCATATTCGCGGTCGCCGCGAAGGTGAACGCCGGCAGCACGACGGGGCGGCCGGCAGGAGCCAGGCGCAGGATCGCCGCCAACGCGGTGCTGCCGCTGCTCGTCGCGAGGATCCGGGCCGGATCGCCGAGCTCTGCCTCCAGCGCGAGGACCTGCGGCCCGCCGTTGGTCATCTTTCCGGAGCGCGCAGCGTCTGCCCAGCGCTGCAGCAGCCGCGGCGACGGCGGGACGTGCGGACGAACGTAGGGGATCGCGGCGTCGGCGGGCCAGCCCGCGTCGGCGTCGACATCGGCCCGCGCCGCCACCCGA
Source organism: Deltaproteobacteria bacterium (assembly GCA_020632665.1). Lineage (GTDB taxonomy): Bacteria > Myxococcota_A > UBA9042 > UBA9042 > UBA9042 > JACKFC01. The sequence continues at coordinate 26,476 of JACKFC010000035.1, forward strand.
TGCCAGCCTCCCGGGCGCCACGAGGGCAGTCCCGCTTGCTGGCGCATCGCCTCGACCGTCGTCACGGCTGGACCGCCGACGTCCAAGATCTCGCCTTCGACGGTGGCCATCGCGAGGGCTTCGACCAGTTGTGTCGCCGCGTCGGCCGCGTCGACCGGCGTGACTTGGCTCTGCTCGCCCAGGCCGTCGGTGTCGGCGGCTTCGAGCGGCGTTGGATCGCCGACGAGCCAGCCGGGTCCACCTCCGCTCGGGTCACACGGATCAAAGACGCGCGCGACGATGTGGCGCCGCCCTGTCGCCCCGAGTCGGTCGGCGACGCGGGCCTGATGCAGCAGGCGCTGCCGCGCCGGGCCACGAGGCGGGAGGGGCCATGGAGCGTCGGCTGCACGGCGTGCTGCGACATCATGGCCGCCGCAGGCCAGCACGACGAAGGCGAGGGTCGTCTCGGCCGGGCAGGCTGCCAGCGCGGCGTCGAGCTCGGCGTCCGAAGGGCCCGCAACCGCTTGGTCGAGGTCCCCGATCCACAGGACGGTCCGGTCTTGTTCGGCGTCGAACGCACGCAAGGCGTCGCCGAGGACGCCGAAGGTGCCGATCCAGCGGGAGGGGGCGCGCAGCGTCACGGGTGCAGCTCCGGCGGCGGCAGCGCGGCGACCGACCCCTGCCGGGGCGCTGGCGGCGTCGCGTCGCGCAGGGGTCCTGCTGGCCGCAGACGCCGCGCCAGTGAGCGGAGGGTATGTGGGCGGGCGGTCCAGTTCGACTTGCCCCAATGCAGGTGCCGGTACGGCTCGACGTCCGAGGAATAGCGATCGACCACATCGCCCTCGGCGATCCCGTCGCAACCGACGCCATCTGCCGCGCGGCATTCGAGGCCGTCGAAGACCAGCGCGCAGCGCGGGGCCGGCTGCAGCCCTGCGAGCGCGGCCGGAATCTCGGCCTCGTCGCGCAACTGATGCGGCGACGGCCAGGGCGCACCGAAGACGATCCACGATTGCCGCGTCGGCACGCCGTCGCCGTCGACCTCGTCGGTATTCCTGGTGACGATCGCGCATTCCGGGTAGCGCCCGACTGCCGTCGACATCGCGACGAACTCGGACTGCAGATCGCCTTGCTGCAGGCCTGGGCGCGGCCACGTTCGGGTGCCGCGGCTGTCTCCCGCGTAGCGTGGGTCCAAGAGCGCGAGCAGCACGACGCTGCCCACGGCCAGGCGGCGGTGTCGGGTCGCGGCGAGGAGCGGCTCGCCCCGCAGCAGCGCGTCCCTCAGGCCGACCGCGATGAGCGCGCCACAAACCGGCACCAGCGTCGCGATGTAGCGCTGCATCTCGTAGTGGAAGCCATGGCCCATGAAGCGAAAGACCTTGTACATGGCAAGGACGGCGAGACCGAGGAGGAGCCAGCCACGCCCGTCGACGAAGCTGCGCACGATGCCCCAGAGCAAGAGCCCGCAGCCGAGCAGGCCGAAGGCCGAGGCCGCGTCGCCCGGCAGGAAGACGAACGAAAGGTCGAATGGTTGCAGGCTCAGGCTGGCGAGCAGGGGGTGGTGCAGGGCCTCTGCGGTCTCCTCGCCGACCAGCCTCTGCAGCGCGGCGAAGGCCCCCGACTGCATATGACCGAACAACCCGCCATTGACCGTCCCCAACAAGAGCCACACGAAGAGCCAGCGAGCCGCGTTCGGCCGTTGCGCACGGGCGAAGTCCACCGCGCGTCGCCACCAGCGCTGCGCGAGCGCATGCGCCGGGCCGTGCGGAGCGGTGGCCATCATCCAAAGGGCGACGGCCCAAAGCAGCCCGACCTCCTGCCGGCGGCCGAAGACCGGCGGCAGCAGCGCGACGAAGAGCCACGCGACGGACCGCTCCCAGCGAAGTGAGTCCGCGCGGCGGTGCAGGGCGACCGCGGCGACCGTCGGCAGCATGGCGACCCAGATCACCGGGGTATGCGTCTCCGAGGTCATGATCGACCACGCCATCGAGCCCTTGAAGGCGAGCAAGGTCGCGAAGACGGCCCACGGCAGGCTTCGCAGCAGAGCCAGCAGCCAGGTGAAGGTGCCGAGGAGGGCGACCGAGCTGAGCAGGCGGTTGGCCGCGACGATACCGGCGACGCCCCCGGTCGCGTCGGTCAGCAACCAGCCTTGCGATTCGAAGACGTAGGGCGCGACGAGCGTCGTCGCCGCCGTCAACGCATTGCCCTCGTGCATGCGCATGACGCTCTGCAGCTGCACCGTCTGCTCGCCGAGCAAGGTCCTGCCGAGCAGCGGCGTTGCGGCGGCCAGGCCCGCGGTCGCCCAGACCCAGCGTCGGACGCGTGGGTCGCCGGCCGAAGCGCGCAGCGCGACCACGATCCCGAGCAGGGCGAGCACGATGGCGTAGACCGCTTCCCACGGCCATACGCCGCGCAGGTGGTCCATCATCGCCGCGGCGTCGTCCGGGCCGCGTTGGACGCCGATGGGGGCAACTGGGGCTTGGGCGTCCACCTTGTGCGCGCGGATCTCGTCGAGTCGGCCGCGAAGCCAAGCCTCGTCGGCCTTGGCGCCCGGCAGGGGCTGGATGCGCACGCCCTGGGCACACCAGGGGTCGTCGGGCTGCAGACAGGCGACCAGCTCGAAGCCGCCTCTTTCGGTGTGGATCCGAACGAACTCTTCGTGGCTTTCGACCTTGGTCACCCGTTCGCCGGCGAGCGACGCGCCCGCTTTCCAGCCCGGCGGGATCCAATCCGCTCCAGCAGCCGCGGCGACCGAGGGCAGGGCCAGCAATGCGAAGAGGACCAACACGGACGGCACGATCCGCGGCTGCGACGTGGCGACGCGTCGGCGATTCGAGAGGTCGTGTGGCGGCATCGTACTCCGCGGGGCGGCGACTGGGGCTGCACCGAGGTCTTCAGCGTAGCGCGCGCCGCACGGACTGTCAGCCGGCGAGGAATGTCGGCTGGGCGCCGTAGGCTGCGATCATCGCTTCGTCTGCGCCGCTCTCGGGCTCGGGCGCTGCCGCGAATTCGAGCTGCAGACGCTCGATATCGACCGGATCGACGGGAGCGAACCAGCCGAGCCCACCAAGCGCCGCCGCGAGGATCTCGCCGGCGCGAGCCGAGACCTGCTCGTGAATCCGGGTCACCAGGCGCACCCGCCCGTCGGAGTCGAGGCCGAGCTCGACGACGTCGGCCCGCAGGTCGATCTCGCGCGCACGACGCTTGCGCACCACCGTGCCCGGCCAGCTCTCGGCCTGCAGGAAGTCGAAGAGCGCGCGCTCGACGGCGGCGCGGCAGGCCTGCCGCTGGTCGGCGTCTTGCATCGGCGGGTGCGTGGGGCCCGGACGCAGCGCGACGGCGTAGTGCGCGCGGTCCAGCGCGCGACCGAGCGAGAGCGTCCCGGGCGGAAGCAGCTCGGCGTCGAGAAAGCGCAGGCCCTCGGTTCCGGCTGCGTCGAGGCGCTCACGCAGCTCGTCCGCCGGGACGTAGGAGGTGAAGTCGACGTCCATCAGCTCGCCGGCGCTGCGCGCTCCGAGCGGCAACGCCGGCGAAAAGGTGATGACCGGGTGCTGGTGGAAGCCATCCGAATAGCGCAGCGGCAGGCCGGCCCGGCGGAAGACGCGCGGCAGGCTGCGGACCAGGTCGAGGTGCGAGGTCAGCGCCTCGGCGCCGTCCTTGGTGAAGCGCAGGCGATAGCGGAAGACCGGCCCGTGGTAGCGCGGGCGCGGATTCGACTTGGCGAAGTTCTTCGCCTTTCGGGCCGCTGCACGCGCCTCTTCCGGGGTCGACGCAGGCGCTTCGGGCGTCTCGACGGCGTCGGCATCGGTCGCGTCGGGCCCGGCTGCCTCCGCGGCCTCGGCGGCCTCGGCGGCGTCGGCGGCGTCACCACCCGCTTGGGCGGGCGGCTGCAAGGCGCCCAGGCTCTCGAGGAAGGTGATCCGCTCACTGCGCATCGCGGAGAGGTCGCAGGCCACGCCGCAGTGGTAGCAGACCAATTTGCGCGCGTCGGCCTCGGCCTCTTCGACGTTGGTGTGGTGCACCTGCATCCCGACCGGTTTGCCGCACGGCGGGCTGAGCTTGTCCTTCAACGAGCGCTTCCACTCGCGGGCGAGGAAGCCGTCGGCCAGGCCGACGTCGAGGTGATCCCAGGGCAGGGCGATATCCTCGCGCAGCCGGCCGAGGTAGCGCTGCGGCTCGACCCCGGCCTCGGCGAAGGCCTGCTGCCAGACGTCCCAGCGCAGGTGCTCGTCCCAGCCGTCGAAGCGCGCGCCCATGCGGTAGGCCCGCTCGATCGCGTCGCCGACCGGACGGTCGCCGCGGCCGATGACGCCTTCGAGGTAGCTCGTGCGCGCGTCGTGACGGCGGAAACCGAGCCGCCACCGCCGGGTCAGGTCGTGCAGGATCGCCTGCTTGCGCTCGATCTCTTCCAGGCTGTCCATCGCCGCCCACTGGAAAGGCGTGTGCGGCTTGGGGACGTGCGAGGAGACGCTGACCGTGACCTGGGCGTCGTTCTTGTAGCTGCGGCCGATCTCGCGCATCCGGTAGCCGGTCTCGGCGATGCCGACGATGTCCTCGTCGCTCTCGGTCGGCAGGCCGAGGATGAAGTAGCACTTCACCTTCCGCCAGTTGCGCGAGAAGACGCGGTGCGCCGTGGCGTGCAGGTCGGCCTCGGAGACGTTCTTGTTGATCACGTCCCGCATCCGCTGGCTGCCGGCCTCCGGAGCGAAGGTCAGCGAGCTGGCGCGGATGCTGCCGATCTCGTCGAGCAGGTCGTCGGCGAGGCCGTAGGCGCGCAAGCTGGCGACCGAGAGGCTGGCCTTGCGCGCGCGGAGCTCGGCGGCGACCTCCTTCACCAAAGGCGAGATGCACGAATAATCGGCGGTCGAGAGCGTGGTGAGCGAGACCTCGTCGTAGCCGGCCTTGTCGATCGCCGAGAGCACCGTGCGCACGACCTCTTTCGGCGAGCGCTCGCGCACCGGGCGGTAGATCATGCCCGCCTGGCAGAAGCGACAGCCCTCGGTGCAGCCACGCGCGATCTCGATGCTCATGCGGTCGAAGATCGCCTCGGCGGCGGCGACCGGCGCGTCGTCGGGGAAGGGGTAGCGGTCGATATCCTCGATGATGGCGCGCTCGACGCGGGCCGGTGCGGCGTCGTCGAGCACGCCGGTGACGACCTCGAAGCCACCCTCGTCGACCACTGCGCGGGTGTAGAGATCCGGGCAGTAGACGCCGCCGAGCGCGGCCCAAGCGCGCAGGATCGCGCGACGGCTCTGCCCGGCGCGGCGCGCCTGTCGCACGATCTCGAGCATCTTCGGCAGCGTCTCTTCGCCGTCGCCGATGACGAAGGCGTCGACGAAGGGGGTCATCGGCTCGGGGTGGGTCGCGGTCGGGCCGCCGGCGATGACCAAGGGGTCGGATTCGCTGCGGTCCGCGTTGCGCAGCGGGACGCCGCCCAGGTCGAGCATCGCCAGCAGGTTGGTGAAGGTCAGCTCGTATTGCAGCGAGAAGCCCAGCACGTCGAACTCGCGCAGAGGTCGCCAATTTTCGAGCGAGATCAGCGGAAGCTCGCGCTCGCGCAGGACGGCCTCGGCGTCTGGCCACGGGGCGAAGCAGCGCTCGCCCAAGGCCCACGGCAGGTCGTTGACGATCTTGTAGAGGATCTTGGTGCCGAGGTGGCTCATCCCGATGTCGTAGACGTCCGGGAAGCAGAGCGCGTAGCGGACCTCGGCGCTGAGCCAATCCTTGCGCTGTTGCTGGAACTCGCCACCGGTATAGCGTGCCGGCTTGGTCAGCGTGTGGAGGAAATCCCACCACGGGTGCTGCCGGCTGCGGGAGAGGCTGTTGGGCTGATTCGATGGCGTCATGGTCGGGCTCCGCGGGGCGCGGACCTTGAAGGCGGCGGCGAGCGCTGGTCAAGCAAAAAAGCCAGAATCGCGGGCTCGCCGCGGCCTTGCGGCGGCACGCCGATCCCGGCACGCTGCGGGCACAGGGGCGGAGGTACGATGCGCGAAGATCGGAAGCGGGGCGAGCGGTGGATGCCGCGGCCCCGTCGGATTGGCCTCTTTCCCGCGGTTGTCGCGCTCGGCGTGGGCTTGCTGGCGGCACCGGCAACGGGCCTCGCCGCAGCGCGGCCTGCGCCGGCGACCCATGGGCTTTCGCTCGAGTTGGTCGAGATCTTTCGCGGCGTCGGCCAGTTTCGCTACGAATACGGCATCTCGAACGCGCTGCACGTCGGGGCCATCCTCGGCGGCGGCTCGCCGACCCGCGGTGATTTCGACCGCTTCAACGCGCTGGACCTCGGCGTTCACGCGGCGCTCTTCGCCCTCGGCGATCGCTCGCTCGGCCTCGGCGTGATGGGCCAACTCGTCTGGCGCGGTGGCTGGGCGTCGCGCGAAGACGCCGGCGACTTCGGCCTGCCGGCATCGAACGCATTTTCGAGCGGCTTGGTCCCCGAGGCCGGCTTGGTGCTGCGCGCCGCGGCGAGCTCGGGCCTCTACGCCGAGGCGAATTGGACGCTGCGCTACGTCTACAGCAGCTCCACCGCGACCCAAGGCGAAAACACCGCCACCGACGTCGAGAGCTACGTCGAGACCCGCCTCGGCCTCTGGGCCGGCTGGATGTTCTAGGAGATTACGATGCGACGCACCCTGCTTCGATCGCCCGCTGCGACCTCGTTCGCGACCCTGCTCACCACGTTCGCGCTGCTCGGGGCGGCTCCCGCCTGGGCCTGCGGCGGCTGCTTCTCGCCGCCCGGACCGGCGCTGGTGGTGCAGGACGCGGAGCGGATCCTCTTCGTCCAGGATCCGACCAGCGGCAAGACGACCGTCACCATCGAGGTGCGCTACAGCGGACCTGCAGAGGACTTCGCCTGGGTGCTGCCCTTGCCGAAGCAGCCGAAGGTGGGCGTCGGCACCGCATACGTCTTCGATCGGCTGGATCAGGCGACGGCACCGCGTTTTCGGACCGTGCGCTCCTTCGAGTCCGAGGGTTGCAGCTTCGCCGACAGCAACGCCAGCTTCGGCTGCAGCGACTTCGCGGGTTCCGACGATGCGGGCGGGCGCGCGACCAACGCCGGCGGCATCGCCTTCCCGGGGGAAGACGGCGACGGGGTCAAAGTCCTCGAGCGCAGCCAGGCCGGCCCCTACGATTACGTCGTTCTGCAGGGCAGCGAAGGCGCGAAGCTGCTGAAATGGCTGAACGACAACGGCTTCGCGACGCCCGACAAGGCCAAGCCGATCCTCGATAGCCACGGCGCCAAGGGCGATACCTTCGTCGCCTTCAAGCTGCAGAACGGCAAGGGCATCGCCGAGATCCGCCCGGTGGTGCTGGAGATGCAGGACGCAGATCCCTGCGTCCCGTTGCGGCTGACCGCGATCGCTGCCGCCGAGGACATGGCCGTCGTCGTCTACACCGTCGGTCCGGGCCGCGCGGTGCCGAAGAACCACCTCGACGTCACGCCGAACCCCCTGCGCTTGCGCTGGGACGGCGGCGTGCAGAACTACGTCCAGGTCGTCGCCGCGGCGATCGACGAGGCCGCCGGCCGGGCCTTCGTCACCGAATTCGCCGCCCCCTCGGCCTCGCTGAAGATCCCAGAGCCCGAGCAACTCTTTGGCGCGGACAGCACCGCGCTCTACGCCAAGCCGTTGACGCTGCAGAGCGGCCAGCAGCTCGGCGAAGACGTCGTGCAGAACGGCGAGAACCTGAGCAGCTCGATGTGGCGTTCGGGCGCACTCTTCGGCAAGGAGCGCTTCACGCTCACCGGCTTGGACAAGGTGCAAGACGCTGCTGGGCTGGCGAATTGGCTGCAGTCCACGCGCTTCCCCGTCGTCGCGGAGACGGCGGCCATCTTCGAAGAGCGCACCGGCCTGGCGGCGGCGAACGGCAAGGCGGACAACGCGTTGGCGTTCTGGATCGGCGTCCGCGGCGGGATCCCGAACGACACGCAACTCAAGGGCGGCGGCGCCAAGCTCGACGGGGCGACGCTGGCGAAGGACCTGGAGGTCGGCATCGTCGAGCCGATCTTCGTCGTCGCCGACGCGCTCGCGGCCTCGGGAGCGACGCTGACCCGCATGCACATGCGCATCTCGCCCGAAGAGATGGATCGCGACCCGATCTTCGCGTTCAACCAAGAGCTGCCGGCGGTCGACACCGATTGGCGCGCGACCCTCAGCGACGTCTGCGACAAGAGCAAAGACTTCGCCGACGCCGTTCGGCTTCGCTTCGACCGCGGGCCGCTCGACGGCGGTGGCTGGATCCTGCGCGAGCGGCAGGTCGACTTCAGCTCGAACGGCAACCAGCAGCGCTCGACCTTGTTGAGCCGGCCGACCACCGAAGACGCCCGTTGGAAGGACGCCCCTGCCGCGCTGCGGGTCGCCGTGCTCGACGAGACCGGCCCGGCCCGCGCGGTGCCGCCGTCGAAGGTCGAGATCGTCGACGGCGCGATCCTCGCCGCACAACCGGGCACGCCGAACCTGCCGACCGCCTTCGACCTCGCGCCAGCCGCGGGTGAGGCGACGTCCTGGCAGCCACCGGTCGAAGACCCTCACGCCTCGCTGCAGACCGACGCCTCGTCGGCGCATGGCGTCGAGAGCACGTGCAGTGGCGGACCGCGGGGCCGCGCGGCGACCGGGGCGCTCTTCGCGCTGCTCCTTGCTGCCGGTGCGCTGCTGTGGCGCCGACGTACCACGCAAAATCATCCTTGATCTCGGCGGATCGCATCGCTATGGTCCGCGCCCCCAGAGAGACGTTGGGTGGCAGGAGACCTCGATGAACCGTTCGTTCCTTCGTATTTCGCTGACTTGGCTCTGCGTTTTCGCCGCGGCTTGTAGCGCCGAGACCGGCAATACCGGCGGCACGGCCGATACCGGCGGCGGCGCGACCGATACCGCGGGCGGTGGCGGATCCGACGTCACAGTCGACAGCGCAGGCGCGGCGGACGGCACCGATCAGGACGTCACGGCGACCGATACGACCAGCGAGGACGCCAGCGGCGACTCCGCGACCGAGGATTCGGCGGCGGACACCACCACCGACGCGGGGGACACCGCCAGCACCGACACAACCGACACATCCAGCCCCGACACCGCCGCAGATGTTGGCAGCGATGCGACCGGTGGGCCCAATAGCTGCGTCGGCGCGTGCGATGGCCCGTCGCCCGACGGCAGCTGCCACTGTGACGATCAATGCGAGCAGTTCGGCGATTGCTGCGCCGACTACAAGCAGGTCTGCACCGGCGGCGGCGGCGGTGGAAGCTGCGCCGGCAAGTGCGGTGGGCAGTCCGGCACCTGCTGGTGCGACGCATCCTGCACCGGCTTCGGCGACTGCTGCGCCGATTTCGAGGCGCAATGCCCCTGCGAATCGGTGAACTGCAGCGACGGCAACGATTGCACCGAAGACACCTGCGACCCCGCGACCGGAGCCTGCAAGACCACGCCGAGCGTCGACGGCAACAAATGCAGCGGCGACGGCTGTGTCGACGGCACCTGCAAGGCTGGTACCTGCGAGCCGGCCGGCAACAAGGTCGACGGCACGACGTGCAACGACAACAACGCCTGCACCGCCAACGATGGGTGCGTCCAGGGCAAGTGCACCGGCGCCGACCAGAAGGTCTGCGACGACAAGAACAACTGCACCTTGGATTCCTGCGAGCCGAGCACGGGCTGCAAGTTCACGCCGGGCAACGACGGCCAAGCCTGCGACGATAGCGAGGACTGCACGGCGGACGACAAATGCGCCGGTGGCACATGCGAAGGCACCGACAAGGCCGATGGCACGCCCTGCGACGACGGCGACGACTGCACCCTCTCCGACAAATGCGATACGGGCTTCTGCGACGGCGAGACGGCGCCGAGCGACACCAAGTGCGACGACGGCAACGCGTGCACCTCGGACGACGCCTGCAGCAGCTTCCTGGGCTGCTACGGCACCAGCAAGGACTGCAACGACAACGACTCCTGCACCACCGACAGCTGCGACATGGCCACCGGCGACTGCAAGCACGAGACCAAGGCAGACGGCGTGACCTGCAACGACAACGATGATTGCACCAGCTCCGACAACTGCGTCAGCGGCAGCTGCACCGGCACGCCGAAGGCAGAAGGCGACAGCTGCTCCGACGGCAACGCCTGCACCATCGGTGACGTCTGCTCTGGCGGCACCTGCGCCGGCAAGGGCGACGCGGGCGCGAAGGACAAGAGCTGCTCGGACGGTGACGGCTGCACCACCGGCGACAAATGCGACGATGGCGGCGCGTGCATCGGCGATCCCAACCTGAAGCTCTGCGACGACGGCGACCCGTGCACGCTCGACCTCTGCGACAACGTCAACGGCTCGGGCAAGTGCAGCCACAACCCCGCCGCCGACGGCGCGAGCTGCGATGACGGCAACCCCTGCACCACCGGCGAGGCCTGCAGCGCGGGCGCCTGCGCCGGCGGGCAGGACAAGTGCGGCGCCTCGAGCTGGTCGGACGACTTCGCCTGCGGCAAAGACAACGGCTGGGTCCTCGCCCCCAAGGCCGAGAAGGACAAGACCGTCGGCTGGGGCATCGACGGCGAGCCGAGCCCGCCCGGCGCGAAGAGCCCGGCCTGCTCGCTCAACTTCAACAACGACAAGAACTACGACAACGGCGGCACGGTGACGGGCACCGCGACCAGCGCTGCCGTCGCGCTGCCCGCCGACGCCACCTCGGTGCTCGCCTTCGAGAGCTACAACGGCGTCGAGCAGTCCTCGAGCTACGACAAGCGCTTCGTCGAGGCCTCGGCCGACGATTTCGCCACCACGCCGGTGAGCGTCCAGCTCAACAACGCGGTGGGTGCCGGTTCGTGGACCAAGCTCTACCTCAGCCTCGAGCCGCTCAAGGGCAAGACCGTGAAGATCCGCTTCCGCTTCGACAGCGGCGACTCGGTCAGCAATACCACCGCTGGCTGGTTCGTCGACGACGTCGCGGTCTACAAGATCGGCAACTAGCGGCCAGGGCGCGATGGAACAGGCCTTCCTCGGCAAGACCGGCGTCCGCATCTCGCGGCTGGTCCTGGGCACGATGAGCTTCGGCGGTGACGCCGACGAAGCGACGGCGGGAGCGCTCTACCGACGGGCGCGCTTGGCCGGCATCCAGACCTTCGACTGCGCCGACGTCTACAACGGCGGCCGCGCCGAGGAGATCCTCGGCCGTTTGGTGCGGGAGGAGCGCGACGACCTCGTGCTCATGAGCAAGGCCTATTTCCCGGTCCGCGCCACGGCGAACGCCCGCGGGAGCTCGCGCTTCCACCTCGTCCGTGCGGTCGAGGCGAGCCTGCGGCGGTTGCAGACCGATCGGATCGACGTCTTCTTCCTGCACCGGCACGACGACGAGACCGACCCCGAAGAGACGCTCCGCGGGCTCGAACTCTTGGTCCAGCAAGGCAAGATCCTCTACCCGGCGGTCTCGAATTTCGCCGCTTGGCAGACCAGCCGTGCGCTCGGACTGCAGCGTCAGATGGGCTGGGCGCCGATGGTCGCGACGCAGCCGATGTACAACCTGGTCAAACGCCAGGCCGAGGTCGAGATCCTGCCGATGGCAGCTGCCGAGGGCCTCGCGGTCCTGCCGTATTCTCCGGTCGCCGGCGGGCTGCTCAGCGGCAAATACGTCGCGTCCGCCAGCGCCCGTGGGCGGATCGCAGACAACGCGATGTATGCGACCCGCTACGGTGGCGACGAGCCGGCCCGCGTCGCCGCGGCGTTCAGCGCGCTCGCCGCCGAGTTGGGCGTGCATCCCGTGACGCTGGCCGTGGCGTGGGTGCGCTCACACCCGCACGTCACCGCGCCGCTGATCGGCGCGCGCTCGGTCGAGCAGCTCGAGCCTTCGCTGGCAGCTGCCACGCTCGACCTCGACGCCTCGACCCGGGCGCGGATCGGCGCGCTCTCGGCGACGCCGGCGCCTGCGACCGACCGCAACGAAGAAGCCTCGGCGCACAACTACGGCGCGCGCTGAATCCTGCTATCGGCCGCGGTGCCGGCCCGGCTTGCCGCTGCGCTCGAGCGCCTCGGCGATGGGCTCGACCCGCCGCACGGCGTCCTGCACCTCGAAGATCGCTGGGTCGCTCTCGTCGAGCGCCTCCTCCAACGACTGCAGGCCGAGCTCGGTCGAGCGCACGGCATCGGGCCAACTCGTCATCACCTCGAGCCAGAACCCGCCTGCGCCGTTGGCGACCAGGGCCAGCCAGCCCGGTCGGCCGCGCTGTGGGCGACCCGGGACGAGTAGGTCGCCGAGGTGGCGCAGCAGGCCGTGGAGATTGCGATCGGCCTCGAAGAGCACACCTTCCGGCACGCGCAGCGTCAGGTCGGCGTCCGGTGCGGGGATCGGCATCGCCGGCAGCAAGGCCAGCAGCTTGCCGAGCGGTGTGCCAGCGGCCCAGGCGTGCTCGCCGGAGACGACACGCGCCTTGAGGCTGAGCAAGCGCGGCTCGATCCGCCGCATCGCAGACGGCGGGATTCCGGCCAAGTCGTCGAGCGCGGTGTAGGGGATATCGACCTGAACGCGGCCCCTGCGTTCGACGATCGGCAGGCGAATCTCGTCGATCTCGACCGCATCCGGGTACGTCACCCGCGGCGCGCGCTTGGGCTGTTCGCGGCGGGTGCGCAGGCGCAGCTGCTCGGCGAGCTCCGGATTGAAGTCGGCGATCCAATCGGGCTTCAGCGTGGCCACGACCGAGGCATAGGTCCGCGCCAAGACGATGATCTCGGCGGCGACAAGGAAGCGGGCTTCGGTGCCGAAGCAGCTCGATCCGGGGTGGACCACCACCCGGGCTTGCCCGACGCCGCGGTATTGCCGGCCCTCGGCGACCAGGATCTGGTCGCGGAAGCCGGCGGCGAACGAGCGGACGACGGCCTCGGCGTTGCCCTTCGGCGCGCGCTGGCGGCTGGCCTCGTCGCCGACGGGCATGCCGAGGCGCCGGGCGATGTCGCGCAACTGATCGTGGGCGTGGGCGACGAAGGCGAGGATATGCGGGTCGGCGTAGACCCGGGTGCAGAAGCGCTCCTTGTCTCCCGCAGCCTCCCAGGCGCGGTAGAGGTGGAGCAGGGTGAGGATATCGCCGCGCGGGTCCTGGAAGGCGGCCTGCGCCGCGCGCGCCTCGTTCTCCTGCCCGACGGGATAGAGGAAGGGGCGACGCGCGCTCTGAAAGGCGGCGACGAGCAGGACCTCGTCCAGCGCTTCGGGGTGGTTCTCGGCGGCCCAGGTGACCATCACGCCGAGGGGCGGCGAGAGCGGGAAGGGCGTCACCAAGCGTCCCCGCGCCGTCAGCCGCTGCTCGCTGTCGATCAGCCCCATCCCGACCAGCCAGTCCAGGGCGGCGCGCAGCCGCTGGCGGCTCGGAACGGTCGGCAGCTCGAAAGCCTCGACGTCCTCGATCCCGAGGTCGATCAGCCGCAGCACGACCTCGCGCAGGTCGAGGCGCAGGATCTCCTCGTCGGCGAATTCTGGGCGCCGATCGTAGTCCTTCTTGTGGTAGAGCCGGACGGCGACGCCCGGCGCCGTCCGACCCGCACGGCCAGAACGCTGGTCGCAGCTGGCCCGCGCGATCGGCTCTTCTTGCAGCGTCCGGATGCCGGTCCGCGGATCGACGCGCGGCACCTTGGCGACGCCGCTGTCGATCACGAAGCGGACGTCGGGCACGGTGATCGAAGTCTCGGCGAGGTTGGTCGAGAGCACGATCTTGCGCTTGCCGAACTCGCCGAAGACGCGGTCCTGCTCCTCGCGCACCAGGGCGCCGTAGAGCGGGATGATCTCGCATCCCCGGTCGATGCGGCGGCGCTGCAGCTCGATGCGGGCGTGCTGAATCGGCGCTTCGCCACTGAGGAAGCAGAGGATATGCCCCGGTTCGCCGGAGCGGACGATGCGCTCCACCTCGTCGCAGAGGGCATAGAGGCGCTCGTCGCGGTCGTGCTCGAGCGCCGGCGGTCGGTAGCGGATCTCGACCGGGAAGGGGCGAGCGTCGATGTGCACGGTCGGCACGTTCTGGCCGAGGCCGGAAAAGAAGGTGACGAAGCGCTCGGGGTCCAAGGTGGCCGAGCTGATGACCACCCGCAGGTCGGCGCGCCGGGCGATGGCGCGGGCGAGCAGGCCCAAGGTCACGTCGATGTTCAGCGTGCGCTCGTGCGCTTCGTCGATCATCAGCACGCCGTAGCGGTCGAAGTCGTGGTCGCCGCGGGCCTCTTCGAGGAGGATGCCGTCGGTCATGATCTTGATGCGGGTCTGCTCGCTGGTCTGGTCGTCGAAGCGGATGCAGTGGCCGACCAGGCCGCCGATGGCGACGCCCTCTTCCTCGGCGATGCGGTGCGCGACGCTGGTCGCCGCGATGCGGCGCGGCTGGGTCACGCCGATGACCCGATCGGTGATCCCGGCGTGGAGCAACATGCGCGGGATCTGCGTGGTCTTGCCGGAACCGGTGGCGCCTTCGACCACGACGACCTGGTGCTGCGCGATGGCGGCCAGCAGCTCTGCCTCATGGCGGTAGACCGGGAGCGCCCGGGCCTGTGCGTCGAGATCCTTCATCGCTCAGCGCAGGATGATGTCGAGGCCCTCGGCGGCCCCGATGACTTCGACGTCCGATCCCTCTTCGGTCGCGAAGGCGCGGCAGGCGTCGATCTTGGCGTCGACCATCTCGTCGTCGTGCATCGGATCGTGCGAGAAGAGCGCGACACGCTTCGCCTTGGCATGCAGCGCCATCCGCATCGCGTCGAGGTAGGAGGTATGCCCCCAGCCGAGCTTGCTGCGGTATTCTTCGGGACCGTACTGTGAGTCGGCGATGTAGAGATCGGCGTCCTGCGCCAGCGCCGCGAGGCGGGCGTCTTCCTGCCGGCCGTGCGCCTCGCCGACGCCGCCCTCGGGCCGCGCCTGGGCCAACATCGTCGCGTAGGGCTCGGTGTCGGTCGCGTAGGTGATGATCTGGCCATCGACCTCGATCCGGAAGCCGAGCGTGACGCCCGGGTGGTTCATGAACGCCGTCGTCACGTGGAACGGCCCGATCTGCACCGGCTCGCCGCGCAGCTCGTGCACCTCCAGCGCCGCCGCCATATCGCCGAGCGCGACCGGGAAATACTCCGGATCCTGCTGGCCCTGGATGACGCGGGCGAAGGGCTTGTCGATCGAGCGCGGGCCGTAGACCCGGACCTTGTTCCCCGGCACGTAGGCCGGGACGAAGAAGGGGAAGCCCTGGATGTGGTCCCAATGGGTGTGGGTCACCAACATGTCGAGCTCGAGTGGGCGTCCGGCAGCCCGACGCATCAGGTGCATGCCGAGGCGACGCAAGCCGGTGCCGGCGTCGAGGATCAGCATCTGGTCGCCGTGCTCGATGGTGACGCAAGGCGTATTGCCGCCGTAGCGCACGGTCTCTGGACCAGGCGAGGCGATCGAGCCACGCACGCCCCAGAAGCTGACCCGGGTCCGCCACCAATGCTTGTTCAGCGCGTCTTCGAGCGCGGCGGGGTCGAAGGGCTTGGTCAGCACCGCGTTGGCGCCCATCGCCAGCGCCTGGCGCTGATCGTTGGCGAACGATTTGCTGGTCAAGACGATGATCGGGGTGGCGCGCGTCGCGAAGTCGGCGCGCAGTCGCTCGATGACCTCGAAGCCGTGCATCCGCGGCATCAGCAGGTCGAGGACGATGGCGTCGAAATGCTCACGCTGGGCAGCTTCGAGGCCGGCCGCACCGTCGTTCGCCTCGATCACCTCGTAGCCGCGCTGCTCCAGCGCGACCCGCACCAGGGCGCGGTACTCTTCGATGTCTTCGATCAGCAGCAGGCGTCGTGCCATCGCCGGTCCTCCCAGCAAAACGTCGGCGCAGACGGTAGCGCAACGGTCGCGGCGGAACAATCAAGGCAGCGGCGGTGTCGACGTCACCACGTAGGGGTCGACGATCTCCGCCTTGCCGTCGCGCCACCGGCTGACGAAATGGAGATCCTGCGTCATCGCTTCGTAGCTCGCCGGCGTGCCGCTGTGGTCGGCCTTCTGCACCTTGTCGCCCTTCTTGTCGCGCAAGCGGTCGAATTGGAACGCGCCGACCGTGACCTTCTGGCCCGGCGCGACCTCGACGTTGGCGCTCACAGGCAGGGCGATGCCCT